>JAFRKA010000015.1 GCA_017432005.1 Erysipelotrichaceae bacterium
CTTGTGTACGACACCTGGCGGATCTTCTATATATTCTCCGTTCTTATACTTCTTTACACATTCAAGCTTGAATTCCTTACTGTACTTCACAAATGAAAAGTGAACCTCCTTTCGTCGGTCCAACTTTAGGGGTTCACTTCAAAATCGAACTTCTTTTTACTTGATCTTTACATCGATCACCGAATCGATCTTTTCCAGTCGACTGATTACGTCTGCCGGAACGATCGGATAATGGGTCGCGATCTCTGTCTCCAGATACCAGCCGCCTTCACCGTCTGAACGCAGGTGGTTCTCGGTGTGATAGTAATGCATCTTGGCCAGACACTCATCGATCTTGTCAGGTATGCCGTCAGCTTTCATGTGTACCGAGATCTTCATGACATTGCGCGGCTGATTGTAGTTGAAGATCGGCGAGATCAGGATGATGAAGAAAGTCAGGACACTGGAGCAGATCCCCAGCAGATACATGCCTGCACCGAAGCACATGCCGATGGCACCGGTAGCCATGACTCCGGCAGCTGTCGTCAGACCTTCGATCTTGCCGCGGCGTTCGAAGATGATCCCTGCTCCCAGGAACGAGATACCGGAAACGGCTCCGGCGGCGATACGCGAAGCATCGACCCTTTCCGAATCGGCAAATCCGTATTTGGAGATGATCATCAGCAGGCAGGTAGACAATGCAACCAGGACATGGGTACGGACACCGGCTTCCTTGTAGCTACGGTGTCTTTCATATCCGATGATGGTCGCAAATACCATCGATGCGACGATCCTTAAAAGCCACTCATATTGAAATGTATTCATAATTCATCCGCCTTACTGTTTTTATTATTTCATGAAATATCGGAAAAATTAAAGGATTATTGACGGATGGAAGACGGATTAATATCATGTAAAGTATAAAAGGCGATCAGTATATGAGTTTAAAAGGAAAAACGGTCAAAGCAAAAGCGACAGGTATTACCGGGATGATCACGGGTCACGACAAGTATGATCTGAAAGTGACCTTTACCAATTTTCAGGATATCTCTGTTCCATTGGAAAAGGCTGAAGCGCTGTTTGAGATGGATAGCGAAACAGCTGAAGAACTGCGGAAACTGGCAGGATCCTCAAAGACGAAGAAGGCCAGAAAAGAGCCGTCCAAGGTCCAGACTTACATGGACTGCGATGAGGAGATCGATGAAGACGATGAGACAGATGAAGAAGAAACAGATGATCTCATCTTCGAGAAACCGTTTGAAGAAGAAGAATAAAAAGGCAGCAATTGCTGCCTTTGAGTTTTATCTGATGACGAAGATGACGTTTCCACCATCAGCGGTGATCTTTTCTTCGATGATCGTGAATCCGTGTTTTGTCAGCAGATCCTTCCAGCTGTTAGCTGAGCGCAGACGTTCATTTCCTTTCAGACCGTTGGAGATGATCCTGATAGTCGGGACCATGAAAATATACTTATCCGCTGTACGAAGTCCTTCTTTTAAGGCTTTGAGCAGTGTTTCATCATCCAGAGTCTCCAGGACTTCATAAGAGAAGATCGTATCGAATGTTTTTTCCTCATAAGGCAACTCGTCGATCTGGGCGATACCGTATCTTACGGATGTTTCATTCTGCTCATTGATCCTGACGGCAAGATCTTTCATATCTTCATCGCTCTGTAAAGATGTGACTTCATAGCCTTTTGAAGAAAGACAGACAGAGAGTGCTCCGGTGCCGTTGCCGGCTTCCAGGATCTTTCCCTTATCCGGCGTGTGTTCAACGATCATATCCAGCAGCTCTTTTCTTTCTTCAGCTGCTTTTTTCACATAGGCACGGTAATCGGTATAGTCATTGAACAGAGAGCTGTAGAAGACAGGTGTGCTCTGTACTTTCTGCATGCCCATTCTTCTTCGCAGTTCAAAGAGAGGTCCGTGATTTCTTAACGGTACCTTACCGTCCTTGTATAAAGATTCACGCGGGATGAAGAGATCTTCCTTCTTGTGTTCCAGTCTCTCAAACAGAAGATCACCTACTAAGTGATCCATCTCGTGCTGAACGACACAGGAACGGTCACCTTTCAGTTCCAGTTTCTGTTTATTTCCTTCCGGATCATAATAGCTGATCACGACATCGTCGTTGTAGCGGACCATGGCCCGGTATTTGTACAGCGAGAAGCAGCCGATCCTGAACAGGCGTGAGTTGCCGTTTTCTTCTTCCAGCTTTGGGTTGATGAACATGTATCTTTTATCACCCAGGGTGACAGCACTGATGGCCAGATCGACACCGATCTGGGTGGCTGAAAGTCCGATGGCTCCGCGCTTGTTTCCTTCGTTTCTGATCAGCTCATCGAGCGTGTCGTTGAGATCGTTGACGCAGTCGATGGTCTCCTGAGCCTTGAAATCCGTGACCTGTCTGGTCTTTTCGGTCAGAACGGGCGGATTGTCTTTTCTGTTGATGTCGTAAGTCACTATTTCTCTGATCATGATATTTTCCTTCTTTTTCCGCGTTCAGTATATCACAAAGACGTGAAGCATAAGCTATAATGGTGATGTAACAAAAGAATAAAGAAGAAAAGGAGAGAGAAATGAAGATTGCAGTAATCGGCAGCGGCGGACGCGAGCATGCCATCATCAAAAAGATCAAGGAAAATCCACAGGTCAGTGAGATCTATGCCTTACCGGGAAACGGCGGCATAGCTGCTGATGCGACCTGCGTGAATATCGGCGCCAAGGATATCGAAGGTATCGTAAAGTTCTGTAAAGAGAATGCCATGGATTATGTGGTCGTAGCACCGGATGATCCACTGGTACTGGGAGCCGTCGATGCCCTGGAGAAGGAAGGAATCCCGGCTTTCGGTCCTAGAGCGAATGCCGCGATCGTAGAGGGCAGTAAAGTCTTCTCAAAGAACCTGATGAAGAAGTACGGTATCCCGACAGCTGCCTATGAGACGTTCGATGATGCAGAGAAAGCTCTGGAATATGTCAAGACCTGTCCGATCCCGACAGTCGTCAAGGCTGACGGACTGGCTTTAGGCAAAGGTGTCATCATCGCCATGAGCCGTGAGGAAGCTGCGGATGCGGTCAGATCGATCATGCTGGACAAGCAGTTCGGTGCTTCAGGCAATCAGATCGTCATCGAGGAATTCATGGAAGGACCGGAGATCACTGTCCTGTCATTCACTGACGGCAAGGTCGTCAAGCCGATGGTCTCATCTATGGACCACAAGAGAGCTCACGACAATGACGAAGGTCTCAATACCGGCGGTATGGGTACGATCGCTCCGAATCCTTACTATACGAAAGAAGTTGCCGATACCTGCATGGAGAAGATCTTCCTTCCGACCATCAATGCGCTCAATGCCGAAGGCAGGACCTTCAAGGGCTGTCTGTATTTCGGACTGATGCTGACAAAGGACGGACCGAAGGTCGTTGAATACAACAGCCGTTTCGGTGATCCGGAGACTCAGGTCGTGCTGCCATTGCTGGAGAGCGATCTGCTGACGATCATGCAGGCTACGACCAACGGTACACTGGAAGAGACCGAAGTTAAATTCATGGACGGCTATGCAGCATGCGTCATCATGGCTTCTGACGGTTATCCTGAGCATTACGAGAAGGGCTATGAGATCACGATCGCTGATGAAGTTTCAAACATGGTGTTCGTGGCCGGAGCCAAACTGGAAGACGGAAAACTGCTGACCAACGGCGGTAGAGTATTAGGCTGTTCCGGTATCGGCAAGACACTGGAAGAGGCGATCGCCAACGCCTACAAGGTTGTCGATAAGGTCCATTTCGACAATCAGTATTACCGTCATGACATCGGTCAGAGAGCTCTGAAAGCAGGCAAAGAATAAACTTAAACGTTTTAGTAAAAGACAGGTTATACAAGCCTGTCTTTTTTATGCAAAAATGTGTCATTAAATGACGGAGACTGGGTTGTTTTGTGAAATTCTTGTGATAAAATGAAATCAGTAATATGAGTACAGGGAGACTGGTGATACCGGTACCCGAATAATGGTCTCAACTGTGGTCTCACAGTTAGACAGCCGATAGATCCGGCTGATAGATCCGGCAGCACTGTTTAAGCCTTTAGCTGCTGTCGGTAAAGTGTTGATAGAAGTCATCTGTTCACGGCTTCAGAGCGGTGTTCAGCAGGAAGGCGGAAGGGAGTCTTGTCATCCCGGAAACCGACCTGAAAAAGGCTTATTTTTTTGACACATTGTGAAAGCGCTATCATGCAAAACATGAAAAACGCTTCCAGATCTTGCTTAAAGGCAATTAAGAAAGGGACGGTCCTAGGCATTGTGACAAGAAATGTTTATGATCGTAAAAAAGGAGAAAATATGAAAAAACTTTTAGCTCTGCTGCTGGCTGTTCTCATGGTCGTATCCCTGACAGCTTGTGGTGGCAAGACTGAACCGGAACCTGAACCAGAGCCAACAGGTGACCTCACCGGTAAGCCAATCAGAATCCTTCAGTTCGTTTCTCAGACTTTAGGTAGCTTATCATGTGAAGACCTCGTTTACGAAGGTATCAAACAGTTCTGTGATGAAACAGGCTCTACTGTTGAAACATTCGAACTGAACTACGATGACACTCACATCGCTTCTCAGCTCGCTGAACTGTGCTCATCAGGCAAGTACGATGTAGTAGTTACCGGTTACTGGAACCTGGAAGAATACGTTGAGCAGGCTGCTCAGGACTTCCCAGACATCAAGTTCCTGGTATTCGACTGCACGATCGATTTCGATTCATATCCTGAAATCAAGAACAATGTTTCTGCTTACCTCTGCAAGCAGAATACTCTGGCTTTCGCAGCCGGCGCTCTTGGTGCTTTAATTACTGAATCAGGCTTAGGTCTGGCTAACGAAGACAAGAAGATCGGTTTCGTTGGTGGTGGTATGATCACTGCTATCGATGACTTCCTCATCGGTTACATCCAGGGTGCTCATTACATCGATCCGGAAGTTGAAGTATTATACTCTTATGTAGGTAACTGGGAAGACTCAGGCAAGGCTCATGACCTCGCTCATGACCAGTATGTCAACGGCGCTGATGTAAGCTTCGGTGTTTGCGCTCCGGCTTCATTCGGTGTATGTCAGGCTGCTTACGAAGATCAGAAGTATGCGTTCGGTGTTGATACTGACCACTACGGACAGCTCAAGATGAGCCATCCTGAACAGGCAGAATACACTGTATCTTCAGCTGTTAAACAGTTCGGTAAGGCTATTTATGATGGTCTGAAGACTATCTATGATGGCACTATCGTCTGGGGTTCAAACAACTCATTTGATTTCGAATCCGGCTACTTAGAGATGGTTGAGACCGAAGGCTTCAACACGGTCGTTAAGGAAGGTATGCCTGAAGTTTACGCAGCTTACGAAGAAGTTGTTCAGAAGCTGTTAAAGGGCGAAATCGAAGTTGGTACTGCTGTAGGTGCTACTCCTGAATATATAGCAGAAGAAAAGGCAAAAGCTTCACCTTCAGCTAACTAATCAAGCTAAGATTTTATTGTGCAAGATAGCCAGGTCAACTGGCTATCTTGTTTTTATTTAACGTATTCGGAGAAAGAATATGACAGAAAACATGACAAACCAAAACAACGATGTGATCCTCAAGATGGAGAACATCACCAAAATCTACAGTAACGGTTTTATCGCCAACAAGGGCGTAAATCTGGAACTGAAACGTGGAGAGATCCACGGCCTGGTCGGTGAGAACGGTGCCGGTAAGACGACACTGATGAAGGTCCTGTTCGGACATGAGAGACCGGAAGAAGGCCGTATTCTTTTTGAAGGCAAGGAAGTACAGATCACTGACCCGACGCATGCGCTGGAACTCGGTATCGGTATGGTGCACCAGCACTTCATGCTGGTAGACACACTGTCCGTCGCCGAAAACATGGTCCTGGGTGCAGAACCTTCGAAAGGTATCGTTTTCGACAAGAAGAAAGCGATCGAGATGACGAAGGAGACAGCCGCCAAGTACAACCTGCCGGTCGATCCTAACGCTCTGATCAAAGACCTTTCAGTCGGTTACAGACAGAGAGTTGAGATCCTGAAGGTCCTGCTTCGTGGTGTCAAGGTCCTGATCCTCGATGAGCCGACAGCTGTCCTTACGCCGCAGGAGACCGAAGAGCTGTTTGTCCAGCTGATCAACCTGAAGAAACAGGGCTTTACGATCGTCTTTATCAGCCACAAGCTTCAGGAAGTTAAACAGATCTGTGACTGTATCACGGTCCTGAGACTCGGCAGAGTCACCGGTGAGGCCAATATCGAAGATGTTGAGATCTCCGATATCTCCCGTATGATGGTCGGCAGAGATGTCGATCTGGAGATCGAAAAAGACGAACCTAAAATTGGAAAATCTGTTCTTAAAGTCAGAAACTTGGAACATGTCGATAAATATGGTGTTAAGACGATAAACGGATTATCGTTCGATGTACGTGAAGGCGAGATCCTCGGTGTTGCCGGTGTTGAAGGCAACGGCCAGAGCGAACTGTCCGATACGATCTGCGGTCTGTTCCCGTTACAGAAGGGTACGATCACGATCGACGGTAAGTCGATCGAAGGCAAGGGTATCGACAAGATCAGAGCCATGGGTGTTTCCATGGTCCATGAGGACCGTTCGATCTACGGTGCTTCCAAGAATCAGTCGATCGAAGAGAACGTCATGGCTGACCGTTATTTCAACGAGCCTTATTCAAAGCGCGGTATTCTCAATGCCAAGCAGATCACGGAAAAGACCAAGGAACTCATCAAGGAATTCGTCGTCAAGTGTGACGGTCCGGAAGCTCCGGTCAAGACACTTTCCGGCGGTAATGTCCAGAAGGTCGTTGCGGCCAGAGAATTCTCTTCAACGCCGCGTCTGCTGGTAGCCAGCCATCCGACCAGAGGTATCGACGTCGGTGCTACCGATCTGATCAGACGCAAGATCGTCGACCTCAGGGACAAAGAGAACGCCGCAGTCCTGCTGTTCTCCGCTGACCTTAACGAACTGATCAACGTCTCTGACAGCATCATCGTCATGTATGACGGACAGATCAGTGCTTATTTCGAAAAACTGGACGGTGTCACACCGAACGTCCTGGGCGAATATATGCTGGGTGTCAAGAGGATGTCCGATGAAGAAATTGCCGCAGTAATGCATGAAAAGGAGGTAAGCTGATATGGCTAAAAACAAAGAGTATGTATCGACCACCAAGATCGAACAGCGGTTTACCATCATCCGTACTGTTCTGGCGGTCACTATCTCCATCCTTTTCTGTTTCCTGCTGATCTTCATCACCAGTAAACAGCCATTGACAGATATCGTCACATTCATGATCGCGCCGCTCACTTCCAAGAGCCGTTTTGCCCAGCTGCTGATCAAGATGTGTCCGATCCTGTTCACTTCGCTGGCAGTCTGTGTGCTGTTCTCAGCCAATACTGCCAACCTGGCGGTCGAAGGCGCTTTCTATATGGCAGCCTTCTCATCCGCAAGTATCAGTGTTCTGGAAAACTTTCTGCCTGCTCCGCTGCATTTCATTGCCGCGGCAATTGCGGGATGTCTGGGAGCTATCGCTGTGCTGATCATCCCGGCGGTACTGGAACTGAAGTTCAACGCCAATATCGTCGTCTGTTCACTGATGCTGAACTATATCCTTATATCTTTAGGCAACTATCTGATCACCGGTCCGATGAGAGACAAGGGTTACTCCAAGGAGGCGACCAAGGTCATCGCTTCGACCGCAAAGCTGCCGATCATCTGGAATGCCGGAGGACAGAAAGTCCACTTCGGTATCGTGATCGGTATCCTGTGCTGTATAGTCGCCTGGTTCATCATCTATAAGACCACTTTCGGTTATGAAGCCAGAACTGTCGGTCAGAACCCTGATTTCGCCAGATTCTCCGGCATCAATGTCGGTAAGATCATCGTTGTCGGTTCGATCATCGCTGCTATCTTCTGCGGTATCGGTGCAACTTCCGAAGTCAACGGTTACTATCGAAGGATGGAATGGGATAACCCGACCGGCTACGGCTGGGACGGTATCATGATCGCCATCCTGGCAGGCAACAACCCGCTCTTCTGTATTCCGGGTGCAGCCTTCCTGGCTTATATCCGTACATCTGCCGATGTTCTGAACATGACTTCCAATATCCCGGTCGAGATCGTCAACGTCGTTCAGCAGGTCGTCATCATCATGATCGCTGCGAAAGGCTTACTGTCGAAGTCCGAGAAGAAGGCCATCGTCGCCAATGCCAAGCATAATGCCGAGCTGCAGCGGGAAGAGGAGAAGGCCGCAGGAGACAGTGAAGGACCTAAGGAGGTACAGGCATGAACTTAATATCTCAGTTATTGCCGCTGATCTTCAGCGCAAACTTCCTGAATACCGTCATCCGTGTTTCCACGCCGCTGATCCTGTGTGCGATGGCTGCCTGTATCGGTAAACAGGCCAACGTTCAGACTATCACCTATGAAGGTATGATGCTGTTCTCGGCTCTGGTCGGTACACTTGGCACATCCTATACGAATTCGCTGATTGGCGGTGTAATCATCGGTCTGATCGGTTCAGTTGCGATCGCTCTGATCTACGGTTACTTCAATATCTATCTGGATACTTACGATACGCTGCTGGGTATCGCGATGAACAACTTCGTCAACTACTTCACAGTCTTCCTGCTCTTTGCCCTGATCGGCAGAAAGGCAGACTCAAGTACGGTCGTATCCTACAGCTATCCGACCATCAATATTCCGATCATCGAGAAGATCCCGGTCATCGGTACGATCCTGAGCGGTCACAGCTTAGTCACTTATATCGCGATCCTGTCAGTGTTCGTCGCTCACTTCATCGTCTATAAGTCTACATTGGGACTGAGGATCAGATCCGTAGGCCGTAACCCGGAATCAGCTGCTTCTCTGGGTATCGATGTCAGAAAGACCAGAATGATCTCCTTCGTCATTTCCGGTATCTTTGCCGGATTTGCCGGTGAGTTCATGTCAATGTCCTATCTGTCATTCTTCACCAAGGGCATGGTTGCCGGCCGTGGCTTCATCGGTATCGCTGCTTCCAACCTGGCACTGGGCAGACCTTTACTGGGTCTGGTCTATGCTCTGATGTTTGGCGTGTCACAGGTCATCGCCAACCAGCTGCAGATGCTGCAGTTCACTTATCAGTTTGCCAACATGATCCCTTACATCGTCACCATCGTCGGTCTTTGTATCACCGGCAGTGCTGAGATGCGCAAGGAGAAGATGGGTGGTAAAGCCAAGGAGGATAAGAAGAAAGATAAGAAACAGAAGGCTGAAGCCGAATAGTTTGAATTATTATTGACTTAAAACAAGTCATCGAAGAAAGGTCCAATTATGAAATATATTGCAGAAGGTGCAACGATCACTAACAGGTTATTGTTCTTAGACGGAAGAGTTAAGGAAAATATCATGGGAGGAGGAGGCTTCTATGCATATACGGCATTGCGGATGTGTACGGACGACTGTCTCTTTCTGTCGTCGGTAGGCAAAGACTTCGATGACTTTTATGGTGCCTGGTTCGATAAGAACGGCTGTTCCAGGGACGGTCTTTTCGTCAGACTGGAAAAGACGATGTACAACGATCTGAAGTATTTCCCGGACGGAAGCTACATCGAGTATTCCATCTATGGCAAGAAGTATACTGATGAACAGCTCGCCGAAATGCGCAAATCAGGTCTGGTCTTCCTCGGTGAGGAAGATCCTGAAGAATTAAAAAAGCAGAGCCTGAAACTGGTGGATTTCGTCTCATTCATCGATGAGGCGAAAGGCCTTTATACCAGTCAGGCTCTGACTGATGAAAACAGTGAACTGTTGATCGAACACAAGAAGAACGGCTGCAAGATCATGTGGGAGATCCCGGCTACGAGCGTTGAGATCGCTCATGAAGCCTATCTGAAGGGCGGTATCGAAGGTATGAAACACTACCTGCGCTCTATCGATATCCTTTCGATCAACCGTAATGAATGTTCGATCATTTTTGAAAAAGAGACAGATGAAGAGATCATTCCGCTGCTCAAAGCACTGGAGATCCCTGTCTATTATCGTGTCGGTATCGACGGTGCCTATATGATCGCCGATAATAAAGAATACTATGTTCCGATGATCTCGACTGTCGCCAAGGAGCTGGAAGTCGATCCGACCGGCTGCGGCAACTCTTCGACCGGTGCGGTGCTCTGGGCGTGGTGCGAAGGCTATGACCCGCTGATGACCTGCGTCATCGGCAATGTTGTGGCATCTTACAATGTCAGACAGTACGGTCCTTTCCTCGATATGAGTGACAACATCAGGGAAGAGATGCTGAAGACTTCAGAAGAGATCTGTGAAAAACTGAAAGGAAACACACAGTAATGAACAGAAATGAATTTGAGAATTCACTCCTCAGACAGGCCAGACGCCTGCAGGAGTATGTAGATATAGTATATAAAAATGTTTTGCCACAGGCAGACAGACTGCCTGTGAAAGAGATCTGGGATGCCCAGAAGATCTTCATCTCCGGCTGCGGTGACAGCTGGATGGCGGGGATCGCAGCCAAACCGGCTTTTGAAAGCATCACCGGGATTGAAACGAACGTCATCAGAGCCATTGAACTTTCCAGGATCTTGAGCAAGAAGAATCTCGGTTATTCACCGAATACTCCGCTTGTGATCCTTATTTCATATTCCGGCACTGCTGCCAGAGTCGTCGAATGTGCGAAACGCTGCAGCAAATACGGAGCCAACACGATCGCCATCACCAATAATCCTGAATCTCCTCTGGCCGAGAACTGCCGCTACTGTATCGATGTGGGACTTCCGGCAGACGGCGAGTATCAGCCGGGTGCCACGACCTACAACGCTTCGATGCTGGCACTGTTTCTGATCGCCTTGAGGATAGGCCGAGTCAGGAACACGATCACACCGCTGGAATATGATGATATGCACGCTGAACTGTTATCGTTTGTCGGTGAATGCCAGAAGAAGAACGACGAGTTTGAAGAAAGAGCTTTTGCGATCGCCGAAAAATGGAAGGATCTGAAAGCCGAAGACTTCATCGGTGACTACGGTGACTATGCGACCGCCTTCTTCGGATCGGCGAAGGTCATCGAATGCTTCGGCGGTTATACGACCTACGATGATTCGGAAGACTGGTGCCACATCAACTACTTCCTGGTGGAACCGGAAAAGATCGGCAGAGTCGTCATCGCCAACAAGAGCACACCTTCATTCGGAAGGTTGCTGGAAACGATCGAAGCCATCAGAAAGATCGAAAGTCCGTGTATCATCGTCACGGATACCGATAAAAACGAATTCCCGGAATCGATGGAAGTCTTCACGATCCCTTCACCGAAGTATTTCTGGATGGCTCCGTTGACGGAACATATCCCGTTCGACATGGTCGCCGGTTATATCGCTGCCCTCAAGGGCATACCGTCTTTCAGGGCTGATGATGAGCGCTACAGCAGTGAGATCTCCACGCAGCGTCTGAAATCAGGCACGGAGATCGTCATCATTTAGGAGGAAGTATGGTACTGATAAAAGAGTTTGAGATCACCACCGGAAGAGACAGCCTGCAGTGCATCACTTCCGCCGTAAAGGAAACGATAAAGGAAAGTGGGATCATAAACGGCATCGTCACCGTTGAAGTCCCTCATACGACAGCCGGTGTCCTTAAGATCACGAGCTGCGGAAAAGAAGTGACTGACGACATCGTCAGAGAGATGCGCAGACTGATCCCGGCCAGGATCAATTACTATCACCAGGACAGTCCGGAGAATGCGGCAGCGCATATCAAGAGCAGTCTCTTCGGTACGTCTGTGTCACTGATCGTGAAAGACGGAAAACTGCTGCGTGAAGAAAAACAGAATATCTATCTTGCGGAATATGACGGTCCGCGTAACAGGACCTACTGTGTATGTGTAACAGGAGAATAGGGAGGCCAGAATGAATCATAAAGACTATACCAGTTCTCTTCTTGAACAGATAAGAAACAGCGTCAGGGATATCAATACGATCGCTGAAAATGAAACATTTGAATTCTTTGAGAAGTGTGTTCCTTACGAGGTAGTCAAAAGCGTAGGGAATGTCTTCATCACCGGATGCGGCGACAGCTACTGTGCAGCGATAGCCACCAAGCCGGTCTTTGAGAATGCGGATACTTCCACCAAGACAGGCATGGTACCGGGTACACCGACGATGGCCTGCCGCAATATCGAGTTCTCAAGATATCAGAACACCTACAGCGGCTGGAACCCGCTGACCCTGGATCGCAATCTGCTTTGTGCGATCTCGATCTCCGGATCACCGGCCAGACCTAATGAAGCGGCCATGCGCATGAACGAACACGGCGGCAAGACCGTCGCCTTCACCGCCAATCCGGAAGGCAAGCTGGCTCAGAACTGTCAGTATGTCATCCCGATGACACTGCCGCCTTATGATCTGGCACCGAATGTCACATCTTACTATTCATCAGTATTCTCACTGATGATGTTCGGTTTCTATATGTCCAAAGCCAAGAAACAGCTGACTGCCGAACAGGCGGAAGCCTGCCGGAAAGGTCTGCTGGAATACGTTGATTCCTATGATGAGAAAGTCATGGATGAACTCTCACAGAAAGCCTTCGATCTGGCCAGACAGTGGGAAGAAGACAAGGTCGACTGCATGGACTTCATCGGTGACGGTCCGGATTATGCGACAGCCTTCTTTGGTTCGGCCAAGATGGTCGAAGCTTTCGGTGGTCTCACGACCAATGATGATTCGGAAGACTGGTGTCATATCAACTATTTCCTCAGGGATACCGATCATATCGGCACCTTCTTTGTAGCCAACGAAGATTCACCGGCTTTCAGCAGAGAACTGGAAACGATCGCAGTCGCCTGCTCAGTCAGGAAACATGTCGCCGTCATCACCGATGCGGATGAGAAACTCTTCCCGGAAAAGGCCGTGATCTTCAAAGTTCCGAAGGCCAAGGCTGTCTGGATGCATCCGCTGATGGAACACATCCCGATGGATTTCGTTGCCGGCTATATCGGCTGCTGGAGAGGTCTGAGACCGTTCCGCAACAATGAGGAACCGCAGTGCCGCGACGGCGATGCGGCCAGATTCCGTGCCAGCAAGATCGAGATCATCTAGAAAGGAAGCATACTATGGCATACATGGAAACAGTCAAACTTGTGACCACCTTTGAAGGGATGCACGATGTGACGAAAGATGTTCAGAACGTCGTAAAGAACAGCGGCATCGAAGAAGGCATCTGCGTCATCAACTGCAATCACACGACCGCCGGTATCATCATCACTTCTTTCTGGGACAAGAGAGGTCATGTCGACATCCAGGAAGAACTGGATAAACTGATCCCGATGCGTTATGATTACCATCATAATTTCGATACACCGACCGATGCGGCAGGTCACATCAAAAGTGCGATCTGCGGTACCGGTCTCACGCTGATCGTCCATGAAGGAAGAGCGATGCTGGGATCGTCTCAGGGCGTCATCTTCTGTGAATTCGACGGTCCGCGTTCAAGACAGTTCTTCGTCAAAGTCATCAGCGACTAGAAATGATCGCTCTTATCACAGGCAAACCCAATACCGGCAAATCGACTGCCGTCAGAAAGATCATCGATCAGCTGGGATCTTTAAGATGCTGCGGTCTTCTGGCTGAAGAGATCCTGAAAGACGGTGAACGGGTCGGCTTTGAAACAGCCGGGATCAGCTGCAGCGAGAAGATCGTTTTGGCTCACAAAGAGCTGGAGAAGACCTGGGCCGTTGAAGATTTTGGGATCGATCTTACAAGTCTCGAAAGACTGGCAGCGAAGGAATTCGAAACAGGCCTGAAAGACGAAAAGACACGTTTCATCATCATCGACGAGATCGGCAGGATGCAGGTGATGTCTGAGCGGTTCAGACAGCTGCTCGATCAGGTGGCTGAAAGTTCAAAGACTCTTATCGCAACGATCTGTTATGAAGACGAGATCGAATACATCAGAGATTTCAAAAACAGGGAAGACGTCAGACTCTTTGTCCTGAATAAGGAGGATCGTGACGAACTGCCCCTGTCAGTATGCGGATATGTCTGTAATGACGATGAGGAGTATCTGTCCAAGATCGCTTTGGCAAGGAAGTACGCTCAAGAGAGACAGCGTTATGAATATCTTCCTGATAAGGTGATCTTACACTCGACCCACGGTATCCGCACTATTACAAAAGAAAACGGACATTATCACTGCACATGTGATTATTATCAGAAGAACGGGACATGCAGTCACATCATGTCGCTGTTCATTTCATAGAGAAAGGAAACGGTTATGGCAAATGTAATTACGCAGATCTACGGCTGCGAAACGATCAAGGATGCACAGATCGCAGCTGCACTCGGTGTCGATCATATCGGCTGCGGTTTCGGTGAGATCGCTCATCTTCCGAATCAGAAAAACTGTGCTCAGGCAAAGGAGTTCTTCGATGCTTTACCGGAGAATGTCGTCAGAGTCGGTCTGACGATCGCGACCGATGTCGATGAGATCATCAATGACTTGAGTCTGTTCGAACCGGATGTCTTCCATCTTTCCGGTGATATCCGGGATATCTCTCCGGAAGGCGTACAGCGCATCCGCGATCATTTCCCTGATCTCAAGATCATGCAGGCGATCCCTGTCTTTGCCGGCGTACCGGTAGAGGAACAGTGGCCGGAGATCCTGGAACTGATCAGAGCCTATGAAGCGACGACAGATTTCTTCCTCATCGATACCAAGGATCCGGATTCCACGATCGGTATCGGAGCTACGGGATTCACTCACGACAGAGAGATCGACCGCCGCATCATCGAATCTACTGATGTAAAGTGTATCATTGCCGGAGGACTTGATCCGGACAATGTCGCTGAGGCGATCAGGCAGACTCATCCGTACGGAGTAGACAGCTGTACGCTGACTTCCTATCCGAAGTTCCTCAGGGACATCACCGGCAGAGTCAAAGATCCGGTCAAGATCTGGAAATTCGTTGAGAATGCCCGTAATGCCTGAGAAGTTCAATAAAGCCATCGTCGTCGGCGATGCCTGCATGGATGTCCATCTGCACATCAGTGATATCCTTGCGGATGTGCAGATCCCCTACAGGACGAGCCTGGGCGGGACCTGCGGCGGCAGTGTGGCGATGCTTGGAAGACTTGGTGTACCGACAGCCTTTCTGGGTACGATCGGCAATGATTATGCGGGAAGATTCATCCTTGAACAATTGAAGAAGAACGGTATCGATACCAGTCTGACCATCATCAGGGATGAACTCAATACGATCATGGTGTATGCCTTCATCGATGAAGAAGGCGAGCGACATCTCTGGGGCTTCCCCCGTGAAGACCGTGCCTACACCGATCTTGATCTTGAACGTATCGACCTGCAGAAGATCAAAACAGCTTCCTGGCTGCATACTTCCGGCATGAGTCTCCTGGTGGAAGGCAGTATCCGGGAAAGCGTACCGGAACTGTTCCGGATCGCTTACGAAGCAGGTGTTCCTACTTCTCTCGATCTCAATACGAGAGTGAATGATCTGAAGCTGCTGGACCCTGAAGCGGTGTCGGCCATCAGAAAAACACTTCCGTATGTGCGATATCTGACCGGTTCAGCCAAAGATGAATTCTACAGCTTCTGTCCGTGTGATGACTGGAAAGACAGTGTCAGACATTTCAAAGAAGAAGGAAGGACGATCATAGCCCGGATGGGCAAGGAAGGATACATGATCATATCAGACGGTGAAGAAAAGATCTTCCCGTCCTATGAAGTTGAAGTAAAGAACACTACAGGTGCCGGAGACTGTTTCAATGCGGGTCTCATCACCGGTATCCTGGAAGGAAAAGATATCTATGAAGCGGCGAAATTTGCCAATGCAGTCTCGGGCTACAAGATCTCCCGGGACGAAGAAGAACCTGATTACAGCAAAGAGCTGATCGAACATTTCATGGAAACGACAGCTTTACGTGAAAACAGCTAAAGGAGGAAATATGAGAAAGCTGATATTAGACTGTGACCCCGGACATGATGATGCGTTCGGCATCATGCTGGCAGCACAGAACCTGGACCTTCTCGGTGTAACGACAGTCGGCGGTAACGGCTATCTGGAGAACGTCACCAGGAATGCTCTGGTCGTTCTGGAGAAGATCGGTAGGACAGACGTACCTGTCTATCCCGGTCATGCCGGACCTTCCACGACGGAACTGATCACCGCTCCGAATGTTCACGGCAAGAGCGGACTGGACGGACCGGTCGTAAGTGAACCGAAAAGAAAACCGGAAAAGAAACATGCAGTCGACTTCATCGTCGAGACCGTCATGAGTACCGATCATGTCACTCTGGCAGCGACCGGACCTCTGACCAATATCGCAGCAGCCTTGAACAGAGAACCGGAGATCGCCAAGCGCGTTGACGGTCTGTATATCATGGGCGGCGGTGCCTATGCCGGAAACTGGACGGCAGCAGCCGAGTTCAACATCTACGTCGATGCAGAAGCAGCCTACAAGGTCTTCCACAGCGGTATGCCTATCTACATGGTAGGTGTCAACCTGACCAGACAGTGTCCGGTAAATACGGAGTTCATCGAAAAAGTCAGAGCCATCGGCAATGAGGCTGGAACTTTCGGTGCTGAACTGCTGGATTTCTTCTCACATGGCGGAGATGCCCATCTCCATGATCCATGTGCTGTAGCCTGGATCATCGATCCGAGCATCATCACGGAAGCTTATCTCCATGTCGACATCGAGCTCAACGGCACACTCACCAGAGGCATGACTGTCACGGATCTGCGTTTCTTACAGACTTCTGTTCCGGAGAAAGACATCGATCTGAGTTCCACCAAGAGATGGGACGATCCTCCGGTAGGATCGCCGTTCCGCGGCAAGGAGCCTAATACTCATGTTGCCATGAGACTGGATTATCCGAAGTTCGTCGATCTGGTAGTCAATACCTTAAGCAAATATAACTGATTCAAACATAACAAAGGTCCTGCATGATCGCAGGACCTTTTTCTGTCTTTGGTGATGTTTTTACTTCCATCTGAAGTTTTCTTTACCGGCTCCCAGTTCAAAGTGACATTTGGCGATGCCAAGATCCATCCTGGTATAGGCCGCATGGCTGGTGGAACTGGCTGAGACGATATTGTCTTTACGGCTGAAATAGAATTTCTGCTGGTTTATGGCCGTCGGTGCCAGCAGGACAGCTTCGATGCCTCTTCTGTACCATTCAGGATCATCATCTTTCAGATCAGCGATCTTTCGGATGTCTTTACTATGATGAGGAACGCCCTGGGTCTTGCCGTAGCCCAGTGAGATGATGATGGTCTCTTTTTCGCCTCTTTTCACCACAGTCTTCGTCTTGCCGTGAGTGAGACCTACCCAGCAGGTATTGAGTCCCAGCTCCTGAGCCTTGAGGACCAGTTTCTCTCCATAGTATCCGCATCTTTCATCAAGACTTTTTTCCTTGGGTCCGACCATTGCGATGTAGTTGTTCACATTCTCAAAGTGACCGTACCTGGCCATCATGGAGTTGAAACATTCCGGTTCATCATAGAAGATCTGGATGTTCAGTTTTCCTTCAGTGTTCAGTTCCTCAATATAATCATTCAGGATCGCTCTGGTCTTTTCCTCGATCCTTTTATCTGTGTACTGTCGTACACTGTGTCTTTCTTTCATCACTTCAAATGCATCCATGTTCAGTTCTCCTTCAGGCTGTTCCAGTGATCCAGCAGTTTTTCATATTTTTCTTTATCAGTATCGGTACCGTAGGTATCGACCCATTTTTTGTAGACATCGATCTTGCTTAAGACATTGTCATAGGATGGATGATCAGCTGATACTACGGAAGGGATCAGCTTCATACTGTCATAGACCATGCTTTCAAGCAGACTAAGCAGCTGTGTCTTCATGTCTCCTTCTTCATCAAGACCGATCGAGAACAGTTGAGGGACAAAGCCCATTGTACCGGCTGTGTACCACAGACCGCGGAAGTCGTTGGCGTTTTCTTCCTTATCCGTGAGCGGTGTATTGCGCAGATTGGTCAGATATACCATGACGATATCTCTGTCCGGATCGATCATGGCCAGCGTTCCGGTCCAGCCCTGATGACCGAAGACATCCGATGTGCTCTGGGTACCGTAGTACCATGAACGTCTGTCATCTCCCTGTCTGGCCCAGCCCAGTCCTGAGTTGGGGTATTCCGGTGAATTCGGTGAGGTGAACAGATCGATGACGTTGCGGCTGAAGAAGCGATCATAACCATATCCGCCCGTAAACATGACTGAAGCCAGTCGGGCAAGATCTTCAGCACTGGCGAAGAGTCCTGCGTGTCCGGAGACGCCGTTCATCGAATACCAGGCCATCTCGTCATGGACCTCACCCTGTACCGTCTCCGTACGTACACCCGGGAAGCTGACAACGCCATCGCGGGTGTTGCCGTTGAGTTCGGTAGCAGCACAGTCATCTTTCTGATAGCCGTTCTCCAGCGGATTAAAGGTGATCCTTTTCAGTTCCAGCGGTTCAAAGAAGTTTTTCTTAAGATATTCATCAAGAGACATGCCGCTGACTTTTTCGGCGATGAGCGCCAGGATCATGTAGTCGACATCGGAATATTGAGAATCTGTTCCCGGTTCATAAAGGAGCGGTGTCTTACCGATGGCTTTCTCCGTAGCCTCTCTGGTCTTTTCATTATGATCGCTGCCGGCGTACAGGAGATTGTAGTACTGTTCATCGTAATCCTGACTGGCAGCATCGATATTGATGTTGAAATAACGAGGTGCCGACGGGAATCCGGCCGCATGACGAAGCAGATCCCTGATCGTGATCGAAGCTTTCCATTCTTTCATGGTCTCAAGACCGGGATCAGCTCCGAAAGTGTAGACGAAATCAAGAGTGTCTTCATAGAAACTGTCACCGAGATAATCAGCCGCTTTGCCGTTGACGGAGATCTTGCCTTCGCTGACCAGTTTCTGGATCGCGTAGTTTCCCGCAAACATCTTGGTCACGGATGCCAGATCATACATGGTCTGATCATCGGCTTCTTTTCTATCTTTCAGGATCGTGCCGTACTGATCATAGGAATTGAGATAACCCCAGGTCTTTGTATAGACGAATTTTCCGTTCCTGATGATCGCCAGCTGTGCACCCGGAAAACCGTAGTTTATATCACTTTCGATCAGATCAGATATAAGATCGAAACATTCATCATGGAATCCTTCATCCTTGAGATCACCGCTGATGACAACAGGATATGGGATGTATACCGTGAGCGCATCATCAATGTCTGCCGGATCGATACCGGAGACCTGAACGCTGTTGCGGCCGTTGAGCGCTGTTTTCGCAAAATCGATACGGTAGATATCGCCCGCATGCGTTTCTTCAAGATCAGCTCTGATCGAATTGATATACAGGTCAAAGGAATCCAGATCTTTGTTTATCCTGACGAACATTTCACCCTGACCGGTATAGCCGTAGAAGCTGCACATCGAATTCATCGCCAGTGTATCATCCGGATCACCGATCGCATCAGGGAAGCTCACTTCCTTCTGCCACGCCGCATCAGGAAGCCGGTCTTTCTTTTCAATTGAAAGAAGAGATGTTTCTTCAATTTCCGGATCTTCAACAACTGTCTCTTCCGGTTTACTGCAGGAACAAAGACAGAGCAATATTATCATTATCCATAACAGTTTCTTCATAATAAAACTTTAACATAAGTTTACTCAGATGAGGAACTGTGACTGATATAATTAAGGAAGCAGGCAATGGTCAGACTGGAGATAAAAAAGACAGGCATCAACGGTGAAGGTATCGCTTTCTACAGACGCAAGCCGGTCTTCATCGAAGGATGTCTGAAAGATGAGATCGTGGAATGTGAACCGGAAGATCAGGGATCTTTTTACCGTGCCAAACTGAAAAAGATCCTGAAGAAGAGTCCGCACCGGATCAGATCGGAATGTCCTTTTGAACACCTCTGCGGTGCCTGTGCCCTGATGTGCGTCGATTACGAAGAACAGCTGAACATCAAGAAGGAACTGCTGGAAGGAGCACTGTACAAGTATGCCGGTTACAGCAGAAAGATCGAAGGGACGATCTCAAGTCCTGAGGTACTGCATTACCGCAACAAGTGTAACCTGCCGGTCTTTGAACATGATGGCAGACTGGTCAATGCGCTTTATCGTCCCGGAACGAACCATCCGGTCCTGATCGATGACTGTCTGATCCATGATGAAGGTGTCGAAAAGATCAGGAAACAGATCCTGAGGGTCATGAACGATCATCATCTGCAGGCCTACAGGCATAAAGAGAAAAGCGGTATCCGCCAGCTGATCGTCCGCGGAATAAATGAAGAATATCAGGCTGTCATCATTACCGGAAAAGATAATATTCCTGAAGAGGTCATAGATGATCTGAAAAAGATCGAAGGGCTCTGCAGCATCTTCCAGGGCATCAATACAAAAAAGAATCCGGTGAACATGATGCCGGAAAAACTGAAGAAGCTTTACGGTAAAGACAGGATCGCCATGAAGATCGGCGGATACGAACTGTTCTTAAGTCCACAGGCCTTCTTCCAGCTCAATCATCTGCAGGCCGAAAGGATCTATCAGGATGTGAACAGTCTTGTTCCGGAAAACTGCGGCAAGGCTGTCGAAGCCTACTGCGGTATCGGTGCCATCTCTCTTTTCCTTGGCAATAAGGCAAAGGAAGTATGGGGGATAGAACTGGAAGAAAAGGCTGTAAATGATGCGAAGGAGAATGCGAAACAAAACGGTTTCGACAATCTCCACTTCATCTGTGACGATGCCCCTGAAGCTTTAAGAAAGATCACGAAGAAGGAGAAGATCGATGTCCTGGTGGTCGATCCGCCAAGGACCGGTCTAGATGAAAGGCTGCTGGAGACCCTGCTGAAGACAAGGATCGGCACAGTCATCTATATCTCCTGCAACCCGGCTACACTGGGTAAGGATCTGGCAGTGCTGATGAAGAAATATTCTGTCGAGCTGGTACGGGCTTATGATATGTTTCCGCAGACTGCACATGTGGAATCAGTGGCGTTGCTGAAACGAAGCAGATCGTGACTACAAAAATTATGGAGGAAAGAACCATGGAAAAATATACAGAACTGGAACAGGTGCTCAATGACCCATTGCTGGCTGTGATCACCGATGATATCAGCACCCCGAAAGAGCTCATCAGAGATTACGTCAGATACAGAGCTCTTCCGAAAAAGCTTAAACGTTATTCCAACTATTACTCAAACAAATTCCTCGGTCACAATGTTCCTGAGATGTATGACCTTGTGAAAGACAGACTGAAAGCTGAAAGTGAGATCTTTGAGGAGCTGGAACTGCCAAGTGATAAGTATGCGGTCTCAGAACCGGATCTTTACTATAAGGAAGAAAGCTTCAATTCAGGCGAGACGAACATCTGTTTTATCCTCGGACATTCAGGAAGCGGAAAATCGATGATGGCAAGGACTCTCGAAGGAGATGACATCGATCACATCGAACTGGATGATCTGCTTTTGACCAAGGATCATTTTACGGTGGATGAACTGAAGGATTATTCGGATATGTTCTATAGTTTCTTTACCGGCGAAGGAGCGAAATACTACATCGGTGTTCAAGAGCGGGATGAGATCCTTAAGGAAGAATATGAAGACAAGGTCTTCATCGACTTTGTCAGGTTTGCCATGGATCATGCCAAAAAGCACAGAGACAAGAAATATATCATTGACGGCATCTGGATCTATCTCTATTTCGATGATCCTTCCATATTCGAAGATTATGCGGTATTCATCAAGGGAACTTCCTTCCTTAAGTCCAAGATCCGGGCAACGAAGAGGGAGATGCACAGAGACAAGGAAACGCTGCAGGACAGGAAACAGATGTTCGGCAGAGAAGTCAGAAACTATCTTCTGGATGAAGACAAGATCGACAGATATCGCGACTTCTACAGTGAGAGTCCTTACACCGTATTCAGAGAAGAGGCAAATGATGCCGCAAAGAATGCGGAAGCCGTTTTAAAAGAACTCAACAGTATCGACAGCTGCTTCGTGAACGATGATGCGGACGGTATAAAAGAAATACTAAGCAGAGCCGAAGCAGATACGGAATTGTCAAACTGGAACAGACTGAGGATCATCAACGAGTGTCGATCGGCATTGTTCGATCTGAATTTATGATCTGCTGCAGATGAATTGTTTTGAAAAGAGAGTATACATAAATGGCGGATATTAAGAACAGCGAAATATACTATATCATCGGAACAGCCTATGCAGGTAAATCGACAATGGTGAAGATGCTGGCAGAGAAATATGACGGCATCACCTGTGAGGAGAACTATCACGAGAGGCTGATGGATGAAAAACTGGATAAGGATCAGTTTCCCTGTCTCTGTTACACCAGAGATCTGGAAGACTGGCGCGATTTCATCCGCCGTACTCCGGATGAATATGAAGCATGGATAGATGGAGTCTCAAAGGAATGTGAAATACTGGAACTGCAGATCCTTGAAGAACTGAAGAAACAGGGAAGGAAGATCTTTGTGGATACCAATATCTCCATTGAGACGCTGAAAAAGATCTCTGATCCGGAACATGTACTGGTGATGCTGACAGATCAGAAGACGAGTGTGGACCGTTTCTTTGAACGGCCGGACAGAGAAAAGCAGTTCCTGTATCAGCTGCTCAAAAACGAAGACGATCCGGAAGCAGCCATGGCCAATTTCAGGGAATGTCTGCTCATGATCAATTCTGAAGAGAGATATCAGCGTTATCTTAATTCCGGTTTTCCGGTACTGTTGAGAGATGACAACAGAAGCTTAGAGGAAACGCTGGCGATCGTTTCAAAACTATTGAAACTGCAATAACGATGAGAGGAATAAACGAAAGATTCATTAACGATCTTACAAATGGGGAACTGTCCTTTTTCCTGAAGGAAGTTAAAAACAGGAGAGAGGATCTTTCGCTTGAAATAAGAGGCGGATATATAAATATCTATTACCGTGGCGGTAATTTACTGAAGATCACCCAGAAAAGGAACGGCTATGATTTCCGATTCGATGCCCGTTACTGTCTGAACAAGAAAGATGATTCAAATTATGAGAAGATCTCTTCGCTGGATAACAGTTCAACTGAAGAGTATATCAGGATGTTTCCTTTGCTCGAAAAGGAAATGGAAAGCTGGTTTGCGGTCCATCCCAAGCCTGAGCGTCAGTATCAGCATTATCTTCTGCTCAACAATCCCTCAGTGATCGATATCGAATATCAGGTCGCCGGTCGGATGCGTTTTGATATGCTGATGGTGGAAGACGGACATCTTACTGTTGTCGAGAACAAGTACGGTCTTGCATCGATCAGCGGCAGTGCCGGTCTGGCCAAACATTATCGGGATATCTGTGATGTACTGGATGATCCCGTACTTAAGAAAGAGATGTATGCGTCGATCAGATCGATCATCAGCAACAAAAAGAGTCTGGGTCTGCTGAAAGACGAAAGCATCAGTCTTGATAGTGACAGACCAGAGATCCTTTTTCTTCTGGCTGATTATAATATGCGAAGCAGATCCTTAAGCAATGAGATGTCCATGACAGAGAATCGTTATCCAGCCAGGATCATCTATATGTCAGCTGATGAATACATCATCGATCCTGCTAAAGAGGCAGATCTGTTCACAAATGAAAACGGGGAGAGAAAGAAATGGATTATCAGTTCCCTTTCGGTGAATATCTTCATCCTTTGATCCAGAAAGATCAGACGCCCAAGAAAGCTTTTGTGCTGGGGGTCTATGCCAGTGCTGTCCATGCCAGATGGATCAGAGACAGCAAAGTCATCTGCCAGGCACTGGCAGTAGCCAGTGAACCGGAGATCTTCTGGGATGGCGATCATGATGAAGCAGAAGAGATCATCGGCAGGATAAAGATACCTGAAGAATTGGGAAGACTGGAAGTGGCCTCAGATCAGCTGAACGGCCCTTCAGCGAGAGCCCTTGATGATCAGATACTGGCACCGCTGAGTCTAAGCAGAAAAGATGCCTGGCTCTGTGACTGTCTTCCGGAAAGCCGTCTGAACAGTTCCCAGATAAAAGCGATCCACGAAAGGTATGATCCGCTCATTGAAAGATACGGACTGAATAAAGTAACTTTACCGAAACGGCCTGATCTTTTCTGTGATGAAAAAAGAGCACAAGAGATCACGGATGAACTGTTGAGATCAGAAGCAGAACTGCTGATCCTGCTGGGAGATATTCCGATCTCTCAGTATGTAAACAGAGTCAGTGATGTATTGTATGATTCACTGCAGAGCTATGTGGATCTCTACGGTTACGGTAGTGTTACGGAAACAAAGATCGCTGACAGAATGATCGGTATCCTGCCTGTTGCTCACCCAAGACAGATCGGTGCACTGGGATCTCACAGCAATAAGTGGCATCAGATGCATCTGGAATGGGAAAAGAATCAAAACAGAAAAGAACTGATTGCTGTTCTTGATCTTGTGCATACCACGGAAATGGGAGCCGAACGGATCAGAAAGAATCTTGAGCTTGATAAAGAAGATCCCGTGGAATATTGCCGCAGGATGATCATGAATAAAGACAGTGTGATCAGCAGCAGAGGCAAGAACTGGTATGTGACAAACGGTGATACAGAGATCACGATCAACAGGTACAGTTATACGATCATTACAGCGCATAAAATATGATATAAGATCAGTGCTATACTGAAATAAAGAACAGGATACAGATCATGAACAGGATCATCAGATCAAAGACGGTTTTTCTGCTTGTCAGTACGATCGTACTGTGTCTTTTCTCATATCATGTTTTTGCCTATGCTCCGATGGACAGAGCCGGTGAATGTCCTAAGTGCGGAAAGCCGATGTACATCGAAACAGTCATCAGAGATGCTACGTGTACGCAAGACGGTCTGGCAAAGGCGATGTGTCTGGACTGCGGTGTTGAAAACTATGAGATCATCTTGCCGGCATACGGACATGACTATGATGAACATGTTGAGGAAGCGACCTGCACTCAGGACGGAATGATCTTCTACAAGTGCAAGAGATGCGGTGATGAATATGAGGAAGTAATACCGGCACCAGGACATGATTATGTAGCCAAGGTCACGAAACAGGCGACCTGCGAAGAGAAAGGCGTCAGGACCTATACCTGTTCGAGATGCAATGATTCATACAAAAAAGATATCGAGGCTTTAGGCCATGATTATGAATATGAAGAAAAAGAAGCCACCTGCACTGAAGCCGGTTATAAAAAAGGTGTATGCAGAAGATGCGGCAAAGAAGTGAATGAGACATATCCGGCGATAGGTCATGATCTTGGAACGTTCATAACAGTCAAAGAAGCCACCTGTACGAAAGACGGTGAAAAGGAAGCTGTATGCAAGACGTGCGGTGAAACGGTAAAAGAAAAGATCGCCAAGAAAGGGCACAAGTATCCTGATGAATGGACGATCGAGAAGAAACCAGGTTTCTTTACTGAAGGTCTGGAATCAAAGACCTGCACCGTCTGCGGTGAAAAGACTGAACAGGCTATTCCGAAAAAAGACCAGACGATCCTTTATGTCTCTGCCGGTGTCCTGGCTGGTATCTCCGGGATCGCGTACTACATGATATCGCGCAGTAAGAAAGCAGCTGCCGAGGCAGCGAAGAAGGTTCTGGAAGAAAACGACAAAAGCGGACTGCCTTCCTTTGAGGATAAGACGATCCTGGTATCAAGCCGTGACGAACAGCTCATCGGCATCCTCAAAGCCCGTCCTTATCTTGAAGTCGTGACGTGTGACTATGAGGAACTGGAAGAAGCGGCCGAAGAGAACGGACCGGATCTGGTCCTGATCGATGCGATCAGTGATGAAGCTCTGGAAGATATAAAGAAGAAAAAGAAAAACGGACTAGCTGATTATAATATCGGTCTGGTCACGATCGATGAGATGCTGAAACATCACAAGAGGAAGCTGGACAGGATGGTCAAAGATGAAAAGATCGTCAATTATGTCTTTTATGAAAGTGATGCCTATGTGATCATGACGAAACTGATCCTGCCGATCCTGAAACCTGATCTGAAGTCTGATGAATCCTTAGGAAATATCGGAATGATCGCTGATGCTTTGGGCATACCGGGTGTCTCAACTGTTATCGATCTCTATGTGAATGGCAGAGATATCAAGGCTACACTGGAGAGCGGAGAACTGGGAGTCAGTGAGACTGCAACAGTCATTGCAGATATCGCTTCGATCCTGGGCATGGATGAAGTAGCTTCCGTAGCAGGTCTGATCGATGATATCGATTCGATCAAAGCAGCCGTGAATAAGGAAGCCGGAGCTCATGAAGGCAAGGACGGCATCAGTGCTGCCAAGGATATCGGTGATGTCGTGAGCGATATCGCCAAAAAGTAAAAATCGCATTGTTCAATGTCAAAGTCTGTGAAGAATGATACAATAATGGTTGAGGGAAATAAAAATGAAAATTATTAAGAAAATTCTGGGATTCTTATCTCTTGTCCTGATGCTTGGTGGACTCATCGTACTGGGATGGGAATATTTCCGCAATAAGACTACTTTTGCTATCCTGATGAATAATTCAGTTGTAAAGGGAACGATCCCAGTTCTCAAGAACATGGGACTGTCGTTACTGGCCTTTATTCTCGGACTGCTCTTCCTGTCGCTGTATTTCAAAGCCGGCGGTGTCGTAAGAAGAGTTGAAAGAGAAAGAAAAGAAGCCATGAAGGCTCAGGTCAAGGAAAGTGAAGAACTTAACAGGCAGCTGCGTCTTGAAGCAGAGAATGCCAAAGCTGAAGCTGAACAGGCCAAGAAGGAGACTGAACTCATGAAACTGTCTTTCATGAGAAAGAGAGAAGAAGAGCCGGCAGAAGCTCCGGCAGAAACAGAAAACGAGGAACAGGCCTAGACCTGTTCTTTTCTTGTGTATAGGAATTGCTGAATAAAGGAGGGAGTCATGTTTGAGATCAATTGGCCTGAAATAATCGAAGCACTGAAGATCAATACGACTAATCTGATCGTTTATGCTGTCTCGATCCTGTTTGTTTTGATAATCGCCAGACTGGCTCTGGTTTATCTGAGCGCATTCACAAACAGGATGATCGCAAAAGCCGAAAAACTCGATGATGAATACAAACGCAAAGAACTGATCACTTCCATGACTCTGCTCAGAAGTGTCGGACGTTATGCGATCTATTTCATCGCCATCTGTGTCATCGTCAACCATCTCGGTTATGGTTCTGTATTGTCCAATGTGGTCACGGCAGCCGGTGTCGGAGCGCTGATCGTTTCACTGGGTGCACAAAGTGTCATCAAGGATGTGATCGCCGGTGCATTCATCATGTTTGAAAGACAGTATGCGGTAGGTGACTATGTGAAGATAAATGACTATGAAGGGACTGTCACTTCACTGGCGATGCGCTGTACCTATCTGAAGACCTGGAAGGGTGAGAAGATCATCATCCCTAATGGTTCCATAAATACGGTCGTCAATTATTCCGGTGATTTCAATATGGCTGTCGTCGACATACCTACTCCATATGAAGAGGATACAGAAAGAGTCCTGAAGATCATCAGGGAAGTAGCTGATGCTTATTACAATGAGCATCAGGATATCTGTTATGATGTACCGACGGTGGCAGCTATCAACTCTTTTGCGGAAAGCAGTGTCATCATCTCCATCTATCAGAAAGCTGTCAAAAGAAATCACTATCAGATCCAGCGTGATCTGAAGATGGCGATCAAGAAGCGTTTCGACAAGGAAGGTATCTCGATCCCTTATAATCAGATCGTCGTCCATGAAGGAGATAAACAGAAAGAGGATGAATAACAGATCCAAAGGATTGCTGATGGTCTTATGCGGAGCGATCGCCTTTTCACTTGGCGGTCTTTTCATAAAACTCATACCCTGGAATCCGATCGCGATCAATGCGGGACGCTGTATCTTCTCATCAATGGTCATCGCTGCATACATGCATATGATCAGACATCCGCTGAAGATCAACAGAAGAGTCCTGATGGGAGCAGCCAGTGTCAGCATGATGCTGGTATGTTATGTGGCATCGATCAAACTGACGACCGCTGCCAACGCGATCGTTCTGGAATATACCGCTCCGATCTTTGTGATCATCCTGGAAGCGCTGATCTTCAAAAAGATGCCAAGAAAACTGGATGTGATCGTCTGTCTGCTGGTCTTTGCCGGGATAGCGATCGTCGTTCTGGACGGACTGGGCAAGGGAAGTCTGCTGGGAAACATCATTGCGATCCTTTCCGGTATCTTCTATGCTTTTACGATCATGCTGAATGAATTTCCGGACGGTGATTCACTTTCTTCGGTCCTGCTGGGACATATGTTCACCGTCCTGATCGGTCTGCCTTTCATTTTCAGGGAAACTGATTTTTCCGCAAAGACACTGCTGCTGCTAAGCGCACTCGGTATCTTCCAGGCTGGAGCCGGCTATACGCTGCTGACTGCCGGACTGAAACTGTGTGATCCTGTTTCCGGATCACTTGTTGCCAGCATCGAGCCTGTGCTCAATCCGCTGCTGGTCGCCATGTTTTACGGTGAATACATGTCGGTGAATTCGATCATCGGAGCCATCCTGGTCATCGGATCGATCGCTGTCCATAATATCCTGTCTCTAAGAAGCGACAGGCAAGGAGATTAAAAAGAGGAGTTGAACTCCTCTTTCATTTGAATCGTTTTGCGAACTCTTTATTGAATTCGAGCCTGATACCTTTCGGGACCATCGTGATCTCAAAATGATCTGCCAGTAACGGCTCCCCATCTATATTGGCTTTAAACGGTATATCAGAATTGATCGTGATCTTATCAGCAGAAGTCATTCTCACTGCCGGATTTTTCAGATGTCCGGCGTTTTTCATGGACAGGATGACATTGGCCATGGAGGCCTTGTTCAGCTTATCGGCCAGCAGCAGTTCCATCTTGCCATCATCCATATAAGAAAGAGGCGAGACGCGATAGCCGTTGCCGAAGTAGCGGCTGTTGGCAACAACGACAGTCGTGAACTGCTTATCCACAGTCTCGTCATTGAATTCCACTTTCATCTTCCGTGAACTGTAAGTCAGAAAGTGATGGACGACTCCCGCGTTGTAGCGCATGCTTTTGGGGATGAAACGGTTGTGGATATAGTGTTCATCATTGGCGATATCCGCATCGATACCGAAGCAGGCGACATTGATGAAGTAGCTGTCATTGATCCTGATGATGTCGACGTCATGGATCCCGTCTTCAAGCGTCTCTTCGCAGGTCCGGTAAAAATCATTACCGGTACCATAAGGAATGAAGGAAAGGATGTTTTTCGTTCCGACGATATCATTGAGCACCAGATTGACCGATCCGTCACCGCCGATCGCCGTGATGATGTATTCGGTGTTCCGATAATCTTCTTTCATCTTCAAGGCATCTTCAACAGTCTCGTTGACACGGATCTCGTAATCACGTTTGAATTCTTTGGAAACGGTCTTGAGTCTGCTGATGAGTTCATCGGTCTTTTCTTTAAGATTGAATCTGTTGACTATATATACATATTTCATGTTTCTGTCCTCACTTCAATTATATTCAAAAAACGGTTAACAGCACCATGATAAAGATGTGATAGTATATATGTAATATCAGAAGAGGTGAAGAAGATGAAACTGCTTGAAGAGAGGATCACAAAAGACGGAAAGATACTGCCTGGCGATATCCTGAAGATCGATAATTTTCTGAATCATCAGCTCGATACGAAACTAATGGATGAGATCGGCAAGGAATTTTACCGCCTTTTCAAAGACCGGGAACCAAACAAGATCCTGACTATTGAATCCAGCGGCATTGCGATCGCTCAGGCCGCTTCAAGGTATTTCGGCTTCATCCCGATCGTCTTTGCGAAAAAGACGGTCGCAACGAATATGGCAAAGAATACTTACGAGGCCAAGGAACATTCCTACACACGCAATATCGAATATACAGTCCAGGTGGCAAAAGACTATCTTACAGCTGAAGACAGAGTGCTGATCCTGGATGACTTCCTCGCCAACGGGGAAGCCATGAATTCACTCATCAGTATCTGTAATCAGGCTGGCGCACAGATCGTCGGCTGCGGCTCGGTCGTCTGCAAGACTTATCAGCCAGGAGAAAAACGTATTCGGGATCTCGGTTATGATGTTGAGGTCCTGGCCAGGGTCAAGTCGATGAGTGATGACGGAAAGATCGAATTTGAATAAGGCAGAAATGCCTTTTCTTTATAAAAAAACAGAAGGATCTGTGTGACCTTCTGTTTCATTCATTCAGCGGTTTGCCTGTAATTCGGAAATCTTTCTGTTCAGTTCAGTGATCTTGTCTTTAAGACCTGTATTCTCATCTTTAAGTTCTGAAATTTCGTTTATAAGCAACGAATTCTGTTCTTTCATTTTAGCGATTTCTGCTTCAGCTTCTCTCGTCTTTCTTTCAATGATCCTTTTTTCTCTTTCTTCATCATATTCTTCCAGAATCATATTCATAACCTCTGCTCTGTTTATTTCCAGGATCGATTTGATCATAAAATCATCAGGCAACTTATTATAGCACTGTCAGCAGCTTCCTCGATATCGGCACAGTTTTCCTGATTTCTTCTTATTTCTTCAATCAGATATGAGTATTCATACAAAGGACGGCACGCCATCAGAAGATCACGATTATGACCGAAATTGATATTGATCATCCTGACTTTCAGTTCGATGCACAGTTCTTCTTTCTGGACAAAAGAATCAGACAGTTTAAGAATGGTCATGTCTTCATCTTTCTCCTTTCCGTTGTAAAAGACGACAAAATCCGGCTGCTTAAGTCTGATCAGGGAATGCGAATACAGTGATTCCTCTTCCCGCCTTATCTCTTTGTTATACAGTTCGGACAGATAAAGCAGCATCCTTAACGGCATATTGGGATTATAGGAAGCCTGATGTTCATAGATAATGATGGAGTTTCCGACAATAAAGGAAACATCGTTCTTCATCTTGATGTAGATGATGTTCTCCAGGGTATTGAAACTCAGATCATCAGGATCTGTGTAATGAGTGCCGTTTACGGCATTGTAGAGTTCCAGCGTCCATTCTTTTCTTTCTTCTCTTCCGAAAAGAAACACAAATAGACGGTCTTTGTAGGTACGGTTGATCCGTGAATTTATATAAAAACATCCTCCTATATCTTTATCTGCTTGAAAGAGGCGCTTCACCTTAAAGAAATGTCGATTTGTTAAAAAATTAATAAGAAAATAACAGAAAAAAGTGTGATATATTGAAAAAAAGAGAGAACATATGAATAAAGAAATTAAAGCCCTGCGCAAGAACAAGTCCGTCTATATCGAGGGGGACAAATGTTACAAAGTATTTGAAGAAGGATACAGTCTTTCAGATATCCTCAATGAAGCTCTGAACCTTACCAGAGTCGAAGAGACGGGGCTCAGGATCCCGAATTTCCTGGAACTGATCTCCCTGGATAACCGATGGGCGATGGTCACCAAGTATATCCGCGGCAAGAATATGGCGGAACTGCTGGAAGAAAATCCGGAAAAGGAAGATGAGATCCTGGAGCGATTCGTGGATATTCAGATCCACATCCAGAACAAGAAGTGTCCGCTGCTTTCCAGGCACCGTGACAAGATGAACCGCAAGATATCACAGACCGATCTTTCCGCAACTTTGCGTTATGATTTGCACAACCGTCTGGAAGCGATGCCCAGACACAGCAATCTGTGTCACGGCGACTACAACCCTTCCAATGTCATCATCGGTGAAGACGACAACAAGGCCTATATCGTCGACTGGTCACATGCGACCCAGGGCAACAGTGAAGCTGACTGTGCCAGGACCTTCCTGCTTTTCCTGCTCGAAGGAAAGAATCAGCGGGCCGGCAAGTATCTGACGCTGTTCTGTGAGAAGAGCGGCTGCAACTACAAGGATGTCCTCAACTGGCTGCCGATCCTGGCTGCCTCACAGTCGGTGAAGGGACGCAAGAACGAAAGTGAATTTCTACATTCACTGATCTTCATGGATGAGAACGAACTGGAGGAACTGTATGAACGCCAATAATTTTGAGACCAGGATACAGTACCTTAAATATCAGGTATTGAAGGAAGTAGCCAGAGAAGCCTGGGAAGAGAATCTGGTCGAGAATGTCCTGGATATTCCGAAGAAGATCCTGCCGGGCAAAGTCCCGACGATGCGCTGCTGTGTCTATAAGGAAAGAGCCATCCTGCAGGAAAGAGTCAAACTTGCGATGGGCGGCAACCGTTCCAATCCCAACATCATCGAAGTGATCGATATCGCCTGTGATGAGTGTCCGATGGGCGGCTATGAAGTCACCAACTCCTGCCGTGGCTGTCTGGTCCAGGGATGCAAGAGTGCCTGTGTGAAGGATGCGATCGAATTTGATTCGAACCATCAGGCTCATATCGATAAAAACAAGTGTATCAACTGCGGCAACTGTGCGAAAGCCTGTCAGTATTCGGCGATCGTCAACCGCAAGAGACCGTGTGAGAATGCCTGTGTCGTCAAGGCCATCACGCCTAATGAGGATCAGGCTGCCCACATCGATCCGAAGAAATGCATCAACTGCGGTGCCTGCATCAGCCAGTGTCCGTTCGGTGCGATCATGGATAAGTCATTCATCCTCGATGCGATCGACTATATCCTCAAGAGTGACAACAACAGAGAATTCAAGGTCTATGCACTGCTGGCTCCGGCCATTGCGGACAGTTTCCGGGAAGTGAAGCTTTCCCAGATCGTTACCGGTCTCAAGAAACTGGGCTTCTATGATGTGATCGAAGTAGCCAAAGGTGCCGATATGGTGGCCTACAGCGAAGCGGCAGAACTGAAGGAAAAAGGCTTCCTGCTTTCTTCCTGCTGTCCGGCTTTCGTAGATTATGTGCAGAAGTATTTCCCTGAACAGGCTGAATACCTCTCATCCAATCTCTCTCCGATGGCGACGATCGCGCGTCATCTGAAGGAAGAAGACGAAGACTGCCGTCTGGTCTTTATCGGACCGTGTACAGCCAAGAAGGCTGAGGTCATGAAGAACAGCGTCAAGAATTATGTGGATGTTGCATTGACTTTCGAAGAACTGCTGGCTCTGTTTGATTCAAGAGATATCGAACTGAGTGAACTTGAAGAGAGCGATCTGAATCAGGCATCTTATTTCGGAAGAGTCTTCGCCCGTTCGGGCGGTCTGACTGAAGCCATGGCTCAGGGCCTCAAGGAACACGGCAGCGATATGGAATTCGTACCGGAGACCTGCTCAGGCATTGAAGCCTGTCGGGTAGCGATGCTGAAGAAATCAAAGAATATGCTGCAGAGCAACTTCGTTGAAGGCATGGCCTGCAACGGCGGATGTATCGGCGGAGCCGGTACGATCAGAAAGCTGGGCATCAAGAAAGAGAATGTTGACAATTATGCCCGTGACAGCAAGATCGAAACGATCAGCGACAGCGTAAACAGGTAATATAATTAATGACAGAGGTGATCAGTTCCTGCCTCTGTCTTTCTTTTATCATGAACAGTACGATGAGACTTGAGATCACTATCCCTTCAGGAGAAAGACCGCTGATCGAATATCAGCGTGATTTTGATGTACAGGGCAAGATCATCCATGCAGGGATATTGCCTGATGATCTGATACTGACGATCTGTCTTTACGATGATGAGGGCAGACTTCTGCGTCAGGTACACCAGGATCACAAAAACAGCAAAGACATCTGGGCGTATCATCCCGGCATGACGGCTTACAAGGAAAGTTTAGATCCCGGCAGAAAGAAAATGATCGAATTCGGTTTTCCGGAACTGCAGGTAAGAGACACAAACGATCCTGAAGCATCTATCCATGATGCATCGATCAAGTGTTTCTATAATGACGAGTTATTTAAAGCCATCATCGTCAGCGGCAGTGATGTTGAACACGGCCGGGTCTTCGATACCATGATGGACTACAGGGACAGCAACGGCGAGCCTTACGATCGTCTTGAGAAGGGAGAATATCGGCTCGAAGTTATCCTTTCTGATAATAAAGGTCAGTTACTGTGCAAAACAGAGAAGACCGTCATCATCGGTATCCGCGACAGACACAGTATCATCCGCTTCAATCCTGTTGAACATAAACAGAACATGATCCGCTGGTGTAATGAGATCGGTATCCTTCCGGCTATCGATACGATACCGGGTTATCTTGAACCGTATCTCGGGAAATGGTACTATCACATGGGTCTTCTTCCGTATTACCGTTCCAACGATATCGCGATGTACACTTTCGCAAAAGTGTACATGTTCGTGTATCTGATCGATCCGACGAGTACTTCATACGAGACGGAACTGGCTTATCTGCAGCACGAACATAAAGTAAGTGATCCGAAATGGTTCTCAGCTTACCGTTATGACATCGGTGAGGCAATACTGGGAAGAGGCAGAGCTTATGAAAGAAAAGGAAAGATCGTTGAATTAAAGGAAGATGAGCCTGTCATTTATAGAATTGATATCGTCAATGAAAAAGCACAGGAAAACATCTTCGATCTGAGCGAAGAAGCTGTTGAATACATCGTATATGATCACGATGAGATAAATATCGAAGCAGGTACAAGGATCGCGATAAGCGGAGCAGTGAGACCGCGGCAGTTCGATCCTGAAGATTTTATCCTGAAGAAAGAGAATGTCTATGAGATCAGAAACGAGATCTATATGATCAGGTATGAGATCGATGACGGATCGGAGAAGTGGATCGAAGACAGGAAACTGCTGATGTGCAGGATCGATAAAGAAGATATCGGTTCCTCCGTCTTTGAATTCTACAATCTGTTCGTGATCAAAGATGAAGACAGGGGTAAGACCCTGAAGATCTGCATGAGTGCTGTAGACAAAAAGGGAAATGTCTGCAGTACAGTAAAGAAACTGAAGATCACCGTCCTGTGATCAAGTCCAAAAAGAGCATAAAATACCCTGAAACAGCCGTCAGATGACGGCTTTTCATATGTCCGGACAGCGGGTTTATACGCGTCTTGATCGCTGTATACAGATGCAGGATGTGAAATATTGAACTTTAAATAGAGGAAAATATATAATATTTATGTCCGAAAATAGGGGACGAATTGCGTTAAAAGGATAATGTTTAAGCAACAGACCGAACGTTCAGGAAGTCTGTTGTTTCTATTCTTTCGGATTTAGGGGGAAATTTGAGTTTAAAGATCTATCTGCTGACCGGGCTTATCGCTCTGGTCACAGCCGGTGTTTCAGCATTCATTGACTACAAGATCGCGTTAGGGATCCTTCTTGCGACTCTTTTTTCTCTGATCAATCTTTTTCTGCTTTCATCCACTATGAAAGCAGCCATGAGCGGTAAACAGGCAGCTGTTTCACTGCTGATGCTGGGGAACATCTTGAGATATGTACTGCTGGTCTTATGCATGTTCATAGCGTATAAGCTGCCGCAGTATTTCAGCCTGATCGGCGTGGCCATAGGCATGACCCTGTTCCTCGGTGCTCTGCTTATCGATGCCGTGAACAGGAGAAAGGGGTGAGGGAATGAAGATACAGACAGCAGTCTATTCGATCATCATCATTACAGTTTTTATTGCCCTCTTGCTGGTATATATCAACCGCAAACTGGTGAAATTCGATCCGCTGAGTGAACCTAAGGGGATCGTCCTGGTGGTGATGATGGCAGCACAGACTTTTGACAAGATGGTCAAAGAGAAGACGGATGAAAGAGTAGCCAAATATCTGACACCTTACATCATGACGGTAGCTCTCTACATCTTCCTGTCGAACATCGCCGGCCTTTTCTCACTGGAGACACCGACGTCCAACTATTCGGTGACCCTGACGCTGGCAGCCCTGACCTGTATCCTGATCGAGGTCTTCTCGGCAGCGGAGAGAGGTCCGAAGGCCTATATCAAGAGCTGGTTCGAACCGTTTGCTCCGTTCGTGATCATGAACGCCATGTCCAAACTGTCGACGCTCCTGTCACTGTCTCTGCGTCTGTTCGGTAACATCCTGTCGGGCGGTATCCTGATGTCAGTCATCTATCAGCTGCTGGCAGTCATCTCAAGAAAGATCCCGTTCGTCGGTGAGTTCAATATCGTGGGTGCTCTCGTGGCACCGGCACTGCATTTCTACTTCGATCTGTTCTCGGGTGTCATGCAGGCATTCATCTTTATAACATTAACTATTTCATTCATAGGCAAAGAACTGCCTGATAAATAATCTGGAGGAGAAGAATTATGGAAAAAGCAATTTTGGCGTTTGCAGCAGCACTGTGTGTCTGCACCGGCTGTGTTACCGGTATCTTTGAAGGCAAGGTCGCGATCCAGGCCGTCGAGTCGATCGGCAAGAATCCGGATGCCGCTGACAAGATCCAGTCAATGGCCATCATCGGTGCCGCCATTTCCGAAACGTGTTCTATCTACTGTCTGTTGGTTGCGTTCCTGATCATCTTTATCTTGGGAGCATAGGAAGATGCAGATCGTTGATATACTTCAACTGCTGATTCCCAATGTCTGGACAGCCGTGACACAGCTTTGTGCGACGGCGATCCTGTTTTTTCTGATGTATAAGCTGGCCTGGAAACCGGTCAAGAAGATCCTTGATGAGCGCAGTCTCTATGAACAGAAGAAACTCAGCGATGCTGAGGCTTTAAGAGCACAGAATGAAGAGATCGCTGCTCAGGCGGAACAGATCATCGCTGATGCCAATCAGTCAGCGGAACAGATTCTTTCCGATGCCAGAGAAGAAGGCAACAGCCTCAAGAAAGAGCTGATCGAGGAAGGAAAGAAAGAGTCCGCTCAGCTTCTGGAGAATGCTCAGAGAGATATGGAGATCCAGAAGAACAGAATGAAAGCCGAGATCCACAGCGAGATGGTCGATGCTGCTTTAAGTGCGGCATCCAAGATGCTTCAGACCAAGCTGGATGATCAGGCTGACCGCGACAACATTGATTCTTTTATCAGGGAAGTAACGGATAAATGAAATTCGATCTGAAAAGCTATGCCCGCAATCTGATGGAACTGGCCAATCAGGAACAGTCGGTCGATCTTTGCTACAGCGAACTGAAACTCATCAATGATGAGATCAACCGCGATGATGAACTGGCAAAGATGATCGTTTCCGGTGAGCTGACTTCCACACAGAAGAAGATCGCACTGCAGAAACATTTTGACAACAGTCTTGACAATCAGATCCTTTACGGTCTGTTTTTGGTCATTGATTCGATGCCGCGCAAGCACATGGAGATCGAACTCATCCGTGAGTTCATCAAATACTACTACCAGTCACGCGGTGTCATCATGGGTACGGTCTATTCAGCCAAGGAACTGGAATTTGAAGATCTCAATAAACTGGAAGTGGCTTTCTCGCATAAACTGGGCAGAAAGATCAGACTGGAGAACAAGGTCGACAGCAAGCTGATCGGCGGCGTCAAGGTCATCATCGATGATACGGTCTGGGACGGAAGCTACAAGGCCAGGATCGATGATCTGAAGAACAGCCTGCTCAATATGGAACTGAGCAACCTCAGCGTTGAGGAGCTCGGTACGGATCTCAAGCGAGAGATCGATGAATTCTACGATCCGCAGATCAAGACCGAATCGAATCTGACGACCGGTTTTGTGACCAGTGTTGCGGATGGTGTAGCCAATATATCAGGTATCTATGATGCCATGGCCGGAGAACTGCTGAATATCGGTGATACCAAGGGCATGGTCATGGACCTGGAAGAAGACAATATCGCAGCCGTCCTTTTAGGCAATGACAACGATATCGTCAAAGGTACGCCGGTATCTGCTACCGGCAAGGTCATTGAAGTACCGGTCGGCGATGAACTGCTGGGCCGTGTCGTTGATGCGTTAGGCCGTCCGATCGACGGCAAGGGCATCATCAGGACGACGGAGTCCAGACAGATCGAAGTGCCGGCACCGGGTGTCATCGACCGCAGTCCTATCGATGAACCGCTGCAGACCGGCATCAAGATCATCGACTCGATGATCCCGATCGGCAAGGGTCAGCGTGAGCTGATCATCGGTGACCGTCAGACCGGCAAGACAGCGATCGCCGTCGATACGATCATCAATCAGCGAAGACGCAACGTCAAATGTATCTATGTTGCGATCGGACAGAAGAACTCGACCGTTGCGCAGATCATTGAGAAACTGGATATCTTCGGAGCCATGAAATATACGACAGTCGTCGTAGCCGGTGCCAGTGAGCTGGCCTCATTACAGTACATCGCTCCGTATTCCGGCTGTTCGATCGGTGAATACTGGATGAACAGAGGCGAAGATGTGCTGATCGTCTATGACGATCTGTCCAAGCATGCGGTCGCTTACCGTACGCTTTCCCTGCTGCTCAGGAGGCCTCCAGGAAGAGAAGCCTATCCGGGCGATGTCTTTTATCTGCATTCAAGACTGCTCGAAAGAAGCGGCAAGCTTTCAGAGAAGCTCGGCAAGGGTTCCCTGACGGCTTTACCGATCATCGAGACACAGGCCGGTGATATCTCTGCATATATCCCGACCAATGTCATTTCCATCACGGACGGACAGATCTTCTTACAGTCAGAACTGTTCAATTCCGGCATCAGGCCGGCTATCGATTACGGTCTTTCCGTATCGCGTGTCGGTTCCGCTGCTCAGATAAAATCCATGAAGAGCGTTTCTTCATCGCTCAAGCTCGATCTTTCCCAGTATCAGGAGGTTCTGGATTTTGCCCAGTTCGGTTCCGATCTGGATCCATCGACGAGAGCCAGGATCAATCACGGCCGTCATCTGGTCGAACTGCTGAAACAGCCGCAGTATCAGCCGATGGAGACGGTCGATCAGGTCATCCTGCTTTTTGCGAACAAGTTAGGTCTGCTTGATGATGTTCCGCTCGAGCATGTCCGCCGCTATGAGAAAGAACTGCTTGAAGATATGCATAACGCTCACGGACTGCTCGTAGATGAACTGGACGACCTGAAGGTCATAAACGAAGAACTTAAGGAAAAACTGAGTGAAACGATCACTGATTTTACCAAGCGTTTCCTCCAGACAACACGATAGAAAATGGCAGGACAGATCAGCGCGATAAAAAAGAGACTGCAGACGGTCAATTCGACCAAGAAACTGACCAACGCTACCGAACTGGTGGCGACCGTCAAGCTGCAGAAGTATAATCTCAAGACGCAGCAGAACGAGGAGTATGCGAAGAACCTCAAGCGTTTTATTGCGGCTGCGCTGGCCGGAGAGAGTCCTGAAACAGAAAGCAATCCGTTTCTGATCGATGCAGAAACGGAGAACCCGCTGTATATCATCATCTCTTCAAACTCAGGATTGTGCGGAAGCTACAATCTGGAGATCCTGAAATATGTCGAAGAGAATGTTTCAAAAGATGTACCGATCTTTGCGATCGGGACCATCGGGTATAACTGGCTGATGAAGAACAATTATCTGGTCGTCAAGAAATATGATGAACTGGAAGACCTGCAGCCCAGGATCCTGAATCAGCTGATCAACAACATCCTGCTGCTGTATACGATGTATGAGATCAGCGAGATCAACGTGGTCTACACCCGCTATGTCAACACGCTCACCTATATTCCGACGACGATGAAACTGCTGCCGTTCACGATGGATGAGGATGTGGAACCGGGTGATATCCTGCTGGAACCGTCCAGGGATGAGGTGCTGAACAGGCTGATTCCGATGTATGTCTCTTCACAGCTGTATGTCGCTTTCCTGGAAGCCAAGACATCGGAGAATGCTGCCAGAAGAAATGCGATGAATCTCGCCAACAAGAACGCAGAAAAGCTGATCAGTGAACTGCGTCTCAACTACAACAAAGCCCGCCAGGCTGCGATCACTCAGGAGATGAATGAGATCGTGGCCTCAGGCCGCAGATAGAAAGGAGCCTCACATGAACGAAAATATCGGTGAAGTCGTACAGGTTATCGGTCCGGTCGTAGACATGCGTTTTTCCAACCGTCTGCCCAGGCTTTACAATGCGATCGTCATTCCTTTTAACGATGATGAGATCACCTGTGAAGTCGAACAGGATATCGGTGACGACAAGGTAAGATGCATAGCTCTTTCCCAGACCAACGGTCTGACCAGAGGCATGAAAGCTGTCGATACCGGCAAGGCTATCGAAGTACCGGTAGGCAAGCAGATCCTGGGCAGGATGTTCAACCTGCTTGGCGATCCAATCGACGGACTTGAGGCTCTGCCGGATGATGTGCCTAAAGACATCATTCACAAGAAGGCTCCGAGTTTTGAACAGCAGCAGACCAAGGTCGAGATCCTGGAGACCGGTATCAAGGTCGTCGATCTGCTTTGTCCTTATATCAAGGGCGGTAAGATCGGACTCTTCGGCGGTGCCGGTGTCGGCAAGACCGTCCTGATGCAGGAACTGATCCGTTCGATCGCTGTGGAACACAACGGTCTGTCGGTGGTTGCCGGTGTCGGTGAAAGGACCAGAGAAGGCAACGATCTGTATTATGAAATGAAGGACAGCGGTGTTCTGGAGAAGACCGTGCTCGTCTACGGCCAGATGAATGAATCACCTGGTGCCAGAATGAGAGTGGCTCTGAGTGCTCTGACGATGGCTGAACGTTTCCGTGATGTCGACAGACAGGATGTTCTGCTGTTTATCGATAACATCTTCCGTTTCTCACAAGCCGGTTCGGAAGTCAGTGCGCTGTTAGGCAGAATGCCTTCAGCCGTCGGTTATCAGCCTACTCTGGCTATCGAGATGGGCGAACTGCAGGAAAGGATCACTTCCACCAAGAACGGTTCCATCACTTCCGTCCAGGCGATCTATGTGCCTGCCGATGACCTGACGGACCCGGCTCCGGCTACGGCTTTCGCACATTTGGATGCCAAGACCGTCCTTGATCGAAAGATCGCTTCTTCAGGTCTGTATCCGGCTGTCGATCCGCTGCAGTCCACTTCAAGAGCTCTGGATCCTTATATTGTGGGAGATGAACACTATGAGACGGCCCTGGAAGTATTGAAGATCCTGCAGAAGTATCATGACCTGCAGGATATCATCGCGATCCTGGGTATCGATGAACTGTCTGATGAAGACAAGGCGATCGTCAATAGAGCAAGAAGGATCCGTAACTTCCTGTCTCAGCCGTTTGCGGTCGCTGAAAAGTTCTCCGGCATGGAGGGAAGATTCGTTCCGATCTCGGAAACGATCCGTTCTTTCAAAGAGATCCTGTCCGGACGTTATGACGCTTATCCGGAAGAGGCGTTCGTCTACTGCGGTGCCATCGAAGATGTGATCGCCAAGGCTGAAGGAAAGAAATAATGCTGTTCAAAGTCGACTTCATTACCTATGAGGGAGTCTACAGGACGATCGAGACCGAGAAGCTGAACATACCGACTTCTGAAGGCCGAAGAACGATCCTGTCCAATCATATGGATGTCATCATTCCGATGCAGATCGGTGTCATTGAAACAGCCAAGAACGGTGTCCTTTCACATTATGCGATCAATAACGGTGTCCTGTATTTCAAGGACAATGTGGCGGAGGTCGTCGCTGACAGTGTCGTCGATGTCGAAGAGATCGATATCGATCGGGCCAGAAAAGACAAACAGGAAGCTGAGGATTCGATCGCCAATGCCCGCCGTGAATACGAAAAGATCGTCTACCGGAACAAGCTCGAGGTCGCCAACAATCTCATTCAGGCGGCTGAGCATCACTACAACAAAACAAAAGGCAACTGAGTTGCCTTTTAGTTTTATCTTTCTATTAACAGTTATTTGTTCAGTTCTTTCCAGTTGAGATCGTTCAGCGTACTCTGATCAAGAGCAGTACCGGAGACGCCATAGACATCACCGAACTGATTCTGATAGACATGATCGGCTGTCACGCTCACATCGACATTGTTGCCGTAAGAGGTAGTGTAGGTATTGGTACCCATGATAGCTTCACTGCGCTGCTGTGAGAGGTAGCTGTCGGAAGCCATCTTCTTGTTCCAGGAATCCATGATCCCGTCAGACATGATGCGGGAGTTTTCCGCAATGATCTGGGAAGTACGAATCTGATTCTGTCTGAGCTGCATCTGTTTCTGGGCCAGGATGGCCTGGTTCATGGCAAGCTCCTGACGCATCGAATCCATCTTGGCATTGAGCAGGTTCGTTTCATTTTGCAGAACACCCTGATCAGGAACGATCGAGGAGACGAAACGCATGAAGACCGGTATAGCTTCGCTTTCATATTCGGCATAATACATGCAGAAATAGGATCTGGCTGTACCGTGTAAGACGTCGTCGGCACCCTTGTTCTGCGGGAATGGTTTGTTGCGCTTGCCATAGACCAGCTTATCCAGAGCTGACGGAGTGAAATCCAGTTCGGCACCTTCATAATCCATGCCGGCCAGGACCACGAGATCTCTTCCGTTCATCTTGCCGGTATAGCGGTAAAGATATGATTCACAGAAAGTACTGATGATATCAGGCTGGACACCGATATAGATCGCATAGTTGCGGATATCGTTGAGCAGGGTCTGCTGGGCAGCCTGCGGATCATTGCCCAGGATGCTCGGCAGCTTGGCTTTGGCAACAGCCTTCATCGGACTGCCTGCTTCTCTTTCGGCTTCCTTCTGCAGATAGGTCAGAGGATCGATATATTTTTCATAACCGTTCTTGGTATGGTTGGATGTCAGCTGCATCATGCCCTTGAGGAAGATGTTTTTGATATCGTGTTTGATCTCCTTGGAGTAGGAATTCATGTAGATACCGTGCTCCGGCGAAGTGGCCGAGATCCGGTAGAAATGCGGGACCATCTCCGACTGCCAGGTCCTCTCATAGGTGGCGTTCAGTTCATATGTAGAAGGTATGACGGCTGTAGCGACAGTCATGCCCTGTTCCGTGACGAAACGGCGGTTCTGATATTCCAGATTATTGTTCATAAAGGACTCCTTTCTATCTATCTTGATTATACTATCTGAACGCCGGATTAGACAAAACGGGACCTGCGATGTGTTATGATTTAGACAGTATGAGGAAACTTTATCCGTACCTGAAAGGCTACCTTACCGAAAGCATCCTGGCTCCTTCCTTCAAACTGCTGGAAGCCCTGATGGATCTTCTGGTGCCGTTGGTCGTTGCGCATATCATCAATAACGGTATCGGCATGAACGATCAGAATGTCATCATCAGATCGTTCATCTTCCTGATCGTTCTGGCAGTTCTGGGCATGCTGTTTTCTTTTACGGCGCAATTCTTTGCCGCCAAAGCCAGTGTCGGCTTTGCCTCCGGTTTACGTCAGTCGCTGTTCGATCATATTCAGTCTCTCTCCTACAGTGAGCTGGATGAGCTGGGTACCGATACGCTGATCACAAGGATGACCAGCGACATAAATCAGCTGCAGACCGGTCTTAATCTTTCTCTGCGTCTGCTGCTGAGAAGCCCATTCATCGTCTTTGGGGCCATGATCATGGCCTTCACGATCGATGTCAGACTGGCGATCATCTTTGCAGTGACGATCCCGTTGCTCAGTCTGGTCGTCTTTGCGATCATGCTTAAAAGCATCCCGCTGTTTGAAAAGGTCCAGATCGCACTGGACAGGCTCTTAGGCATGACCAGGGAGGATCTGACCGGTGTCAGAGTCATCAGAGCTTTCTGCAAGGAAGAAGATGAGATAAGACAGTTCGATGAACTCAGTGAAGATCTGACAATGATGAACAGAAAGGTCGGCAGACTTTCAGCGCTGATGAATCCGCTGACTTATGTGATCGTCAATATGGCGACAGTGCTGCTCATCTACTGCGGTGCGATCAGAGTAGGAAACGGTCTGCTTTCGCAAGGCGATGTCGTAGCTCTGTATAACTATATGGCTCAGATCATCATCGAGCTGATCAAACTGGCGAGCCTGATCATCACGATAAACAGATCGCTGGCCTGCGGAAGAAGAGTATCATCACTGTTTGAGATCAGTTCAAGGATGAAATATCAGAACGACCATGTCGAAGAGAAGGATGATCGCTGTGCGGTCGTCTTCGATCATGTCTCTTTTGCCTATAATGGCAGCGGTGCTGAGGCGATCAGTGATGTGGATTTCAGAGTGGACAAAGGGCAGACCGTCGGCATCATCGGTGGTACCGGCTGCGGCAAGTCGACGATCATCGGTCTGATCCCGCGTTTCTATGACTGCAGTAAAGGAACGGTCTATGTGAATGGGACCGATGTCCGTGAATATCCAAAGAAACAGCTTATCGGCAAGATCGGCATCGTACCGCAGAAAGCCGTCCTGTTTGAAGGAACGATCAGAGACAATCTGCTCTGGGGCAACGAAGATGCGACAGAGGAAGAAATGAATAAAGCACTTGAAGACGCTCAGGCAGCAGAAATCATCGCTCAGAAGGAAGACGGACTGGGTTCGCTCGTCGAACAGGGAGGACGTAATTTCTCCGGCGGTCAGCGTCAGCGTCTGACGATCGCCAGAGCGCTGGTCAGAAGACCTGAGATCCTGATCATGGATGATTCAGCCAGTGCATTGGATTTTGCGACTGACTACCGTCTGCGCAAGGCCATCAGCGGATTTAAGGATATGACCGTCTTCATCGTCTCGCAGCGTACTTCCTCGATCAGAGATGCGGATCTCATCCTGGTCATGGATGACGGCAAGATCGTCGGTCAGGGCAGACATGAGCAGCTTCTGAAAGACTGTGCAGTATATCAGGAGATCTACTACTCGCAGTTCCCTGAAGAAAGAAAGAACAACACGGAGGTCTTTGCCTGTGAATAAGTCCTCCAGTATGAATACATTGAAGAAAGTCCTCAGACTGATCAGAAGATACAGGATCCAGGTGTTTTTCAGTATCTTCCTTTCAGCTGTTTCAATGATCCTGCAGCTGTATGTGCCGATCCTTTTCGGTGAAGCGATCGATCACATCAGTGCTGCCGGAGCTGATCCGAAATATTTTGTCGGGATCCTGATGAAGATCGTCATCGTCGTACTGATCTATGCATTCGCATCATGGCTCATGAATCTAGTCAATAATCACATCACCTACGGAGTCGTGGAGGATCTGCGCAAGAAAGCGATCAGAAAGATCCAGGATCTGCCTCTGTCTTTCCTCGATCAGCACAGCACCGGCGATATCGTCGGACGCGTGATCGCTGATGCGGATCAGCTCTCTGACGGACTGCTGCTGGGATTCTCCCAGCTCTTCTCCGGGATCGTTACGATCTTTGTGACGCTTTATTTCATGTTCTCCAAGAGCATCAGTATCACCCTGATGGTCCTGGTGATGACACCGATCAGTTTTCTGGTCGCCCGTTTCATCGCTTCCCGTTCCTATACGATGTTTGCGAAACAGAGCGAGACCAGAGGAAAACAGACCGGACTGATCAACGAGATGATCGGCAACGAAAAGATCGTCAAGGCTTTCGCCCGTGAAGACAGGGCATCGCAGCGTTTTGCTTCGATAAACAAGGAACTACAGAAGTATTCGCAAAGCGCTGTCTTCTTCTCTTCTCTGACTAATCCGGCTACCAGAGCCGTCAATAATGTCATTTATGCCCTGGTCGCCCTGGTCGGTTCCATGAAGATAATGTCAGGAACACTCAGCGTCGGTGGTCTGACGGTACTGCTTTCATATGCGAATCAGTATATGAAACCTTTCAATGATATCAGTTCCGTCGTGACAGAACTGCAGAATTCACTGGCCTGTGCCGCCCGTGTCTTCGAACTTATTGAAGAAGAAGCGCAGACTCCTGATCCAGACAGACAGCTGAAAGCCGACAGGGGCGAGATCGGCATCGATCATGTGTACTTCTCCTACGACAAAAAACAGAAACTGATCGAAGACTTTTCGTTCCATGCGGATCCGGGCATGACCGTGGCGATCGTCGGTCCGACCGGTTCAGGCAAGACGACTTTCATAAATCTGCTGATGCGTTTCTACGATGTCGATGAAGGAAAGATCTGTATCGATGATCAGGATATAAATGAAGTTTCACGCAAGTCGCTGCGTCGTCATTACGGCATGGTCTTACAGGATACCTGGCTGAAGAATGCCTCCGTCAGGGAGAATATCGCGATCGGAAGACCTGATGCGAGCGATGAAGAGATCATCGAAGCTGCCAGAAGAGCACACAGCTATGAATTCATCAGACGTATGCCGGAAGGGCTGGATACGATCATCGATGATGATTCGCTCTCTCAGGGACAGAAACAGCTGCTGTGTATCACCAGAGTCATGTTGTGCATGCCGCCGATGCTGATCCTGGACGAAGCCACATCCAGTATCGATACGCGAACGGAAGTGCTTATTCAGCAGGCATTCGGTAAACTCATGGAAGGACGGACAAGTTTCATCGTCGCTCATCGTCTCTCTACGATCAGAAATGCCGATCAGATCCTGGTCATGTGTTCAGGAAAGATCATTGAACAGGGATCGCATGAGGAACTGATGAAGAAGAACGGCTTCTATACGAAGCTGTATGAATCACAGTTTGCGAAAGCAGATTAAAAAGCTGTTACATCATAAGCAATAAAAAAAGAAGCCGTCTATGATCCAAAGGTTTGAACGGCTTCTTTTCCGTTTACTGATAATTACTGTTTCTTTCTTTTGGAAGAATCCCTGTAATACACACCGATACCCATGACGATCGCGAAGAAGATCAGGTAATAGATGACCTGATTCAGACCGTAGCTCACATAGCAGCAGTAGCACATGAACAGCGATGAAACTGTTGCCAGGATCGGCAGGATGTAACGCTGCAGGAAGCTGTAATCGTTCTTTTTCAGCATGACGAAGATGAACAGCGGAATGTATAAGGCATAGAGCGTGATGATGCAGATCTCATCTGCTTCCCAGGCCAGGAGCCATTCCGGATTTCCGGTACCGTTGAAGACCAGCGGTCCCTGGAAGAACAGCGTCGATGTCTGGAAGAGCCAGAAGCCCATCAGACCGAGGGAGAAGATACAGCTCTTGAGCGGCATGCCTGTACTCTTGTCGATTTCAGATATGGCTTCCGGAGCCGGTCCGAGACCTCTGACGGCTAATGAATAGGCACTTCTCATGGAACACAGGATCATACCGTTGGCTGTACCCAGACAGGAGATGATGATGAAGACCAGGATCACTGATGAGAAGACGTCACCGAAGACGTTGCCGAAAGCAACAGCAGGCAGCTGATCACCGGCAGCGATGATCTCTTCGACTGAAAGGGTAGCTGACATCGACAGGACGTAAGCCATGTAGATGAGCGTACAGAAAGTACAGCCGACGATCAGGGCCAGTGGCAGATCGCGTTTCGGATTCTTCAGTTCGGCATTGATCGATGTCGATGAGATCCAGCCTTCATAGGAGAAGGCGAAAGCACAGACGCCCGCAAAGATACCTGAACCTGATGAACTGTCTGCTACATAGCTGAGTGCTCGGGCACAGTTGCCGTTGCCGATACCGATGGCGATGCCGACTACAGACATCAGGACCAGCGGAATGAGCTTGATGATCGTCGTTGAGACCTGCAGTTTGCCGGCGATCTTCGGGGAGAGCATGTTGATAACAGTCAGCGTGATCATGAAGAAGACCGCAAAGCCCAGGGTCACGACTCCATACATCTCCTTGCCGATCAGTAATGATACATAACTGGCAGCGATATAGCTCAGTGTCGCTCCGATGATCGGATAATAGAATGTTGTCATGAACCAGCCGATGAAGTAGGCATATTTCGTGCCCAATGTCGCTTCGGCATAATCGATCAGACCGTTGCAGTGGACGTATTCTCTGCCCATGTTCGCAAAGAAAAGTGAACAGACGATACAGATCGCTCCGACTGCACTGATCACCAGCAAGGCATTCTTCATCGATCCGCCTGTCAGATTGAGCAGTTTGACGGCTTTAAAAAAGATACCGGATCCGATGACGATACCGACGACCATCGACAGCGCTGTCGGAAGTCCGTATCGTTTTTCCATCATTTTTACTTTTTCCATAAACTTATCCCCTTTATATAAAATACATACAGATTAATTATAAAACAAAGCCTGCTCTACAGTTTAAGCATTATTGCCGCATTGTCGATCATGACCGTGATGTTGTAGTAGAAAGCCGTGTGATCGATCAGATGAAACAGAGCCGACAAGGCATCGATATAGCTGTCTTTATCAGGATGGAAATAATGATTGCCGATGGCGATCACGCGCATCATCCCGTAACAGACACAGAGTCCCTTGTATGAAGATGTCCTGTCAGCACGTCTGTCGACGAAAGGAAAGTTCTCATAGATTATGGAATTGTTGATGATCCTTTCAAAGAAACTCATCCAGTCCAGCCGGTCATTCTCAAACTTCACTGTATCTTCTTTATAGAGTGAAGGATCGCCGTCATATCTTTCGATGATCGGTGCGACCGTCTCCTCAAAACGTTCATTGGTATGACGGAAGCGGCCAAGAAGAGCGATCATGGCTTTCAGCGGATCTTCATCGCTGTTATAATCTTTCACGAATTCCTTTTCATTGACGATCATGCAGACATCACGGATGCTTTCCGCCAGGGTAGTGTCCCTGTTTCTGATGATCTTCTGAAACAGAGTGATCTGCTTTATCTCATCGGGATCGATATCGTAGGCGATCTCAGCTTCCGTATCCATCATTTTTTCAATGACGTTCATCTCATCATGATCATAGAGATATTCCAGGACTGCTTCACATGAACTTGAACAGGAAGCGATATTGTGACCGCAGATGTTCTTGAGACTTCTGGGATAGAGCCTGCAGACCTTCGGCAGGAAGCTTTCACCTTTTTCTCTGTGAATAGCGCACAATCCCTTTTCCTGGATGGGACACTGGTTCAGCCAGTTGAAACAGATGTAGCGGAAACAGTCGTCTGTGATGATCTCCGGTTCTTCAAAAGAGCGCGTGATCCTGCTGTAAAGTTCGTCTGAACATTCCATATTGTTCAGTTTTTCATATTCTTGCCGGCTAACCGGAATGCGCCAGCTGCTGCAGCAGCTGTGACGGCATTTGTCGGCTTTGCAGGAAAAATTAGGATAGTATGCGGACATGTGCCAGAGTCTGTCAGTCATAAATATGAAAACATTATAAAAAAAGTCATCCTGTGTTTTCAAGATGACTGTTATACTGTACCGGCTGATATCAGATCTGTCTGAAGCAGTTTTTCACAGAATCTTTTCAGCGCGATATTGTCGTTGTTTTTCTTCCAGATGGCGTGGATGATCTCGTATTCGCCTTCGCCTTTCATCGGGATGAAGATCAGTCCTTCCGCATCGGTGATCTTCTTGACGCAATAGTCAGGCAGGATGGAGATACCTTCTTCAGAGGCCACCATGATCAGGATGGATTCGACATCGGTGGATCGGCAGATGATGTTAGGCTGGTAGCCGGCCTGATGATAGAGATCCATGAAGATCGAATCACCGTAGTTCTCTGAGAGTTCGGAAGGCGACATGTAGATGAGCGGTTCACCCTTGAAGTCGATCCTTTCCAGATAAGGCCTCTGACCGAGCGGATGAGCGGCATAGAGAGCAGCCATCAGACGGGCCTTCTCGATCTCAAGGGCTTCAAAGTCACTGTTCATCCTCAGGTTGGTCGAATCCCATGTAAAGATGATGTCGTATTCGTCGTTCTGCAGAGCAGTCGCCAGTCGGTCTGAAGTATCACGGTAACAGGTCAGCAGGATGTTAGGCAGCTCATGATGAAACTGTCTCAGGGTCTCGGAGAGGCTGCTGCGCTCATAGCCTTTGATATATCCGATCCTTAAATTGCCGCTGATACCGGTAGAGGCTTCGATGGCTCTTTCCGTTGCATCCTGAAGTCTGATCAGGATCAGTTTGGCATCATTGAGAAAACTCTGCCCGGCCGGTGTAAGGCTGATCGGTCTGGTCGAACGGTTGATGAGTCTGCATCCTACCTGATCTTCCAGGGCTCTGATCTGCTGAGTCATGGCGGTCTGAGTGATGAAGTTTTCTTCGGCAGCCAGGGAGAAACTCCTGGTCTCGGCTACCGCAACGAAGTATTTAAGCTGATTCAGGTTCATAGTATAAGTATTTCTTATATTATTATGCGAAAGTTGCGCTTAAATAACAAGCTTTTACCTGTTTAAATATAAGTATGAATAATATTAAGGCAGGATATCTGAGAGAAATATGCGATTATCTGTGGATCAGTATCGGCACAGCCCTGGTGGCGATCGCAGTCTGTGAATATCTGATCCCGTGCAGGATCGTGACCGGAAGTGTCTCCGGACTGGCTTTACTGATATCCGAGATCAGCTCTCTGTCTGATTCTTTGATCGTCCTGATCCTTAATATCGTCTGTCTGCTTATCGGCACATGTGCCCTGGGAAAGAAGTTCGGGATCCGTTCCGTCTATGTCTCGCTTCTGCTTCCTTTACTGATCGAAATATTGCCAGGGATATTGAAAGGGCTGACGCTCAAGAGCGATGACATCCTGATCAACATCCTGCTGTTTCTGGGCTTTTTGACCTGCGGTCAATGCATCCTGTTTGAAAAAGATACGGCCTCGGGAGGTCTCGATACGATCGCGGAAGTCATCGCCAGGATCACCGGCAACCCGCTTGGCATAATGGTCGCTTTAAGCGGAATGGCCGTCTGTGTACTTAATATCGGAGTTTACGGAATCAGAAATGCTCTGCTGGGTGCTGCAGTGACTATGGCTAACGGCATCCTGCTTCATCTGTTCACGCTGTTGAAGAAGATACCGCTGTATCACCACGATCCCCTCTATCAGCGCTGATCCAAAACAAGCCGTCAGATGACGGCTTTTTAAATGCATTATATGGAAATGAAGTCATATTGTTATTTTCATGGTGCTGTTTTTGTTAAAATGAAACTGTTATTCCGGAGGTGTTGAAGATGAAACTGATGATCGCATCGGATATTCACGGCAGTGCTCTCTATTGCGAGAAGCTGCTGGAACGATTCAGAGAAGAAAAGCCTGACAGACTGCTGCTGCTGGGAGACATCCTGTACCACGGTCCGCGCAACGATCTGCCTGAGGGCTATGCGCCAAAGAAAGTCATCCCGCTTCTCAATGAAATAAGCGGATACTGTGTCGGTGTCAGAGGAAACTGTGATGCGGAAGTCGATCAGATGGTCCTTGATTTTTCGATCATGGATGACTATCTTTATCTCAATATCGACGGACTTGATATCTATGCGACTCACGGACATGTCTATGATCAGCACAGACCGATGAAAGGCACCAGAGGGATCCTGCTCGGCGGTCACACGCATGTTCCGGCGATCGAAGAGTTTGCGGACTATGTCTACCTGAATCCCGGTTCAGTGTCCATCCCCAAGGACGGTACAGAACGGAGTTACATGATCCTTGAAAACAGAGTCTTCCAATGGAAGAAGCTGGAAGACGGTGAAACATATAAAGAATACAGAGTAAAGGAGTGAAAGATGGAATTCGATCTCAATAAGAAATACTGTTACTACTTCAAACAGATCTCAGATATACCGCGAGGCAGCGGCAACGAGAAAGTCGTCAGTGATTTCGTCGTAGAACTGGCGAAAAAGCACGGTTATGACTACATCCAGGACGAGCTTTACAATGTCATCGTCAGCAAGCCGGCTTCACCGGGGTATGAAAACAGTGAGCCGCTGATCATGCAGGCCCATCTGGACATGGTCTGCGAGAAAAACATGGATGTGGAACATGACTTTGAAAAAGATCCTCTGGATCTCTATGCCGATGAGGAAGGCTGGCTGCATGCGAGAGGTACGACTCTGGGTGCCGATGACGGACAGGGCGTGGCATACATGCTGGCGATACTGGATGATGAGACTCTTGAACATCCTGAACTGCAGTGTACCTTTACGGTTATGGAAGAGATCGGACTGCTCGGAGCCAAGGCACTGAAGAAGGAATACTTCCATTCAAACCGCTACATCAATCTCGATGCTGGCAGTGAAGACTGCTGTACGGTAAGTTCATCAGGCGGAGCCAGAGCTGTGCTCTCAAAGAAACTGACATTTGAAGCAGATGAAAGACCGGCATACTGTCTGCAGATCAGAGGACTCAAAGGCGGACATTCAGCCGGAGCGATCCATGAAGAAAGAGGGAACGCGATCCTGCTGGCTGCCAGAACAGCATATGAAATAGGCAGAACATGCGGTGATATGAGACTGTCAGATATCAGCGGCGGCATGAAGTTCAACGCCATACCGAGAGAAGCTGATCTTGTCTTCACCAGTGCAGCTGATCCGAAACTGATCAGTGAATGTGCTGAAAAATGTTTTGAAGATATTGGCAGGGAACTGCAGTATTCCGATGAAGGATTCTATGGAAAACTCATTCCGCTCACAGCTGAAAGAAGCATCGGTACTGAGGAAACGGAAAAAGTCCTGTCTTTCCTGAATGTCATCCCGAACGGTCTTCAGCACCGTTCAATGGCTATCGAAGGTCTGAGCATCGCTTCATTGAATGCCGGTGTCATCTATATCGAAGATGATACGCTGAAGATCGACGATCTGATCAGAAGCGCTCTTGCTTCACACGGTGACGAGATGATCCGTAAACTGGAGATCCTCTGTTCACACTTTGGTTTTGAGATGAGTCTGTCTGACCGTTACTATGGCTGGGATTATGTCAAGGATTCACCTTTGAGACAGATCCTTCGTGAAGTACTCAAAGAAAAGGGCATCGAAATGAAAGAAAGAGCGACGCACGGCGGACTGGAATGCGGTATCTTCAAAGGACTGATTCCTGATCTGGACATCGTCACTTATTCTCCGGTCTCGACCGGTGAACATACACCGGCAGAAAAACTTGACCTGGCTTCCTTTGACAGAGCCTATGCCAATCTGTGTGAACTGTTGAGAAGATGTAAATAAAAATTCAGCGACTTGCTGAATTTTTAAAATCTGGTGATCATCTCCCTGATTACTTTGTAGTAGTTCTCGATATTGATATCGACAGCGACCCGGGAATTAGGTCTCTGATCGTATTCGGCTACGCTCATGCCGCGCTTTTCGACTTCACCGTCGATGATATGGGTATAGGCATCCTTCCAGACGATGATGTCATTTCTGACCAGCGACGAGATGGCGATCGCATCATGCATGGATTCCTCGTTGCGGAATTCGATCAGTTTCAGCATGACATCTTTCACATCCTCATTAATGTTTTCCAGACCGTCGAATACGGACCTCTTCAAAGGAGCTTTCCTGGTGACGTTGAGGCCGACCATATCGATCGGGACTCCGGATTCAAAGACGATCTTCGCTGCTTCGGCATCGTTCCAGATATTGGCTTCGGCATATTCCGAGACATTGCCGGTAGTGAGTGTTCCGCCCATGACGACGATCTTCTTCAGCAGTCTTGACAGCATAGGATACTTGATGAAGGCCATGGCCAGATTGGTCTCCGGTCCGACGGTGACGACAACGAGCTCGCCGTTCCAGATGCGCGCTTCTTCATAGATTTTGTCCCAGGCCTTATGCCTGTCGATGTCGCGGTCACTGTGGGCTATCTCCACATTGCCCAGACCGTTGAGTCCGTGGAATTTGGCGACCGGATCACCGAAAGTCCTGGTGAGGAACCTGCCGGCTCCTCTGGCGACCGGAACATCTTCACGGTCCAGCAGTTTCAGGATATCCAGGGCATTCTGGGTCGTCACATCGGTGGAGTTGTTGCCGCCGATCGTGGTGATCGCGCGCAGATCGAAGAGTTCTTTGAAAGCACAGCCGATGGAGATACAGAAGAAATCATCTACACCGGGATCGGTATCAATGAGGATCGGGATCTTTTTCATAACTTTATTTTACTATCTGAAGAAAAATATGGCACAATATATATGCATGCTGACTTGGGAGAGCGGTTTATTCCACCGTCTTGGAAAGGCGGCGTACTGCAAGGTACCACAGGTTCAAATCCTGTAGTCAGCGCCAAGTGAATTCACGCCGTTATAAACAACGGCTTTTATTTTACAGAATAATGAACCTTTTATATCTGGATCACGTCTTAATATAGTGAAAGGATATCTGATGACTTTTGAAGAACTTCTGGAAAAAGAAAAGACGAGAATCGAGACTTATGTGAAATACCGGGTCTCTGACAGGACTGACAGGGAAGATCTGCTGCAGGAGATCTTTCTGCAGGCTTTCGAGAAGTTTGAGACTCTGAGAAACAGGGACAGCTTCCGTTTCTGGATCATGGCGATCGCCCGCAACAGAGTCAATGATTACTACCGTGAACAAGCCAGAGAAAAGTATCTGCCGCTGGATGATGAGATCCCCAGCGTTTCGATCAACCGCAGCGTGAATGAAACAGTCAGGGAAACGCTCAGAGCGCTCCCTGAACACGAAAGAAAACTGCTGTATCTGTGCTATTGGGAAGGTTATACGCAAAAACAGATCGCTGAGATCCTGAAGATCCCGGAGGGAACGGTCAAAAGCCGTCTATTTACAGCGAAACATGATTTTCGCCAGCGATATCCGAAGGAGGAGAAAATGAAAAAGAAAATGCCGGAATATATACCGGATTATGTGATCACGAAGATCGATGAAGAACCGTTTGAAACAGAATGGAAAGAACTGATGGGCTGGTTCCTGATCCCTGAAGAAGGAAATCATCTGTGCTATGCGATCTATGATTTTCCGGAGAAGAAGATCGCCGAGGAATTTGAACTCACCTGTTCAGGAAAAGCGCAGATCCATGGACTGCAGGGTGTGAAGGTCGAAGCGATCGAAAGATCGGAAGGGAAAGAGCTCGTCAGACATTTCATTGCCCAGCTTACGGATACCCATTGCCGCTACCTGGCTGAATCACATATGGAAGACGGTATCGAAAAATACTATACCTTCATGGACGGTGAAGCATTCACCAACAACTGGGGCTTTGGTCCCGACAACATCGGCAACGAGATCCATCTGAAACAAAAAGGTGAGATCGAAAGAAACGGTGACAAGGTCGTGACGAAAGGTGATCAGGAAGTCATGGATGTTACAGGAAGATACAAGGTATCGATCAACGGCAAAGCCTATGATACTATCTGTCTTATGGACATCGGTGCCTATGATGAAAACACGATCAGTGAACAGTACATCGACCGCAACGGCCGTACGATACTGTGGAGACGTTTCAACAAGAACGATGACCGCTGGCTCTTTGACGGTTTTGAAAAAGCTGATCGGGAGAAACTCACTCATAATGAGAAACTGACAGTCAACGGTCAGACCGTATATCACTGGTATGACTGCATAACAGATTATATCCTGTAAAAAAAGTGCGCTGAATCAGCGCACTTTCTCATCTTTTTAATAATACTTACATCAGTGACAGGAACATCTCTTTGATGTCTTCGACTGTTACCGGACGTGGATTGCCCGGTGTGCAGGCATCCTTGAGAGCATCAGCAGACAGTGCATCGACATCTTCCATCGGAACGACATCCTTCAGGGACATTTCGATACCGACATCTTCACCGAGTTTCTTTACGGCTGCTACAGCGGCAGCTCTTGCTTCCTCCAAAGGCATCGTGTAGGCACCTTCGACACCGAAGGCAGCGGAGATGTCACGGTATTTTTCACCGGTCACCGGAGCGTTGTAGGCCATGACAGTCGGAAGCAGTGTCGCACAGGCTTTGCCGTGAGGCATATTGTAGTAGGCGGAAAGTGTATGAGCCATGGAATGGTCGACACCCAGTCCGACGTTGGAGAAGCCCATGCCGGCGATATACTGAGCCAGAGCCATTGCTTCTCTGCCTGCAGGTTCATTCTTTACTGCGCCTCTGAGGTTCTTGGCGATCATCTGGATGGCTTTGAGATGGAACATGTCAGACAGTTCCCAGGCACCGCCGGTGATGTAGCCTTCGATCGCATGAGTCAGGGCATCCATACCGGTCGCAGCTGTCAGTCCTGCCGGCATCGAAGCCATCATCTCCGGATCGACAAAGGATACGACCGGAATGTCGTGAACGTCGACACAGACGAATTTTCTCTTCTTCTCGACATCGGTGATGACATAGTTGATTGTGACCTCGGCAGCTGTACCGGCAGTCGTCGGAACAGCCAGGATCGGTGTGCATGGATTCTTGGTCGGAGCTACGCCTTCCAGTGATCTGACATCAGCGAATTCCGGATTGGTATTGATGACACCGATCGCCTTGGCAGTATCCATGGATGATCCGCCGCCGATAGCGATGATGCAGTCAGCTCCTGCTTCCTTGAAGGCGGCAACACCTGACTGGACGTTTTCGATCGTCGGGTTAGGCTGGATATTGGAATAAACGACATAAGGGATACCGGCTTCATCGAGCAGATCAGTGACTTTGCCGGTGATACCGAATCTGATAAGATCAGGGTCTGAGGCGACAAAAGCTTTCTTGAAGCCGCGGTTTCTGATCTCGTTGACGATCTCTTTTACCGCTCCTGCGCCATGATAGGATGTTTCATTAAGGATAAAACGATTTGCCATAAGAATATTACCTCCATTGTTTCTACATATATAGTATAAAGGATATGTTAAAAAATTCACAAATAAAGTACTCCTGTGTTCTGCTAGAATGATAGTGGTATGAAACGGAGAGCACAGCGATGATAAACTATACAGAATTCGGTAAAGGGAAAAAGACGATGGTGATCCTGCCCGGGCTCTCACTCAAACCGGTCACCGGTGACGGTGCCGCGGTCGCTCAGGCATACGATCTCTTTTCCAAAGAATATACGGTATATCTTTTCGATGTACGTCAGGATACGCCTGAAGATTATACGATCGAAGATATGGCTGATGATGCGGTGGAGGCGTTTTCCGTACTTCAGCTGCATGATATTTATCTGTTCGGGGTATCACAGGGCGGCATGATCGCCCAGATGATCGCTTTAAAGTATCCGCAGTATCTGAAGAAGGTGATCTTCTGTTCGACCGTATCGGAAGTAAGGAACAGATCCGTCTTTGATGAATGGCAGCAGCTTGCGTTCAGTAAAGATATTAAAGGTCTCGTCGATTCCTTCTGCCGTAAAGTCTATTCCAAAGGATTCTATGATCAGTACATCGATATCATTCAGCAGGCTTTTGCGGACACGAGTGATGCACAGCTCGTCAATTATATCAACTGCTGCAAAGCGATCGAAAGGTTCTCGGTCACTGACAGACTGAAGGAGATCGCTGTTCCTTCAATGGTGATCGGGGCCAAGACAGACCGGGTCTTCGCTTATGAAGATATGAAGGCACTGGCAGACCGATTGAAAACATATAGTTATTTCTATGAGGAAGGTCCTCATGCGTTCTATGATGAGAAAGCTGATGCCAAAGAGAAATTATACGCTTTCTTTGAAGATCAGAAAGGATAGAAAAGGGAGGTAAGAGACCATGTCCTGTACAACGATACTTGTCGGCAAGAAAGCGACCTATGACGGTTCAACGATGATCGCCCGCAACGATGACGGATTCTTTGAGGAGAAGAAACTGATAGTAGTCGATCCGGCGAAACAGAAAAGGAAATATGTCAGCAAGATCTCGCATCTGACGATCGAACTGCCGAAGGATCCTTTACGTTATACATCAACACCGAGCGTGAGTCCCAAAAGAGGTATCTGGGCAGCCAACGGTATCAACGAAGCCAATGTCGGCATGACGGCGACCGAGACCACTACCAGCAATCCTCTGGTCATGGGTGCTGATCCTTATGTGGTCTATCAGGAAAGAAAAGGAAAAAAGAAAGAAGTACCGGGCGGCATCGGCGAAGAGGATATCGTCGTGCTGGTCCTGCCTTATATCCGCAGTGCCAGACAGGGCGTTGAAAGACTGGGAAAACTGCTGGAGGAATACGGGACCTACGAATCCAACGGTATCGCCTTCAATGACGAGAATGAAGCCTGGTGGATGGAGACGATCGGCGGTCATCACTGGATCGCCAAGCGTGTCGAAGATGATGAATATGTCATGATGCCCAATCAGTTCGGGATCGACAGTTTCGATCTCGATGATGCCTTCGGTGAGAAGAAGAAACATCTGTGTTCAAAGGATCTGAAGAAGTTTATTAAGGATAATCATCTCGATCTCAATAAAGGCAAAGTCTTCAATCCGCGCTATGTCTTCGGTTCACACAGTGATGCGGATCATGTCTACAATACGCCGCGTTCCTGGTTCATGGGACGTTATTTCAATCCGCATACCTATAAATGGGAAGGTGAGGGCGCTGACTTTACACCGCAAAGCGATGATATCCCGTGGTCACTGAAACCGGAAAAGAAGATCACGGTCGAAGACATCAAATACGTCCTTTCATCTTATTATCAGGGGACCGAATATGATCCTTATCAGAAAGCCGATCAGGTAAAGAAAGGACTCTACCGTCCGATCGGTATTGCCAGGACCGGTGTCATGGCTGTCTTACAGATCAGGGGCTATATGCCTGAGAAGCTCAAAGGTATCGAATGGATCTGCTTCGGTGCCAATCCGTTCAACACCGTCGTTCCGCTGTATACTCAGACAGACAGAATGCCTAAATACATGTCGGATGTGACGATGGATGTATCTACAGACAATTTCTACTGGAGCTCCAGACTGCTGGGTGCTCTGGCCGATCCGCATTTCGGGACCTGTATCCAGATCATCGAGAGATACCAGTTTGCCGTAGCATCTCAGGGACATCAGCTGCTGAACGAATATGACAGTAAGATGATGAAGTCCAAAGACTATTCATTTATAAATGAGGCCAATGAAAAGATCTGTGAGATGGCCAGAAAAGAAACAGGCGATGCATTAAGCAAAGTGCTCCATGACGCCTCGGCGCATATGATCTGCAACTACTCAAGAGCTGATAAGTAAAAGCTGTTCATCTGAACAGCTTTATTTTTTATCGAGACGATCGATCGTCTTCAGCAGATAAGTTGAATTGATCATCAGCTGTCTGCGGCTGACGGTACCTTTTTTCAGTCCTTTACTGATCTGCCGGAATTCTTTTCTGCTTCCCGGCATGAACAGAGTCGTTCCGGCTGCAGCGACTCTTGCCGCATCAGGCACCGGATATTTCGGATCAGTTGCCAGGAAGAATCCTCCGGCGATCCAGTCGGTCATAAGCAGACCGTCATAGCCGAATTCATCTCTAAGTACTTCTGTACACAGTTCATAGCTTTCCGATGTATGGACTGCATTGATCAGGTTGTATGAGGACATCACGGCCAGCGGATGAGCTTTTCTGATACAGATATCAAAGCCTTTCAGATAGATCTCTCTCAGAGCTCTTTCCGAGACCATGGAGTTGGATGAGTAACGGTTGGTCTCCTGATTGTTTGCAGCAAAGTGCTTGATCGTCGCTCCGCAGCCTTCATGAGCCTGGACGCCTTCACACAGTGCGGCAGCCATGAAGCCGCTGAGCAGCGGATCTTCCGAGAGATATTCGAAATTGCGTCCACACAGGACATGACGGTGGATATTCAGAGCCGGTGCCAGCCAGAGATCGACGTTGAACAGTTTCATCTCTTCACCGACGATATCGCCGCAGAGTTTAGCGAGATCGATGTCCCAGCTTTGTGCGATCGCCGTTTCGATCGGCAGGGCAGTTGTGAACTGTTCCTTCAGTTTGATCCTGTCATTTAGTTTCGGTTTGCGCGCGACAAACCATCTGATGATCTTCGGCAGTACCGCAAGGATCTCTTCCGGAATGGTGGAATCGATCTGATGGATACCTTTTTTATCGACATAGTAATAACGTGAAAGTCTAAGTCCCGCCGGACCGTCGGCCATGACCAGCGGTCTGATGCCTTCGCAGCCGCCATATGATTCTCCGGCTGCTCCTGCAACGCTTGAGGAGGCAGAGCCGATGACAGCGGCCAGGAAACCTTTGTAGGCACCGATGTTCAGATTGATCAGATCCTCGTCTCTGAGTGTATTGAGACGTTGATCGATCTTCGTTTCTTTATCATAGACGACTTTGTCAGTCTTTTTGGAATGAAGATCGAGCCTGATGGTTTTTAAACCTTCAGTATCATATGATACCTTGTGCTGATTGCGGTGATCTTCAAAATCCGTTTTTCCGAAAAGGTTTTTGACCTGTCTGACGATGAAGTCTTCTTCCAGCAGCAGGACCGCTTCTGCTTTGACATTGAGTGAATCGCTGCCGTAAAGCAGGATGTATTCACCTTTTTCCAGGATGTAGCACTGATCTTCTGTATCATAGGCTGCCAGATCTTTCAAATCGAAACGGACTTTTACCAGCTGCTTCTGTCCTGGTTCAAGTTCCTTCGTCTTGGCGAAACCGGCCAGGCTTTTTACTTCCCGGTCAAGTTTTCCTGAAGGACAGGAGATATAGATCTGTACCGTATCTTTTCCTTTATGCTTTCCGGTGTTTGTAACTTCGACATCGGTCTCAATGATACTGCCCTTGGCTTTTACAGATCCGGTCTTTCGTTCAAATGTCGTGTAGTCAAGACCGTATCCGAAAGGAAAGAGCGGCTGGCAGTTCATCGCATCGAAATAGCGGTAACCGACATAGATGCCTTCTCTGTAGCGGGTATCATCTCTTTGCGCAAAGTCACCGAGTTTTGAATAGTCGTCATATCCGGCCCAGGTCGTCGTCAGACGTCCTGAAGGGTAGGTCTTTCCTAAGAGAAGATCGGCCAGGGCATGTCCGGTCTCGACCCCGAGTTGCGACAGCACCAGGATATTGCGTACTTCCTTAAGTCCCGAAAGATCGACTGGTCCCCCGGCATTGATGACCAGCAGGAACTTCTCGTAGTGTTTATTCAGTTTCAGGATATCTCGGGTCTCTGATTCCGTCAGCAGGAAATCGCCCTTTGAAGCAAGGCGGTCATTACCTTCACCGGAGATACGGGAAACGACATAGATCGATGCATCGCCGCTGTAATCCAGTTTCAGATCATATTCCGGCTGTTTCATGACCGCACCCATCGCCGCGACGATGACATTGGTGTGATCCTGCTTCGCCTGTTTTTTGATGTTTTCGTGGAATTCCTTCTTCGCTGTTTCCAGGAACCTTTCAAAATCATCCTGCCAGTTCCTGTGGATCAGTTCGAATCCGGCTTCCTCAAGCCCTTTTTCGATATTCACAAAATAACGCGAATACACATCGCCGGAGCCGGTGCCGCCTTTGACGGTATGACGCACACCGTTACCGTAGGCAGCGATGCGGCAAGGTCCTTCAAGAGGAAAAGAACCGTCTGATCTCAATAATACACAGCACTCGCCGAGATACGGACGCAGTCTTTCGATATGTTGTCTTTCATAATCGTTCATGTTCATGATCTCATTATATAAAAAAGCACTCCTTGAAGGAGTGCGGATGATTATTCGATCGTAACAGTCTGCTTGGTCTCGATCGACTTCTGTTCCTTGGAAGGGAGAACGATATTCAGGATACCGTTATCGAATTTGGCTTTGACATCTTCAGCTTTGATGTTTTCACCGACATAGAAGCTTCTTGAGCAGGTTCCGAATCTTCTTTCAGATCTGATCAGATTGCCCTTGGCATCCTTTTCTTCGTTGGAAAGATTATGAGTAGCCTGAATATTGAGATATCCGTCTACCAGATCCATCTGGACATCTTCCTTGGCGTAGCCAGGCAGTTCTATATCAAGATTGTAGTAACCGTCCTTTTCGTAGACATCGGTCTTCATTACACTTCCGGTATAAACTGTCTCTTTAGGGAAGAAACCGTCAAACATGTCATCGAATACATTTAAATTTCTAGGAAAATACTTCATTTTACTTACCTCCTGATTGGGTCTTTATTTACCCTACACCTATATGATACATCTTTTTTTAGCACTGTCAATAGTAAAGTGCTAGCATTAGTGATAAATAAGTGCTAAAGATTTACAGGTAAAATATAGGTGATGAGCGACTATCTGGACTGTTTTATCGAATCATATCATCAATGGACGCTAAGCGGTAAGAGTCCGGTTTTGGCGTCTGCTGAGCTGAATTACTATTTGAAACAGAAAAAGAAGAGACTGAAAAAGAAAAGACTGCAGCTGGAAGAGGATTATGAACACGTCAATGGAGAGATAAGAGGTGATCAGAAAAAGGAAGGTCATCCTTATTATGTAAGGATCCTCTACCGGGAAGCGCGTCACATCCTGAACTATCATCAGGACGGCAAGCTCCTGAAGAGCTTCAAGGAACCGGTCGTCTTCTACGGATCGCTGCTGGACAAGGAAGGCTATGAGGATCATCCGCTCAGCTGCCCGAACTGTGGTCATGAGACGATGGCTTCGCTTCTTAAAGAGGGGTGTCCGTACTGCGGTACCCATTTCGAAATGGATGATGTCTACCCCTGCTTCACTTCCTTTTACTCTGTTCCGATGATCGTGGAAAGAGACAGACTGATGAAGGTTCTCAAAAGAAATGTGCTGATCGGCGGCGGAGGTTCAGCGATCGTCCTGTTTGTGCTGAGCATCATCACGGACACCGAAATGGTATGGTGGTTCAGAATAATCAAAGCCCTGTTCCTGTCGGCCTTGATGGGTGGCATGTGTGCGGTGATGGTCTACATGACGATGAGCATGTTCCTGCTGATAAGAGTCTTCATGGAAGCCGGAAGGTCATTGCCGTTGCTGGGTGGGATCTCTACCGGAAAAAAACTGACTGCCAGGATGAAGGGATATGATCCTGATTTCTCCTATCCGTATTTTGAAGGCAGACTGATCGCTCTTTTCCGCAGCATCGCTTTTTCTGAAGCAAGAGAGAAGCTCAGTATCTATACCGGTCATGAGGATCTGTCTTTTCTTGATGATGCCGTGGATCTGTCTTATCGCGGTGCTTCAAAGCTGAAGAGTTTTAAAGAAGAAGACGGACGTCTGAAGATCACGATGAAGATCTATATGCACAATACCTATATGAAGGAAAAGATCACCCGCAAGGACGAGGATCTTCTGGTGACGATGGAAAGGAAAGCCGGACATGAAGATCCGGGCTTCCGCGCTTACAAGGTCCAGTGTCCAAACTGCGGAGGCAGCTTCGATGCGATGCATCAGAAGAAGTGTCCGCACTGTTCTTCGGAATATGAACTGGTCAATGAGGACTGGGTCATCAGCAGTATCACCAAAGCCTGAAAATAAAACCGCTGTCTAATCAAACAGCGGTGTTGAATAATATCTTTCGCCTGTATCCGGACAGATGGTGACGACTGTCTTGCCTCTGCCCAGTTTTTTTGCGAGTCTTAAGGCAGCTGCCACATTGGTACCGGAACTGATACCGCACAGCAGTCCTTCTTTCCTTGCCAGGAGCTTGCTGACTTCGATGGCCTCTTCATCCGTGATGATACAGATCTCATCATAGATATCTTTATTCAGGATCGGCGGGATGATCCCGTCACCGATGCCCATCTGCATGTGCGTACCGATCTGACTGCCGGAAAGGATCGCAGCATTCTCGGGTTCAGCTACCCAGATCGTTATGTCAGGATTATGTTCCTTCAGGACTTCACCGACGCCCGTCAGCGTACCGCCGGTGCCGAAGCCGGCCGTAAACCCGTCGATGTGCGGAAGATCTCTGACGATCTCTTCACCGGTCTTGCGCTGAGCTTCCACATTGGCAGGATTCTCGAACTGTCCGGGAACAAAGACGTAGGGGTCTTCACGCGCCGAATTCTCCACGATGTTCTGACACTTCTGGATGCATTCACCGATATTGCCTTCATCATGGACGAGTCTGACCTGTGCACCGTAGAGCTCGATCAGTTTTCTTCTTTCAACAGAGACGGAATCAGGCATGACGATGATGACCCGGTAACCTTTGACGGCACCTATCATTGCCAGGGCAATGCCCTGATTGCCCGATGTGCATTCCACGATGACGGAATTCTCATTGAGCAGACCTTTCTTTTCGGCATCATCGATCATATTGAAAGCCGTACGGGTCTTGATCGATCCGCCGATATTGACAGCTTCATATTTTACATAGATATCAGCACTGTCTTCATCAGTCATTCGGTTGAGTCTGATGAGCGGTGTATCACCGATCGCTTTTAACGTTGAATCATATAACATCACCTACCAATATAGCATATTTATTTTCTCCAGGCTCAGAGACTATCTGTTATAATCGAATTGGTATATGAGAAAAAACATCGCCAATATCATTACCTTCACCAGGATCGTGGCTGCGCTGTGCCTGATACCGTTCAAGGCTCTGTCCACGGAATTTTTCTATGCCTATATCTGGTGCGGAATCTCTGATATACTTGACGGTTTCCTGGCCAGGAAACTTAATATCATTTCATCTTTGGGATCAAGACTTGATACGGCTGCCGATCTGCTTCTGTATGCGATCATGATGATCAAGATAGAACCCTATCTGCGCATGTATCTGCCGAAATTCGTCTGGACGCTGATCTGGGTCGTCGTAGGTCTCAGGATCGCACATTATCTGTATGTCGGTATCTTTTACCATCATCTGTCCAGCCGCCATACGATCCTAAACAAGATAACGAGCGTGATGATGTTCCTGCTGCCGTTTACTGTCAAGACACCATATCTGACAGCCTATTCGCTGTCTATTCTGGCAGTAGCCTATATTTCGATCTTTGAAGAGGCTACCTACATCATGAAACCGAAAGAAGGAGAGAAACAATGAGCTTCAGAAATGATTTTTTATGGGGTGGAGCCACCGCCGCCAATCAGATCGAAGGTGCCTGGAACGAGGACGGAAGAGGTCCTGCCCTGACTGATGTGACGACCGGGGGAACGGTGAGTGAACCGCGAAAGATCACCTTTATCGGCAAAGACGGCAAGCCGGGTTTCATCACCAGACTGGAGAAGCTGCCTGAAGGTGCGCATTACGCCGTTCTGGATGACTGTCTTTATCCCAACCACGAAGGTATCGATTTCTATCACCGATACAAGGAAGATATCGCGCTGTTCGCTGAGATGGGATTCAGAGTATTCAGGATGTCGATCTCCTGGTCTAGATTATATCCGACAGGAATGGAAGAAGAACCTAATCGCAAAGGCATCGAATTCTATCGCAATGTCTTTGCTGAATTAAAGAAATACAATATCGAACCGCTGGTCACCATCTGGCATTTCGATACACCTTTGTATCTGGAAGAGCAGCTGGGCGACTGGAAGAACAGGGAACTCATCCCGCTGTTCGTTAAATTTGCGAAGACCTGCTTCAGCGAATTCAAGGGTCTGGTACATTACTGGCTGACCTTCAACGAGATAAACAATACGATCAACTTCTTGCCGGAAGATATGGATGATCAGTATTATCAGGATGCCTACCAGCATCTCCACAACCAGTTCGTCGCTTCCGCCAGAGCTGTCAAGATCGGTCATGAGATCGATCCGGACAACAAGATCGGCTGCATGATCTGCGGCATCACCTACTATCCGCACACTGATGATCCTAAGGATATCCTTTATAACAGATATAAATGGGAAAAAGGTATCTTCTACTGCGGCGATGTCCAGTGTTTCGGTGAATATCCGACCTATGCCCAAAAACTGTGGAATGAACACAACGTGAAACTCGATATCACGCAAGAGGATCTGAAAGATCTCAAAGAAGGCACAGTCGATATCTACACCTTCTCTTACTATATGTCGCAGTCCGTGACGACGCATAAGGGCGAAGAAGAGACCAAGGGCAATATGTCGATAGGCACCAGGAACGAGTACATCGAATACAGCGACTGGGGCTGGGGCTTTGATCCGGACGGTCTGCAGTATTATCTGGAGATGATCTATGACCGTTACAAGAGACCGCTGATGGTGGTGGAGAACGGTGTCGGTGCCTATGATACCGTTGAAGAAGACGGATCGATCCATGACGATTACCGCATCGATTACTTCCGTAAACATATCGCTTCCATGAAGAAAGCCGTCGATAACGGCGTGGATCTGCTGGCCTATACGACCTGGGGTCCGATCGATCTGGTCGCGGCATCAACAGGCGAAATGAGAAAACGTTACGGTTTCATCTATGTCGATAAACATGATGACGGCACCGGAACATTGAACAGGAGCAGGAAAGATTCCTTCTTCTGGTATAAGAAAGTCATTGCCTCCAACGGTGAAGACCTCGATTAGAAACAAAGCGGCTATGCCGCTTTTGTCATGAAGGACACAATAGTAGAATAGAAGATGATGAGATACAGGATCATAATACTGCTGCTGATACTGCTGATCTGCGGCTGCGCTCCCAAATCAGACAATGAGGGAGCGATCAGTTACCGAAACGGCAAGTGCTATGCCTTCTATCCGGAAGGAAACAGGGCAGCAGAAGAGTACGCAAAATCGCTGTGTGAAGATGAAAAGGAAAAGATCTTCGATTATTCAATGGAGAAGAGCGGAGATTTTCTCGTGCTTTCATATGTCACGGGCAGAAAATTCTATCTTGAAGATGATCTCTCGGATCCGAACCTTGAAGTGAAAGACCGTCCGGACATCCTTGGCGACATGCTGAGGTATGAGATGAAGAAAGACGATCTCGACAGAGCCTATACGAGCAAGTTCATGCTGGAAACGGCAGCTGATACGCTCGATCTGTCAGGTGTCAGAGCTATCATCGGTGATGATGACATGCTTCATCTGTATTTCCCGCAGTTTGATTATGATCTCAAGGTCCCGTTCTGCTACGCACAGCAGATCGTCGGTAAAGATTTCAATGTTCCGGAAAGGACCTATCTGAAACAGTACTATATCAATCCGAACCGTCCGATGGTCGCCGTGACCTATGATGACGGACCGTATCGTCCGGTCGATTCCGTGATATATGAGACGATGGCGAAATATGACGCTCACTGCACTTTCTATATCGTCGGCGACCGGCTTTCACCGAATAATCTGGAAAGCGTCAGACAGGGGATAGAACTGGGCCATGAGTTCGGATCGCACACCGAGAACCATCAGGATCTCTCGCAATACACTGCTGAAGAAGCCAGGAACTATGTACTTATGGTCAATGACTATGTTGAGAAAAAACTCGGATACAGGATAAAGACCTATCGTCCTCCTTACGGGGAAAGAAACCTGGAGATGGAAGCGATCATCGATATGCCTTCGATCATGTGGAACGTCGATTCCAAAGACTGGAGCAACCGTGACCGCAACATCACGTATGACAACATCATGGCGAAAGTCAGCGATCATGACGTCATCCTGATGCATTCGCTCTACACCTCCACTGCTCACGCAACAGAAAAGTTGGTCCCCGATCTGATCGATATGGGGTACCAGCTGGTAACAGTCTCCGAACTGATGGAGCATCTGGGAATAAAAGACAAGACCTTCAGCGGTCAGTAGCTATTCGGTACGCAGTGCGATGACCGGATCCTGCTTGGCCGCTTTTTTAGACGGAATGAATCCGGCAAAGATCGTCAGGACCACCGAGATGATGACCAGCGCGATGGCACCTATGCCTGGCAGGACGGCGTTGACGTTGTAGTTGTTGGTGGTGGTGTGGATGATGTGATTGATCAGCGGAAGGGACGCAAACGTCAGTCCCACACCCAGCAGTCCCGCAAACAGTCCGATGATGAAAGTCTCGGCCGAGAAGATCGAGGAGATATTGCGCTTGGATGCACCCATGGCTCTCAAGATACCGATCTCTTTGGTCCTTTCCATGACGGAGATCAGGGTGATGACGGCGATCATGATGGACGAGACGACCAGTGAGATCGATACGAAAGCGATCAGTACATAAGTAACGACATCGACGATCGTCTTGACGGATGACATCAGGATACCGGTGACATCGGTATAGCGGATCTGCGTGTCTTCATCGACATTTTCATTGTAGCGGTCCAGGAAACTCAGGAAGTTCTCCTTGGCATCAAAATCCCGGAAATAGAAACTGATGGAGCTCGGATCTTCGATATCCTGATAACCGAGAGTGATAAGATTCTGGGAATAGGATTTCTCATCGCTGCCGTTGATCATCGTCTGCATGATACGTGACAGTTCATCCTGGTCCATATTGAATTTGAAAGCTTTCGCAAAGGCATCGGTATCGACCTTCATGAAATCACCGCTGAAAAGATCACCGAGCGAAGCCATCGATTCCGCCATCGGGGTGACGATCTCAGCTGTTGCCATACCGATCTGGGCTGCGATCATGCCGACCACATACTGATTCATGAACTTGTTTATGACGGCATTCGTACCGCTGAGACTGTCTTCATCGGTGATGATCGTCGCCAGCAGTATGTTCCTGGTCATAAGACCGCCTGTACCGTAGCGGATATTATTCGGATCGGAATCATCATAAGGTATCATCTTCGTCTCTGCATCATATCCCATGATACCTTTGAGTGCCGTGAAGTAGCCATCATACATTTTCTTCACATCTCCTGCCAGGGCAGCATAGTCATCGGCATCGAACATATATTTCAGCATCTCTTTCATCTCTGCCGGTATGCCTGCCGCATCAGGCAGATCATTCAGTACTCTGTTGAGATTATTCTGATAAGTCTCGGCAGTGATACCGTTTCTGATCTGTGAGATCTTTTCATCGTCAAGGATCAGATAGCGCGATACGGTCTCTTCGCCGCCTTCTTCCTGTGGAGGGATCCTCTCTTCACGAATGATATCAGGCAGCGCTTCATACTGACTGATGTAGCTGTTCAGCATCGAGGAATTGAGCAGTGTGAAAACGGTGATCAGCTGTGTCCTATCCGGTCCGTTGATGATCGAATCGGCACCTTTCTGTGCTGCTTCCATCACGATCTTCTGGATGCGGTCTTCTGAAGGCATATCGAATTTCAGATCGTCTTCACTGATATTGATCTTGAAGGCATCCTTGATCGCATCTTCATCGACAGTAATCATATCGTCAAAGTCGAGCTGATCCTTCTTTTTGTTTTCCTCATCAAAACGTTTTCCTGAAAAGACATCGACATCAGTATCGCGCAGCTGCTTCTGGACGATCGCAGTGTTCTGTGACTGCTCGATGATGTGGTTCGTCAGAGCTTTGGTGTAATTGACGCCTGTGCTCAAAGCCATCGAATCGTTGCCTTCTTTGAGGCAGACGATGCCGACGATCTTCAGTTTCAGCGAACGATCATACATGTTTCTCATGTATTCTTCATCTTCAGACATATCTTCATAGATACCGTATTTAACGTTGTAGCGGTATGTGTCAGTCGGTCTGATCAGCCTCAGCTTCACATTCATCAGATCTTCATAGGTGAATTCCAGCGGTTCGTTATCGACTCCGGCCTCCTTGCCGGCCATGACGTTGTTGACGATGGTCTTCAGTTCAGCAGTATCTCTCAGTCCCAGAGAATACAGCAGCAGGTCAGACACGGAATTAGGTTCGGAAAGTACGAGGATCATCTCGTCGAATCTTTCCGGCCAGCGTCCCGCCAGGACATCATACTGATCGATATAGGATGCCGTATTGTCGTTCATCTCCGAGAAGATGGAGTTGTTGCTCATAGGCATCGCCGACATGAAAGAGATGGCTGAACTGGAATACATCATCGACCACAGGGAATTGGGATTCAGTTTTGCCAGATTGCCGGCAGAATCGATCGTATAGATCAGCGGCTTGATGGAATAGGCATAATTGATATAGGAGATATCATTTTCATATTCTTCCTCGTGCGTATCGAGGTAATGTTTGAATGACTTGAGATCGTTGGTCCCGATCGATGAGAACATCGTCGTCAGGTACTGTCTCTCTCTGACGACGTCGCCTTCGGTCTTGTTGTTCTGCCGGTCAGAGACCATTGACAGGATAGCTGAGGTGGCATCGGCTGTTTCCGAGGTGATCGTCAGCGGATATGATGAAAGAGTATCTTCCTGGATCTTGTCGATATAATTCTGAAAGCCGGTAGACAGAGAAAGGATCAGAGCGATACCGATGATACCGATAGATCCGGCAAAGGCAGTCAGGATGGTCCTGCCTTTCTTGGTCAGCAGATTGTTGAAAGACAGCGAGAGTGCCGTCAGGTAGGACATGTGAGCTTTTCTGGAACTTCCGGTCTTCTTATCCAACGGAGTCTCTTCAGGTTCAAAAGGATTGGAATCAGAGATGATATGACCGTCACGGAGTCTGACGATCCTGTTGGCATAGGTATCCGCCAGTTCCGGATTATGGGTGACCATGACGACCAGACGGTCGCGGGCTACAGCTTTGAGCAGTTCCATGACCTGGATCGAAGTCTTGGAATCAAGAGCTCCGGTCGGCTCATCGGCCAGCAGGATATCCGGATTGTTTACGAGTGCTCTGGCGATCGCCACTCTCTGCATCTGACCGCCTGACATCTGGTTAGGCTTCTTGTGTGCCTGTTCTGCCAGACCGACTTCCTCCAGGGCTTTTAAAGCCCGGTTCTTTCTTTCCTTGCGGCCGATACCGCCGATCGTCAGCGCCAGCTCGACATTGGAAAGGATGCTCTGATGCGGGATCAGGTTGTATGACTGAAAAACGAAACCGATCGTGTGGTTCCGGTAGGTATCCCAGTCACGGTCTTTATAGTTCTTTGTAGAGACATTGTTGATGATCAGATCTCCCTCATCGTAGCGGTCCAGTCCGCCGATAATGTTTAGCAGTGTCGTTTTGCCTGAACCGGAAGGCCCCAGGATCGCCACGAATTCGTTATCTCTGAGATTGAGTGAAACATCATCCAGAGCCTGCTGGATGAGATCACCGGTCTTATAAGTCTTGGAAATGCCTTTCAGTCTGAGCATATCTTGATTTTAACATTATTGAACTGTCATTTCAGGAATATGCTCATATATAAAAAAGCTGATTGCTTGAGATCGGAAGCCTGTAGCTCTTTGTGAGTTTCGGGTTCGCACCCTTGTGAGGGCGAGGTCGTCAGAGTTGGTTCAGGACCACCAGGGTGGGGAGAGTAAACTGAAAGGAGAGCACTTTGCAGGCAGGGGGGAGAACAAAAAAAGTCCGAAGTACTTCGGACTTTATGCACTAGAATGGTGGAGAATACGAGATTCGAACTCGTGACCCCCTGCTTGCAAAGCAGGTGCTCTCCCATCTGAGCTAATTCCCCACACTGGTGGGCCTGATAAGACTTGAACTTGCGACCTCGCCCTTATCAGGGGCGCGCTCTAACCACCTGAGCTACAGGCCCATAAACTCCAGTGCTTTATTATTCTACTTCACTACGCGCGCCTTGTCAATAAAAACTTGAATGCGAGGTCGCCGGTGAACTATAATAAATATTATTATATGAGAAAGTATTTTTTATCTTTTCTGCTCTGTCTTCTGGTCATAGCAGTCTGCGGTTTTACAGCCTTCAACCTCGGCAAAGACGACAAGACTTTTGATATCGATACGCTGTATGACTATCAGAAAGAATTCAAGACTGAAGAGCTGAGTGTCTGCTCGGCCAACACGGCCAAGACCTATATGGATTACCGCATGACGACGGTAGTCAGCTCCAGACAGTATCAGTTTCTGAACTATGAGTGCACTGTAGATAAGAAGACCGGCTTCCTCTATGACGAAGAAGGATTTATCGCCGTCGCTCTCGGCTCATACTATGGAGTGATCGGTGACCGTTTCTATTTCACGCTTGATTCAGGCATCGTTCTGCCGCTGGTCAAAGGTGAAGAGAAAGCAGATGAAGATACGGACTATAGCGGCTGCTATCATACGATCGACGGTTCGGTCATTGAATTCGTCATTGATGATGACTATGCCAAAGCCTATTTCGGAACCAATTCCAACGGCTATGTCCTTGACGGCAATTACGATAACTATCCGCTCTTCAGCGGCAGCATCGTAAAAGTCGAAAAGGTGCTGGATGAAAAAAACGATAAGATCGTAAGCTACCAGGTCGATACCAGCGTTCCAAGCAGTATCGACATTTTCAATTATGCTTCCGGTTATTGAGAAGGAAGATATAGTTCAACAGCTGAAGATACGGTGATCCCGTATTTTTATTTTCCGGGAAACCATATGAAGTAGAATATAGATATAATCATGAAGAAACTTCTGATCTTATTATTTATCTGTCTTGCGCTTCCGATCGTCCTGGTGAAGGCTCCTTTTCTGCATGAGCAAAACAAAGAAAAACCTTCGACTGAAAAAGACAGTACTTCTTTATCAGATAAGAACGAGACCATTAATGAAGATAAGAAAGAGGATGCTGCAGCTGATCAGGATGAAACTCCAAAAGAGGAAGATCTTGAAGGAGTATACAGAATGCTGGATTTTGACCGCAGGCTGATCCTGAAAGTCGGAGTTCAGGACGACTATATGTGCAGCGTCTTCTCCCTGGCATACGCAAGAGCGATACTGGACAGCGATTATGAAGCCGATCCGTACGATTACTGGGAAGATGAAGCTGTCTGGCGTCTGGCGGACTTTGATGATATCGCTTTTTCCGATCCTCTTCTGACTGTTCTGCAGCGTGCCTATGACGAGATCGATGAAGGCAGGCCGACGCTCTTCTATACCAGCGGTCAGTATGCCCGCAGCGTCATAGATCCGGATCAGACCCGGACATCACAGGAACACTTTGTCCTGATCATCGGTTACAGAGCAGACGCTGATTATAAGGATCTGAAACCATCCGATTTCTATTGTGCCGACGCATCAGCCGGATACGGCGATGTGCCATGGGTCATCCTCACCGATGAGGCACCGGAGACGATGTCAGGAGAATATGCCCTGTATGCCTCAAACGATAAGACGAAACATGTGAAGACCTGCCTGGCTTATGCCGACACGGCCAGATGGGATGCAGATGAATCTGCTGTGATATATCCAAACTATTATAAAAAAGAATCATAAAAAAAGATTGCGGGATCTGATCCCGCAATCTTTTGTATATCAGTTGCCTGAATAAGCCTTTCGGATGATGGTCTTCATATCCTCGACCAGCGGTACACGCGGATTGGCCGGTGAACACTGATCTTCATAAGCCGCAACAGCGATCTCATCGAGATGTGCTTCCAGATCTTCCTTGCTGATGCCCATGGCTTTGAGGTTAGGATCGAGTCCGCAGTCACGGCAGAGCTTGATGACCGCATCAGCCAGAGCGTCGACAGCTTCAGCCGGCGTCTTGGCCTTGAGACCAAGCAGCTGAGCGATCTCCTGGTATTTGACATCGGCACAGTAGTGATTGTATTTAGGCCATACCGAGAGCTTGGTCGGTACCTGACCGTTATATCTAATGACATGAGGCAGGAAAACAGCACAGGTGTATCCGTGAACGGTATGGAACTGTGCACCGACCTTGTGAGCCAGTGAGTGAGTCATGCCCAGGAAAGCATTGGCGAAAGCCATACCGGCGATCGTCGCCGCATTGTGCATCTTTTCTCTGGCTTCCAGATCGTTCTGTCCGTCCTTGACGGCCCGAGGCAGATAATCGAATACCAGCTTGATGGCCTTGAGACACAGACCGTCAGTATAGTCGTTGGCCATGACAGAGACGTAGGCCTCGATCGCATGGGTCAGTACATCAAGTCCGGTCATGGCAGTTGACTTAGGCGGCAGGTTGGTCGTGAATTCCGGATCGACGATCGCTACCGTCGGTGTCAGCGAATAATCGGTGAGCGGATACTTCTTGTTGTTGGCCTTGTCGGAAATGACGGCGAACGGAGTGACTTCACTGCCAGTTCCCGAAGTAGTCGGGATACAGATGAGCCTTGACTTGCGTCCCAGTTCCGGATATTTGAAAGCTCTCTTTCTGATATCCATGAACTTCTGTTTGAGATCATCGAAATTTACTTCCGGATGTTCATAGAAGAGCCACATGCCCTTGGCCGCATCCATGACACTGCCTCCGCCCAGAGCGATGATCGCATCCGGTTTGAAGATGTCCATCATGTGCGCGCCTTTTTCAACGGTCCTGATATCCGGATCCGGTTCGACGTCGCAGAAAAGCTGGATCGTGACCTTATTCCTTCTCAGATTCAGCTGCTCGGTGATCTTGCGCAGATAACCGAACTCGACCATCGAAGTATCAGTTACCAGGAAGACTCTGTTGAGATCCTTACAGGACTGCAGATACTGTATCGAATTTCTTTCAAAATATATTTTCTGCGGTACTTTGAACCACTGCACGGTATTTCTCCTTTTTCCGACTTTCTTGATATTGAGCAGATTCACGGCTGAAACATTTCCGCCGATCGAGTTACGGCCGTATGAGCCACAGCCCAGGGTCATGGACGGGAGGAAGGAATTGTAGATGTTTCCGATCCCTCCGAAGGTCGACGGTGAGTTCCAGATGATCCTCATCGCCGGTATCCTGTCTCCGAAGCTGTCAGCCAGCGACTGTTCCTTGCAATGGATGGCAGCAGAATGGCCCAGACCGTTGAATCTTACCATGCTGTCCGCAAAGTCGAAGCCTTCATCCTTGTTCTTGACTTTGAAGAAAGCCAGGACCGGAGAGAGCTTCTCTCTGGACATCGGTTCCTTTTCACCGACTTCCTTGCATGGAACACCGATGATGACTGTATCCTTCGGTATTTTGATGCCGGCTTTTTCAGCAATCCATTGTGCTGATTTGCCGACCAGATCAGGATTCAGTCTGGCATTCTCGACGCCTTTCTCTGCTTCGGCATAACCGAACATGTATCTGGAAAGTTTCTTCTTTTCTTCTCTGGTCACGAAGTGGACCTTGAATTTTCTGAACAGTTCCAGCGCTTCATCATAGATATCCTCGTCGATGATGACGGCCTGCTCAGAGGCACAGACCATTCCGTTATCGAATGATTTGGACATGACGATGTCGTTTACGGCCTGTTCGATGTTGCATGTCTTGTGCATATAGGCCGGGACATTTCCGGCACCGACGCCCATCGCCGGTTTGCCGCAGCTGTAGGCAGCCTTGACCATGGCATTTCCGCCGGTCGCCAGGATCGTGGCCACACCGGGGTGATTCATCAGCGTCGTTGTGGCATCCATGGAAGGATGTTCGATCCACTGGATGCAGTTTTTCGGAGCACCGGCTTCCTCAGCCGTCTTCTTCATGATGATGGCTGCAGCCTTGGATGATTCCTGAGCGCTCGGATGGAAGGCGAAGATGATCGGATTGCGCGTCTTGAGACAGATCAGTGATTTGAAGATGACCGTCGAAGTCGGATTGGTCACAGGTGTGATACCGCAGATGACACCGACCGGTTCAGCGATCTCGGTGATCCCGGTGACCGGATCATCAGAGATGATGCCGACCGTCTTGAGATGACGCATGTTGTTGACGACATACTCACACGCAAAAAGGTTCTTGGTGGCTTTGTCTTCAAAGACACCTCTGTGTGTCTCGTCGATCGCGGCCTTGGCCAGAACACCGTGGTTGTCCAGTCCGGCGACTGAGCATTTGGCGACGATATAATCTATCTTCTCCTGATCGAAATCGGCAAATTCATTCAGAGCCAGAGTAGCTCTGTCTACCAGACCGTTTACTTCATTCAGAACAGCCTTGCTGATTTTCTTTTCTTCCATAAAAAGTACCTCGCATTGTTTTCAAATATATCTTAACAGAAATAATAAAGCCGGAATCATTATTGATCTGCCAATATAGAATATAATGGAAATATGCCGGAGATAAGAAAAACGACACCAGAAGATCTGAACGATGTGGAAAGAATCTTTGAAAGAGCACGCCGTTTCATGAAAGAAAACGGGAATCCGACCCAGTGGAAAGATGACCGTCCCTCCCTGGAACTGGTGAAAGAAGACATCACCTCGGGAAGCTCATATGTTGTCACAGATGACGGGAAGATCGTCGCCACTTTTGCGTTCATCATCGGCACTGAACCGACTTATCTTGAGATCGACGGCGCCTGGCTGGATGATGACCCTTACGGCACGATCCACCGCATCGCCTCTGACGGCAGTGTGAAAGGCATCTTTGCCGAAGTGCTGGAATTCTGTGAGAAGAAAGGTGTCGACATACGCATTGATACCCATAAAGACAACAGGCCGATGCTGCACGTGATCGAGAAAAGCGGCTTCACCAGATGCGGTATCATCATCGTCGATGACGGCACTGAACGCATCGCTTTCCAGAAAAAATGCAGCCGAAAGAAAGTCCTGGCTATCGTCGGTCCGACAGCTTCCGGAAAGACAGCTTTCGGAATAAGATGTGCTGGTGAGTTTAACGGAGAGATCATTTCCGGTGATTCGATCCAGATCTACAGAGGTCTCGATATCGGTTCAGCCAAGCCTGATACGCGTGAGCTTTCTGAAGCCCGTCATCATCTGATCGACATCAAAGACCCTGATGAGAATTACAGCGTCAAGGAATTTCAGGAACTGTCGCGTTCATGCATCGACAGGATCAGCGATGAGGGGAAACTGCCGATTATCGTCGGCGGTACGGGCTTATACATCAAAGCTGCCCTTTATGATTATGTCTTTTTTGAAGAAGACGAAGAAGACGATCAGTATGAAGATCTCAGCAATGCACAACTTTATGAACTGCTGCAGGAAAAAGACCCTAAGGCTTTGGAAAAGATCCATATCAACAACCGCAAACGTCTGATCAGAGCTCTTAATATATATGAGAAACACCACAAGGGCATCTCGCAGATCAAGGATGAACAGGAACACAGACCGATCTATGACTGTCTCATCATTGGCCTCACTGCTCCAAGAGAGATCCTGTTTGAAAAGATAAATCAGAGAGTCGACCGCATGGTGGAAGCAGGGCTTATCAAAGAGATCGAGGGACTCCTTGAAAAGGGGATCAGTTTTGATGACCAGAGCATGCAGGGGATCGGCTACAAGGAATTCAGGGCCTACTTTGAAAACAGAAAGAGCCTTGAAGAATGCATTGAAGACGTCAAGATCAATTCCCGACACTTTGCGAAAAGACAGTATACCTTCTTCCGCAATCAGCTGAATGTGAAATGGTTTGATGATACGGATGAAGCGATGAAAGAGGTGAGAGAATGGTTGACCTGAGCAGAATGGAATACCTCGTCGGCAAAGACCGGCTGGAAAAGTTCAGAAATAAAAGTGTCCTGCTCTGCGGCTGCGGAGGAGTCGGCTCCTTTGTGGCTGAAGCGCTGTGCCGTTCGGGACTCGGACACATCACGCTGCTCGACTTTGACAAGGTCGAACCGTCCAACCTGAATCGTCAGCTGATGAGTGACAAGAACAATATCGGACAGTTCAAGACAGAAGCACTGAAGAAACGGCTGGAGGCTGTTTCGGATACGGAAATCGATACACTGAACATGTTTATCGATGAGGGCTTTGAGCTCGATAAAGAATACGACTATGTGATCGACTGCATCGATACCCTGACATCCAAATTCATCCTGGTAAAAAAGTGTGATGAAAAAAAGATCCCGCTTCTTTCTTCCCTCGGTTCAGCCCGAAGACTGAAACCGGAGAACATCAGACTGACGACCCTGGATAAGACGCGTAACGATCCGCTGGCCAAGGCCTTCAGGAATCTGGTCAGAAAGGAAGGTTACCGCAAGAAGATCGAAGTAGTCTTTGCGGATACCCCGGCGATGAAGACCGGGATCGTTCAGGAAGGAAAGACGAACAAGGAAAAATACCCGCTCGGTTCCAGCATCTTCGTGGTGGGAAGTGTGGGACTGTATATCGCATCTATCATATTTGAAAGACTGACGGAGGATGAGAAAGATGAAGTTCAGTGAATTCCGCTATGAAAGGCCGGCTTATGAAGACATGAAAAAAGAATATGAGGATAAGCTGGAAAAAATGAAGAACGCTGCCGACAGTGCAGCATATATGAAAGCCTTTGATGAACTCAATGAGTTCAGAGGCCATGTGCATTCCATGCATGAACTGTGTTCGATCAGACATACGATCAATACGGCTGATGAATACTATGATGAGGAAAACGAATACTGGAACAGGACGATGCCGCTCATGGAAGTCTATGAAGTTGAACTTGCAAAGCTCTTATTGAATTCGCCATTCCGTTCTGATACCAATATTCCGGAAGCTTTCTATCTGACCCTGGAAAACAAGCTGAAGTCCTTCTCGGAAGATATCATCGAAGATCTGCAGGAAGAAAACAGACTCTCCAGTGAATACGGCAAGCTCAAAGCCTCGGCAAAGATCAGCTTTGAGGGCAATACCTACAACCTCTCTTCGATTGCTCCATTGATGCGAAGCGATGACCGTGATGTAAGGAAAAGAGCCACGGAAGCCTATAACCATTACTTTGAGGAAAACGAAGACCGATACGACGAGATCTATGATCAGCTGGTAAAAGTCAGAGACAGGATGGCAAAGAAACTTGGCTATGAGAATTTCACGCCTCTGGGTTACATCAGGATGAACAGGCTCGACTATGATGAGAAGATGGTCAGCGATTACCGCGATCAGGTCATCAGAGATATCGTTCCGCTCAGTGTTGAATTAAGGAAACGTCAGGCCGCCAGGATCGGAGTTGACAGACTGGAGTGCTATGATATAGACTACAGGTTCAGATCAGGCAATCCGCGTCCTCACGGTACTCTCGATGAGATGGTGGACAGCGCTCTGAAGATGTACACCGAGATGTCTAAGGAGACCGGAGATTTCTTCAGGATGATGGTCGAAGGGGAACTCTTCGATCTGCCGACCAGAGAAAACAAGGAGATGGGCGGCTACTGTACCGGCATCTTTGACTACAAGGTCCCGTTCATCTTCGCGAATGCCAACGGCACCTCGGATGATATCAACACGCTGACTCATGAAGCCGGTCACGCTTTCCAGGCTTACTGCTCATTCAAAAACGTGAAGATACCTGATCTCTGTTTCCCGACGATGGAATCGGCTGAGATCGATTCGATGTCCATGGAATTCTTCACTCATCCGTGGATGTCGCTGTTCTTCAAAGAAGAGACGGAGAAGTATTATTATTCGCACATTGAAAGTTCCATCAATTTCCTGCCGTACGGCTGTCTCGTCGATCATTTCCAGCATGAAGTCTACAATCATCCGGAAATGACTCCGGCTGAGCGCAAGTCCTGCTGGAGAAGACTGGAAAAGATCTACAAGCCGGACATCAGTTATGATGGCTTCGATCTGCTGGAAAGAGGCGGTTTCTTCTACCGGCAGCTTCATATCTTCCAGGCGCCTTTCTACTATATCGACTACACGCTGGCTCAGGCCTGTGCTCTGCAGTTCTATGTGAGGATGCTAAACAAAGATCCTGATTACTGGAAAGACTATGTCCACATCTGTTCGCTTGGCGGTACTAAGACTTTCACCCAGATCGTCAAAGAAGCACATCTGAAGGTACCATTTGAAGAGGGATGTCTGAAAGAAGTGGCACAGCGGATGAAAGAAGAACTGGCCGGTATCGATGATACAAAACTCTGACCAGTTCGCAGATGATTCGTATATAAACAGAAGGAGGAAAAAACTCTATGAAAAAATTACTGACATTCATGCTGCTCGGGCTGATGATCATCGGTCTGTGCGGATGCAACAAAAAAGAAGAAGTCGTGACTGAGAATATGTCAGCGACCATCAACGTCGATAACGGTGATCCGGCGGCAGTAAGATCATTCAATGTTGGTTTCGATGAAGGGAACAGCTCTTTCATTTCCCTGATCGCAGGACTGAAAGATTCCGGTATCTTAAGTTTCGGTACGGAAGTAAGTGACGGTAAAGAAGTCTTCACGATCGTCGACGGCAAGATCGCAGCTGAAGGCGGATCCTGGAAAGTAATGGTCAACAATACAGAATATGAAGGACTGTTCAAGGATCTGACCGTCAGTGGCGGCGATGTCATCGATATCGTCCTGGATGAACCGGCTCCGTTACTCGGTGCATGGGAACTGTATGAGAAATATACGGCGGTCGTAAAGGCTGAAGAGAAAGAAGTCTTTGAAAAAGCCATGGAAGGTCTTACCGGCGTCGGTTATGAACCGGTCAGAGTCCTGGCTACACAGGTCGTCTCCGGTACCAACTATGCCTTCCTGGCCATGGGTACGACTGTCACGGCCGAGCCGAAGAAAGACTACTACATCTTACGCATCTACGCTGATCTGGAAGGAAATGCTGAGCTCAAGAGCATAAACAAGGTCGAGATCCCTGATCCGGAAACGAAGGAAGAAGAGAATTCTGTATTACTGGGTGGATGGGAGATCGCTCCGATCGACAATTCAGCCATCTTCCCGGATGAGGATGCCCAGAAATCATTTGGCCTGGCCGCATCCCTTTATACCGATGTGATGCTGGAACCGATGCAGTTACTGGCTACACAGCTGGTATCAGGAATGAACTATCTGGCTCTGTGCCGCGGATACGGTCCTGATTCAGGTCCGTTAGGAAGTCTCTACATCGTCAAGTGGTATGCAGATCTGAATGGCAATTCGACTATCACTGAAGCGAAACTGCTCAATCTGGAATACTACGTTGCCGGAGAGTAAATAAAAACCGAAGGATAACCTTCGGTTTATACCAGAAGAATCTCATCGTCGAGATCTTTGCCTGTTGCCTGACGGAAACGGGCTACCAGATCAGTGACGGTGAGTTTTTTTCTTTCTTCGCCTGATACGTCATAGACGATCTTTCCCTCTGACAGCATCAGGGTACGATCACCGATCTCCAGTGCCTGGTTCATGTTGTGAGTGATCATCAGACAGGTGATCCTGTTTTTCGCGGTGATGTCTTTTGTGATCCTGATGACCTTTTCAGCACTTTCAGGATCAAGGGCAGCGGTATGTTCATCCAGCAAGAGGATCTTGGGTGGATTGATCGTAGCCATGATCAGAGTCAGAGCCTGACGCTGACCGCCGGAGAGCAGTCTGACCGGCGTGTTCATCCTTTCATCCAGCCCCATATCCAGTTCACGGAGTCTTTCTTTCAGATATTCCTTTTCCTTTTTCTTCGGCACAGATAGCCAGCTTCCCTGTTTTGCCGCCAGCATCAGATTCTCGTAGACCGTCAGATCGGGAGCCGATCCCAGCATCGGATCCTGGAAGAGCCTGCCGATGTAGGTGGCACGGATATATTCCTCATCCATCGTGACGTTCTTTCCGTCGATGATGATCTTTCCTTCATCAGAGAATTCACTGCCGGCGATCAGGGAGAACAGCGTCGACTTGCCCGAACCGTTGGCACCGATGATGCAGACGAATTCCCCGTCAGCCACGGACAGATCCAGATTTCTGATGACTTCCTTGGCATAGCTGGAATTGGCATTGAAAGTCTTGGAGACATTGATCATTTCTAGCATTGTTCTCTTCTGGCCTCCTGTCTTCTTTTAAGCAGCGGATAACGCTGTTTCAGATAAGGTACAGCGATCGCCATGATGACTATGACGGAAGATACGAGTTTGAGCATGTATGCCGGCATATTCAGACGTAAAGCGAACGTGTAGACCAGACGGAAGATGATCGTCCCGAAGACAGCACAGATGCTTCTTATCTCTAAGGAAGATGATGATCCAGCCAGGATCTTTCCGATGAGAAGTGATGCCAGCGAGATCGTCAGCATGCCTGAACCGATATCGATGTTTACCGATTTCTGTGACTGGGAAAGCAGACAGCCGGACAGGGCCGTCATGCCTGAAGACAGGCACAGTCCGATCATCGTCATGACATGCGGATTGATCGAAGATGATTTGACCATGGCCGGATTGTTTCCGGTCGCTCTGATCGCTGTTCCGAGTCTGGTCTTCAGGAACATGTTGAGAAAGATCAGTACGATGATCACGGCAATGAGTGCACAGATCAGGACCTGCTTTCCTTCCAGAACAGTTCCCTCCAGTATCTTTTTGAGTACAGTGAAGACTGTTTCGGTCTTGTTCATATTGAGCAGCGATGAATTGCCCATGATCGCGATATTGATCGAGAACAGAGCCGTATTGACGATGATGCCGGAGAGCAGGGAATCGATGCCCATCTTGGTCTGCAGCAATGCCGTGATGCATCCCGAAAGCATACCGGCAAGGATGGCTGCCGGTAGCGACAGAAAAGGATGCCCGGCGATCGCCACGACGGCACCGGTGCAGGCACCGAGCGTAAAGCAGCCGTCAGTCGACAGGTCACAGACATTCAGCATCGAATAGCTGAGGAACAGAGCCAGAACGGTAAGTGAAGTTATCAGTCCCAGTTCAACAGCTGTCTCTATAAGCATAGACATGAAATGATGATCTCCTATTCAAAGTATTCGGCTGTTTCGATCGGCTGGATCTTCGTGCAGTACGGAGCGAAGATGTTTTCCAGCTCACTGTAGTCAAGTCCGAGCGTCTCACAGATCTCGGTATTGATCGTGACGATGCCGTTATCGAAAGTCTTTACCGGCAGTTCACCAGGCGCTTTTTCATTTACCAGGATCTCACAGACCATGTCGGCTGTCTCTTTGCCCAGGTTGGCATAATCGACGCCATAGCCTGCAAAGGCTCCGTTGAGCGCAAAGGAATCGGCTCCGGCATAGTGTGGAATACCGGCTTTGGCCAGATCCTCATAGATGGACAGTTCTGCCGTCATGACGGTATTGTCGCTCGGAGTGAAGACGGCTTCGACTTTATCGGAGATCAGGGCCTGAGCTGCCAGTCTGATCTCATCGACATTGGTACCGGTCCTCTCGATCGTTTCGATGCCTTTTGCGTTCAGGATCTCTTTGGCCTGAGCGATCGGTGTAACGGAAGAATCCTGTGACAGGTCATAGAGCAGACCGACTTTCTTTATCTGAGGATTAAGAGCCGTGATCAGTTCCATCACTGCTGCCGTATCCAGATAATCGGATGTACCGGTGATGTTTGCGCCCGGGTTTTCCAGCGAAGCGACGAGTTCCACAGCCAGCGGATCAGAAACGGCGGCAAAGACGACCGGGATCTGATTGTCTTCGGTCATTGCCTGCATATTCATGGCGACCGGTGTTGCGACACCGATCATCAGATCGACCTCATCGGCAATGAAGTTCTGAATGATCTGGGTCATGACGTTCGCATCGGCATTGGCATTGTCATAATTGATCTTGAAAGTCACACCGTTCTGCTTTCCCAGTTCTTCAAGTCGGGAAATGATGTTGTCGCAGATCTGATTCAGTGAAGCGTCATCGACATAGTTGCACAGACCGACCGTATAGACTTTTTCCGTTTGCGTGTTATCTTCCTTATCTGCACTGGAACACCCGCAGATCATAAACAGACATAAGATGATAGCCAACAGTTTTTTCATTACTCTTTCCTCCTGACAAATAAAAATCCTGTCCCTGATTGCTGGGACAGGATGTATATTTTTCCTGCGGTGCCACCCGGCTTGGTATCAAAGATACCCACTTAGCGCATACTTACATATGCTGACAACTCTTACGCGATGTCTCTACGTCTCACATACTCTCGTACGATTTCTGCTCGCCCTCAGAAGTCCATTCAGTCGCACTTTTCTGCTGCTTTCCACCCTTGACAGCTCTCTATGTGAATCTTTATGAGACTTACTTACTCTTCCTCACAGGTTTAACTAATTCTATTTCGTATCACGTGAAGATGTCAATACTTTTGACCTGAAGCCTGATTCTTGTTTCTGAGCCTGCTGCGTTTATAATAGTTGTGTAAGGAAGTACCTATTATGACTAACAATGCGAAAATACTTAATCTCAAAGACAGGACTCTGACTTTTGAAAACAGGATCAGAGTCGAGGAACTGCTGAAGCAGGTCCAGGATGAACTGCCTTATCCGATATATCTGGCCAAGCTGGATAATGCCTACCGTGCTCTGACGCATATCACCGAACACGACTGTTCGATCGAATTCCTCGATCTGCGCAATCAGGAAGCCTGGCTGGTCTATCAGAACTCGCTGATCCTGATCTTCATCAAAGCCGTTCACGATGTCCTGGGCAAGAAGGTCCTGGTCACCGTCAACAATTCTCTGAACAAAGGTCTCTACATCACTTCAAGCCACAAGTTCAATGAAGATGATGTGAATGCGGTAAAACAGCGGATGGATGAGATCGTCAAGGCCGATCTGCCGATCGTCAAGGAACATATGACCAAGGAAGGCGCCAGACAGCTGGCCCGCAGGCAGAAGCTCTCCGAAGCCAACAAGCTGCTGGATTCCATCACCAATATCGACGATATCGAAATATATTCCCTGGAAGACGAAGTACAGATCTTCTACAACCTGCTGGTACCGTCGACCGGCTATGTGAAATTATATGATCTGAACATCTACCGCAACGGACTGATCTTAAGATACCCGCATCCCGGCAACCCCAACGAGATCCCGCCTTACGAGGAACAGGAGATGCTTTATAACGCCTTCTCCGAAGCGACCAAATGGGGTCAGCTGATGAACGTAAATTTCGTCTGTGATCTGAATGAACGGATCATCTTTGACAGATCGGAAGATATGATCCTGATGCAGGAAGCACTGCATGAGAAACGCATAAGCAATATCGCCGACATGATCTGTGAAAAGAATGCCCATGTCGTTCTGATCTGCGGACCGAGTTCTTCAGGCAAGACCACCTTTGCGAAGAGACTGTGCATCCAGCTGCATGTCAACGGATTCAAGACCCTGTACATGGGTACCGATGACTACTACAAGGAATACAGTGAGAGAGTCTATGACGAGAACGGTGAAGTCGATCTCGAAAGCATCAGAGCCATCGATACACAACTGTTCATGAGACAGATCAACGAACTTCTGGAAGGTAAGGAAGTCGATCTGCCGCATTATGATTTCTCCATCCCGGGCAAGGTCTTCGGTGAAAGGATCACCAAGATCGACAAGAACACCATTATCGTCATCGAAGGTATCCATGCGATGAATGATGAACTCACCTGCAATATCCCGGATGCCGAGAAATTCAAGATCTACATCTCGCCATTCACGCCGATCTCTATCGATCATCACAACCGTATCTCAACGACCGATGCCAGACTGATCAGAAGGATGGTCAGAGACCACAAGTTCAGATCATCTCCGGCTCAGCGTACCATCTCGATGTGGCCGAAGGTCAGATCTTCAGAAGATTCGAATATCTTCCCGTACAGTGCCAAGGCCGACGTTTTCTTCAACTCCAACTGTATCTATGAAACATCTGTCTTAAAGAAGTATGCGGAACCTCTCTTAAAGAGGATACAGCGTAATGAACCGGAGTACGGTGAAGCACAAAGAATACTGAGTTTCCTCAAGTATTTCGACCCGATCTATGATGATTCGATGATCCCGAACAACTCGATCATCAGGGAATTCATCGGCGGTTCTGTCATCGTCAAATAACGATCCCTGAAACAATGGCCTGAAGACCATTGTTTTTACTGTAAAAACAGCTTACTTAAACGTTTAAGTAAGCTCGAAAAATAACCTTAATATATAGACACCATTTTTAAATAAAATATATAATTATATTAACGAATTATGCGCTTTTTTCATGGTTTGATCTTTTTGAGTGTGAAACTTACACCGATCGATCAGAAAGAATATTGGGGTAAATGATTATGAGAAAGAAAAGATTCCTGAATCTCAGTAAACTTCTGATTATTGCAGCACTGTTTGCATGTGTTTTTTCATACCGCATTTATGCGGAAGAACCAAAGAATGAAGGTTCAGGTACCGATGATACAGTGAACACTGAAGGTACAGGATCTGGAGGAAACGATTCTTCCGGTAACGGTAGCGGAAACCAGGGTGAAGGAAGTGGTCCTTTCAGCAATGACAATGGAAACCAGAATGAAGGAACTGATTCTTCTGGCAACGCAGGTACTGGAAATGATCCTGCTGCTCCTGCTTTAACAACAGTGGCAGGAACAGGAGCATATTCTACGACTCCTGGTTCAAACAGTGGCAACGACGAAGGCAATGGTCAGAATGGCAATGGTGGTGATGCACCGAAGAGCCCAACTGTTAAAGAAGCTGGTGATTTTTTGGTTACCGGTCCGGATGAAAACAGTGAGTTTGATGAAGAAAAAGGTGTTCTGGTAATTAAAGGTGATGTCAGTGTAAAAAATAAAGATGATGTTGAAATAACAGGCCAGAGCATTATTGTTTCTGCAAGCTGCACTGTTGTTCTGGAAGGAATCAATATCGAGGCAGCTAAAGGACCCGCTATTCTTATCGGATCTCCGAATAATGTCACTTTAGCATTAGCGGATAATACGGTTAATACCGTAACCGGAGCTCCAGGTGTAAACGTCAACGCAACTAAAGGCTCTTTTGCCGGAATAGAAGTTGAATTTGAATTTGAAGACACAGAAACCCCCGCCAATAAAATGGCTTCTCTGACGATTAACGGAAATGGTACTTTAAATGCGACCGGAAACGCTAATGCTGCAGGTATCGGCGGAAGCAACAGCGCCGGAGGAAGTAAAGGCAGAGGATTATACGGCAATATTACAATTGACAGCGGAACTATAAATGCCACAGGTACAGGCGGAGGAGCCGGTATAGGATCCAGCAATAATCCGAATGGTGGAACCAGCATCGGTTCTTTTAAAGCAACCGGATATAATACCTGGGGAACAATAACGATCAACGGTGGTAAAGTAACTGCTAGAGCAGGCAATGCTGCAGGTATCGGTGGCGGTAATCACGTTGACAGCGGAAAGATAATCATCAATGGCGGAACTATAGACGCAAAAGGTAACTCTGGCATCGGATGTGGTACCGGTTCGTCAAAAAACATGGGTAACAATGATGATAGCAACAAAGGACCAGGTTACTATTTTGTGGATATTGAAATAAACGGCGGAGACATAACTGCAACTGCAAGTGGAGATGATAACTGGGGCGGCGCCGGCATCGGTGGCGGAGGTTATGCTGACGCAATTATTAAGATCACTGGTGGAACAATCAAAGCTCAAGGTGGAAGTTGCAAAGATCATAATTCATTCCATCATGGTGGTGCCGGTATCGGCGGTGGATATGAAAGTCATGCCAATATAACCATTACCGGCGGTACTATTTATGCATATGCCGGATATTCTGCAGCTGCTGGTATCGGCAGTGGAGGTACACCAAACTCAAATCCAGACAGAGGTAATACAGGCAGAAGTACGGTAGAAGGAGTAACCAGACTTACAGAAACTGAAATTTTAATCAGTGGTGGAGAAGTTCATGCCTTCGCTTATCCGGAGAATTATGATAGTACTGTTGCGGTCTGTGACAGAGGTGGTGCAGGCATAGGTGGAGGAACTGGAGCAGATAAGGTAACAGTTACCATTACCGGAGGAACAGTTGAGGCCTGGGGTGCCCCTTCAAATGAAGATGATATGAATGGTGGAGCTGGTGGTGGAGCTGGTATCGGCTCAGGTTTATATGCACCAAATCTAACAATTCCTGGCACAAATAACAAAGAATCTGCTAAGTATCAGGTTGAAACTGATGTCGATATTTCCATTACCGGAGGAACAGTACTTGCTGTTGGCGGATGGGGAGCTGCTGGTATTGGTTCCGGTGCCAGAAACAAAATGGCAAACACCATAATAATCGACAACGAGAAAGCAGATGTTGTAGCTTATGCAGATGGAACAAAATTCGCAATAGATACAAGAGATCTTCATGAAGACGGATCAACTACCAGTCATACTGAAGGAAGAACGATTACCGGATACATGTTACAGGGAACGCTTGTTCATGATTATTCACAACCGGAAGGCGAAACAACTTTAAATCAGAATACTGAAGGTTTGGATGATATTCAGGTCATCAACGATGAAACTAATGAAAAGAGAATTCTTACAGGTATGCCTTCAGGATATCGTTCTTTTGCAACGACCGTTTCAGAGCAGGGTATCTATACTGTCTATACAGATTCTGAGCACATTTCAAATGGCGGTGGCAGATATTTTACGGAATATGACTATGATGTGATTCCTGATACTTATTGGGATGAAAACATAGATTATGGCAGACTTGTACAATATGCTGTTGGAGATAAAAAGGATCAGTTATCAGATAATTTCTATTTGTATCCGGTTAAATCAATCGTTGTAAGTAAAGAAGTAAACACTGAAGATGGTCTGGATGTAACAGGAATTAATCTTGCAGCTTATTTTACTATCAGAGAAAAGAAATATGATCTAGATGGCAATAAGATTACAACCGATGAAGTCTATCTAAAGATAAAAAAAGGTGAGGACATGGTTAGATGGATACAGTCTATCGAAATAGTAAATGGCGTTCCACAGAATAAAGTGTATTTCACCAATATTGAAGATAAGACTTACGAAATCCTAGAAGTAGATGAAAAAGGAGAACCGCTCAATACTAAAACAGGTTCTATACCTTATGGCGAAATCATTTTAAAGAAGATAAGTACCAAACATGGTGATTTAATACATCCGGATCAGGAGGACCAAAGTTATACATTGGATAACGATGGCATAATTTCTGCACAGGTCTGGACCGATTATGTAACAGTTGTAAACACTTATGGTATTGATAACAAAGCTGATATTGTGATCAGAAAGATCCTGCCGGCAGAATACAGATTTGATCAGTATACTGATATGACAGTCGTATTCAAAGTTCAGGTCGTCAACAACGACGGTGTGACTTACGAAAACCATGTTGGTCTGACTATGGACACTGACAGTGCAAGATGGGACAGTGACCTCAATGCTTATGTATATGAAAAGAAACTGAAAGATGTTCCGTTCAATCCGTTAACTGATGAATTCAATGTTGAAGAAGTCTATACAGCCGGTTATGAAGGAACAGTCAATGCCATCAATCTGATAATAGAAGAAAAGAACAAGTATTATCGTGTTGATACTGTTAACACGGTCAAGGATTATATTCCAACTACCGGAGCAGTTAACTCATACAGCAACAAGGCCTATGTTCCACAGGCTGTTGAGGAAGGAGGCGAATGATCATGAAGATGAATAAAACCATTCTGTTCTCTATTCTGTTTGTAGCTGTATCGCTGTTTATGTTTACGACAGTATCCAAGAGCGGTGCCTGGTTCTCCAGTTACAGAGAACTTGATGGCGGTGCCAATCTGAGGCTTTCTCATGAGACGACTATTATTGAGCAGATCGATGATGGTAACAAGACCATAGAAGTATATAATTCCGGAGAAACGGATGTGGTCGTGAGACTTCAGATCTTTGGAGGAAATTTTGTAAATATCGAAGCCGGAAAAGACTGGACCAAGTCCGGAGACTGGTATTACTACAGCAAAGTACTTAAAGCCGGAGAATACAGTGACCGCGGTAATGATGGCGCCGGTATCATCAAAGCAACAGTAATCGGTGATGGTACTCCGAATTTCGACTTTGACGTAATCGTCATTGTAGAAGCTGAAAGAGCTGTCTATGACAGCCAGCAGCTGATCGCTCCTTTAGAGACATGGGATATCGAATATCCTGTTTCGGGACAGGGAGGTAATGCGTAATGGTTAAAAGATCTATTGCGATATTTACACTGACATTATCCTTTGCGATGCTGCTGTTTGCAGGAATGCAGTTGTCAGAAACAAGATCTGCTCCTAACCCTGGAACAGAGAACTATAATACTTCGCTTTCTATTTCAACACTCGATATTATGGCTGTTGATGAAAAAGGCAATGAAGTAAAAGAATTATTGAGCAGTTACAGTGGAAAAGAAACGCTGGAACTTGGAATGCTTTATCCTGAATATCTGGCTGCAGAAAACATTGGAAGAAGCGATGAATATGTCAGAGCTATCGTCCGTAAATACTGGACAGATATGAATGGCAATAAAGTTACCAAAGTCGATGCAAAGACAGAAAACAACACTGTCACCAAAACAGAAGCTATCGATCCGGAATACATCATTCTGGAAGGAAGAGATGCTTCATGGCAGCTGGATGAGAATACTTCCGCAAGAGAAACAAAGATCTATTACTGGAAGAACAAACTTGCTGCCAGGGAAACTACCGGTGCACTGATGACCGGTATCAAGATCTCCAAAGATGTTCGTGATCATTACGTAGAAACGATCAAAGAGACAGAGAACAGCAAGACTATCACTGTCACTTATCTCTACGATAATCTCAAGCTCAATCTGGAAATCGAGATCCAGTCAGTTCAGGCCAATGAAAATGCGATCAGAAGTATCTGGGGAGTCGATTATCTTTCTGTTGAAGGTGATACCCTCAAGATAAACGGACAAGGAGGCTCAAATGAATAAGATATTCAAACTTGTAATGTGTTCCTTGTTGCTGAGTCTGCTGTGTATGAATATCATATCGGCAGCAGACGGCGGAGTCGTATATGACGGCAAGAAGATAAAAGTTACCGGTGAAGCTGATTTCCGTGAGCTTCTTCCGGGTGAGGAAGTATCATTCAATGTGGTATTATCCAACACTTCCAACAAGAAGACGGAATGGTATATCTCCAATGAAGTTCTTTCTTCCTTTGAAGAGAGCAAGAATAAACCGTCAGATGGCGGTTATACCTATAAGCTTTCTTATAATGGAAAGGAACTGTATAACTCCGAGAATATCGGTGGTAAAGATCTTAACGGTCTCAAGCAGCTGAATGATGAGACCAACGGCAAGTTCTTCTATCTCGGTTCACTTGATCCGAAGGCTACAGGAACGATCTCTGTGACAGTTGGCCTTGACGGTGAATCACAGGCTAACGACTATATGGAAGCCATGGCCGATCTGCAGATGAAGTTTGCAGTAGAAGAGGAGAAAGCCAGCAAGATCACTTCCAAGAAAACAGTCAGATATTATATGCCTAATACCGGTATAGAGGAAGCTGCACAGAAGAAAGAACTGACAGCATACTACCTGATCATTGCAGCAGCTATGATCATGATGTCGGCATCAAGTGCTTATCTGATCCATACCAGAAAGGAGGCCAGGTAAGATGAAGAAACTTATAATGGCTATCCTGGTCGCTCTGCTTATCATCCCGGTAAGCACAGTTGCGGCTGATGATTATTCTTATGATGTAACAGTTTATACCGGTGATCAGGGACAGTTTGAAGATGGTTCTACTTCCAGGAAGATCACAGTCGATCCGGGCAGCGAACTTGTAATTTCGTTCGATTCAGATACGAATGTGATCACTGTCAACGGTACGAATTACGTACTGCAGATGAAAGATACCGATTCCAAGTATTCGGCGATCGGTTTCAAGAGGACCGGTTATGACAACAAGCAGTTCATTGCATCCTACAAAGGAACTGTTAATGAAGATCTGAGCTTTGTCGTAACTTACGGTATCAGTGGCAGTCTGATCGAATACAAAGTTATTTATAAGACTGACAGCGGAACGGTTCTGGGAACATCTGTATACAAAGGCAAGGTAGATGATAAACCGATCGTGGCAGCATTGCCGTTTGACGGTTATCTGCCTGATGCCTACAACCGTACCAGAACACTGAAAGAAGGAGAAGATAATACTTTCACGTTCATCTATCATCCGGCAGGAAGTTCAACAGAAACAGTAGAAGAGACCGAGTATATCACTCTTGATGACGGAACAGTCGTTCCGGCAACGACCGGCGGCAACAACACAGCCGCACCGGCAGCAGGAAATACTGAAACGGTCGAACCGGTCGAGATCATCGATGAAGATGTACCTCTGGCCGGACCGAGCGTATCCGATACATCAGAACAGGCTGCAGGCATAGACAATCCTGAAGCTTCGGTACCGGAATTCGCTTCACACGCTACACCGTTCAATCTGATCCTGGTCGTAGCAGGTATCTTATCACTTCTGATCCAGCTGATGTTCATCATCCTGGCAGAAAGAAAAACAGTAGAGGAAGAATAAATGAAAGAAAAACGCAGTATGAACAGCAGCAGATCAGTCAGTCTCGTACTGCGTTTTTTTGCGATCATGCTTCTTGGATTCACACTGATCATCACCGGTTCACTGATCGTTCCGCGTATCTTCAACTGTGCTCCGTACGTGATCATTTCTGAAAGTATGACACCGGAACTGAATGTCGGTGATGTGGTCTATGTGAGAGATGAAGATCCTTCGACATATGCCGAAGGTGATGTGATCAGTTTCTACATGAATTCTGATGCTCTGACACCTGTGACCCACAGGGTCGTAAAGAACGATCTGAACAAGAAAGAATTCGTCACCAAGGGCGATGCGAACGAGAAAGAGGACATCATTCCTATTCCTTATGAATATGTGATCGGCAGAGTCAAATTCAGGATACCGTTCATCGGCAATATCCTGCTGTTTCTGGAATCGGTCACAGGCAAGATCATCTTTGTCCTGCTGTTCCTGGCAGGGGTCCTGATGATGGAACTGAGTAGTCTCAAAGCGGTCAGAAAATAACCGCTTTTTAAGTGCTTTTGAATTATAATTAGGTTAGTAATGAAGACAGTCAGAATCTTATCTGTTTTTATGCTGGTGATCCTGATGCTGAGTGGCTGTTCATCAGAAGGAAGCAGTGAAAAGCCGGGCAATGATACACCGCCTGAAAACACGGAAAAATCATCTGAAAAATACAAGGTTCCGGAATATGCGGAAGCTGTTTTTCATGAGGATATGGCTGAAGGTGAAGGCGATGTCTATATCGACATCTCAGCTGTTGAACAGGGTTATGTAGCAGTCTCAGCCGTTTCTGACAGCCGACTTAAATTCCAGGTTATAACAGGTGATACCTATAACTATGATCTGAAGAATGACGGTACACCATCGATCTTTCCTTTGCAGAGCGGAAACGGTGAATATACTTTCCGGGTCATGGAGAATATCGTCGATAATTCCTATGCGCCACTTTATGAAACAAGTGCTGATGTGACACTGCTGGATGAATTCCAGCCATATATAAGGACAAACAATTATGTTAAATATGACAGAGATTCAAAGTGTGTGAAACTGGCCAGTGAGTTTTCTGCTGATTCCAGTGATGCCATGGATCTCATCGATCATGTCTTTACATATGTCTGCGAAAACATCGTTTACGATGCTGATAAGGCATCAAGCGTCACTACCGGTTATATTCCTGATCCTGATGAGACTATTTCATCACGCAAGGGCATCTGTTTTGATTACGCATCACTGACGGCTGCAATGTTCCGTTCACAGGGCATTCCGACCAAGGTCATCTTCGGTTATGTCTCACCGGATAATCTTTATCATGCATGGAACATGATCTATACGAGCGAACAGGGCTGGATCGTGGCGGAATTCAAGATGGATCAGAATAACTGGAATCGTGTCGATCTGACTTTCAGTGCCAACGGGGCAAATGCGGAATTTGTCGGCGACGGAAGCAACTATACGGATATATATCAATACTAGGGGGAGTGTGTTTATGGCAAAACAGGGAAAACTCGATCTGCTGGGGGTCAGTGCTTTCTGTGAAAGCATGGCGATGATGATCCAGTCTGGCATTCAGCTGGATGAAGCAATTTCGCTTTTCACTCAGAAAGACGGCAAAGGCGGTCTGCTGGATGAAAGCATCACGACCATGGAGAAATGCATCAATGAAGGAAGTACCCTCAAGGAAGCCATGGAGAAGACCGGACTGTTCCCGGAATATACACTGCAGATGGTGGAGACAGGCGAATCGACAGGCAAGCTTGAAAATGTGCTTTTCCGTCTTTCCTCGTATTATCAGGAACAGGATCAGATCAGCAGGAAACTGCGCTCAGCCATTATCTACCCGCTGGCGATGCTGGTGATGATCATCATCGTACTGTTCATCATGCTGAAAGCTGTACTGCCGTCTTTTTCCGGTGTCTATAACACCCTGACCGGAAGCCTGGCGGACAGTTCCTACCGCTATATAGATTATGCCTACGCGTTCTGCAGGATCGCTCTGGTGCTGATGATAGCACTGCTCGTGATCTCGCTGATCGCCTGTTTCATGTATAAAGGAAACGGTAAAGCAAAGATACAGAAGCTTCTTTCTGCCAACAGAAGCTGTGCATCGATCATGGAAGCTCTGGCTTTATACCGTTTCACTTCAGCATATGAAGTACTGCTGGCCAGCGGTATGATGCAGGATGATGCTCTGGAAGAGGCATCAGCCATGTGTGACTATGAGCCGGTGAAAAAGAAACTGGATAAGGTAGCTGAACGCATGAAGGAAGGTGTTGGTTTTGCGACAGCTGCCAATGATGCGGAACTCTACGAACCGATCTATGGCAGGATGCTGATACCGGGAGAAAGAAGCGGCAACACCGAAGATATCTTGAGAAGACTCATCGAACTGCTTTCAAAGTCAGTCATCAATGAGCTGGACAGACTGATCGCTACGATCGAACCGCTGCTTTCAGGTATCCTGATGATCACGATCGGCATCGCTCTTCTGAGTCTAATGCTGCCACTGATCGGTATCATGAATTCCATAGGATAAAGAATGTATAGAGACAGAAAAAGAAACAATTGGATGATACCTCTTATCATTATGATTATCATGATGAGTGTTTTTGCTGTACGCAGTTTCATTAATGAACGTGCCGGCAAAGACAGTGAGGAAGAAAGCATCCTGGCGATAAAGACGGCAGTCGAAAAGAGTGCACTGCAGTGCTATGTCGTCGAAGGAGCTTATCCGCCTGATCTTAAATATCTGGAAGACAATTACGGACTTAAAGTAAATACTGATAAATACTATGTCGTCTACAATGCATATGCGGAGAACCAGCTGCCTGATATCAGGGTAGTAAAGAAATAAGAGAGATGAAGCGAAACAAGGATCTGTTGTCAGAGTTTTCAATTATCGGGATCACAGCGTTCTTTCTTGGCTGTTTCTTTCTGCTGATCATTTTCGGTACCGGTGTCTACAGAGATATCGCCCGTTCCCAGAATGCCAACAGCGAAGAAAGATCTCTTTCGTCATACCTGCTGACTGTCTCCAAGATGGGCGAGACAGCGATAACTATCGGCAAGAGCGATGACGGCGGAAAGATGCTGGTGATCGAAGACGGTGATACCGGTTATGGCAACCGCATCTATCTGCATGACGGATATCTTGTTGAAGATTACGGTCAGATCGGCGGCAAGCTGTTCCCGAAGGCAGCGATCAGGATCGCTGAAGACAGTATCTTTGAAATAGAGAAGATCAGAGAAGACCTGCTGCAGGTCGAGACTGATGCCGGCATCGTCTATATCCATATCAAAAACAGGGAGGCAGCACAATAATGAAAAAGGGCAATATGACATTTGCTGTCGAACTGATGGTCATGCTGGTAGTATTCATCGCTGTCATCGAAGTGACGGTTGCCGTCTATGCAAAAGCCAGGTCTTTATCACTTGATGCCAGACATCTTTCGGATGCGACGATCCTGGCATCCAACGGAGCGGAAGTCTTCCTGGCTGCCGATTCGGATGAAGAGATAATAGAGATACTAAACAGAAACAATAATGTGACTGCTGACAAATCGATCAGTATCACTTATGATGACGATCTGAAACCTGATCCTGAAGGAAGGATGAGGATGGAGATCGAAAGACAGACAGAAAACGATTTCGTCAAAGGACAGATAACCGTCTTCTACGATGATAAGCAGATCTATGATCTGCATACAGGCTATGTCCTGAACGGAGGTGGACAATGAGGAACACTCCGATGAGACTTGGTCTGCTGGCACTGCTGTTAAGCGTGATCGCCATCTGCCTCTCCACTCTGGCCGTGCTCTCGGTAGCCAGTTCCAGTGCTGATATGCGTCTGGCTGAAAGATTTGCGGACAGTGTATCCACCAGATATGAACTGGAAGAGGAAGGTCAGCGTTATCTGCAGGAGATGAACAGAAATGTCAGTGAAGATGAGGTGAGCAAGGAATTCAGCAGAAACGGATTCACGCTCAGCATAACATTGCAGAAAAATGAAGACCGATATGAGATAAAATTATGGAAGATAAAGAAACAGTGGGAAGAATCGACAAAGATCGATAATCTGTGGAAGGGAGAATAGAAAATGAATCTACATGAGATCCTGGAAAATGCCATACAGAATGATGCATCTGATATATTCCTGATCCCGGGCGCTCAGGTGACTCTGAAGTGCGGCGGCGGACAGAAACGTCTGGAAGGTGACAGACTCGTTCCGGAAACGATCAGTGCCCTGGTCGATGAGATCTACAGCGAATCCGGAAGGACAAAGATCAATCTGGATAACAATCTGGATGATGATTTCTCATTCTCCATCGCCAAATTCGGACGTTTCCGTGTGAATATCTTCAGACAGCGCGGATCGCTGGCAGCAGTCATCCGTGTCATTCATTTCGGTATCCCTGATCCGGAAAAGCTCGGTATCCCTGAGAGCGTTCTTTCCCTGGCTGACAACAAGAAAGGTCTGATCCTGGTCACAGGTTCGGCCGGAACAGGCAAGACGACAACGCTGGCCTGTATGATCGACAGGATCAATAAATCCAGAGCCTGTCACATCATCACGATGGAAGATCCGATCGAATTCGTTCATCGTCATGAGAAATCGATCGTTACACAGCGTGAGATCTTCATCGATACTCCAAGCTATCTGGAATCTTTGAGATCAGCTCTGCGTGAAAGCCCTGATGTCATCCTGCTGGGTGAAATGAGAGACTACGACACGATCTCCGCTGCCCTGACGGCTGCCGAGACCGGAACACTGCTGTTCTCTACTCTGCATACCAGTTCAGCAGCCAATACGATCAACCGTATCGTAGATGTCTTCCCGGCATCACAGCAGCAGCAGATCAAGATCCAGCTCTCCCAGATCCTGAAAGGCATCGTCTGTCAGCAGCTGGTCCCGGGTCTTAACGGTGAACTGATCCCGGCTTTCGAGATCCTCAAGTGCAACAATGCCGTACAGAACATGATTCGTGACGGCAAGCTGCATCAGCTGGAATCAACGATGCAGGCAAGTTCGGCTGAAGGCATGTATACGATGGATTCATATCTGCAGAAACTTTATAACGAAGGCAAGATCAGCAAGGAAACTGCTCTGGTCTACTGCACAAATTATGATGTGATGTCCAAGCGCATCGGATAACAGTATTAATAAAGGTAACAAAAAATCGGTCCAGTTAATATACACTGGACCGATTTTGACATAATGATCAGGAATTAGAGGATCGATGAACCGCCGGTCACGATCCAGCATGCCAGCATCGCTGCCAGCAGTGCTCCGGTATAGGCCCTTCCGGTTTTGCGGTAGGCATAGGTGCACAGGATCGAGAAGAACATTACCTGCGGAACAAAGAGGATCAGGATCGACATGAACGGTCCGCCGAAGGTAGAACCGAAGAAGACGTCAGCACCCGGTCCGATACCCATGAAGAACGGAATGTATTCGATAGCTACGATGATCAGTACGCCGCCGGCCATCAGCAGGAAATTGATGAACCAATTGCCCAGGAAACCCGAGAGGCCCGGACTGTAAAGAGCTTTCGTTCTGAGATCCCTCATGATCTTGCTGTTGTTCAGCAGATAGAAGATCGCGAAGAACGGCAGATAGATCAGGAACTGGAAGAATCTCTCCAATGTGAATGGTCTGAAGAACGGCCAGATGAAACGCAGATCGAGATCGAAGATCCAGTAGAAGACCTGGTTGATGAGATACATGCAGGCGATCATGATCACGCTCATCAGCAGTGATTTGATGAAGACGCCAAGATCGAACTTCTCGTTCTCATAGCCTTTCTTCTTGTTGTTCCTTCTGGTGATGAAGGAAGTGATGATCATGATGATGATCAGTAAGAGATACCAGCCTAAGAAGCCGTTACCGACTGTCATGCGGAAGATGTTTTCCGGAAGCGGCAGCAGGGCATGACCGAGCTGAGTCATGAACGGGAAGGTAGCACCTGACAACATGATAGTGATAAGTGCACCCTTGAACCAGCCCTTGCTTGTCGCCATCTGTTCAGCTGAAGGATATTCCTGAATGATACCGCTGAAGAAAGGAAGCTCCAGCAACAGATTCATCAGTGGGAATAGACTTGCGAGTACGCAAAGCATCGCCGCCAGGACAAGATACTCTTTGGTCTTGGCAACAAGATCATCATTGGCCAGCTTGTTTGGCAGATCGATAGCCTTGTCGAACCAGTCCATGGCCACAGAGAGTCCGCCGAGATGATGGGTGGTCAGACGGTGATTTGTATTGAGCAGTTCCATCCTTCTTGCGGAACCGTCAGCGAAATCACCATAAGTCTTGTTCCATTCAGCCTTGTCAGCTGTTGTTTTCAGGAAAGAAGTACGCAGATCTGACTTGAGCAGATTATCTCCGACGGTACGCTGATAGTCTCTGAAGTAAGAGAATTCATCATACTTGGCCTGTAAGAGCAGGACATTGTTGAAACTGATGTTCTTTGAATCATAGACATCATCAGTGAAAAGTTCACCGCACTGCAGTACTATCGCTTTCGGTGCAATAGCTGTATTGGCATAATCTGCAGCTACTGTCCAGCTGGACCATGTACCCATGGAGTGGCCGCTCACAGCCATACGCTTGTTATCAACATAATCAAGTTTGGAAAGATAATCATAGGCAATGGATCCGCCGCATGATGAATCCTTGATCATATTACCGGCATCATCTTTTGTGTAATGATCATTGAAGAAAGACAGGTTGGAGAAGTTCATCAGCAGGCGATAGCGCATGCTTCCACCAATCTTCTTGAATGTACCGTCTGCTTCGGAATCGTTGCCGTAATTGACTTTGACTACATGGTTCACATAGCCTCTTTCGAGCAGTCCTATCGAAGTCATTCCGTGTCCGTATTCATCAAGGCACAGTACAACAGCTCCTCTTCTGGCCAGTTCGATGGCATAGGCGGCACAGGTCTCATGGTCATTCTGATAACCGTGCAGCAGTAGAACGGCTGGAGCCTTGTTTTCAGCTGTAGCAGTTACTGGCTTGTACAGTTTATAGACCAGATCGCCCCGTTCATCAGCGATCACTCCGTCGATGATCTGGATCCTGCCGGAATCTCTCTGGACAGAATTTGCCAGTGTCATACAGACAGTTGCAATCGCAATAAACAGGATACATAAAATGAGAAATAGCTTATTTCTGTTCTTCATGTTTTCACCCCTTATTATCTGTAATATTCTCTGCTTTTATTATAGAAGAAAAGAGAATTCTCGGGCAAAAGAAGCAGATTTCATTAGCGAAGGATATAGATTAAGGATATGTTGTTTTATGGAACTTATTCAGGAAATAATACTGTTTATTCTCAGAAATAAATTTAGTGTTTTTTCAATGGTACAGATTCTACATATTGATTATTATCGTCGAATACCGGGCGGTACATTGTAAAAAATTCTGCTTCTTCTGTCTCTCTACCGGTTTTCTATGTTTTGATAACACATCACAGAACCTTTCACAGGACGATATACTCAATTTATCAAATCCATATGCTATGAATTGGGCCAGATTTTCCTGATTGATTTCTGCTTCTTCACATAGTTTAAAACTGGAGTATCAGTGACTCTTAGTTCATTTTCAAAATAAGAACGATATTGTTCTTTGGAAGCAGAATGTGCATTGGTTTTTTCAAGATATGCTTCATATCCTTGGCGAACTTTATAAAACTCGAGATGCTCTTGATCATTCATTAGCATCAGATCATGAGGATTTGCAGACAGAGAAACATGAGAAGCCCGTTCTGTATATTTCTAATCACTGTTGTTATAGAAAACATTCATTGATCCATAATAATATGCATATACCAGAACATAAGGAAAAGAGATCCAATTCATATTCTTACAGAAAGTGGATAGTCTGTAATTATCTGAATTGGTCATTTTTTTGATCTGCCTTTTTAGATACGCTTTGAAACTAAGTTTTCTACCTGCCATAATAATCTGTTATCAAGAAAACTGAAATCTTCTTCATAAATCTAGAACACTATATTTTTACTAAAAAATTAGTTTTTATATAAAAAATATTTTGAAAGGTATTAATTCAGCGTGATTGTCAAACTTTCAATTTAATTATTAAAGCCTATAATGTAAATGATGAAAAAACGATCTGTTGATTTTCTGGAAGGAAGTCTTTTCAGAAATGTACTTGTATTTACGATACCTCTGATCCTGTCAGGTGTTTTACAGTTACTGTTCAATGCCATAGACATGGTCGTTGTCGGCAAGTTTTCCGGATCGACTTCCATGGCTGCTGTCAGCTCAACAGGATCGTTGATCAATCTGATCACCAATCTGTTTATCGGTCTTTCGATCGGCAGTTCTGTTGCGATCGCCAAACGTATCGGCAAAAGAGATTATGACGGTGTATCGAAGGCTGTACATACATCCATAAGTATCGCGTTCACTGCGGGTCTTTTTCTGACGGTGATCGGTATCGTCTTCTGTAGAGTCTTTCTGGAGATGATGAATTCACCGGAAGATGTCATCGATCTCAGTACCACTTATCTGCGTTTCTATTTCACCGGTATGCTTGGAACGATGGTGTATAACTTCTCCAGCGCGATCTTAAGAGCGCGTGGTGATACAAAAAGACCGCTGATAGCTCTAACGATCGCCGGAGTGCTCAATGCTCTGCTGAATCTGTTTTTCGTTATCGTACTCAAGATAGATGTGGCCGGAGTCGGATTGGCCAGTTCGCTGTCTTCATATGTATCTGCAATCTTGGTCCTTTTGGTGCTGATCAAAGATGAAGGACCTATGCAACTTGATATCAGGCATCTGAATGTCGATGTCGAAGCGATGAAGGATATCGCGATCGTCGGCGTACCGGCCGGTATCCAGTCGACTGTCTTCTCCTTGAGTAATGTCGCTGTACAGTCATCAGTCAATGAATTCGGCAGGATCGTCATGGCCGGTAACGGAGCGGCTGCTTCGATCGGCGATTTCGTCTACAACATCATGAATTCATTCTCACAATCGTGTCTGACTTTCACTTCCCAGAATGTCGGTGCTGGCAAATATAAAAGGATCGGAAAGATCCTGGCTACCTGTCTTTGTCTTGTGACCATATTCGGAATCGTCTTTGGTATGGGTTCCTATATCTTCGCTGATCCGCTCTTACATATATATTCTGATGATCCGGAAGTCATTGCCGCCGGTATCACAAGACTGGGTATCTTCAACAGACCTTATTTCCTCTGCGGCATCATGGATGTCATGGTCGGATCCTTGAGAGGCATGGGGTCTTCGCTCGTACCGATGATCGTCTCTCTTCTGGGAGCGTGTCTTTTCCGTCTGGTATGGATCGCAACTTATTTCCGTGTCCATCATACGATCGAAGTATTGTATTATTCATATCCGCTCAGCTGGACGATAACTGGTCTTGTTCATATGCTGACCTTTATAATTGTATATAGAAGACTTATCCGCAGGCAGCATGGAAAGAAACACAATGACTGATAAAGAACTTTTAAAAGATATTCAGAACTATCTCGACAGGTATTATCATGAAGAGACTTTTCATCTGTATTCTTCTGCCAAGGAATGTGCTGCTGAAGATGTGGCATATGATCTTGAAGAATCGGGATATGATGATATCATCATCGATCTGGATGAATCGTTCTCCCGGAGTGTTCTGAAACTCATCGATGAGAAAGGCATGAGCGACGTGGAGTGTTACAATGCCGCCAATATGGACAGAAGGCTCTTCTCCAAACTCAGAAACGACGATTACCGTCCCAGCAAGCAGACAGCACTGTCGCTGTGTATCGCTCTGAAGCTCGATCTGCAGCAGACGGAGGATCTTCTCAAGAAAGCCGGTTACGCCCTTTCTCATTCGAATAAAGCTGATGTCATCGTCGAGTATTTTATCAAGAAAGGGATCTATGATATCAGGCAGATCGATGAAGCCCTGCTGGCCTTCGATCAGCGGACACTAAGTTCCTACTGATGTCGCTTTCAAAGCGACCTGTAAAAGCTTTCCATAACTTATGATGTGATCGTAGAAATACGGTCACATTTTAAAGGAGGAAAGAAAAAATGAAGAAAGATCTTACTGAACTCGTATTTATCCTTGACAGGAGCGGATCGATGTCCGGACTGGAAAAGGACTGTGTCGGAGGATTCAATTCCATGCTGAAGAAACAGAAGGCAGTCAAAGGTAATTGCCTGGTCTCCTGTGTGCTCTTCAACAACGACAGCGAAGTGATCTATGACAGAGTCGATCTCAAAAAGATCAGAAATATGAAGGAAAGCGATTATTTTGCGACAGGCTGTACAGCCTTGATCGATGCAATGGGCAACAGTATAAAACACATTGAAAGAGTCCATCGTTATATCAGGAAAGAAGACGTTCCTGAACATACTGTCTTTGTGATCACGACTGACGGTATGGAGAACGCTTCGAAGAAGTATTCGTCATCCGAAGTGAAGAAGATGGTAGAGAAACACAAGGAGGAAGGCTGGGAGTTCATCTTCCTGGCAGCCAATATCGATGCGGTAGAAACGACTAAAGAATACGGTATCGATGAAGAAAGAGCCGTGGAATTCCACAATGATGCGAAAGGATATAAAAAGAATTATAAAGCCATTTCGGATGCACTGTGTGAGATGAGAGAATGCGGATGCATCTCTGATGACTGGGCTGAGGAGATAAAAGAGGATTACAGGCAGAGAGCCTGAAGGATATTGAAGCGGGGCAAAATATAATATAATAGTATCTGGAAAGGTAGAAGAGGATGCTTAAAAACAACATTAAGGAACTCAACGGAAATGACGACTGGCTCGCTAAAGAGCTGGAAAGAGAAAGCCGTGTCTCGGCCTGGGATTTTGATGAGGCCAGGATCCTGCGCAATGAACACGCGGAGAACTGCGATGTCAGAGCAGTCGCTGATGAACATCATCAGAAGCATATGGGCACATACAGGCCCAAACCGACAGCTCAGGATACGCTGTGGATGACGCTGGCTATCTTCTTTACGGTCTTTCTGATCATCTTCAATACGATGCTGGAGATACATGAATATCTGGCACCGATCCTGCTGTTCCTGTGTATCAACCCGGGCATCTTCATCTGGCTTCTGGTCACCAAGCGGATGCCGACCAAACGCTACTATATCACGGTCATCCTGCTGGCGATCCTGATGGAACTGTTCTCTATATCATCAGATCCATACTTACGTTTCCGATTTTTCAGATATTTTGGGAGGTTATAAACATGAAAACAATCATTATCCTGATCATTCTGGCGATCATCGTCGCCTCAGTGCTGCTCTCCTGCCTGTGCATCGTTCCTCAGGGCAATGCCTGGGTCATTGAAAGACTCGGTAAGTATTCTGCCACCTGGCAGGCCGGTATGCATATCAAGACACCGCTGATTGAAAGAGTTGCCAGAAAGATCTCACTGAAGGAACAGGTCGCTGACTTTGAACCTCAGTCAGTTATCACCAAGGATAACGTTACGATGAATGTCGACTCTGTCGTCTATTTCAAAGTCCTCGATCCTCAGGCTCTGACTTATGGCGTTGAAAGACCGATCGCAGCCATTGAAAACCTGTGTGCTACGACGCTAAGAAACGTCATCGGTTCAATGACGCTCGATGAGACTCTGACCAGCCGTGAACATATCAACTCTGAAACGATCAAGGTCCTCGATGAAGCCACCAACAAGTGGGGCATCGATATCACCCGTGTGGAAGTTCAGAACATCACTCCACCGAAATCCATTCAGGAAGCTATGGAGAAGCAGATGAAGGCTGAACGTGAAAAGAGAGCTGTCATCCTGACGGCTGAAGGTGAGAAGCAGTCTGCGATCACCAGAGCTGAAGGTGAAAAGGAATCAGCTATCTTAAGAGCTGATGCGATCAGAGAAGAAAGGATCAGAACGGCTCAGGGTGAAGCTGAAGCTATCGCCGCTGTGGCAGAAGCCAAGGCTAAAGCAATCCAGCTGGTCAATGATTCAAAGCCATCTAAGGAATATCTCTCGATCAGAGCTATGGAAGCTTCTGAGAAGATGGCTGACGGTCAGGCCAGCAAGATCATCGTTCCGTCCAATCTGCAGGATGTGACGAGCTGGGCTACGATCTTCAAAGAGAGCAAATAGTCCATTTACGATCATTCACTGAAACTGCCTTAAAAAGGCAGTTTTATTATGGTCAGCAAGAATACGGATAAAGAGCATTCACAAACTATCGAAGGAAAGCTCTATTCGCGTTATAATAAATAGCAAGAGATACTGTTATGGATTTACTTAAAATATCCGCTACCTTCAATATCTGTATGGAGAATGCCAAAAAGATGCTTCCCCGTAAAGATGAGGTGCTGAAAGTCCTGGATGAAGCAGAGAAGAAGATCGAAGCTTTTCCGGACGATCAGAAGGATGAGGAGAAGATGCCGCTGATGATCACGATGGTCCGTTCCTGTCTGAACGGTGAGTATCCGCTTAATAATGAGGATGCGATCGCAGCCGTTGTCGGGGCAGCACTGTATCTGAATGAAGGAGATATCATTCCTGATGAGATACCGCTGATCGGTATCATGGATGATCTGGCTGTCATCGATCTGGCATACAAACACTGTACCAATGAAGTAAGTGCCTACAGGCTTTGGAAATAATAAGGAGGAAAATCTGATAATGGAAGAAATCAAAATCGAAGAACTTCTGGGTCAATACTCAGAAAAAGCCAAGGAACTTCTGTCTGATGAAGGCAAAGTCGAGGAAGTCCTGAATGCTGCCGAGACCAAGCTCAAAGAGATCCCGAATGTCGGCGATCAGATCGCAAAACTGCCGCTGATGTTCTCAATGATCCGTTCCTATGTGACCAAGGAATATACGGAAGTATCACCTAAGGTCGTAGCTTCAGTTGCAGGCGCTTTCCTGTATCTGATCAAGGGCAAGGATCTGATCCCTGACAAGATCCCAGTACTGGGCATCGTCGACGATCTGGCTGTCATCGCTCTGGCTCTCAAGCTCAACGAAAAAGAAGTTGATGCCTATGGTGCTTGGCGCGAGGAAAAGCAGAACACGATCAGCAGAGAAGTCGTAGAACCGGAAGTTGAAGAAACAGAAACTGAAGGCGAAGCATAAGAAGACAGGCGCATGAAAATGCGCCCTTTTAAAATATGGAAATAAGACAGCACGCATTACTGTATGCATTGATCGCTAAGCACTGTCTTGAACGTTACGGCAGAGAAAAAGGTGAAGAACTGATCAGAAAGATCACCGTTCTTTACGGCAACACAAGAGGACAGCGCATGGCAGCACTGGCAAAACAAGACAACGAAGACACGGATCTGAATTCTTTTTTCATTCACGGCGAATGGAAAGGAAGAGATGGTGAAAACATTTCATCGATGTCATATGAAGATGATCATACCGTTTCGACTGTAACGGAATGTGCCTGGTATGATACCTGGAAAGAATATGGCCTGCTGAATTACGGAACTTATTACTGCCGCTATATCGACAAGGCGATCTGTGAAGGTTTTGACGGTGATTTCTCACTGGAAGTACAGAAGTCCATGGGTCAAGGTGACGATGAATGTATCTTCTGCTGGAACAGCAGTGCCGATAAAGGATATATCGATGATCAGAAGAAGATAGCTCAGGATAAATGGATCAGGGATTTTGATTTCCATTGTGAAGAACTGTATGCGTGCGCCAAAGAGATACTTAAAGATGATGAAAAGATCCTGGAACTGATCAGTAAAGATCTTGAGGATCTGAAGGAAGGAAAAGAAATATGAAGAAAGTGATAATGATACTGCTGCTGTTATTGTGTCTGTGTTCATGTGCAGCGGAAAATACAGAAAGCAGTGAAAGTCCTTCAGTGACACCACTGACCGATTCCTGGCGGGAAGGCATGGATGATTATGAACAGCTGGAGATCGCGCTGATCGGCGGTATCAGTCCGGAGTTTTCTCTTGAAGATATCCTGAAAAGAGCCAGGGAAGAACTGGGACTTGAACTGATCAGCGAGATAGATGAGGATCATATCGTTCAGGGTGAAAAGGCAGATCTGGAATATGTCTATCTGATCATTCCGGCAAAGGATACGGATCTGGCGATCGGCTCCCTCGATCCTTTACATGACTGCATGGACGAGATCTACTACATGGAAGAGAACAGCGCTCCTGTCATCTACATCGAAAGCACTGACGGCATGACGCCGCGCGGTCTCATCGAATGTGTCAGACACAGAGGGAACGATTCCGATGTCACACACATGTATACCGGAAGAAATTACGGTACCGGTGCCCTGCGCACGGATTATCTGATGGGTGTCGTCGATATCACGAGGTATCAGGAATTCACCTCCGGAGAGATCGGTTTCCTCGGTCAACTCGTCTTTGACTACATCTGTTATGATATCCCGGAGATCTCAGAGAAGATCCAGGTCGGTGAATATTCGGTCCATACGATGGATGAGATGATGCGTGAAGGAAAGATGTATCTTATCTACAGCATTACGGACGCAGACGGAAACGAACAGTGCCTGCTGGCAGTCAACTATGAAAGCAAGACGCGGGAATTCAGACTCCTGCAGACTTACGACATGGAGAACTGGTTCGAACCGGATACGGCTCAGGGATAGAAAAAATCATAATCGGCGTTTGACGGATGTGATGTTAACGTTTACATTAAGGACAAGTTGCAGAAAATGCGCTGTTTAGCAGTCAAACATGCCTAAATAAGCAAAATACATGCGATAATATAACTGTCAGAAGAATCTGAATATTTATCAGAACATTGACAGTTTTTTATTAAATTACGGGGGTTTGAATAATGTCTGAGAAAAAAGAAGTAAAAGAAACCAAGACAAAAAACAAAACAGTAAAAAAAGAGACTGCCGAAGCTGTAAAGAAAGAAACAGTTAAGGCCGTAAAAAAAGCTGCCGAAAAAGCTGAGACCGAACTTGCGGAAGTAGTGGTCGCCGCAGACGGCAAAAAGACAAAAGCTGCAGCCAAGAAGAGTACGACTGCCAAAAAGGCGACTGCCAAGAAGACGGTCAAGAAGGCTGAAGAAGCCAAGAAGGAAGGACCGGAAAAGAAGGTCGTAGCCAGAAAGACGGTCAAGAAGACCGTAAAGAAGGAAGAACCTGCAGCTGAAGAACATTATGAAGATATGGGTCCGCGCAGAAGCGTAGCCTTCATCGGTTCCGAGTGCTATCCGTTCGTCAAGACGGGTGGTCTGGCTGATGTCATGTATGCCTTACCGAAAGAACTGGCCAAGCAGAACTGCGATGTGAAGGTCATCCTTCCGCGTTACAACTGCATCCCTTGGGAGTACCAGGAGAAGATGGTCTACCGCGGTGAATTCTACATGGATCTGTGCCTCGACGGACGTGACTTCTATGTCGGTATCATGGAATACATCGCTGATGGTGTCGTCTATGACTTCATCGACAACGAAGAATTCTTCACGAGCGGCAATCCTTACACCAACATGGTCGACGATATCCCTAAGTTCTGCTTCTTCTCGAAAGCAGCTCTGTCAGCCCTGCTGTATCTGGACTGGATCCCAGATGTGATCCATTGCCATGACTGGCAGGCAGCACTGGTACCGGTATATCTGCGCACCTTGTTTGCCAACACAGGACTGTCTTCATGCAAGACGATCATGACCGTTCACAATCTGCGCTTCCAAGGCATCTACAACATCGATACGATCCGTTACTGGTCAGGTCTTCCTGAGTATGTCTTCAACAAAGACGCTCTCAAGGTCGGCTATGAAGATGCCAACATGCTGAAAGGCGGACTGACCTACGCTGATATGATCACGACCGTAAGCCCGACCTATGCCGGCGAGATCCAGAGTGAATTCTTCGGTGAAGGTCTGGATGCCCATCTGAGGTATCATTCAGGCAAGATGGTCGGTATCGTCAACGGTATCGACTGCGATATCTGGAATCCGGCTACGGACGAAAGGATCTATAAGAACTATTCCGTGAAGGATGCGATCGAAAAGAAGAAAGCCAACAAGAAGGCTCTGCAGGAAGAACTGGGTCTGAATGTCGATGACAACAAATTCGTCATCGGTCTGATCTCTCGTCTGACCAATCAGAAGGGTCTGGATCTGGTCAACTGGATCGTTCCGGATATGATCGACGGCAATACACAGCTGGTCGTACTGGGTACAGGTGATCCTTACTACGAGGATTCATTCAGATACTATGAAGATGCCTACAAAGGTGAAGTATGTTCCAACATCATGTACGATGAAGACAGAGCTCACCACATCTATGCAGGTGCTGATGCTCTGCTGGTCCCGTCACTGTTTGAACCGTGCGGACTGACACAGCTGATCGCCATGCGTTACGGTACTGTACCGATCGTCAGAGAGACCGGCGGTCTCAAGGACACAGTTGAACCTTACAACCTGTTTGAAGACAGCGGCAACGGCTTCACTTTCGCTGACTACGATCCGGGCATCCTGCTCGATGCAGTCAACAGAGCCAAGACGCTCTACTTCGAATACCGCGACAGCTTCGACAACATGGCAAAACGCGATATGGAAAAAGACGTATCATGGTCAAGATCAGCTTCGGCATACCGTGAGCTGTATCTGTGGCTCAGACCATAAGCGTATCCTGAATACTGTGAAGAAACAGATATCTGCAAAAGGATATCTGTTTTTTTTGATTATCTGTTAATTCAGCTGTTTATTTCCTGTATAATAGTATTAATTGTGATATGGAAGAGAGCAGCAAGAGATCGTTCAAAATAATCCTCGGCATGCTGATCGGCAGTCTGATCTACTGTTACTTTTTTTATTACACGAAGCCGGTCCATCGAACAGAGACATATGTAGAAAACAATGAGATCGTCATCGTTCTCGACGGTGAGGGACACTGCTATCTCGGTGATGATCCCGACAAGGGGAAATGGGCAGATACCGATGATTCTTATGCCTGTCGTCTGCCTTTTGTTTCGGGACCTGTCGATCTGTATCTTTCCAACCGTTACAATTACCGTGCACCGAAAGAAGAAGGTCTGATCTTCAGTTACATCGAATCAGTAAAGATCCTCGGTGGTGATGTCTATCTGGCTGTCGATGATGAAGAAAAAATCACTTATGAGACAAAATATAAAGGCGAGATCGATGAAAAGGTCATCCTCACCAGCGCAGATCCGAAGATCGCTGAGATAAGCGAAGACGGCGTCATCCATTCCGATGCACCGGGAAAGACGACCGTCACGGCCACGTTTGGTGATATGAAAGATACGATCAACGTGACGGTAACTGATCTGATCGTCAAAATGCCTCCGGAATTCGATACATCTAAACCGTTCCTCAGCGCTGAACTGTACAGTGAAGAAGACAACGATCTCATGGATGCGATCCTGGAATCGAGAGTAGAGAAGGCCGGTTATCTTACCAGAGCCGGTGCCGTAGCTGCTGCACGTTTCCTCGGTCTGGAATTCCCGTACCGCATCAATTACTTTACGGAAAACGGCAGGATCAATTCATACCGCAATGTCGAAGCTGACGGTGAAGGAAGATACTATCACAAAGGTCTCTATCTCCATCCATCCCGCTACGTGAACATCGATCCGACCCGTATCGTTTCTGGTCCTAAACCATGGGGCTATCCGATGGCAGAACTCTCTTATAACAGAGTAGCAGCCAACGGTCTTGACTGTTCTGGTTCCATTACCTGGATCCTGGTCCAGGCGGGATTCGATCCCGGTGATATCGGAGCCGGTATCATGGCCGGAGTGAAGGACATGACAGACCTCGGTGAGATGTACTGGCTGGCCGATGCGATCGACAACAAGACGATCAAGGTCGGTGATCTGCTGAGTGGCGGAGACGGCGGAGCAGCCGGAGGCGGTCATATCGCCTTGCTGGCAGCGATCGATCCGGACGGATATTTCTATGTTGCGGAAGAACTTGGTTACAGGACTCACTGGGGATTCTGGTTAAGAAAGTATGACCGCAATGAGCTGCTCAGGTATTTCTACTGGCAGGTCGATATGGACGAATTCTACGGACATAAAGACGGCAATCTGACAGATTACTGGATGGAATAAAATTAATGATATCTGAGATCATCCCGACTGATACGGATGATCTTTTTTGTTTACATCATGTTTTCATGAAATGTTTTTCACGACCGACAGCTTTTCTGTTAAAAATGACATGTTTTCTTAAATTTGGGGTAGGAAAATGATCTATTTTTGGACATAAAGAATAGAGGAACTGAAAGACCGTTTTTTCTCAAATTAAGACATGTACGTATCTCCTGTCTTTCAGCTCCTCAGAATGTGAGGTGATCATGGGAAAGAAGACCAACAGAAAACACAAAGACCGTCTTTTTGTCTTTATGTTCGGCAATGAGAAGTTCAAGGAATTCACACTGTCTCTGTACAATGCCATCAACAATTCATCATATGAAGACAAAGAGATGATCACTTTCAATATACTTGATGATTATCTGTATATGGGAGTCAAAAACGATGTTTCTTTCATCATCGCGGATACGATCAATGTGTATGAACATCAGAGCACGCTGTCCGACAATCTTCCATACAGGATGCTGCTGTATGCTATGAAACTGTATGAACCGATCGTTGAATCTGCCGGCAACAGTATCTACCAGGAAAAGATCGTCAGGCTTCCAAAACCGCGGCTGATAGTATTCTATAACGGCAGCAAAGAGATCGAAGATGAGAGAGATCTGTATCTGTCGGATATGTTTGACGGTGACAAAGAGATCGAGGCACATGTAAAGATGCTAAACATCAATTACGGTCATAACAGACATCTGCTTGAAAGCTGCAGACCGCTGATGGAATATTCAACTTTCATATACAGGATCAGACAGAATCTGGATGACGGAATGAATACTTTTGATGCGATCAGCGATGTTATAATTAATCTGGAAAATGACTTCATAATCAAGTCGTTTATCACGTCGCACAGAATGGAGGTCACAGGTATGTTATTTTCAGCTGAAGGCGATAGACGCCAGACAGAATTGTACTACAAGAATTTGGAAGATGATTTGAAAGAAAGAGTAACAAAGGAAGTCACAGAAAGAGTAACAAAGGAAGTCACAGAAACAGTAAGAAAGGAAATCACTGAAAAAATAACAGAAGAAGTAAAGAAAGATGTGACAGAAAGAGTAACAAAGGAAGTCACTGAAAAAACGATCTCAGATCTTTATACAAGCCTTGTCCAAGGAGGCATTGACAAAGATATTGTCATTAACAGCATAATGAGTTCAATGAAAATGGACAAAGAAGAGGTAATGAGGATCATCGGAAACGGAGAATAATCAGACTGTCCAGGTCATCCGGAAACGGATGACTTTTTTAATATATTTAGAAATTCAATACTTCCTTTTAAACAATATCTGACAGCTGTTTGTCATATCTCACGACATACGGATCCATTAATATAAGCAAACGAAAACCTTGTGCGTGAGATCATCAGTATTTACGGGATATATATTCATACTGATATAATATAAACAGAAGAAAAAACACATAATTAAGAAAGGTGAAACACAATGACAGAGAGAAAAATATATGAACTGTCTCTTGATGAACTTAACAGTATTGCAGGCGGCAGAAGATTTTATGAAGAAGAATGGGATAATTATTATGACGCCTCTGTTTCTTTAACCAAAAAGCTGAGAAGAATGAGACTTGACGGCAAGGAAAATGAAGCCGCTGAAATACGCAAGACCTGTTCAGATCTGTTTGATCAATGGATGGCAGATGTGGGAAATTCTCCGGATGGATCTGCTCCGATTTACTTCAGAAATTACATACAACAGTATCTTGACGATTAAACACAAGTCACCACTCAATGGTGATTTTTTAATCATTGATTCGTGTTTTGTAGATTCGGCATAGCTTGGAATCAATAATTCGATAAGTTACAATTAATTCAAATAAGGTAGGTCAATAATCATGAAGAAAATTTTTGTTTTGCTGTTCTGTCTGCTGATCATCCTGAGTGGATGCGGAGGCAAAGAAGAAGAAACTGTGCCTGTAGAAGAACCGGTCGAAGAACCGGAAGCAGTTGAGGAACCTGAACCTCAGATCGTTTATGTAGATATTACCGATGATGTGATCGTTGATAGCGGAAGCTCCGTTCAGGTACAGATAGATGAGGCTAAATACGAGATCCTTCCTAATGGAAGCTACAGACTTTATCTGACACTGAAGGGACCAAAGGGATACAATTTTGTCTCTTTTAACAGCGGACCTGATGAGGTCTATAAAAGCGAATTTACAGAGTTAAACGGAAACACACAGGAGATCGTACTGACGATCCCTGAAAAGAAACTCAGGCAGATCGATGATCTCATGGCGAGCGTCTTTAATAGCGACGATGTCTGTTATATACGGCTGATGGAGACAAAATATCTGTTTGTGTTAGAGGTTGAAGATCCTGATGACGGTACATATGAATATACAGATATCACCGAATACGGTGAAGCTGATTACAACACCCTGAGTACAGGAACTATTGAGCTGATCAATTATTCATATGTGAAGCTCGATGGAGACAAGACGAGATTCTCTGTCACTTTCACCAGTGATCCGGATATGGAAATGATCCTGTACGATCCTGCTGGAAAAGCTATTGGATCTCTAGGTTTGACAGAAAGCAATGAGACGACGATCAGATTCACGATCATGGATGAATTTATCGGCGACGGTCTGAAACTGCATGTCACCGGAGAAGACGGGACCGGTATCATCCACCTGTATAATTAGGATTTGAGATCAAAAATGCTCAGGACAGTCGATCATCCTGAGCATTCTTTTTTCTTTGGTGGAGCTTACCGGGATCGAACCGGCGACCTTCTGATTGCGAACCAGACGCTCTCCCAGCTGAGCTAAAGCCCCGTATGCATCCATTATAGTACAAAAGACAGAAGAAAAGCTCCCGAAGGAGCTGTTCTTTATTTAAGGGGATAAATATTGGCACATTCTCTCATGTACTGCATAGGCAGGCAATTTTCCTTGCATATTCATCATAGGAGAAATCTATATCAGAATTATGGCGGAAATATGTAAAATTATGTGTTAACCGGAAAAAGTGAGATCAAGGAAATCGATGCTTCCTTCACCGCGGTAAGTGAAATACAAAGAGAGTTTATCTGTTTCCGGAAACAGTATTTCAACAGACTCACTTTCAGTAAATGATCCGCTCTCATTCAGCGGGATCTTTGCCAGGATCTCTCCATCATATTCACAGCGGACTTCAAAGTATCCGGATGAGCCTCTGGTCTTTACTTTCAGGGATGTTTTTCTTATTGGAGCGAAGTAACGAAAACCGGCGATCGCCCCGTCACGCATATTCTTTATGTACTGTCCGGGATCGCTTTCCCGGTCTTCGCCATCCTGGGAAAAGGCCGGATGATCAAGACGGATATTTTCGTATCCTTCTCCTTCGCAATTACCCAGGTAATGAAGAGCACCGTGTTTCGATCGCAGATGACAGGCGATGAAGGCTCCATATGTGCCTTCAGGGATCAAGAGTCCGTCATTTAGACCGCAGCTGGTAAGTTCAGCCTGCGGGATACTTCCGTCTTTTTGGATAAAGACTTTTTCAGCAATTCCCTGGCGGGCATAGACGCCATAGTTGGTCTGACGGTGTCCGAAGATATACCACTGATCATTCAGTCTGATCAGTGAACCGTGATTGTTTCCGGTATAGGCCATGCGCTCATCTTCAACGATGCCCGGAAGACCGATATCGCCATTATCGAGCAGGATCCCTCTGTAGGTGAAAGGCCCGCTAGGATCTGCTCCGGTAGCATAGCACAGTTCGTGGGAATTCCATGATGAGTAGATGAAGTAATATGTGCTGCCAATCTTTCTCATGGAAGAAGCTTCCAGAAAACCATGGCCGGGATCAGGACAGTCTGTGATCTCTACTTTATGGACATCACCTTTGAGCGTATACATATCATCTTCCAGTTCTACTGCATAGGCACCGGAAGATAAAGGCAGAGGACCGAATTCTCTTTCCAGAAAATCCCAGGAAGGATCAGGCGCAAAGCCAAGGTAGAAGAAGATCTTTCCGTCATCATTTATAAAGATAGCAGGATCGAAAGGATAAGGATCGTTTTCTCTCATGCCGAGCAGATCGCCATCATGATCTTTGAGATGAGAAAGGAATTCAAAAGGACCTTCAGGTTTTTCACTTACGGCCACACCGATCGATCTGGTCCCGCACGGGGCGTAGTAAAGATAATATCTGCCGTCTTTTCCTTCGATGCAGTCAGGCGCAAACAGAGGAAAGTTTTCTGTATTAAGAGGATCCTGATCACGACGGAAGATAATGCCGTGGTATTTCCAGTCAGAGAGATCTTCTAAAGGTGCAGACCAGAGGGCATAGTCGTTGTCACAGAAAAAGCGGCAGCCGAAGCGGTCATGGGAACCATAGACGTATAAACGGTCATTGAAGAGACGTGGCTCACCGTCCGGTATGTATTCATAATTAGGAAGATAGGGATTATAGATCTGTTTTTTCATCTGTTCTGTCTTAATTATAACTGTATCCATCCCTGTTCTGTTACAATCAAATTATGGATAAAGAAGTATTTGTCGCTCATTATCAGAATACGGATGTTGAAGCCGAGAATATCTATAATGCTCAGAGTATCGCCAGAGACTGTCTTGAATATATGACCGGTTTTCTGAAACCCGGAATGAACAGAAAAACGGTCCATGAAGAATGTGCCCGATACATGAATGAAAAAGGTTCAGAAGGCTGGTGGATCCACAATGATCCGGCACTGATCCTTTTCGGAGAACTGAGCACCTATTCGGCACATGAAGATCCTTCGCCTTTGTTTGCAGGCAAAAAGATCGGGGAAAACGATCTGATCACGATCGATGTAGCACCGATGATCGGTAACGGGTGGGGCGATATGGCCAGATCGTTCGTCATGGAGAAGGGAAAGATCATCAGCTGGGAGCTGTCCGAAAATGAAGAGATCAGAGCAGGTATGGAACTGGAGATGAGACTGCACAGACTGTTCATCGACAGTATCCGGCCGGGCATGACTTTTTCCGCCCTGCACAGGCTGATCGATGATCAGGTGAAAGAAGCCGGATACCGCAACTGCGATTATCACGGCAACTACGGTCATACGATCGAAAACGATCAGAAAGACAGAGTGACGATCGCGGAAGGCGTCGATGTCGATATCATCGGTTACGATAAACCGATCACTTTTGAACCGCATATCTGCAGGATCGGCGGTACGCTTGGCATCAAACACGAGAACATGTATGCCTATATAAACGGAAAGATGGAGGATATCCTGTGAAATACCGCTATATCACAGCCGGGATCTCCATCATCAATGACATAAAATATGCGGACGGCAGGACCAGCAACGGAAAACTGGGCGGCTGTTTTGTCTTTGCCTATGACGGCATCGCTCTGTTCAGTGATGAAGTTATACCGGTAAGCAGTGGCGGTCCGGACTATTGGGATTATTACGGAGAGTATTTCAAGGATAATGATGTTCCGACTGAGGGCATCTATTTGACCATGCCTAAGACTCATCATACGCTGCTGAAATATGAACAAAGCGGTGCCTGGAAAGAAGAATCGCTCTGGGGAAATGATTATTTCACCCTGCAGAAAGAAAACTGCCGTACTTCATACAGGAAGCTGCAACCTTTCCTGAACAAGGATGTCAAAGGTATATATCTTGACAGCAATGCGGATGAAGACATTTTTGAAGAGATCGAAATGATCAGGGAAAAAGCACCTGCGGTGAAGATAATGTGGGAACCGCCGACGATGTCATCCAAGGATCCTTCCCTGCATGATCGCGTATTGAACGATCTTCATAAAATCGATTTTTATTCCATGAATCTCGATGAGGCATCATCTTTTTTTGGCAGCAGCGATCGCGAAGAGGTCATCAGGAAGATCATCGCTTTGAAGATCCCGTGTTTTCTAAGAGAAGGTGAAAACGGATCGACATGGATCGAAGACGGAAGAAGCGTTTATCTGAAAGCTCTGGATCCTGAAAAGGCCGTCGATGTCACAGGCTGCGGCAACTGTTCGGCAGCAGCAGCTCTTTACTGGCGACTGGAAGGAAAAAGTTTTGAAGACATCGTGCTCAACGCCAATGTGGCAGCAGCTCTTTGTGCAAGATCTGACGGTCCGGTCCAGATCAGAAAAGCCCGGGAAGAGAAAGTTTACCTGAAGCTGTGTCAGGATTACGCTGAATATGATATGCGATAATAGATATACAAGGAGACCAGATCTATGAAAATAATCGAAACCCTTATACCTTCCAGACGTGATACCATGATCCCTCTGACGGTCGTGGAGGCTGACAGCTATCCGGCCAGACTTTTGATCTGCGCCCATGGCTTCAAAGCCAACCGCAAGGAAGACGGACGTTTTGTGACAGTGGCCAAGGCCCTGGCAGCCAACGGCATCACTTCTGTCATGATGGGTTTTCCGGGCTGTGATGAATCAAAAGACGATTTCATCAACTACACTCTGAAAAACTGTCTGGATGATATCGGAACAGCCAGAGCATATATGGAAAGCAATTACGAGATCATTCCTGATGAGATGGGCATGATCGGCTACAGTATGGGCGGCAGACTGACTGCTTTGTATATAGCTGAACATCCGGAAATAAAATGTATCGGCTTATGGGCAGCTGCATCCTATGACGGCTTCGACAGTGAAGAAGATTTCCTGGGCGTAAGTCTCAAACATATATATATGGAAACAGAAGAAAAAGGCTACTGTGATTTCCACAATGAATTTGATGATACCTGGATCAAACTCAGCAAGGGTCTGATCGATGATATGGCTCAGCTGAAACCGGAAGACGGTCTGAAAGGATATGAGGGCTGTGCTCTGGTCGTCCATGGCGATGAAGACATAACCGTGCCTTATGCGGTCGCAGAAAACACTTATGCGAAGCTGGAAAAGGCAAAGGATAAAAAACTGCTGACTGTTCACGGAGCTGATCACGGTTTCGGAGCCTGGAACGATAGGCCTGATCTATCGGCTCAGCTCACTGACGGCACGATCGAATACTTCAGGAAACATCTTGCATGAGCGAAGAAAGCAGAAGCTATCTGGAAAAAGTCTATGCCTCATGGCTGGGTAAAGTCATCGGTGTGCGTCTTGGTTCACCGGTGGAGAACTGGTCCAGTGAAAAGATCATGGAGACTTATCCGGATGAGGAAGGATATCTTGTCGATTATGATATCTATGCGGCCGATGACGATCTCAACGGTCCGCTGTTTTTTGTACGGGCTTTGCTGGACTATGATGATATCGATGCGGAGAAGATCGGTGAGACTTTCCTGAATTATCTTGAAGAATACCGCGGTTTCTTCTGGTGGGGCGGAGTAGGTGTATCTACTGAACATACAGCCTATGAAAACCTCAAGAACGGTCTCATGGCACCGGAGTCGGGATCGGCTCTGACCAATGGCCTGACCATGGCTGAACAGATCGGCGGACAGATCTTCTCTGACTGCTGGGGCTATGTCGCTTTAGAGGATCCTGAGCTGGCAAAGAAACTGGCAGTCATGGCTTCCAGTGTCACGCATGACAGAAACGGTATCGAAGGCGGTATCTTCGTAGCGACAGCCATTGCCTTGGCGATGCGTAAAGATGACATCCATGAAGTGATCACTGAAGCACTGGAATATCTCAACAAAGATCTTGAATACTGCAAAGTGGCAAAAGACATCATCGGTTTCTACGAGAACAATAAAGACGATTGGACAAAATGTCTTAACTATATTCAGGAACACTACGGATACGATAAATATCCGGGTGTCTGTCATATCATCCCCAACATGGCTCTGATGATCATGGCCATGAGTTACGGAGACAACGATTTTGACAGGACGCTGATCATCCTGAACCGCAGTGGCTGGGATACTGACTGCAACTGCGGCAATGTCGGCAGCATCATGGGAGCACTGCTCGGACTCAAAGGTATCAGCGAGAAGTGGATCACGCCGATCGATGATATCGTCAATGCCTCGAGCGCCATCGGCTGTCTCAACATCCAGAGCGTTTCAGGAGCGGCCAAAATGTTCACAAAACTGGCATACAGACTGAAGAACGAACCTGAACCGGAATTTCCGTACTTCGTCCTGCCTTACGGTACGAACGGATTCAGATGCAGAGACGGAAAGATCGAAGTCAGAGATGACGCTCTGCAGGTCGACAGTCAGGATATATACCGCTACGTCTACTATCTTACAGATGATCTCTATGATGCCCGCTATGATCCGGAATTCTCACCTGTACTGGAACCGGGCGATCAGCTGGAGATAAAGATCAGCAGTGAAATGAAACAGGAACTCATCGCCTACGTGAAAGACTGTGACGGCACGGAATACGAAAGCGTCCATGAGGCCAAAGGCGATGCATTGATCGTCATCGATGTCCCGACCGGGAAGAACATAGTCATCAATCTCTTTGGCATAAGAGCGAAATATCCATATCGGATCATCGATATAAAAGTAAACAGAAGGCCGAAGCTGCACTACGAATTCAGTGAATATCCTCTGGAACACTACGGACCGCGCTATGGCGGAGACTGCATGAACAACATCCGGGCCTTCGTCAGACATTCCGGAGACTGGGATATCGCTGATGGTTTAAAAGGAGAAAGTGAAGAACATGCGCTGATCAGCTCCGGCAATTACGGAAACGGATATGATCGGATCGAATGGACTTTCATCCCGGAAAAGGGAAGGAAACATTATCTGGTCTTCGATATGACCGGTTATCTGCATTACGAAGCGATCGGTTTCCGCAACGATGAGATCGTGCATATAAGAAAGCAGATCAAAGAGAAAACGCTAAAGTCTTATCCGTATGCCTGGAAGAACGATGAAGAATACCACTTCCTGCTGAAGAAAGAAGACGGTGTTCTTAAACTGCAGGTAAATGATACTGAATTTGAATTTGAAGGTCAGGAACTTAAAGACCTCTTCGGCATATCCATGGGTGAAGCAGGTGTCTCAAAGACCCGTGAACTGAAACTGTACTGATAAAGGAGAAACAAACAGAATGACAGAATTTAAAGGCACACCGCACAACAGTGCACTGATCGGCGATATCGCCAGAACGGTAGTCATGCCGGGAGATCCTCTGAGAGCGAAATTCATTGCGGAGAACTTTCTGGAAGATGCGAAAGAATTCAACCATGTCAGAGGAATGCTCGGATATACAGGAAAATACAAAGGAAAAGAGATCTCGGTCATGGGACATGGTATGGGTATCCCTTCCATCGCCATCTATTCCTATGAGCTTTTCAATTTCTACGGTGTCGACAACATCATCAGAGTCGGATCCTGCGGCGGCTGGCTGAAGGAGATGAAGATCTTCGATGTGATCCTGGTCGATGCATCCTATTCGGAATCGACTTTCGCGAAAGTGGCTTTCGATTATGATGAGGATCTGATGTATCCGGACAAGGAGATCACGGAGATGCTTTATCAGAAAGCAACTGAAAAAGGCAAACAGATCTTCAGAGGTATCGTTCACACCGGTGATGCGTTCTACTATGACCGCAGCAAGAGGAAACCTGATCCGTATCCGACGATCGCCGGTGAGATGGAGAGCTTCGCGCTGTTTGCCAACGCGCGTTATCTGAACAAGAGAGCGGCATGCATGCTGACGGTATCAGACAAGGAAGATATGGTCACGACTCATGAAGAAAGAAGGACAGCGTTCAAAGACATGATCACGATCGCTCTGGATACGGCGATCGAACTGTAGGGAAGGAAAGAAGATGAATAAGGGGAAAGTATATCTGTCCGGACCGGACCGGCTGTTAAAGGACAGGGTCGAGCGTTTTGTCGGGTACGAAAAGCTCTGTGAGAAATATGATCTCATCCTGCTGAAATATCCGGAAGAGCTCTTCAAATTCAGCGATACACTGGAAAACAACAGAAAGATCGCCGAAGAAAGGATCAGACTGATCAAGGAATGCGACATCGTCATCGCCAATGCCATGGATTTCCGCAGCTATGTGGAACCCTACAGTGAGGTCGGTCTTGAACTGGGGATAGCCTTCAGTCTGGGCAAGAAACTTTACTGCTATGTGCCGGATCTGAGGACCTGTGCCGAAAGATATCCCGGGACTACGCACGTCAAAGAAAATGGCAAGACCGTCGATGAGAACGGGATCGGCTTTGAACCGGGTCCGCTCAATGTGATGCTGGAACAGAGCTCGAAACTGATCAAAGGCGATCTGGAAGACGCCCTGAAAGTGGCTCATGATGATTATTACGGGGGTGAAGACTGATGTTTATCGATAAAGAAGGAAAGATCAGAAAACCTATTGCCTATCTGGCTGATTTCGAGATGTTCTTACCGACCTGTGATGAGACGGTCGCATACTGGAAAAAGACCTGTGAGAAATACGGGATCATCGGACTCTTCCCCGGAGAAGGCGATCCGGTCTTACCGGGCGATGATTTCTGGCGCAGAGTCTTTGAACATGATGTGAACTGGATGAAATACTGCGATATGTGCCTTGCCCAGCTGGATGACTGGAGAGGTCATGAACCGGACAGCGGCACGCTGTTTGAACTTGGTTATTATGTAGGACTGGGGCTTCCGGCCTACGGTTTCTACAGCGGTCCCAAGACGCTCCTGGAGCGCAAGATCGAGCGGAAAGAGGAAGACGGTGTCATCTACGATCTCAACGGCTACATGATCGAAGATAAGGGCTCAGCCTTTGATAATATCCTGACTTCCGTGAAGATCGCCGACTCATTTGAGGAGGCCTGCAGGATGGCCAGACGGGATTTTGACGAAGAACTGATAAAGGCCGGTCACGAACCATTCAAAATTGTCGATTAAAGCGCTGAAATTGTGTTGAAAGACCTCTGTTTCGGTGATAAAATTACTATATTATAGAAGGCATATTTCTATATCTTAAATTGGTTTAAAGCGCAACGCTTTAAATAGAAAGAAAAGGAGAGAAAATGAAAAAATTATTATCTGTATTACTTGCACTGTTAATGGTTTTTGCCTTATTCGGCTGCGGTAAAAAAGAAGAACCGGCTCCTACTGGCGGTGACGATGATGGCACTACCAAGATCGCTGTCTTACTTCCGTTCACAGGCGACCAGTCTTACTTCGACACTTTAGCAAATGCTGCTAAGGAAGTAAATGATGCTGACAACAACATCACTGTAGAAGTATTCGAGTGTGACCCGAATGGTGCTGCTGAAGAATCCAACTGGATGAACTGGTATGACAACGTATGTGAAGAAGGTAAATATGACCTCGTTGTTTCCGGTAACGGTACTTATGAAGGATTCCTTTACAAAGCATGTGAAAAGTATCCTGATCAGAAGTTCTATAACTTCGACTGCTCATGGGTTCCTGAAGGTGGCGTTCCAGCAAACTGCTACGCTGTTGACTGGGCTCTTGACGACTTAGGTTACGTTGTAGGTGCATTATCTGCAGCTGCTACCAAGACCGGTACTGTCGGTGTCGTTGTCGGTATGGAATCACAGGATATGAACCAGTTCATCGGTGGTTACTGCCAGGTTCTGGCTGCTAACGATGTCAAGTATGTCATCTCTTATCCTGGATCATTCTCTGATACTGCTTTAGGTAAAGAAGTAACAGAAGATATGATCTCTAAGGGTGCTGATGTCATTTGGCAGGTTGCCGGTGGCTTAGGTAACGGTGTTATCGATGCTTGTTCAGGTCATGACGATGTATGGTGCATCGGTGTTGACCAGGACCAGTACTTACAGTTCAAAGATACTAACCCTGCATGGGCTAACACGATCCTCACTTCTGCTTTAAAGAACACTAACGTTGCTTTCAAGGCTGTATGTGAAATGGTTGCTGACGGCTCTTACAGCAAGAAGCTTGGTACTCATGAAACTTGGGGTATCGCTCTTAACGGTGTAGGTCTTGCTGAAAATGATTACTACCTTGCAAATGCAAGCGAAGAAATCAGAAACAAGGTCGCTGATACACTGGCTCAGGTTGCCAGCGGTGCAGTTGAAGTTGTTGATACCAAGGCTTGGGATGAAGCAACTTACGAAACTGAATGGCCAAAAGTCAGAGACGCAAACCGTGTTGACTAATTGCTGATCTAATTCGTATCTAACAAGTCATGCGCTGTTTTAAAGCGCATGACTTTTTCTAAATATAAGGAGAATCTAATGAAAGAGACGATATTGAAACTTGATAATGTTACAAAGGTCTACCCTAACGGAACCGTAGCAAATCGTGACATTAACATGGAATTCGAAAAGGGAGAAATCCACTCTATCGTTGGTGAGAACGGTGCCGGCAAATCGACACTGATGAAGGTCATATTCGGAATCGAGAGGCCCTCAAGCGGAACAGTCACCTACAAGGGAGAGGAAACTCATTTCAACAGTTCTATGGATGCCATCAAAGCAGGTATCGGTATGGTGCACCAGCATTTTATGCTGATTCCGTCATTTTCGATCGTTGATAATATCATCCTCGGTGATGAACCGACGAAGAGTGTTTTCATCGACCAGAAAGAGGCGGCCAGAAGATGTCAGGAACTGTCTGACAAATATGATTTCGAACTCGATGTCAATGCCAAGGTTTCGACATTATCAGTAGCGAAACGTCAGAAAGTCGAGATCCTCAAGACTCTTTACCGTAACGCCGAGCTGATCATCCTGGATGAACCGACTTCGGTCCTTACACCTCAGGAGACGGAAAAACTGTTCAATCAGCTGCGTTTCTTCAAGGAACAGGGTCATACGATCATCTTCATTTCCCACAAGCTGGAAGAGGTCAAGCAGATCTCCGACAAGATCTCCGTTATCCGTAACGGTGTTTCCAAGGGAACTTATCTCAATGAAGAACTGTCGATGGAACAGCTCACCAATCTGATCATCGGCCGTGATCTCGATAACGACATGGATGAATACAAGACCCATGAGGATTTCCATCATCAGAACGCTCTCGAGATCAAGGATCTGTATATGGAACAAAACGGCAAGCCGGTTCTGGACAATATATCCTTTGCGGTCAAATGCGGTGAGATCCTGGGTGTTGCCGGTGTTGAGGGTAATGGTCAGCAGCAGCTGGTCAAATGTATCACCGGTCTTGAAGAGACAGCCTATACCGGCGATATCGTCATCTGTGGAAAGAGAGTCAATGAACTCAACATCAAGGGACGCAGAGACGGCGGTATGGCTTATATCCCGGAAGACAGAATGGGCGACGGTGTCGCCGGACAGCTTCCGATCAGCGATAACCTGATCTCGACTTACTACACCAGAGAAGATATCAACAGCAAGCTGTTCATGGATTCCAAGAAGATCGCTGCCGTATCAGACAACCTGATCAAGACGTTTGCGGTCAAGACCAAGAGTGCCGATGCGCCGGTCAACAGCCTTTCCGGCGGTAACGTCCAGAAGGTCGTCGTTGCCAGAGAGTACAATACTGATTCCAAGTTCATGATCGCTGAGCAGCCGACTCACGGTATCGATATCGGTTCAGCTGAATTCGTTCATCACAAGCTGATCGAAATGCGCAATGCGGGTGCCGGTATCCTGCTTGTATCGGCTGACCTCAATGAGGTCATGGCCCTGTCCGACAGGATCATCGTCATGTTCAACGGACAGATAGCCGGTTATTTCCCGGATGCGAACAAAGTCGGTGAATCCGAGCTCGGTATGTATATGCTGGGTGCGAAACACCAGAGTGCCGAAGAGATTGGAGGTGCCTTAAATGACTGATAACAAGAACAGCAAATATTCAAAGAACTATAAATTATCGATCTCCAATCCGAAGATCTTCGATGCGATCAAGATGCTTATTTCCATCCTGATCGCGCTGGCCATCACATTCGTGATCCTGTGCCTGGTGTCTTCCGATCCGGTCAATGCGATCATCACGATCCTGACTGGTCCTCTGACCAAGACCAGATATATTGGTGCGGTCATCGAAAGCTTCATTCCTTATGCTTTCGCCGGTCTGGCTGCCGGTGTCCTGTTCAGTGCCGGTGCTTTCAACCTCGGTGCTGAAGGTATCTATATCCTTTCTGGTGCGGTCGTAACGGCTGTGGCTATCACGCCGCTTACCGAGAGTTCGATCCTGCATCCGATCCTGTGCTATCTGGCTGCCATGGCTTTCGGCGGTACCCTGATGATCCTGCCTTCTTTCCTGAAGGCCAAATTCGGTACCAACGAAATGGTCGTTTCCCTGATGCTCAACTCGATCTATGCCGGTATCGCAGCCTATGTCGTCAGAAACTATCTGGGAACGCTCAAAAGAGGCGGCAACAGCTCAAAGGACTATCTGGCAACAGCCAAGATCCCTTACATCTATGATCCTTTACATATCACGATCTGCTTTATCCTGCTGATCGTTGTAACGATAATCCTGTATCTGGTCATGAAAAAGAGCCGTCTGGGCTATCAGATCAGACTGGCCGGAACCAACCCGAAGTTTGCGGAATATTCCGGTATCAGTGCATTCAAGCTGGCTATCTCTACCGCAGCCATCGCCGGTGTTCTCTCTGGTATGGGTGCAACGACAGCGCTGTTGACGCAGACGACCTTCTATACGCCGTCACAGTCCCTGGTCGGTATCGGTTTCAGCGGCATGCTGATGTCGATGCTGGGAAGAAACAATCCTATCGGTATCGTCATTGCTGCCTTCATGATCAAGTATCTTGAACAGGGTACTGCAATACTTTACTTCGTCGATAATTCCGTTCCTTCAGAGATCGTTGCGATCGTTGAAGGTATCATTATCATGCTGATCTCTTCTCAGCACTTCCTGAGAAGATTCAGAGAGAAGAAGTTATTAAAGGAGGGCTTGGAAGAACATGCTGAGTAGTATTTTATCAACTCTGTTTACAATGAGATTTCTCTTGACGATCATCCGTATGGCCACTCCGATCCTCTTCGCAGCTCTCGGTGCCTTCATCGCTGCATCGACCGGTATCGGCAATATCGCCATCGAATCGATCATGACTTTCGCAGCTCTGGCAGGTGTACTGGGCAGCTATCTGACCGGCAGTGCCTGGGCAGGCGTCGTCTTCGGTATGGTCGTCGGTGTACTGACCGTCATGCTGATCGCGTTCTTCTCCATGAAACTGGGTGCGGATGCCTTCCTGATCATGATCGCTCTCAATACGTTTGCGGATGCGGTCGCGATCTTCATCCTGTATCAGATCACGGGTGATAAAGGTACGACTGCTTCACTCACGACTCCGATCCTGGGTTCAGTCGATATACCGGTCATCAAGGATATCCCGATCATCGGTGAGATCCTCTCTGGACACTATATCCTGACATATCTGTGCTGGCTGCTGATCATCGTCATGTTCATCGTCATCTACAAGACTCCTCTCGGTATGAGAATGAGAGCCTGCGGACTCAATGCCGATGCAGCCAAGACAGCCGGTGTCAACGTTGAAAGACTTCAGGTCCTTTCACTTGTCTTATCCGGTATCTTCGCAGCTTTAGGCGGTGTCTACCTGTCATTAAACTATCTGAAGATCTTCTCCAAGGGAATGGTCTCCGGACAGGGCTGGATGGGCGTTGCCGCCAACGGTATCGCCAACGGCAACTACTGGATGCTGGTCTTATCCGGACTGGTCTTTGCAGTCTTCCGTGCCGTTTCGATCATTTTCAGCTCCAACTCGGCTTTCCCGACGGACCTCGTAGGTGCTATTCCTTACTTCTCCGTCTTTGTGATCCTGACAGTCGTCTCGATCGTCAATTACTACCGTGTGAAACGCGGTAAAGTTGAAGGACAATAATAATGCGCAAAATAGTTTTTGATACCGATCCGGGTCACGACGATATCATGGCTATCCTTACAGCTCTAGCTCACAGTGATGAACTAGAGCTTTTTGGATTTGCAACTGTTGCCGGAAATCAGACCCTTGATAAAGTAACGAATAATATCCTTAAAGTAGAAGAATATCTGAAAATAAATTATCCGGTCTATAAGGGGCTTGATCGTCCTCTGGTCAAGCAGCCTCAGCCTCAGCCTGCTGCCCATGGTGAATCAGGCATGGACGGTCCGGTGCTGGCTGACCCGGAAAAGAAAGCGGAACCGATATCAGCGATCGATTTCTATTGCGAACTTTTAAAGAATAATGACAAGGTCACGATCATCGCTCTGGCACCTTTGACCAATCTCGGTGTACTGTTGAGAGACCACCCGGAAGTAAAAGAACATATCGAAGAGATCGTCCTGATGGGCGGAGCACTTAACGGCGGCAATATCAACAAGTATGCCGAATTCAATATCTGGCATGATCCTGAAGCAGCGAAGATCGTCTTTGATTCCGGTGTACCGGTAACGATGGCTCCGCTGGAAGTCTGCTATGCCGGAGGCATACTGCTGAAGGAGACAGAAAGATTTGAAGAGGGGGGCTATGTTTCAAGCCTTGTCTGGGATCTCTTTGATTTCTATTGTGAATATGCCCGCAAGCGGAATTGGGACAAGACAGCCGTCTTCGATCTGATCCCGGTATTGTATCTGCTGAAACCTGAGATCTTCACCTGCAAGGAAGGAAAGATCGATGTCATCCTGGATGGCGAAGATACGCAGGGACAGACGCTGTTTGAAGAAGGTGAAGGCAATCATAAGGTCCTGCTCGATACCGACAGGGAAGCCTGCATGAAGATCTTCTTTGAGGCGATCGACAGTCTGGATCAGAAATACAGGTAATGAAACAAGAGACTCTGAGCATCCTGTCAGATGCCATCTCGGAAATGGGTTCATGGACAGGCTGGGATCTGGAAAAAGATGAATCACGTCTGGAATTCACTGATGTCTTCCTGTATGACGAGACAAAGGCTGAGAAGGATACCCATACCGGTTCAGTAACATTATGTTTCAGCAATGATCCGTTTGTGATCTTCCTGGATAATCATACCGAAGAGGCATCACAGAAGTGGTATGATCTGCTGAAAGAGGGTAAGATCAGACCGCTTCCGATCGCAACATATGAATTCCGTTTCAATGATCCGGAATATACAGACACTGTATATAAGAGTTATAAAAACCGGACTGCGATAAGATCAGAGCTGTCTGCCTCGGCAAAGTATATTCTGACAGCCAGATGTGAAGATGTGGGATTCATCGTCGGTGCTGACGATCTGATTGTTGCAGGCAATGGTAAAACATATACGGATGAAGAAGTGACGGACGCGGTAAGAAAGTGGTGGAAGTACTGGAGAGATTACTGGCTACTTCGCAAGACCAAAGACGCATATCCGAAAGATCCGGTCTGTGAACTGACAATCCCTGCTGACAGGAAAGATCCGAAGGGAAACTTCTGAATTAATGAAAAGTACAGAATCAGCATGATCCTGTACTTTTTAAATATCGTTGTATGTATCGGTGAAAGAATGCATCCAGTCTTTTGCGGCCGGATAGAAGCTCTTATAGAGTTCATAGATCTTCCGGTATCTCTGATGAGCTTGAGGATCAGGATAATAGGTCTTTTCATAGGAGACCATCTGATCGACGGCTGTCTTGAGATCTGGATAGATACCCAGCATCACTGCACAGGCGATGGCACAGCCAAGACAAGGCGCATTCGTATCTTTCGGGACATTGATGCGGATATTGCTGACATCGGCATGTATCTGCATCCACAGATCGCTGCGGGCACTGCCTCCAGCGATCGACATCTCTTCGATCTTCACGCCTTTGTCTCTGAAGACGTCCAGCATCCTCTCGCTGCCGAAGGCTACACCTTCCAGGATCGCTCTGTACAGATCGGCTCTGGTATGAGCCAGTGACAGTCCATAGAACATGCCTTTGACTTTGTTGTCGTGATACGGTTCCTTGTTACCCTGGAAATAGTCCAGCAGGATCAGTCCGTTGGATCCGATCGGGATCTTTTCAGCTTCTTCATCGAGTTGTTTATAGGAGAGATCCGCACAGAACTGTTTTCTGTACCAGGACAGGATACTGCCGGAAGCGCTCTGGGCGACATAGTCGGTATAGTAGCCTCTGATCAGATTATCCGGTCCGTTATTGGACCCGGTCGGATTCAGCAGCGGTCTTTCATTTAAAGCCATGGCCAGATTGGAACTGCCGGTGATCATACCGATCTTGCCCGGGCGGTTGATACCCATGCCCAGCAGACCGATCGAGGAATCGATGCCGGCCTGAGCGATCGGCAGACCTTTATTCAGTCCCAGATATTCAGCAGCTTCAGCTGAAAGTTCACCGATCTTTTCGCCGACTCTGTATACTTCGCTGCTCGGGAACCTGTCCAGAGCATCTTCGATATCCAGTGCTGCATAGATCTTTCTTGAGAATCCGTCATTTATACTGTAAGCCCAGTTGCAGGCGGTATTGTTGTTCATGCACCACTTGCCGGTAAGTTTATAAGCCAGCCAGTCCTGATATTCACAGAAGACTTCTGCAGCATCATAGATCTCTTTCTCATTTCTCTTTAACCAGGCCAGTTTCGGCGGCATCCATTCCGGTGAATAGAATTCTGAAGTTTTTTCGAAGAGCTCTTCAGCTTCTCTGGCAGCTCTGACATCCATCCAGATGATGCAGGGTCTCAAAGGTGTACCGTCTTTCCGGCAGACGACGACGCTCGTGCAGGTCGTATCAAAGGCCATGGCACTGAGCTGATCTTTACTGATCTGTCCTTTATTGAGAGCTTCGCTGACGGTTTCTTTAAGCGTCTTCCACCAGTCGGCCGGATCCTGCTCGACATATCCTGGTCTTGGATAAGCTGTCGCATATTCTTTCATCGCAAAAGAAAGACAGTTTCCGGACCGGTCATAGAGTCCGACTCTGATCCCGCCGGTCCCGCCGTCGATACCCATCATTATCTGATCATCATGTTTCTCAGTCATGACAGAATTGTAGCACAGGAAGAGCGGTACTGTTAAGAAAGGGTTTTGAGATATAATTATGCTGAAGCGAGGAAGAGACAATGGAACTTAAAGACATCAAAGCTAAGCTTAAAGAGTATATGGCTGTACCAAGGGTCAGCGGCTACGAAAAGGAAATGGCTTATCTGCTGAAGAAGGATCTTGAACAGTATGCCGATGATGTTTATATCGACAAGATCGGCAACTGTATCGCGACTTTCAAAGGAACGAAGAGCGAGAATCCGGCTCTGATGGTCTTTGCACATATGGATACGATCGGTTTTGTGATCAGCAGGATCGATCCTGACGGCTTCATCTTTGTTGAAAGAGTAGGCGGTGTACCGGAGAAGGTCATGACCGGAACGGCAGTCCGCGTCGGCAGTGAAGACGGAAAGTACTATAACGGACTGTTTGGCACCAGAGCCTATCACATCATGTCTCCTGAAGAAAAAGCCAAGGCTGATACATTGTCTTCTCTGTTCATCGACATCGGTGCCAGAAGTGACAGCGAAGTCTACGCGAAAGGCATCCAGGTCGGCTGTCCGGTCTGTTATGCGAACAATTACTACGAACTGCTCAACGACAGGATCAGCGGTTCCTATATCGATGCGGCTGCCGGTATGACCAACCTCATCCAGATCGCCGAACATCTTAAGAACGATCCGCCACAGACGACCGTCCATCTGGTCGGGACCGTCTGGGAAGAATACTCAGCCCGCGGTGCTATGATCGCCAGCCGTACCGCAAAGACGGATCTGGCCATCTCCATCCTTGGCCCTGGTGCTGCCGATACGCCTGACCAGAAAGGAAAAGTCAGCAACGTCTCCATGAACAACGGCGTCGGGGTCACGATGTTCAACTTCCATGGCAAAGGTACGCTCAATGGCAACATCATCCATAAAGGCATGTTCGAACTGCTGAAGAAAGCAGCTGAAGAAAATGGCATTAAGATCCAGCGTCAGGCTGCCCGCGGAGCTCTTTCCGATACGGCTTATCTGGCTCTGGAGGATGAAGGTATCCCGTGCATGGATCTGGGTACACCGGATCGTTATTCACATTCGCCGATGGAACTCATCGATACCGGTGATCTCAAACAGACCGGTGAACTGATCTGTCATTTCATCGACAAACTGACACCGGATTTCGATGTGAGCCGCTACTAGGATGTCCCGAAGCATTGAAGAGACTCTGAAAAGACTGAGTTCATCGAAATTCAGAAGTTCCTTTCATCTTTCAGCTAAAGACAGGAAATACATCGAACAGAAAGGCATGGATGTGATCGCATCGCATACCCGGGATTTTGTCAGACAGAAGGTCTCTGCTGCCTGTCCTGATAATGACGGAAGACAGACACCGATGTCCGGTCATCCTTCCTTCAAAGCCATGCATGCGACAGCGTGCTGCTGCCGGGGCTGTCTCAACAGATGGTACAGAGTGCCCAAAGGAATACCGTTAAATGAGCAACAGCAGGAAAAGATCACAAGACTTATCCTGGCCTGGATCGAAAATGAAATGCATAAATAAGAAAAGCTCCCTATTATCTGGAGCTTTTCTTATTAATACGATTATTTAAGGGGATAAATATATACGATACAACTAATTTTAGGGGGCTAGTATCGGCAAGGTCTCACCACCTTGCATATTCATGATACAAAAAGTCTATATCGAAATTATGTTTCAATTATGTAAAATTATGTGAATGAAAAACACCGCCATGATGACGGTGTTTTATAAGCAATGGTCTGAATAGAGAGATTTGAACTCTCGGCCTCTCGGACCCGAACCGAGCACTCTACCAAGCTGAGCTATATTCAGTCTTTGCATATATATTATACTTAATAAGCATAATTATACGCAAATTATTTGATAATCGATTATTTCAGGATGAAGGTATCTCCTGCCATCGACATGCATATTTCAGTCTTGAGCACCAGGGTCTTGTCATCCTGTTTTTCAAACTGGATGAGTTTGAGATCATCGCCTTTGAACCCTTGCATCATCGAAGCATCGTCGACGTGGCAGACGAAGCCGGAATCATTGCTTTCATACCAGCCTTTCAGCTGAGCCATCCCGGCAAGGACATTTTCGGTGAAGACGAAACGGCCGGCCGCATCGAATTCGATTTTTGGCAGATACATATCGTTGATGTCCTGCATCGGCGAGTGTACCCATGTCGATCCAGTATCAGCCAAACCTGAAAGTGAATCAGGGATCGTGTTGTTGTCGGAGAAAAGATCGCCGTATTTTGATACACCGAGATTATCGGTCATCAGGATCAGACCGTGATCGTCATAGACATCGAACTGGATCTCCGCATGATTGTCGGATTTCAGATGGAGGATACCGTTGGATTCGGTATAGGTACCGTTGATCTCTTCCACTCCGAAATCATTCATATCCAGTAAGGCGAAACTGCCGTCCGATCTGATCTCGATGTATGACTTGTTCTTGGTCTCCTGGAACATATTGTAATAGGTCGTGTAGGTAAAACCGGACTGGTTATTGTTTTCAGTGTTGCCTCCGCCGCCGGAACTGTTTCCGGAACCTTTTACTTCCGTGGTGGAGAAGATGTGATCGGACTGCGATCCTGCCAGCGAAGTCTTGAGGATCAGCGTCTCAGGATCTTTGATCTCGAAGAGGACTTTGGTGAACTGACCGTAGCCGGTGCTCTTCACATTCAGGGTCACGACGTTTTCACTGACTGACCAGTCACCGTTCATTTCATACCAGCCTTCAAAGAAATTGTCTTTCAGGACAAAAGAGCCGTCAGTACCGAACCAGACTTTGGAATGTTCGTTGTTACCATATTCATCGACGGTATCATAGTAGGTCTTGCCGGAAATGACCGGTACGGTCTCTTCTTCCTTTTTGCCTCCTGTACAGGCACATAGCATCAAAATACAGGACACACTTAAAATGATCTTTATTGCTTTTTTCATTATCGTTCACCTTTTCTGACTTAATTATAACAGATACGGGAAAAGATAAGGCGGGCGTAAAGTGATAAGATGGAAGTGAAGGAAGGTAGTGCTATGAACCAGATAATTTGTCCGAAATGCGGTGAAGTGTTCACCATCGATGAATCGAATTATGAATCGATCGTCAGACAGGTCAGAGATCATCAGTTTGCGGAAGAGATAAACAGAAGAGAAAAAGAATACGAGGAGAAGCTGGAAAGGGAACTGAAGATCGTAAAAAGTGAAGCCGAAAATCAGAAGCAGCTTTCACTGAACGAGAAGGACAAGATCATCGAGACACTGCGCAATGAACTGGATAACAAGGATACCGAGAACCGGCTCGTCACCAGAGAAGCTCTGGATCAGGTGAAGGAAGAACTCAACAGGAAGGAAGCCCTCATCACAAAGCTCAACGGTGAACTCAAAAACAAGGACACGGAAGCCGAACTGGCCGTCAACAGGGCTCTGGCTGAAAAGGAGAAGGAGATCTCGGAATTAAAGACCATCAATCAGTCTCAGAACGAAAACTACAGACAGCAGCTGGCCGATAAGGATGAGATGATCGCCTACTACAAGGATTTCAAAGCCAGACAGTCGACCAAGATGATCGGTGAAGATCTGGAACAGCACTGCAGCTATGAATTCAACCGGGTCAGACCTTTATTCAAAAATGCCTACTTTGAAAAAGACAACGATGCTTCAAAGGGATCGAAAGGAGACTTCATCTTCAGAGATTTCGATGATGAAGGAACAGAGATCGTTTCGATCATGTTCGAGATGAAGAACGAAGCCGATGAGACGGCAACGAAACACAAGAACGAAGATTTCCTCAGTAAGCTGGACAAAGACAGAAAAGAGAAGGAATGTGAATATGCGGTGCTGGTATCGCTGCTGGAGATGGACAACGATCTCTACAACGAAGGCATCGTCGACATGTCTCACCGCTATGAGAAGATGTACGTGATCAGACCGCAGAATTTCATCCCGATCATCACTCTGCTGCGCAATGCGAACCTCAATTCGCTGTCTTACAAGAAACAGCTGATCGTGGCACAGAATCAGGATCTTGACTATAAGAACTTCGAAAGCAACATGAATGCTTTCAAGGATGCCTTCGGGAAGAACTACACCACGGCAGCCAAGAAGTTCCAGGATGCGATCGATGAGATCGACAAGTCGATCGCTCATCTCAACAAGATCAAGGAAGCTCTGACTTCCTCATCCAATCAGCTGCGTCTGGCCAATGACAAGGCACAGGATCTCAGTATCAGAAAACTGACCAAGAATGCCCCGAGCGTGGCAGAGAAATTCAAAGAAGAATGATATGAAACTGAAGCCTGGCTTCAGTTTTTAAAAACTGTTGTTTAAGATATAAAATATGCGAAAATAAATATAGTATCCTACTGAAATATAAGGAGATCCCGATGCCGGATAACGATACCATTTTCAACAAGATAGCCGAAGCACTGATGATCGATTATACGAGCGTTTATTATGTCAATGCCAGGACCAATGAATACCACTGGTATTCGCTGGATCCTGATTTCCATTCCCTGACCATCGAATCTGACGGTGATGATTTTTTCGTGAACATCGCCAGAGATGCGAAACAGGTCGTCCATCCTGATGATCTGCATATCTTCCTTGAGGATATGAAGAAAGAGAAACTGCTGGCCGGTCTGACCAAAGGCGAGATGCAGTCGGTGGAATACAGGCTGATGATCGACGGTGAACCGGTCTGGCACACTCTGAGACTGATCAGAAGTGTCGATGATGATGATTATTTCATTCTCGGTGTCATCAATATCGATAAGGAAGTAAAAGAGAGAGAAGAGAATGAACGTCTGAGCGAAGAGCGGAGCCTGTATACGCAGATCGCCGAATCGCTGGCTTTACAGTATGACGTCATCTACTACGTCGATTCTTCCAGCGGTGCCTACAGGCAATACGTCTCCAATGCCATCTATGGCAACCTGGAGGTCGCCGAAGAGGGCAATGATTTCTTTGAAGAATCGGTCAGAAATGCGCAACTGATTCTTCATCCGGAAGACAAGGAAAGAGTCCTGAACGTCTTAAGCAAGGACTATCTCATCAGTGCCCTGGAAGACCGCAGACAGTACAGTATCGATTACCGTCTGATGATCGACGGAAAGCCGCAGTATACCAGACTGATCGTCATGTGGTCCTCAGACCGTATCCACTTCATCATCGGTGTCGTCAATATCACCGAAGAGATCCAGAAGGAGAACGAACACATCGAACAGCTCAACCGCGCCAATGAACTGGCCAGGAGAGATGAGCTCACCGGTGTGCGCAACAAGAATGCCTACCAGGAGATGGAGAGATCGATGCAGAAAAGCATCGATGACGGCAATGAAGGTGATTTCGGTCTGCTGGTATGTGACCTGAACAATCTCAAGACAGTCAATGATACGATCGGTCATAAGGCGGGTGATGAGTATATCTGCGATGCCTGCAGACTCATCTGTACCGTCTTCGACCATTCACCGGTCTTCAGGATCGGCGGTGATGAGTTCATCGTCATCCTGAAAAACAATGACCTGTGCAACAGGGAAGAACTGATAGGCCAGATAAAGACCAGATCTGAAGAAAACAGAGACAAGAAAGAAGGACCGGTAATCGCCTGCGGTCTGGGATTATATGACAGCAGCAGTGACCGGAAAGTCAGCGAAGTGTTTGAAAGAGCTGATAAGAATATGTATGAAAACAAGAAGAAGCTCAAAGGGCTTGAATAAACGGAGGTATTAAGAATGTTCTATTATCTGATGGGTCCTATCGTGACCTACAATGTCATCCTGATCGCTTCAGCGGTCATTCCGGCAGTGATCCTTCTGATCCGTGTCTACAGGATCGACCGTCTGGAAAAAGAAAGCTTCAGCCTGCTGGGCGGACTGGTGGTCGCCGGTATCCTTTCATCACTGATCGCACTGGTTGAAGAAAGAGTATTGAGTACGCTGCTTTACAATTATGTCGATCCTTATTCCCCGCTTTACAGGATCCTGCTTTATTTTGTAGTCGTCGCCGTTTCGGAAGAGACTTCCAAATATCTGCTTCTCAAATACAAGACCTGGAGATCTTATGAGTTCAACTGCTTCTTTGATGGTGTCATCTATGCCGTCTTCGTATCCCTGGGTTTTGCCTTGTGGGAGAACATCAACTACGTACTGAGCTACGGTTTCTCAACGGCCCTGATCAGAGCCCTGACTGCCATTCCGGGTCATGCCTGCTTCGGTGTCTTTATGGGTATCTTCTATGCGGCAGCCAAATTCTATGAAAGACGCAATGATGCGGGAAGCTGCTCTCTCTGTAAGATCATGGCACTGGTCGCACCGATCCTGCTTCATGGTGCCTATGACTATATCGCAACGATGGAGACCGAAGGATTCAACTGGCTCTTCCTGGTCTTCGTAGTCATCATGTTCATCATCTCCAGCAAGGTCGTCAGCAACATCTCCAGAAACGACCGTTATCTGGACTAAGCTGACAGAATAATATTTATGATCAAAGACTGTGCACGCACAGTCTTTTTTATCGATACAGGATCATCGTGAAAAAAGAGCTTTTCAGCTCTTTCATTTCAGATAATCGAGATATTCTTTCATCGTCATCGACGGTTTGAATTCAGCTTTGATCTTTTTGACATAATCATCATGTTCGCTGAGATAGGCAACGGTATCGAAGACGACCTTGGCCGGTTCAAGATACGCTCTGTTCTTATCGGAGATACACAGATCACGGCCATGACAGTTTCCGGAGAAGCCGCTGTAGCCGAACTGGACAGTCGGTTTGAATATGGACAGATCGCCGATATCACCGGCAGCCATAGAGATCTCGTCATCGTGGATCTCTGAGAGTTTGCAGTGTTTCAGCATATTCTTTCTGATGACGTCATTGATCAGTCGGCTCTGATGCATCGGCAGATAGCCCGGAGTCGTTTCGATCTTCGCGGAAGCACCGATAGCCTTTGCACAGCACCTGGCCGCATTGTCGACTTTGGCTGCTGTCTCCCTAAGTGCTTTTTCATTCATGGAACGCACATAGCACTCGTAGACGATCTTTTCCGGAATGGAGTTGACAGTCTGTCCGCCTTCATCGATGATACCGTGGATGCGGATGTAGTCTTCTTCCCTGAAGGTCTCTCTGAGCATGTTCAGGGCATTGTCGAAGAGCACGAAGGCATTCAGGGCATTGATGCCTTTATCCGGAGCGATGGCCGCATGAGTAGCCTTGCCTTTGAAAGTTATCTGTTTATAGACGAAACCGGTCAGGGAAGTATTCAGGGAGAAATGGTATCCTGAACCGCCCATCGTGTGCAGATGGATGAAGAGGTCTTCATCATCGAAGCATCCGCCTGTCAGCATGTTCACCTTGCCGCCGATGTAGTTGATCTCATGTTTTCTGATCAGCTCCTTGCGGAATCTGATGTCCGTGAATTCTTCAGCCGGTGTGAAGTAGAGCGTCACCGTTCCTTTCTTCAGCTGATCCTTGAGTTTTACCAGGGCATAGGCCATGATCGCACACTGGGTGGAGTGACCGCAGCTGTGCGCGGCGTTGTCTTCCTTGGCGGCAAAAGGATGGCCAAGGGTCGGTATGGCATCCAGTTCGGCGATCAGACCGATCTTCGGTGAGCCTTTGCCGATGGAGGCTTTGAAGGCCGTGCGGTAGCCGAGGTCTTCCGTCTTTATGCCGTGACTGTTGAGATAGTCAGTCAGGATCTTTTTGTTTTTGAATTCCTTATATCCGAGCTGCGGGTTCTTGAACAGGATATCTCCCAGTTCGTACAGTTCTTCTCTGTCTTTATCCAGCGTTCTGTTATTCATGATTTTATCCGTCCTTAAGAATATTATGTCATAATTTCAGTAGAGGTAATTATTTTATGAAGATCTATATCGCTGCACCGTTATATTCGGAAATGGAAAGAGAATACAATCTGAAGATCGATACGCTGTTGAGAGAAAAGGGTTATGACACCTATCTGCCGCAAAGAGACGGCGGAGTCGTATCGGAAATGCCTGATCTCATCGACGGCATGCCTAAAGACCGCTATGTCTTTGAAAAAGACAAGGAAGCCATGGATGGATCTGATGTCTTTCTGTTCTTGCTGGACGGCAGAGTCCCTGATGAGGGAGCTTGCGTAGCCTTGGGTTATTTCTATGCATCAGGAAGACCGTCAGTCGGTCTCAAGACCGACAGCCGCAGTCTGTGTGAAGGCGAAGACAATCTGATGATCAGGATGGCTCTGGAAAAGATCTGCAGCAGTATCGATGAACTGTATCAGTATCTGAAAGGAAAGGAATAAATATGGCACTCGTAAGATTCAACTTTCTAAGCCGCTGTCTGGGCCGGCAGGTCGATGTCCATGCGATCATCCCTACCTATACCAACAGCCGCAGCAAAGAAAAGATCGAAGATATCTATAACCGGGATCAAAAGTTCAAGACCGTCTATCTCTTGCACGGTTTTTCCGGTGACTGCAACGACTATATAACCTTTACCAATATCGTACGCTATGCGGAAGACAATCAGATAGCCGTCATCATTCCTTCCGGTTTCAACAGCTGGTATTTCAATTATGAACCGGGAGAGAAGAACCGTTCCTTTATCGCCGAAGAGCTTCTGCAGGTGACGCGGTTCATGTTTCCCTTATCCGACAGACGTGAAGATACATATATTGCAGGTCTGAGTATGGGGGCAGCGGGAAGTGCGATGATCGCTCTGGCTTATCCGGAGACTTATTCAAAGGTCTACTGCATGTCGGGAGCACCGAACTTTATCGACGAAAATACCGTGACTTCTACTACCGGATGGTTCGGGGAAGATGAGAACGTCTATCATTCCACGAAGCCTTCGATCATCCAGAAAAAGAAGGATACCATCGAGGATGCGTATTTCACAGCCGCCGAAAATATCTGTCAGGGAAAGCCTATGCCGGAATTCTTTATGACGATCGGCGACAAAGATCATCTGCTGGGATCAGCTACGAGATTCTATGAATATCTGAAAGAGCTAGACTACGATGTGAAGATGGAGATCGTAGCCGGCTATGGCCATGAATGGGACTTCTGGGATCTGAAGATCAGGGAAGCGCTGGAAAAATACTTCAGCAATTAGCTTATATCTGTTATCATTAAGTTACAGACACTGACAGCAATCCACACACTCAGTCAAGGGATCAGGATGTCCCGCAAGGGCTCCTGTTAAAAATGTGTCTGGCAAATAATTAAGATGCCTGCAGCAATCCAATCCACATCTTTCATCCATAAATGAAAAAAACGGCATCTTGTTTACGGCATTTCAGAAATATCTGGTGCCGTGTCTTTATTTTTCAGGAGGTCCGGCATGTCATTACTTGAAAACATCAAAAAGGAACAGAATTATACCCGTACGGAAAATGATGCTCTGGCGCTTGACAGTACCAGGGATGCCCTGACGGATCTTTTCGGCATAAGCGGAGCGATGCGTGAGCGTTCTGAAGATGAGATCAGGATGTTTTTCGCCAGGGCCATGGCTGAAGACAACCTGCTGGCCACAAAGCTGGTTTTCTACACCAGAGATGTCCGGAGAGGACTCGGTGAAAGAAGGAGCGGCAGGATCATGTTCAGATATCTGGCGGAGAACTATCCGGATATCTTCAAAAAGAATCTTGAATTCATTCCTGACTACGGACGCTGGGACGATCTGATCGATCTGCTGGACTATGCACCAGAGCCGATCATGGAGATGATCGCCAAGCAGCTGATGGAAGACATCGAAAACTGCCGGGCCGGCAAGCCGATCTCTTTAATGGCCAAGTGGCTGCCTTCAATCAACACTTCCAATAAGGAAACAGTGAAGAAGGGACGTTTCGTTGCGGCAAGGCTGGGACTCAGCGAAAAGGAATACCGCAAGACTCTGTCGGCTTTACGTCGTTATCTGAAAGTAGTGGAAGTCGATATGGCAGCAAAACACTTCGGTGATATCGATTACAGCACCGTTCCTTCCAAGGCGATGAACAACTATCGCCGGGCTTTCATGAGGAACGACGAGGAAAGATTCTCCCAGTATCTTGAGAAAGTATCAAGAGGCGAAGCCAAGATCAACGCTTCCGTCCTGTATCCGTATGACATAACCTTCAAATATCTTTACGGCAATACCGGAGAAGACAGGGTCCTGGAAGAACAGTGGAAAGCTCTGCCTGACTATGTTGAAGGAGAAAACAGATTCCTTATCATGGCTGATGTCTCCGGTTCGATGAGTGGCAGACCGATGGCAACTTCCGTTGGTCTGGCGCTGTATTTTGCGGAAAGAAACAAGGGAACTTTTGCGAATACGTTCATGACTTTCTCGGCAAAGCCGGAACTGGTCACGATCCAGGGCAATAATCTGTTTGAAAAGATCAATTCGATCAGGAACAGTGCCTGGGACATGAATACCGATCTGGAAGCTGCGTTCAATCTCATCCTGTACACAGCTGCCAAATACCATACCCCGAAGGAAGAGATGCCTACTTCGCTCATCATCATCTCCGATATGGAGATCGACAGATGTATCTCGAAGGACTGGCTCTTCTATGATGTGATGAAGGAGAAGTTTGAAGCCAACGGCTATGAGATACCGAACATCGTCTTCTGGAACGTCAATTCAAGAAACAATGTCTATCATGTCTCCTCTGACCGCAAGGGCGTACAGCTGGCTTCCGGCCAGTCACCGGTCGTCTTTGAATCACTGGTCAAAGGCATCAGCCTGTCACCGTATGAATATATGCTTACAGTATTGAATACGGAACGCTACGAAAGAATAACTGTTTAAGATGGAACATAACGAAATAAAACTCAACGAACTGCAGATCTATGGCGGCAGTGACGGACTGAACTATGTGGAGATGCTGGTGCCGGAGGGATGGACTTCAACGATCAATGTCCACAAGGATTCTTACGGCGGCCAGGGCAGGCCTTATCAGTTCACCGTCACGCACAATTCACCGGACAGGACGGCGGCCCTTTACTTTTACTCACCGCTCGAATATACCGATGATCATCTGCGTTCCTTCAGGGATTATGAGACCGATGACTACGGCTATCTTTTAAGACATTTCAAAGATATGCAGTCAGTGCTCGATGAATCGGTGATGCGCCGTTTCAGCAAGTACGACATGCATTTCATCAAGCATATCCCGTATACCAACAACGCCAAGAATGCGGAAACCAGGAAACAGAAAGCCCTCGACAGGCTGAACAAAAACGGCGATACCTTCAGCAATCACTACTACTACGGAGGCATCAACATCTACGGCTATACCAATAACGGTCATAAGCGGATCAGGATGTGTTCCTGCATCATCGAAGCTCTGGATTACTGCCGCTGGAACTATCTGCCCAACAACATCGATTTTTCCTTTATCGGTGTCGACCCGACCATGGTATATCCCAACTGCCGCTACGATCAGCAGAACAGGTGCTACATCTATACGACGCTGTATCAGACTGACTGGAGCTACCGTCAGCACATCGAGATGGATGTCCTGGAGAAGGACTATGAATATGCCTACAGCAACATCTTCCTGCCTGTCACCAACAAGGGCGTGACGATCTGTCAGGATATCTGGGACGATTACCGCAGGGAAGCCGAGATCCTCTCCAAGAAAAGAGCGGCGATCAGGGAAGACAAGAAGCGAGCGGCCGAGATCAAAAGAGAAGCGGACCGCAAGAGCAGGGAATCCCGCAAAGAACTTTATGATTCGATCCGCAGGACGCAGCAGGAGACCCGCGACATCATCAACAGTTCCTATGAGAACCGCAAACGCAGTCATGACCGAGTCATGGAACAGTGGACAGATACGATCAGAGGCAATACCCGCTTCGTCGACCGTGACGGCAATGAACACGTCATCCACACCTACAATGACTATGCCTTCAAAAAGGGCGATGACTATATCACATCCGACAGTCCGCTCGATCATTTCTCCGACTGGGAAGAACTGAAAAAGAAGAAATACTGATACAATCTGCAGAAGCCTGAGCGCTTCTGCTTTTTTGTTTGGCCTAAAAGTGTTAAAATACTGTCCGTTGTGAAAAGGATAGCGGATTTATGCAGAAACAGTAACAGTTCCCGATTCAGAAGAGACCTTCTGATCCTTTTTGTCATCCTTTTATACTGGGAACTGCTTCTGTATTCGCAGCTGCATTCTTCCTTGAGAGGTTTCTCTTTCTGGAATGCCCTGTTCGTTCTGCCGATCGCGTTCTTCCTTTTGTCATTTGAATTCTGTCTGGCAAACAGACCGCGTTATGAACTGTTTTTCAATACGGTCATCATCGTCATCATATCGTTCTTCTATCTGGCCGATCTGATCTACTACAAGACCTTCGGATCGCTGTTCTCGGTCGCGATGCTGGGAACGGGAACAGACGCGATCACCAGTTTCTGGTGGAGCATCTCTTCCACACTTAAAGAGAACATCTTCCTGATCTTCTGTTTTGAGATCCCGGTCCTGCTGATGCCGGTGCTGGTCCTGTACGATGATGAAAAGAGCGGCTATTCCCTGCTGGGCAGGATGCTGATGCTGTTCAGTTCCTTTGTCCTGTGGAATCTGATCGTTCTGGCTTTACCGGTCACCGGCAAGGCTGATTACAGTGCCTATGGTGTCTATCACAGCCGCTACACCGATACCGATACGGCTTCAGCAAAATTGGGCGCATTGCCTAACTTCATCATCGAAGCCAAGAGCTCGCTGTTCGGTTTTTCCGGCAAGAGCGAAACGCTGACGGCTGCCGAAGATGTGAAGATCGAAGAGAAGGAAGAGATCATCAAGGAAGCTGTCACCTATAACGAGTACAGCAGTCTTGATTTCCGCGAGATCAAGAAGAACAGCGATAATGAAACAGTCGATACTCTCTGTGATTATCTGGTCAATGTCTCTCCAAGCAACAGGAACGAATACACCGGTCTTTTTGAAGGATATGATCTGATCTATATCTGTGCCGAGTCTTTCTCGTCACTGGCGATCGATGAACAGATCACTCCGACTTTGTATAAACTGGCCAATAACGGCATCGTCTTAAACAATTATTACAATTCATTCAAGAACGTCACGACCAACGGCGAGTATGCCTTCTTGACAGGTCTATGGCCTGATGTCGCCCGCAAGGACACCAACAACGGTGTGCTTACCGGTACGATGGGCCAGTCGATCGATAAGGACATGAGCATGGCCTTAGGCAATATGTTCAACAGATATGAAGGCATCCAGAGCAGGGGCTATCACAACTATTACGGCTACTACTACGGAAGGAACCAGACTCTGCCTAACATGGGCTTTGACTGCAAATTCATGGATGACGGCATGTCTTTCACGACAGCCTGGCCGGCATCCGATCTGGAGATGATGGAACAGTCCGTCGATGATTACATCAATGACGATCAGTATGTCGCCTACTACATGACCTTCTCAGGACATGGCAACTACACGACCAACAACATCATGGTCTACCGCAACTACGATACCGTCAATTCGATGATCGATACATTCTTACCGAGCAGCGCCATCGGTTACCTCTCCTGCAACTATGAACTGGAGAAAGCCATGACCTATCTTTTGGAAAGGCTGGAAGAAGCCGGAAGACTCGACCGCACGGTCATCGTTCTGACCGGCGATCACTATCCATACTATCTGACTGATCCCGCCTATGAAGCTCTTAAAGGCGAAGAGAAGGACGAAGACTTTGAAAGCTATCACTCCACCTGCATCATCTACAATGCCGGTCTGAAACAGAAGATCGAAGTGGATACGCCGTGCTGCAATGTCGATATCCTGCCGACTGTCCTCAATCTGTTTGCGATCCCTTATGATTCAAGGCTGTATGCCGGAATAGATATCTTCTCTGACGGTTTCCATGCCGCTCAGCTGTATAACCGTTCTTTCATCACCGATAAGGTGAAATACGACTATACGACCGGCAGGACGCAGTGGCTGATCGATACGCAGGATTATGACGAGAAACTGCTGGAATCCTATCTTGAAAGTGCGATCAGTACCGTCAAGAACCGTTATGCGATGTCGATCGAGATCGAAGATTCCGATTTCTATGATTATGTCACTGCGAATCTGAAATCTGTCAGAACAGATTCAGTCTCTCACAATGCCGTGGCATTGGACGTTGAATAGAGATCTGTTTATAAATAGATCATGGAAAAATAACAGTCATATACTGCCTAAAGAATTATAATCATGCTAATATAAGTCAAGCACTTTTTCCTTGTTTTTGATTATTCTGTATAACCATGACTAAAAGCCGGATCGATCTGAGGTTTTTGTTTACCTTATATTGCAAAATGAAAGTATAAGGAGAGAAAAAATTAATGATCTATGATATGAATTTCTGCATACTTGCATTTGACATCCTTGAATGATCAGACTGATAAATTGAATTTGGTGCAAATTTGGTGTCAATTTTATAACGAAAAACTAAAAGATGATGCGATAGAATGGCTTAAAAACAGCCTAAAAACGTACAGAGATAAACAAAACGGAAAAAAACCAGATTCCTGTAGTTGGCACCATTATCAGATCAAGGTTCTGGAAACAGAACCTTTCTTTATGTATTTATCTGCCCGATAAATTATAATAATCGTATAAAACAGTGGAGGATATGGATAATAGATAAAAAAGCAGAACTCAGCAATGAAGCATTGGAAAAAGTTTCTGGCGGTTTTACGACTTCAACTATGGTAGATGAGGAAGGAAACACGATCATCACAAAATTCGGAGTCATGAATGTGTGCAGCCAGTGTGGTGCATGTGTCAATGTATGCCCGACCGGCGCTATCACCATCGGTCCTAACGGTGCTGAAATAAACGGAAACGAATGTGCGATCTGCTGGGTATGTGCAGATGTATGTCCGCTTGAAGCGATCGGCGAAAAGCAGATCATCATCCCGGCGGGATCATAAAGAGTATCGATCGATATGTTAAGCCAAAAAGTAGAAGACTATATCCGTGAGCACAGTTTCTGTCCAGAGTATCTTTTTAAAGACTGGAATTCATTTCTGGATATCCTCTATTCGGAAGGCGGGCATGTTTCCTCAATTATTTGGCGTGAACATTGCAGGAAGAAAATGCAGCATCTGCCGATAGACGACGATAAATACTCAGATCCGGATGATCCGGAATATACCTACGCAGAAACTCAGTTTTTTGAAGAAGGGTTCGAGGCGATGTCTCTTGACGAGATCAAGAAACACATCGAAGAAACAAGAGCATCAGGACTTATTCTGAATGACAAGTATTTCTGCTTTGATCTGGTGCCGTCATTCAATCTTGGTGAATAACAGATCCCTGCCTGCAGAAAGAGTTCAATGAAAGAAATTCTCGATTATCGTACCGATGAATAGAAACTGAATAAAAACTATTATAGACAATTTAGAAAGGAAACAACAATGAAAGAAAAAAAGACTTAATGATGATGAATTACAGGATGTTTCCGGCGGTCTGCTCAAAGACGACTGGAAAGAGACCCTGAGTGAGATTGCCCAATCTTACAGAGATGAAAATAAGAGTTATAATCTTTTTCAATTGAGAGTTCGTAACGGACATTTTAATGAAAGGATCAAAGACAGTCAGTGGTTAAGCAAGGAAGATTCATTGGAGATCAACAAATTCCTTGATGATATCAAATGGGAATAGATCTTAAGATCATCATCTGGTTTCTTAAGGAACAGGAGTTGATGAGATGTCAGAAGAATTAAAGAAAATAGAAGATGAAAAACTTGAAGAAGTAGATGGCGGTTTGTATGAATCCGGCGGGAAATACTTCTGTTCGATCTGCGGCTATGTCTATGATCCGGTAGAACACGAGGGAGTTGCCTTTGAGGATCTGCCGGAAGATTGGAAGTGTCCTCGCTGCCAACAGCCGAAAGAGAAATTCAACAAGGCATAGATCTTTGCTTAAAGACAGTTTTATACAGTGAATTCTATTTATTTAAATAGTTAAAAGAAACATAACAAGGAGTGGTTCAACATGAATGAAAAGAAAAGGCTATCATTAGATGATCTGGAAAATGTAAACGGAGGTTATCTGGGTTTTACTGCCGGATCTTGCGGCAATGGTGGTGAGCATGATTGGGTGCCTACGGGCTTTACTCGGCCAGCATCGAAATGTAACGAAAGGTATGCAGGCACACATCCTGATAAAGAGATACGTTGCACCAAGTGTAATAAGATCGGCTGGAAGATATTTACTAATGATTGCATGTGGGTCATTTCCTATGATGATTAAAACGGAAAAACAAATCTGAACACAGATCAATAAAGGAGGTTTCGGTTTTATAAACTGAAACCATTTTATTAAAATGGGATCAGAATGACAGATCAGGATTTATTAAATGAAAACTTATGAAGAATAAAATCGAAATCAGAAAATGCCTTGAAGCGGATATCGTTAAGACAGGAAGATTCTATGACAGCGTCATCCTCTGGCTGGATGATCATATCAACTATCCTCTTTGGGTCTATGGAGTGTATCCGAGCGAACAGAGCGTGCGAAAGATGACAGGATCATCAGCCCAGTATATCTGCACCGACAAAGGAGCCATCCTCGCTGCTTTTGCTGTGAATGATGAGCCACAGGGGAACTATCAGAAGGGCCGCTGGAGCCAGGATCTTGCCGATGGCTCGTATCTGGTCATTCATTCCCTGGCGATCGCTCCGGAAATGCACAGGCAGGGACTGGGATCGGATGTGATCCGTTTCTGTATCGACAAGGCCAGATCAGAAGGCTATAAGGCTGTCCGCGCTGATATAGTCCCGACAAACACTCCTGCGAGAAGGCTTTTCGAGAAGAATGGTTTCACTTATGTCGGAGATGTCGATCTGGAGATGGGGATTGAGAACATACCGGTGTTCAGTTTATATGAACTGAATATCCCATGATATTCACAGTAATAAGAAACGTATTTGAATAAATAATATATATATTAAGACTGAATATGATCTCGGTTTTGATCGTTTTATGGTCGCAGCAGAAACGGCGATCATGCACTAAGCGTTTCCGGCACGGCTGATTATTTGTCCGGAACGTTGTAAAATAATAGTATATTAAAAAACCTTTACAAGGAGAATACTGATGAGCAATATAAAAGAATTCAAAGACCAGAACGGCAATGTTCTGGCACATGCAGCTATACCTGACGGTTATGTGACCGGAGGATCGCTGAATGACGGTTTCCAGCATGAAAGTGTTCCTTTCTTCATCACCGCTCATGCGGTAAACAACGACAAGAAGATCATGATCTTCGGTCTGAGCGATGAGAAGTTCACGACTTACAGAAACGATATGATCAAGATGACCCTGAAGGCCATGGCAGATGTGAAGTGGAATTCCATCAGGGATTTCATCGAACCGGAGGATTATCTCTATCAGTTTGCTTCAGCGATGTCGCAGCTGCAGCTGACGCCGGTAGGCGAAGCTGATCTGCCAAGTATCTGCGGACAGAATCCGGAGCAGGCATACAAGGAGTTCATCGCTCCGTATGAAGCAGCGATCCAGAGAGATGCCCAGCTGGGTACGGATACGAAACTGAACAATACGATCTGCCGTTCCTTCATGAGAAGATACAGCGCCAAGACAAAGAACGGCGATGACTGCACAGTCGTAGCAGGTATGGATTACCAGGGCGTTGAATATTATTCATCAGTACCGGGCATGGAATTCATGGGCGGCATGATGGGTTCACTGTTTGCTTCCAAAAAGAAAGATCCTAATTCCTCAAAGAAGTTCGGTCACGGTACACCATGCGATGCGATCGAATGGGGTGCCAAGAACAAGTTCCTGATGATGAGCCCGAAGGAGTATGAACAGGAAGCTTTTGAAGCCTTCTTTGAATTCGTCAGCACCTTCCATATGGATGATGCACTGCGTCAGCGCTACTATGATCTGATCGCTCAGCGGGTCCAGATGCGTCTGCAGGAGACGATGCAGTTCCAGGGCATCGCTCAGGCCAATATGCAGTCACTGATGTTCAACCAGCAGAGACTCACTCAGACGCTGGCTCAGAACTCCGCTTCGATGTCAGCCGGTATCATGGATTCCTGGAACAAGAAGATGGCTTCAGATTCCCGGATTTCGCAAGCCAGATCGGAAGCTACCCTAGGTGTAAATACCTATCAGAACAGTTACGGACAGAATGTCCAGGTCAGTGTAGCGGCTGATCACGTCTATCAGAACCAGTATGGTGATGTATACGGTGTATCAGGCAATGCGCCGGATCAGGATATCCTGAACAAACTGCAGTGGACAGAACTGGAGAAGAAATAAACTATGCAAAAGAACGAAAATGGATATTATACCTGGACCTACAGCATGGATATGTGGCAGAACCGTTCGATCATCAATCTCGTACTGAAGATCGTTCTGGGCATCATGGCTCTGCTTTATCTGTTCATGATGTTCCTGGTCTTCTCGGACGGATTTGATTTCGATCGGTGGTGGTGGGTTACCAAGATCATCCTGGCCTGTGTTGCGGCGATCGTAGTCATCAGTTACTTCGCTTACTGGCTTGTCAGCAAGTATTTCGGCGGAGTATACACGTTCATCTATGAGATGGATGATGAGACTCTGCATTATTATCAGCCGGAGGATCAGAAAGAAAAGACCCAGAACATCGGTGCTGCGGCGACGTTTTCGGTCTGGCTACCAAGAATTTCGGTACAGCCAGTGCCGGTATGATGACGGCCAACGGCGTGAATGAGACGGTAAGGTTTGAGAAGATCCGTAAAGTAGGCAAGAAAGAAGACCAGAATCTGATCACGATGTCCGGTCTGATCATGCATCATATGATCTATGCGGATGACGTTGATTACGATTTCGTCTACGATTTCATCTGTGAGCATTGTACCAATGCGAAGATAAAAGCGTGAAAGACAGAGTACTGAAATATATCGATATCTTAAATAAAGAAAACTACGGCGAATGGAAGACATCCCCGAAAGATGCGACTCAGTCGTATTTTTCTTATACGGAAGATGTGCTGGATTTCATAAAGGATTTCTACAGATCGAAGTATGTCGATCATGACTACATGAAGACCTACCGACAGATCAGAGACAAAGATATCTCCACCCTGAATAAAAAAGAAGTCTGTGCCCTGCTGACGGCTTTCGTCAGAGGAGACAGGTTCTCGGAAGGTTTTCTCAACGACCAGCTGAAGAATGGAAGAGTCATGGAAGCTTTGTTGCGCCTGAAAGAGCTGAATGAAATATAATTAAAATAGAATATATAAGGGATAAATATGGAAACGGTACAAGATAAAAGACGTGAACTGTCGGTATTTGAGGCCTGGGCTTTTTCAATCGGCACGGCGATCGGCTGGGGCTCTCTGGTCGTAACGGCCAATACCTATCTGGCTGAGTCCGGTCCTTTAGGCAGTGTCCTGGGGCTGATCATCGGCGGAGCGATCATGCTGGTGATGGGCAGGAACTACTATTATCTGATGGAACTCTATCCAGATAACGGCGGAGCCTATACTTTTACGAAGGAACAGTTCGGTCATGATCACGGTTTCCTGACTTCATGGTTCCTGGCACTGGTGTATCTGGCTGTCTTATGGGCCAACGCGACAGCCATCCCTTTGTTCGTACGCAATTTCCTCGGTGATATCTTTACTTTCGGCAGGATGTATACGCTGTTTGGCTATGAGGTCTATTTCGGTGAGACCCTGCTGACGATTGTTTCCATCCTGATCATTGCCTTGCTGTACTACAGAGGCAAGAGACTTTCCCACATCATCATGACCATATTGGCTACCGTATTCACTTTAAGCATTACGGCTGTTTTCCTGTTTGTCATGTTGAAACACGAGGGGAATTTTGAACCGCTGTTTGTAGAGGGAAGTTCATCACTCAGACAGATCATCAATATCGCCGTCATCTCTCCATGGGCTTTCATCGGTTTTGAAAGTGTCTCCCACAGTACGGCCGATTTTTCTTTCAAAGGCGACAGGATCTTCAGGATGCTGGTGATCGCGATCGTGAGCACGATGCTTCTGTATATCTTTACGGTCTTGCTTTCAGCTGCTGCATATCCCAAAGAGTATTCCTCATGGTTCGCCTATATCTCAGATCTTAACAACAATACCGGTCTGAGTTCTTTCCCGGCTTTCTATACAGCTCATCATTATCTGGGCAATGCCGGTGTCACACTGCTGATGGCAGCCTTGTTCTCACTGATCATCACTTCGATGATCGGCAATACGACAGCTCTTTCTCAGCTGTTCTGTGCTTTAGGCAAGGACGAGATCCTGCCTGAGAAGTTTGGGAAATTAAATAAGTACGGTGTTCCGGGCAGGGGGATCCTGCTGGTAGCCGGACTTTCACTGATCACACCTTTCCTGGGCAGGACAGCGATCGGCTGGATCGTCGATGTCACGACGCTTGGTGCTACTCTGATCTACGGTTTTGTTTCCGCTTCAGCTTATAAGGCAGCATTGGTCAGAAATGACCGGATCGAGAAGGTCACCGGACTGCTCGGAGTCATCCTGATGATCGCATTCAGCCTTTATATCCTGGTGCCGAGTTTCGTCACAGTCAGTACGCTGGAGAAAGAGACATATTTCCTTTTCATCATCTGGAGCGTCCTGGGTTTCATCTATTTCCGTTATATCCTGGCTCACGATGAAAAAAGACATTACGGCAACACGATCATCGTCTGGGTCGCCCTGCTGTCGCTGGTGCTGGTCATCGCTTTGATCTGGATGAGACAGTCCATGATCTTTGCCAACCAAACCATGCTGAAAAACGTTGAAGAGTACTATGATCATCTTTCTGATCCGAGCAAGGATCTGGATGAGCAGTATATCTATGAACAGGTCCTGAAGATGGAGGATTCCGATAACCGGACCATGCTGATTGGTTTTGGCATGTTCATGTTTGCGATCGCGATCATGTTCACCAACTACTCATACATGAACAAGCGGACGAAGGAAAGCGAAATGATCGCAGCCATCGATCCGATGACCGGGGTCAAGAGCAAGCATGCCTATCTGATCAAGGAGAAGGAACTCAACAGCAGTATCAGTGAAGGAAGGGATACGAAATTTGCGATCGTCGTCTGTGATGTCAACGGTCTTAAAACGATCAATGATACTTTAGGTCATCAGGCCGGTGATGAACATATCTGCAAGGCCAGCCGGATGGTCTGTGAGATCTTCAAGCATTCACCTCTATACCGTATCGGCGGTGATGAATTCGTCGCCATCCTGACCGGTCAGAATTACCGCTTGCGCCGTGAGCTCATGCGTCAGCTGCACAACATGTCAGTCGACCATATCTCCGGCAATGATGTCGTCATCTCCGGAGGCATGTCCGAATACCACGCAGGAGAGGATCTTTCGTTCCATGATGTCTTTCAGCGGGCGGATCAGCTGATGTATGAAGAGAAACAGCTGCTCAAGGGACTTGGTTCCATCAGCCGCGAAGAGAGTCCGGATGAGAGGCTGGAAGAGAACGTCTCGATCCTTGATCTCAAACGGCAGATCCTCATTGTAGAAGATGAAGCGATCAACCAGATGCTGCTGAGCAATATCCTGCAGGAGGACTATGAACTGCTGTATGCCGATGACGGTGTGGCAGCTCTTGAGATTGCCAAGGAAAACAAGGATGAACTGTCACTGGTCCTGCTGGACCTGATGCTTCCGAAAGTCAACGGTTTTGAAGTGCTCAGAGACATGAAAGGGGATGTCGATCTCAAGGATATCCCGGTCATCATCATGACGGCTGACCAGCAGTCCGAGGTCGAATGTCTGAACATGGGTGCTTCCGATTTCATTCCTAAACCTTACCCGGCACCGGAGATCATCAAAGCCCGTGTCGACAGGTGCATCGAGATCTCCGAGAACAGGGATACGATCGAACTGACGGAGAGAGATCCGCTGACGAAACTTTACAATATCGAATACTTTGACCGTTATGTGAATATGTATGACCGTCACTATACGGATATGCCGATGGATGCGATTGTCGTCGATATTAACCGCTTCCATATGGTCAATGAACGCTACGGCAAGCAGTTCGGCGATCTGGTACTGCAGAAACTCGGTACGAGGATCAGACTGCTGGCCAGGGAAGTCGGAGGTGTAGGAGGAAGAAGAGGTTCTGATACTTTCCTGCTGTACTGTCCGCACCTTGAAGACTATGAAGCCAGACTGGAAGAACTCTCTGACGATCTGCTGGACAACGAAGATGAAAGCAGCCGTATCAGCCTGAGGATGGGCGTTTACAGCAATGCCGACAAGAACCTGGATATCGAAAGAAGGTTCGACAGAGCCAAGATCGCTGCCGATACGATCAAGAACACTCCGCAGAAGATCGGCATGTACGATGAAGAACTTCATGAGACGGCTCTGTATCAGGAGAGACTGCTGGAAGATTTCCATATTTCGCTTGAAAACGATGATTTCTCGGTCTTCTACCAGCCGAAGTTCGATGTCCGTCCGGAAAAGCCGCTGCTGGCTTCTGCCGAGGCGCTGGTGCGCTGGAAACATCCTGAACTGGGCATGATATCTCCTGGTGTTTTCGTCCCGCTGCTGGAAGAAAGCGGACTTATCTATGAACTCGATACTTTCGTCTGGAAAGAAGTTGCCAAGAGGATCGCTTACTGGAAGAAGGAATTCTCTTTGTCCGTTCCGGTCTCCGTCAACGTCTCAAGGATAGATATGCTGATGCCTGATCTGAAGGAAGTCCTCTCTGACATTCTGAAAGACAATGGTCTTTCAACCGATGACATCATCCTGGAGATCACTGAATCGGCCTATACCGGTGATTCCGATCAGGTCATTGCGATGGCCAAGGAACTCAGGAAGATCGGCTTCAGGATCGAGATGGATGACTTCGGTACAGGCTACTCGTCACTGGGCATGCTTTCAAAGCTGCCGATCGATGTCCTGAAACTGGATATGACTTTCATCCGTTCAGCTTTCGGTGAGAACAAGGATGTGAAGATGATCGAACTGATCATCGATATCGCTGATTACCTCCATGTGCCGGTCGTTGCCGAAGGTGTCGAGACGGCTGAACAGATGGTGGTCCTCAAAGCTTTGGGCTGCGATCTGATCCAGGGCTACTATTTCTCAAGACCGCTGGAACCGGAGAAGTTCGATGAGTTCCTCAACGATCACCGTGAACTGAATACGAATGCCATTCCGGAAGCAGGCAAATCCTACATAAGCATCTCCAAGGCTTTACGCGGTGATTATGAATGCATCTGCTACATCAATATCGAAAGCAACGCCTATATCGAGTTCTATGCTGGTCAGGACAAGGAACTGCATATCACGACGGACGGAACAGATTTCTTCTCCGACAGAAACAGGATCTTTGAGGATGTCTGTGCTGAAGATCTGCCTAAGCTCAAACAGATCCTGAACAAAGATGACCTGGAGGAATATCTGAACGGCGAGAAAGAACTGGATCTGCTGTTCAGAAAGAACGATCAGAGCGTCTGTCACCTGCAGACGATCAGGACCAGGAACAAGGATGCCAGACATATCGTTCTGGGTGTCAGGAAGGAAAAATAACAGATTTCATCTGTTGTTCACAATTGACTGATATCATATCAGTGTAAATAGTTTTTTCATTAAAATTCTTCCTGTACTTGATAAGCATTTAAGTAATAAAGAGACAGCAGCTGAGACTGCTGTTTTCTTTTTGAAACTTTCCTGATCAGTTTGTCCTGTGTCAGCAGTCTGCTTTTGTTATACTTGAAATGAAAGAGGTCTCATAATGGCAGCAAACAGAAGAAATGATTTTACCCTGAAAGACAGATTCAGATACTGGCTGGACAAGAAGATGGCCAGAGGTACGATGAGCATCATCGTCCTGCTCTCTTTGGCAGTATTGTCCGTACTGGTCTTCGTATCGGTACTGACGATCCTTTTCAAACTAAGAGACAGCATCTTTCCGGCTTTCTGGGATTCTTTAGCCAATACTATCAATACCGATATGCCTTCCAGTGAAGACGGCAGTGTCGGCTATATCGTCTTGAACACCCTGACGGCGATCGTCGGTCTGCTGTTCACGAGTATCCTGATCGGTGTCGTCAGCAGCGGTATCGAAGAAAAGCTCGACAGTCTGAGAAGAGGCAATTCACTCGTCCTTGAAAGCAATCATACCGTCATTCTGGGCTACAACCTCGGTGAACACGGTCTGCTTCATCAGCTGATCCTGGCGACCGGCAAAAAGAAGAGTGTCATCGTCATCTGCACCGATATCGAGAAACCGGATATCGAGGAAGATCTCAAGAACAATGTCGATATCCCTGACAACATCGAAGTCATCTGCCGCAACGGCGATATCACGAGCACCAACGATCTGCGCTGCTGCTCGATCGAGAAGGCAAATCTGGTCATCATCAATGCCCTGAATGACAACCGCCGTATCAAAGCCATTCTGGCTGTCCTGTGTCTGGAGAAAGAGTATCCGGAATTCAAGGCCAGGATCGTAGCCTGTGTCACGGATGAGAAGCATCTGCTGCCGCAGAACAAGATGGACAACAAGAAGATCATTATGATGAAGACCGATGATGTCATGGCCAGGATCGTAGCTCACACGTCAACGGAACCGGGACTTTCAGTTGCCTTCAAGGAACTGCTGAACTTTGAACAGAATGAATTCTATTTTGAAAAAGAACTTAAGCTCATCGGCAAGACCGTGATGGAGACGGCTGCGTGTCTCGACAAGGCTTCCTTGGTCGGTATCAGAAGGAATGGCAAGACCATCCTGAATCCTGGCAAGGATATGGTCATCGATCTCAATGATGATCTGGTCTTTTATGAACAGTGCAAAGAATCGTATGAGATAAGTGATGACAACAGTAAGGACATCATGGAACGTGAATACAAGGAGATCAGAAACGATATCCGCGGTGATGTCTTCATCGTCGGCTACAACAGACTGTTGGATACGATCCTGAATGAACTTCCGGCTGATGTCAAAGATATCACGATCGTTACCGACAAAAAAGATGAGATCAAGGAACTGATCAAGAAACACAAGAAGAGAAATATCAGCCTCTACAAAGGCGATTTCGAAAAAGATCTGGCGAAGGTCGCCGCAAAAGCGGAACACTTCGTCTTGCTTACGGACAGAGAGATCGACAAGGAAGATGCGGATATAAACAATATCCTGCTGCTTCTGAAACTGATGAACCTCAAGGAACTTCATGACTATCCGTATAACCTGACCGTTGAACTGAACATGGAGAACTCCTACAACGTCGCCATGAAGAACGACAAGATCGACTATATCGTCGGTTCCAATATCGCCTCACTGCTGCTGGCACAGATCTCCGAGAATCCTGATCTTAAAGAAATATTAGAAGAACTTCTTTCTAAAAAGGGAAATGAACTCTTCTCCAAATCCATCCGCTGTTTCAATCTGGAAGCCGGACATGATTATTCCTATGGTGCTCTGAAGCAGATCATCCTGTCATATAACTACACGCTTTTAGGCTACAGTAATGAAGGCAAGACGATCCTTAACCCGAAGTCAGCTGAAAGAGTGATCTTCGATGAGGATGATAGACTGTTCGTCCTGGGACAGAAATAGGACTGTATCAATGGAACTTAAAGTAAACAGAGTCAAACTGAGTGTTGCGATCCCGCCGGAAAGCGTTGAAGAAGTGAGGAAGGCGATCTGTGAAGCCGGGGCAGGCGTTTTAGGTAACTATACATACTGCACTATGACAACAGAATGTATCGGTACTTTCAGACCTGATGAGAACGCTGAACCGTATGTCGGTGAAAACAGTGAACTGAATCGAGTCAAAGAAGTGAAACTGGAGACATTCTGTGATGTGAAGGATGTGAAGAAGATCGTTGCGAGACTCAGAGAAGTCCATCCGTATGAGGAACCATCGATCGAGATCGTTCCTTTACTGGATGAAGACAGTTTTGAATAATAACTGAATTGGGGGAAGTATTCATGAAAGCACTGGTTATCAACTGCAGTCCGGTCAGAGACGGAGCGACTGCCAGGATCGTGGAAATTGTTACCGGCAATCTGTCAGAAAGATATGAGACGAAAGCCGTCTGTATCGATGATTATCATTTTTCTTTCTGCAAAGGCTGCCGCAGCTGTCATACGACAGCAGAATGCGTCATGAAGGATGATGTCGATAAACTGATGGAAGAATTCGCGCAAGCGGATATCATCGTTTCGGTTTCACCGTCCTACTGGGCAGATATACCCGGTCAGTTCAAGGCTTTCATCGACAGGTGTACTCCCTGGTGCAATACCCATGAACCCCACAAGACCATTCCGGCAGGAAAGAAAGGCTATGCGATCGTCCTGCGTACCGGTCCGCATATGAAAGAGTGTGAGAGGATCATCAGCAGTATCGAACATTTCTACGGTCATCTGGAGATCGAGTGCTGTGACAGACTCGGTCTGTGTTCCGTCGAATACAGAAAAGACGTTGAAGGCAGAAAAGACGAGATCGAAACGTTCTGTGACAAGATCTGACTTATGGCAATAACCAAGACTTCATTCATGAGGGGCATGCAATGCCCGAAGATGATCTGGCTCGACAGGCACAGACCGTCTTTGAAAGTGATCCCTCCGGAAGTCCAGGAAAGGCTTGATGCCGGCAATGAGTTCGGTGATAAAGCCATGGCTATGTTTGGACCATACGAGGAGATGACCATCTATCTTCCCGGTACGACCATACCAGACAAGAAGGCGATGGTCGCCAAGACCAGAGAACATCTCGATAAAGGAACAGCAGTGATCTGTGAAGCTGCCTTTATGTCCTATAACAACTACTGTGCCATCGATATCCTGCGCAAGACCGATAACGGCTATGACATCTATGAGGTCAAGAATACTCCCGAAGTCCATGAACAGTATATCGAAGATGCGGCCTTTCAGTACTACATTACTGATCATTGTCATCTCAAGGTCGGAAAGATCTTCATCGTGATCCGCGGTGAAGATGAAAACGAGCCCTTCGTCCCGGTGGATGTAACGGAAGAAGTGAAGAAAAAGTACAACTGGATCGACAACAACATCTGGAGACTCAACCGGATCCAGAAACAGTCAGAGGAAGTTGAGATCGAACCAGGTGAACAGTGTAATAGACCATATGAATGCTGGTACTACGGATACTGCCATCATACAGAAACAGAAGAGAAGAATGATCAGCCTGAACAGCTGACGCTGATATAAAGGACAATTATGAGTAAAAAGATATTTCACAATATGATCGCCTATGAGATCTACCCGACTTCCTTTTCCGACAGCAATAACGACGGTATCGGTGATCTCAACGGTATCACTTCCAAACTGGAATATATACAGGGAATGGGTTTTAATGCGATCTGGCTGAATCCGTTCTACCGTTCACCGTTCAAGGACGGAGGATATGATGTGGAAGATTTCTTTGATGTCGATCCCCGTTTTGGAACGATGAATGATTTCCGCAGACTGGCGAAAAAAGCCCATAAACTTGGTATAAGAGTGCTTGTCGATCTGGTCGCCGGACATGCGTCAGCTGACAATCCTGATTTTCTTAAAAGTGCTGAAGCAGAAAGAAATGAAAACAGCGATCTGTTCATCTGGAACGACAATCCCTGGGACAAGGACAACGGACTGATCTCCGGCATGTATGATCGGCACGGATGTTACATGGTCAACTTCTTTGCACATCAGCCGGCCTTCAATTACGGTTTCAGCAGGATCGATCATCCTTCATGGCAGCTTTCATATAAAGATAAAAGAACGTTTATTGCCAGAGAATACATGCTGAAGGTGATGCGCTATTGGCTTGACAGCGGTGCTGACGGATTCCGGGTCGACATGGCTGATTCACTGGTCAAGAACGATGATGACAAGACAGCGACCATTGAAGTCTGGCGATGGATGTTCAGAAAGATCAGAAAAGAATATCCTGATGTCTTCTTTGTGAGTGAATGGTCATATCCTGAAAGATCTTTTGCAGCCGGTTTCGATGCGGACTTCGTCCTCGATCACTGGGATAATTTCTATCACCGTTTCTTCAGAAGTGATGCATCGACCAGAGGCACATCGATCATCAACGGAAAAAACGATGTGAAGTTTGCACTGAAGGACATGAGAGAAAGATTTGCGGAAGCCGAGAAAAACAACAGCTATCTCGCACTGATCAGCGGCAATCATGATACCTGGCGGATCGCCAATTATCTCGATCATGAGCAGCTGAAAGTCTTCTACATGTTCCTGTTCACGATGCCTGGCATTCCTTTCATTTACTATGGTGATGAACTGGAAATGAAGACTACTGATCTGACTTCCAAAGACGGAGGTTATCAGCGTACCGGCAGCCGGACCCCGATGATCTGGGATGATGCATCATCGGGTCACGGATTCACTTTAAATAAAGATCCGTATCTGCCTTTCGATCCTCAGAATACCATCTCTGTAAGCAGGGCGATGAAAGATAAAGATTCTCTGTATCATTTCATCCGTGAACTGATTTCGCTGAGAAAGAGTATAAAGGATCTTACTGATCCTCATGTGAAGATAGGAGAAAGAAACAGAGTCTTCTTCTTTGATCGGAGAAGATATCGGCTGATCGCCAATATGTCAGATAAAGAATACAGATTCAAAGGAGAGGCCATGATCAGCACCGTACCTGCAGATGATAAACTGCCTCCGGGGGCAGCTGTATTGATAAAAAAGAAATAATAATACTCGAGAGACTCGAGTATTTTTATGCTTCTGCTTTGTCTTCCTGGATCTTGTTTAAGATCAGGAATTCATTGTTTTCAAATTTCAGATGATAGATCCTGCCGCAGCTGTTGCAGAAGACCAGCAGTTCATTTCCTTCTTTTATGTCAGTAGCATCGAAGATGATCTCCTGTTTGCAGGCCGGACATTTGAGGACTCTGGTATTTTCGTTTTCTTCCTTAGGCTGTGAAGGGATACCGATATCCTTCCTCAGATCTCTGAAGCGGCCGTAGAAGAAGCGGACCAGCCAGATATCACCGAAATTGTATTTTTCCACATAGTAGGCTCCGTATTCCTGATGTGTTCCTTCGTTGTTCCAGCCGCAGAGGAAACGCATCTCTCTGCTGTCGATTGGATCGATGCCTTTCTCCAGAGTATAGTAAGCCAGCCGGTTGGTCTTTGTATCCATGAAGATGAAGGCACAGAAACACAGAGGTGTTTCGGCCGGAGTCGGAAACCTCAGACAGACGGCAACCGTATCGACATCCAGACGGGTATGAAAACCGCTGTAATCTTCTTCTTTATAAGGGAATTCGGTATTGTTGTCTTCATAGAATTTCTTGGCAGCACGGTAAAGTGTCGTCTGCTCACCGCAGTTGATCAGGTCATTGAAGAACTGCGGAGTGGTATAGACCCACTTGGGGATGATACGGTGCTGAAAATTGTATTCGAGATTCATTATTATTTTGTCCTCCGCTGATTTAATTATACAGGAAGATAAGGTCTTTAAGGGGTAGCGTTTGATGGTGATTTGTAAGAAAATATAAATATAGAAGGAGTATATAAGATGATCATTAATGATAAAAATAATGGAATGCCTTTATTCAAATGTGAACTGCCTGATGATTTCAAAACTCAGGGCTGGACTGAAATGAAGACCTACCCTCAGAGTCAGAGGATCTACTTGCAGATAGAAGCCAAAAGAGGAAACTGCAACATCAGTTTCCACAGCGGCGAAAGCTACATATATGAAAAGAAGATGTTCCAGATCATGACTCAGGTGCCTAAGCATCAGCTGGGAACCCAGAACGAGACCGGTGCCTGGTATGCTGAACCGACATCGTTAAGAGATGATCTGGATGCCGTCGCATCATCACTGGTGAATAAGAAACTGACCACCGAGACTTATTTCGATCTGTCAAAAAAGGTCGAAGAAGGGATGAGAAAAGGCTTTAAGGAGATGATCGATCAGTTTATCGATGATCTTCAGTTTGAAGCATCGCTCTCAGCCGTTCCGATCGGTGTGGATATCCGCAATTATCTGTTTGACGGCGGAGTAGGAGTCTATGAAGACAAGGGAAAGATCATAGCTTCCTGCCTGGTCAGGATGGGAATGGAGATCGACATGCTGCAAAGAGGCAGCATCATGGAGAACATTACCGGCGAAGAGTTTGGAAAAGCTTCTGACAGTCCGTATGTGCTTGGATCCACCTGTTCATGGAGTACACCTTTTATCGCTACGATGATCTCTGACAATAAAGAAGATCTCAAGGTCTTCATGAATTTCATTGAAAGTGCCGAGAACTCCGAAGAACTCAAGAACAGCTCCAAACAGCTCTCTCAGCAGCTCAACTACAATCACCGCCAGCAGGCTCAGATGAGTGCCATGCAGAACCAGGCGATGTGGAACAATATGTTCATGCAGCAGGAACAGCGCTGGAATGCCGTCCGGAACATGCAGAGATCCATGAGCCAGGATCTGGATAACTGGCGGGCTTCACAAGCCCAGATGCGGGCGCAGTCGGATATGCGTTTCCAGACTCCGGGAACACAGTTTGAATCGTCGGATGACAGGATCCAGAGGATGAGACATGAGTCGATGATGGGAGTTGAGACTTACGAAAGAAACGACGGTTCGACCGTGGAATACTCCAACATGGCTGATCGGGTCTTTGAAAACAATCTGGACAATACCGTGCACTTCGGAACTCATAACTATTATGATGACTATATCCCTGAAGGCTGGCACGAGATGAAAAAGAAATAGTCAATGATAAATAACCGCTGAGCAGTCTCTTGACTGCTCTTTATTTATGCATCTCGTAATATACTAATAGTAAGATCATAAAACCAAAGGAGAGATTTATGGCACAGCTGGTATTCACATACGGAACTTTAATGAAGAATCAGGCAGCTTACGGCAGGTTCGGTGAAGTCGAATTCGTTTCCGACGGCGTCCTTCATGATTACGGTATCTATGAAGTGAAAGAGGGTTATCCGGCAGCTGTACCGGTAAAAGGTTTCAGTGTCTACGGTGAGATCTACCGCATCAAAGATGAACTGCTGGAATGTTTTGACAGATATGAACTCGAAGGTGATCTTTATATCCGCCATCTGATGAAGATCGAAACGGAAACAGGGTTGATCGATGCCTGGTTCTATGAATACAACAAAGACGTCTGCGGACTGGAGCTTCGTGCTCCGGTGGGAAAATGGAATACGGTAAGAAATCCTTATACAAAAGAATAATGAAGCAGGAGAAACGATATGGATAACAATACAAACAACAGATCAGCCGGGATCATAAAATACAATCTGCTGGGCATCGCCATGAACCTGCTTTTGGCGGTTATGAAGATCACGACCGGTCTGATGATCAATGCGCATGCGGTCATCCTCGACGGCATCAATTCTTTTTCGGATATGGCCTCTTCAGCTGTCGCCATCATGTCAGCCCGTCTGGCCGGCAAACGCAGCAACAGTTCTCATCCGTTCGGTTTCGGACGCATCGAATATCTGAGTTCCTTTGTCGTGACGATGGCTATCATGTATGTCGGTTTTACGACGATCATCGATACGATCAAGGCGATCATCCATCCGCATGAAGCTCCTTCATATAATACAGCCGTCATTATCATCATGATCATCTCCCTGATCATGAAACTGGCATACGGCATCCTGATGAGGAAGAAAGGCAAGGAACTCAGTTCCGAAGCCATGATCATGACCGGAACGGATTCAGCCTGTGATTCGCTGTTCTCTGTCGCCATCCTGGTGGCGATCGTGATCTACAAGATGACCGGTGTCGATATCGAACATTATCTGTGTATCTTCACTTCACTCATGATCATCTATACCGGTATCGGCATCATCAGAGAGTGTACCACGAAGATGCTGGGAAGCAGGATTGATCCGGAAGACCGCAAGAGGATCATTTCGATGATCGCCGGATATGACGAAGTCCTGAACGTCTCCAACCTGGTCTTGCATAACTACGGGGAAGGTAACCTCATCGGTTCAGTCGATATCGAAGTCGATGACGAGATGACGGCCGCCGAGATCAGTTCACTTTCAAGACGTATCATAAACAAGGCCGAAAAGATGGGTGTGGTCATCACTTCTGTCGGTATCAGCGGAACGGATCTTTCTGATCCTGAAACCATCAGGATGTCTGATCTCATCGTTGAACGCGCCATCAAGTACAAAAGTATCAAGAGGATCAGTGCCTTTACGATCGACCTCAAGAACAAGATCATCTCTTTCTATATCGTTCCTGATTATTCAGTAAAAGAAAGAGAAACGGATATCGAAGCGTTCCGGCAGGAACTGCAGAAGTGCTTCCCTGCCTACCACATCTATATCCAGAAAGGTATAGATGTGTAGGATTGTAAGGAGAGATAAAGACATATGAAAAAGATCGCTTTTTTCTGTATCCCGGCCCATGGACATACAAATCCCATGCTTCCGGTTGCGGCAAAACTGGTGGAACGGGGCAATACAGTAAAATTCTATTCGTTCGATGAGTTTGCTGAGAAGATAAAGAAGACAGGAGCTGAATATGTATCCTGTGATCCTTTCCTGACTGAGCTTACAAAACAGGAAGAGCAGGGACTCAAGGAGATCTCTTCCACGGAGATGACGATCCAGGATATCAGGATCACTTTAAGAATGGACTCTTTTCTTGATGAAGAATTCAAGTCGTTCCAGCCTGATGTCGTATATACGGATTCCGTCTGCTTCTGGGGCAAGCTGAATGCCTGGAAACACAATGTACCTATGGTGGTCTCCACCAGCACTTTTGCCTACAATCAGCTTTCCTCGCAATACATGAAGAATTCACCGAAGGAGATCAAAGATCTGATCTTGGGAATGCCCAGAGTATCAAAGGAACTTAAGAAGCTTGAGCCTTACGGATATCATGTGAAGAATGTCCTGTCGCTGATCCAGAGCGATAACGATACTGATTCGATCGTCTATACTTCCCAAAGATTCCAGCCTTATGGCGAAAGTTTCTCTGATCATTACGCCTTTGTCGGACCTTCAGTATTCTCGACCGTCATCCCTGACAAGAAGAAAGAACGTCCGCTCGTCTATATTTCCATGGGTACCATCATCAATGACCGGCCTGATCTCTACAGTTCATGTATCGAAGCCCTGAAAGATCAGAATGTCGATGTCATCATTTCCTGTGGCAAGACACTGGATCCTAAAACCCTGGGAGTCCTGCCTGACAATATCGAAGTCAAGCCTTATGTCGATCAGCTCGATGTCCTTTCAAGAGCCGATGTCTTCATCACCCACTGCGGCATGAACAGTGTTTCGGAAAGCCTGTATATGGCTACACCGATGGTCCTTTATCCGCAGACCAATGAACAGAAAGCTGTTGCCAGAAGAGTGATGGAGGTCAATGCCGGTACATTACTGAATGACGATTCCGCCGAAGGCATACGTAGTGCTGTCAGACAGATCCTTGATGACGGCAGTTATGCCAAGGCAGCTCAGGCGTGCTGCGATGATTTCCGCTCCTGTTCAGGTACAGAAGGTGCAGCTGAATTCATCGAGACTGCTCCGCACACATCAGAGAGTATCGATGTCGTGAAAGAACTGAACAAAGCCAATACCCGTTTCATGATTTTTTACTGGATCGCAGTCATTCTGATGATCATCCTGACGGCTCTTTTCATCACCCGCAGAAATGCCTGGATCATTGGTGCGGCAGCCGGATATCTTTATCCGAACTTCGCCAATACATTCCGGGAGCAGGCATACGAAAAACTTACTGCATATAAGAAACAGAGAGATTAGAATAATTATGAAGAGGTATTTATCCATGAGATATGTAAACAAGATCATTGTCTTTCTGCTGGTAGTGATCCTGAGCGGCTGTTCTTTGTCGGAACTTAACACGGGACCGCTCGATATGCAGATGGGAAACGATACCGGATCAGCAACCGTTGAGGACGGTGATCCTTTTGAGTATTTCGAATACGATGATGCTCAGATACCGGTATTACCGGATCCGCTCAATGTCGATGAACTGTTTTATCTGCAAAAATCTGCTCCTGAGAGTCTGGAGCCTTATTGGATGATACCGAAACACTTCCTTGCGACAGCCAAAGCCAGATTAGGCATGCATGGGGAAATAGGTGATTCTGAAAGATTTGCTTCACTGGTCTCATATGTGGATATCGAAGAAACAGACTACGGTTACTATGAGCAGTTAGAGGGATATCTGCTGAATGACGGCAGTCTGTACCTGCTGGATAAACATAAATGGTTTGAAGAGAAAGACGCCGACGAAAGAATAGCGTATATCTATACAACCCGCAAGAATGAAGCTTATATTGAACGCTGGTGGTCATATACTCCACCAAATCCCAATGAGAGCACCGTCGGCAAGAATGAAACATCTTTCGTGTATGATCTCGATACCAGAGAGCTCAAGGGACAGGAGAGCTTCAGGATCCAGCATATGGAGTATTACAGTATGGAGGAAGAAGAGATTCCTGAGTATAAACATGACGTGAAGAAAGATGTCTCAGAATTAAGAAACGATCTGAGATCGACGATCGAGATCGGAGAGATCAGAGATCTGGCCTTCGACGAATACGGTACGGCCGATAAGAGTGTGACAGCACTGATGTGGGTAGTAGGCAACTTTATTGCGGACGGTGTCCAGGAAGAACCGATCATGATACGTGTCAGTCCTGAGATCGCGTATCTGCAGAAATACATCTTTAATGATGATGGAACTGATATGGTCATGTCCAAAGATGATGATATCTTCCGTTTCGATGAAGGATGGAGACTGCTTTCATGGGAAAACAGTAGGTATGAAGTCGATTATTCCTACGGTGACAGCAATGTAGAGCTAAGTATCAGAGATAAAGAAACAGGTTCATATGAAACAGTAAACTATGAACATTAAAATCACGGTCTGATCAGACCGTGATTTTAAACAATAATGGACTTAATCCCATCTGTCGACCAGTTTGTCGACTTCCTTGAGGAACTTCTTTAGCTCGCTGTTGCGGGCATTTTTTCTTTTTTCGATCAGCCGGATCAGTTTCTTTCCCTTGGTCATGAGCTCGTTATAGTATTTGTTCTGACTGTAGGTATCCTGTTCCCGGTCGAGATCTTCTTCGATCTGTTCCTTTTTCTCCTTGGCTGTCTTGACTCTGTCCGGATCTTCAGCAGCAAGGTATTTATTGAGCAGCAGATCGAAGACATAGCCTGTAAAAGGAGCTGATGCTTCGTAGCCGTGTTTGTATTTCAGGATGTTGGCGTATTCACCACAGACTTCATCATCGCCATGGACCGCAAAGATCATGTCAGGACGGTCATGATTGTCGGTGATCCACTTGAGCAGACCTTCCTGATCGGCATGAGCACTGACATCCTGCAGCTGAATGATCTCGGCTGCCACATGGATGTCTTCCTGGAAGATTCTGACATCTTCATCACCGTCAGCCAGTCTTCGGCCCAGTGTTCCTTCAGCCTGATAGCCGGCTAAGGCGATCGTACATTCCGGACGCCACAGATTATGTTTTAGATGATGTTTTATACGTCCGTCTGAACACATTCCTGAAGCGGAGATGATGACGGAAGGTCTTTCGGAGCTGTTGATCTTTTTTGAGTCTTCCGTACTTACCGTGACTTTGAGATTAGGGAAGATGATCGGATGAGAACCTTCACGGATGATCTTCAGAGCTTCTTCATCATAGTAGCCGAAGGTATTCTCTTCAAAGATCGCCGTAGCTTCTACCGCCATCGGGCTGTCGACATAGACATCGAAGTCTTTGTATGTGAGCATGTCTCTTTCCAGGATCTCTCTGATGAAATAAAGGATCTCCTGGGTCCTGCCGACCGCAAAGGCCGGTATGACGACATTTCCGCCGCGCTTGAATGTCCTGTCCATGATCTCAGAAAGCTGAGTGAGCGGATCGGATACCTTGTTGTGAAGACGGTCTCCGTAGGTGCTCTCGGTTATGACGTAATCGGTTGTTTCTCTTGGCGTCGGGTCATTGACGATCGGCATGCCTGTATTGCCCAGGTCACCGGTATAGACCAGTGTCTTCTTCTGTCCTTTTTCTTCCAGGGTAAGATAGGTGATCGCACTGCCCAGGATATGTCCGCCGTCTTCGAAGCGCGCTTCCACACCTTCGATCGGTGAGAAGGTCTTGCCGTATTCCACTGATTCAAAGCAGCGCAGGCAGTCTTCGGCATCATAAACAGTATAAAGAGGCTTTACCTGTTTCTTGCCGCTCCTTTTGGCTTTGCGGTTGTTCCACTCAGCTTCGGATTCCTGGATATGGGCCGAGTCCAGCAGCATGACTTCACTCAGTTGCCTGGTGGCATCTGTACACCAGATCTTGCCATCAAAGCCGTCTCTGTAGAGTTTAGGCAGAAGCCCCGAATGGTCGATATGGGCATGGGACAGCAATACTGCTTCGATCTTTGATGGTTCGACCGGCAGGTCTTCATTCACATAGATGTCTCTTCCCTGTTCCAGGCCGCAGTCCAGCATGATGTATCTGCCGCCTATTTCGATCACATGACAGCTTCCGGTCACTTCGTGATCAGCACCGATAAAGTGTATTTTCATATTGTTTTCTCTCCGTCTACACTTAAATTATATTTTTTACAGAAGAGATTTACCACAGCATAATCAGTTACGTACTAATCATGTTAGAGAAGGCTGATAAGTAAAACAAATGGAGGAAATCAGATGGCAGAAGAAAGAAAGATGAATATCGAAGATGAACAGCTGGAAGAAGTGACCGGTGGCGGATCACACGAAGGTGCTGTGATGCAGAAAGTATATACGATCGACGGCGGTCCGATAAACATGTGGAATCCGGGCTTTCCGAAAGATCCTTTCTGGAGAGTTCCTAACGGGACGGAAATGAAGGTGGATCCGGCAATACAGAGACAGGAAGGTATCTGGGACATGGAAGGGTATGATTTCTATTGGGCATGTCATGAAAGAAGATGGCTCATCATCAGAGCAAATGAAGTGGCCGTCACCTGGTAGATATCAAGGACAGGGAAAGGCGAAACGTTCACATTTGTGAACGTTTTTTAGTGTGGGAGATATGATTTTCATTTACAATATAATCGTAAGGATATGGATCAGGAAAGGCTGGTGAATCATTGATATGGAATACGGATATTCGATACTGATGGGTATATTCTCTGCTGCCTTGATCATATATGCAGCGATTATGGCTGCGACCAAGGATTACAGCATGTTGCCAATACGTGCACAGGTCGCGGTTAAACCGAAGGATCCTGAACTCTACATGAGCAAGCTGGCCAAAGTCGTAGCACTGACTGCACTGGCTCCGGCTTTGAGTGCTCTGATAGGGCTCTGGAACGGCTTTCTGGCTTTGATCGTTCTGATCGGCGGCACAGTGTTCTTCCTGTGGCTGGGGACCAGGATCATGGCTGATGTGAACTGATAAAGAAACAACGATAATACATTTGAAATAGATCGGGGGATAAGATGGTGCAGATGAAGAAGATGATAATGCTGTCGGTATTGTGTCTGGCAACTGTTTTCAGTGTGCTTCTTCCTTCCGCAATAAAGGGAGAAGAAGGCGGACGCAAGGTCGTAAGGGTAGGCTGGTATGATTCGACCTACAATACCGTTGATGAGAACGGCTACCGTTCAGGCTATGCCTATGAGTATCAGCTGAAGCTGTCGGCTTATAACGGCTGGACTTATGAATATGTCGAGGGCAGCTGGTCTGATCTGCTGCACATGCTGGAAACGGGCGAGATCGATCTGATGAGCGATGTCTCCTATACGCCTGAAAGAGAAGAGTTCATGTACTATGCGGATCTGCCGATGGGTACGGAAGAGTATTATCTTTTCACTGCTCCTGATGCCGATCGGATCTCGATCACGGACAGGACTTCGGTCAACGGCAAAAAGATCGGTATAAACAAAGACAGTTTTCAGGCCAGGCTTTATGAAGAATGGGCTAAAGAGAATAATATAAATTCAAATATAATCTACGTCACCTGCACTGAAGATGAATCACTGCAGATGCTGGAAAAGGGTGAACTGGACGGTTATGTCACCGTCGATTCTTTCGTCGAACCTTCCAGAGCCGTACCGGCATACAAGATCGGTTCTTCGGATTATTATTTCGCTGTCAGCAAGAACCGTCCCGATCTGCTCGATGATCTGAATTATGCGATGAGCAGGATCCAGGATGAGAACCGTTACTACAATGTGGAGATGTATGAGAAGTATATCCGCAGGACCGGTGCCAATGCTTTCCTCTCTTCTGAAGAGACGGCATGGCTGGCCAAGCACGGCAAGATCAGAGTGGGCTATCAGGACAATTATCTGGCTTTCTGTGCAGTCGACAAGTCGACCGGTGAACTGACCGGTGTGCTCAAGGATTATCTGGAGATCGCTGCCGACTGCATCAGCAACGCTCATCTGGAATTTGAGGCGATCGGTTATTCAACGGCTGAGGATGCCTTAAGGGCATTAAAAGCCGGTGAAGTGGACTGCGTCTTCCCGGCCAATCTGAGCGGTTATGAAGCGGAGATACAGGGAACGGTCATGACTCCGGCTTTGATGAATACCGAGATGTATGCGGTAGTCAGAGCTACCGATCCGAATATCTTTGCCAAGAAGGAACAGGTCATCGCTGCCGTCAATGAAGGCAACCCGAACTATGATGCTTTCCTGTTCAAGCATTATCCTTCCTGGAAGAAGGTCTATTATCCTAATTCGGAAGTCTGTCTGCAGGCTGTGGCCAATGAAGCGGCAGACTGTCTGATCATCAGTAACTACCGTTACAACAATATCGCGAGACTTTGTGAGAAATACCGTCTGACGACTTTCTCGATCGGTATCGATATGGATTACTGCATGGCAGTAGCCAAGGGCAATACGGAACTGTATTCCGTTCTGGCCAAGGTCATCAGCATCGTTCCTGATTCCTATGTGAATGCCGCTCTGACACACTATATCGCTGAAGAGGCGAAACTGACACTGAGTGATATCCTGCTGGACAATCTGCCGGCCGTCATGCTGGTGACATCGGCCATCGTGCTGATCATCCTGGGTCTGCTGATCCAGAACATGAGAGCCGTCAAAAAGGCTAACAGTCTTATTTCGGCTACTGAGATCGATGATCTTACCGGTCTTTATAACCGGAAGTATTTCTTCCAGTATGCCAACAACATGCATCGTTCCAATCCGGATCTGCCATTGGATGCGATCGTCGTCAATATCGAACAGTTCCATTCCATCAACGCCCTCTATGGCCGTGAGATGGGTGATGATATCTTGAGAGCTTTAGGCAGTGAATTATCTGCTGTGGCGAAAGAAGGAAACGGCATCGCGGGAAGATTCGAAGCGGACCGTTTCGATATCTACTGTCTGCACAAAGACGATTATCAGCAGACTTTTGACCGTCTGCAGAAGAAGCTCGATGAACTGGCACCTAACGCGAATATCCGTCTGCGTATGGGTGTCATGCCATGGCGTGAGAAGCTCGAACCGGTACAGATGTTCGACAGAGCCAGGACGGCCTGCAACATGGCCAGAGGCCATTACAATAAGCCGCTGATGATCTATGACGATACCGTCAGTGAAAGAGAGAATTATGAACAGCGGCTGGTAAATGACCTGCGTCAGGCACTGGACAATGGCGAATTCGAGGTCTTCTATCAGCCTAAATACAATATCCAGTCCGATCCGGCCAGACTCGTGAGCACGGAAGCTTTAGTGAGATGGCGTCATCATGATCTGGGCATCATTGAACCGGGTGATTTCATTCCGCTGTTTGAGAAAAACGGTCAGGTCTCACTCCTTGACAATTATGTCTGGAGGAAGGCAGCGGAACAGATCGCAGAATGGAGAGACAGATACGGTTTCGTCATGCCTGTATCCGTCAACCTTTCCAGAGTCGATGTCTTTGACCCGAAACTGGAGGAGACGATCGAAGAGATCCTGAAGAAGAACGATCTTGAATATGATGCGTTCAAACTGGAGATCACGGAATCGGCCTATACCGAGAATGCCGATCAGGTCATTCAGGTCGTAGGGAATCTGCGTGAGAAGGGCTTTGAAGTGGAGATGGATGACTTCGGTACGGGTTATTCTTCCTTGAACATGCTGTCATCGATGCCGATCGATGTGCTGAAGATGGACAAGGAATTCATCAGGAACATCGACCATGAAGAGAAAGACAGACATCTGGTGGCTCTGATCATCGATATCGCCAAGAACCTGAAAGTTCCGGTCATCGCGGAAGGTGTCGAAAGAGCGACACAGCTGGAACTCCTCAAGCAGATGGGCTGTGAGATCGTCCAGGGTTATTATTTCTCCCGTCCGCTCCCGGCTGATAAATTTGAAGAGAGATATCTGAAGGAAGGAGGAGACAGATGAGCAATATGTTAAAGAAACTTACTGTCATCTTCCTGCTTCTGATCACTATATTTACACCATTGAAGATCCATGCGGACGATGAACAGAAGATCGTCAGAGTCGGCTGGCATGAGGAACCGTATTTCATCACTGATGAATACGGAAGATGGTCAGGCTATACCTATGAGTATCAGCGCAAGATCGCGGCCTATACCGGCTGGAAATACGAGTATGTGGAAGGCAGCTGGTCACAGCTGCTGCAGATGCTGAAAGACGGCGAGATCGATATGATGGGCAACGTCTCTTTTACGGAAGAAAGAGCGAAAGAACTGCTGTTTGCCTCTTCGGCCATGGGTACTGAATCCTATTATCTCTTTGTCAGTCCTGATGAAAACAGGATCAAAGAAGAGGATTACAGTTCGATAAACAACAAAAGAGTAGGTGTCACCAAAGGCAGTATTCAGAGCGAGATGTTCAGAAACTGGGCGGAGACGCATTCGCTGACACCGCAGATCATTGAACTCAGCGGTATGGAAGAAGAATCACTGGAACTGTTGGGTAAAAAGATCGATGCTTTCGTGACTGTCGATGTCTACGGTGATCAGGATACATCTGTTCCTCTCTGGAAGATCGGTTCATCGGATTTCTATTTCGCTCTAAACAAAGACCGTTCCGATCTGCTGATAGAACTCAATGCCGCCATGAGCAGTATCCAGTCCGAGAATGCGTATTTCAATGAACAGCTTCATGAGAAATATCTGAGTGACAATCAGACGATCTATTATCTCAATGATGTGGAAAAAGACTGGCTGTTCTCTCACGATATCATCAGAGTAGGCTATCAGGATAATTATCTGGCTTTCTGTGCCAAGGACACACTGACAGGAGAACTGATCGGTGCACTCAAGGATTATCTTGATTATGCGAAAGACGGTTTTGAGAATGCCCAGCTGCATTTTGAAGCAGTCTGTTATCCTACTGCCGGAGCAGCTTTAGAAGCGCTAAAGAAAGGCGAGATCGACTGCATGTTCCCGGCAAACCTCACGGAATATGAAAGCGAGAGTCTGGGTGTACTTACAACGCCGGCTTTCATGACTACGGAGATGGATGCAGTCGTAAGAGCTTCTGATCAGAAGGAGTTCGTCCGTAAACAGGATGTCATCGTAGCGGTCAATGAAGGTAATACCAACTACGAGATGTTTCTGAAGGATAATTATCCGGGCTGGCAGATAAAGTATTATCGTGATACACTTGAAGGTCTCAATGGCATATACAGAGGCGAAGCGGACTGTGTCATCATCAGTAACTATCGTTTCAGCAATATCGCCAAACAGTGTGAGAAGCTCAATCTCACGACTATCTATACCGGTGTGGATCTGGATTATTCACTGGCCGTCAGAGAAGGTGAAACTGAGCTGTATTCGATCCTGACGAAAGTCTCAAAGATCGTACCGAACAGTGTCATCAATTCAGCGCTGACTTATTATTCGACGGAAGATGCCAAGACCACTTTCCTGGATGTCATCAGGAACAATATCATTGCCGTACTGGTAAGTATCACGATGATATTCTCACTGATCATCATGCTGCTGATACGCGATATCAGAGCAGAGAAGAAGATCGTGGAAGAAGAGAGGATGCTGAATGCGCTCAATAAGAAAGTATTCGTCGATGCCCTGACTTCCGTCAGGAACAAGGGTGCCTACTCCAACTATATCCAGGATCTTCAGGACAAGATCGACAGCGGTGAACCGGTAAGGTTCGCGATCGGTGTCTTTGACTGCAATGACCTTAAACACGTCAATGACAGTCACGGACATGACAAGGGCGATATCTACCTGAAGAAAGCCAGCCGACTGATCTGTGAGATCTTCCAGCATTCACCGGTCTTCAGGATCGGCGGAGATGAATTCGCCGTGATCCTGGAGAATGAAGACCTGGACAATAAAGATGAACTGGTAAAGCAGTTTGAAACAGCCGCCAAACAGATAAGCAGTTCGGCATGTAATCTCTGGGAGCAGGTGCATCTGGCCTTAGGCGTAGCCGAATATGATCCTGAACTCGACGGATCCGTCATCGATACTTCACGAAGAGCCGATAAGATCATGTATGAGAATAAACGCTTGAGCAAGCAGGATAAACAATCATGATGAAGGACACGAAAGTGTCCTTTATTTATGATTGAAACATCACTATAATGGATACGTGAAACGAGGAAAATGCTTATGAAAAAAGTTATGGTATGCGGCTGCGGTGCTCAGGGTTCGACGATCTGCCGGAAACTGGATGAAGAGCCGCTGATCGAAGAAATAATATGTGCTGATCATGATCTGAAGGCAGCAGAGAACGTCTGCCGGCTCATGAAGAAAGGTACACCTGTCATGGTGGATGCTTCTGATCTTGAAGCGATCAAAAAAGCGGCACAGGGATGTGAACTGCTGGTCAATGTCATGCCGCTGAACTTCGGCGCAAACATGTTGAGAGCAGCCATGGATCTGGGCTGCTGCTACCAGGATCTTTCAGCCTGTGAGAATCTTCCTGAATGCATGGATGTCGATGAGTACGACCGCTGGGTAGCCGGTATCAGATACATGTATGAAAACTACGGAAAAGTATTCGCAGATAATGATACGACCGCCATCATCGGTACAGGATCAGCTCCGGGTATGATGTGCGTCATGGCCCGTAAATGTGTCAATGAACTTGATGAATGCGACACCATCAATATGATGGTCTATGAAGGTGTGGAAGCCAAAAGATTCCTGCCTTTCTGGTGGAGCACTGATGTGGCACTGGCTGATATGCAGGAAGATGCCTTTGCCCTGGAAGACGGCAAGATCATCCGTACAAAACCTTTCAGCCGCAAGATCTGGAGAAAGTGGCCGGAATACGATATGCATCCGGTAATGCTTTGTGAACATGCCCATGATGAACCGATCTATGTCGGATTCAACTCCGAGAAATACTTCAAAGGCTGCAGGAATGCTTATTTCAAATACGGAGGGGTCGGGATCCGCTTCTCTGAACCGTTATACAGAGCCGGTCTTTTAAGCAAGAAGGAAGAGGAAGTGGATGGACACAAGATAATTCCGCGTGATCTGATCCTTAAGCATCTGCCTATGGCTCCTAAAGATCCTGAAGAGATCAAAGAGATCATCGATGAAGGAATCATCGCTGATGGCGGAGCATTTGTAATCGAAGCCTATGGAAAGAAAGAAGGCAAAGACATCATGGTCGAACTCCATCTATCTTCGCCAGGTCTAATAGAATCATATGAAAAAGCGAAGATGACCGGTGAGATGTATCTGACCGGACAGGGCGCTTTCCTGTATACGAAGCTTTTTGTCAATGACCTGATCGATCAGAAGGGACTGATATCATCAGACATGCTGGATGACAGACAGGTCGATCAGTATGTTAAATGGGCTGAAGAACTGGGTATCACCTATGATATGCAGATAAAAGAAGATGTTACACCGGACGATCTGAGAGGTTAAAATATGTTCGAGTTTGAAGAAAAGAAACCGATCCTGTTTGAGATCATCCTGATAGTTATATCTTTTATTTCCGTGGTGATATTTACGGTCTTTGGAAATGCCTTGTATCTGAGTACGGAACTCAGTACGTCGATCGGACGTATCATCGTCGGTATTGCGTTGATGATCATCTATCATAGAGTTTTCAGTAACGAAAGATCTTTTAAAGATCCTGTCATAATGCTTCCTTCATTACTGTTTGCGGTATGGAACGTCATCTATAATCTGAGTTCCGGAGCAGTATTAGGCGGTATGTCTTACTATACGGAAGCGCTGGTGACAGCTTTGGCTCCTGCCATCTTTGAAGAAGTACTGTTCAGAGGCATCTTCATCTACAACCTGAAGAAGAGCGGAAAAAGCGACATGGTAAGTCTGCTTATTTCAGCAGCCTTCTTCTCAGCTTTGCATCTGACCAATATCGTTGGAGCAGATCCGATCAGTGTGGCCTTACAGGTAGGATATTCATTCGTCGTAGGATTGGCTCTAGGAGCAATATATCTGAGAAACAACAGTATCATCCAGGTGATATTCGTTCATTTCCTGATCGACTTTACCAACCGTATCTATCTTGAACCTGTCGTATCTTCTACTGTACCGCAGCTGATCCTGTTCGGTCTGTTGCTGGTGATAGAAGCTGTCTATGCGATTAGACTGTGTTCCAATAATTCCAAATAATATGACCACACAGGAAAACAAAGATCTGAAGATCCCTGATTATTACCGGATCCTGGATATGGAAATACCTGTTACGGATTTTCCGGTAAAAGAAAAGATTATTTTAGGATCCGGTAACGATGAATATGACTGCATACTCATGAAATGCATCGTTGAAGAAGAAGTTGCGATGGATCATGAAGATCCTCAGAAGATCATCAACGATTTTCATGAATCCATGGAAGATGATACAGGGATCATTGAAGTCGATGCCGGTAAAACGAAAGCAGGAAGACCTTACGTCTATTTCATCATCAAACATGCACTGTTCGCTGAGGACAAAGAATTCAGCGGTACCGAATATACGATGAACATCAACGTGAAATACGATGACCGTATCTACTTCATAAACTCATCTTTTGTGGAAGGACGGATAACAGGAAAAAGAGATACTGCAGTGTTCTCATTAAGAATGAAAGAAGAGAATATTCAGCTGGATGAAGATCCTTTCAGAGGCTGGAGTTACGATCCCTATGATCCTGAATATACAAAAGGTTTCCTGATGAACAGATCAGAAGATGTCAGATATGATGCGATGTTTCCTGATCATCCCCTCTCTAAAGCAAGGCAACTGGTGAGATATATTATCGATAATAACTGATCAAAATATAAAGATGCCAATCGGCATCTTTATACTGTTAGGCAATAAATGGAGAAGGAAATAATGTGAAAGGATATATAAATCTGTTAAGAAAATGTTATAAATTTACAAACAGCAATTACGAGAAATTTCCTTCCCCAAAATGGATTATATCACTTATAAATAATATATCTATAAAATAGTTTAAAAAACAGAAAATACAATAAAATAAACCAAAAATGTCCCTTTTATACAGAAAACATGTCTTATTTTAGTTCAATAGCGAATGATTTATGATTGTTCTGAAAATAATATCAATACAATGAATGAAGGTGTTTTGTTTGTTGGGGCAATAAAGCAAAATGTATTATTTATTGTAAGAGGCAGAATGGATTATAATTTAATCGCATTATTGAATATCTGAAGAATAAAAACTGAATGATTATTCATGGAGGTGATACATAATGGCACTCAGAGATTAACTGGATATTATCGCAGACAGCGCTGAAAAAGAAAATGTTGAAATGTTCAGTGATGAAGATGTATATCAGATGCTGCTGAACTCATTGTACAACTCAATTATCGGTTCTATAAAAGATGAAGTATCAAAAGGCAATTACAATATAGAGAAAGAAATACAGCTTTCTTCCAGTATGGGTATAGATATTGAAACAAGCGCGAGAATCCCTCCGCATTGTTCTGTATGTAAAAGCTGGGCTGCATATGAAAGCGATAAGGATACCTTAATGTTCAATGATCTTTATGAATTGAAGGAAGGTTTCTTTAAAAATCGTGTCGTGCTTACACCGTTAGGTGAAAGAGTATACAGTGACATTAAAAGACTTGCCGAGAAAGATGGAATAAGTATCTCTGAACCAATAGAGAAGATCACCAACGGCAAAGCTTATGGTAAGGGATACACAAACGGTAACATGTATATAAAGTATTCATACCAGTATAAATAAGAAAACAATTATATAAGTACTAGATATATTAAATTAAGACCTGTGGCGATTCGCTGCAGGTTTTCTGATTTTTTAGTATTCCGATTTGAATCTGCTTTATATAGATAAAAAGCCGTTTTTGTAAAACGGCTTTTTAGAAAGGAGAACATAACAATGACGAACAAGAACAAACACGATTGGAATCGTAGTACTTACTGCAACTGAATTATATATCATAGATGTGTCGTGTTATTTGTACAACCGGTTTTTTATACTATGAATGGAAATTTATATGATAGGGGGGATAACATGATCATTCACATTCTGTTATGTACATTAGGTTCCGTAAGTATAGGATATGCAGTACATGTGTTGTTATACTGGCGTGAGATGCATGCACTGGTAGGCTTGGATGACGATGTGTGTTCAGGTGTAGATCTGATCATCTGTTTGGCTGTTGCAGGTCTAGTGATCTCTTTTTTCTGATCGTTAAAATGGTAGGAAAATGATTGAGGCAAATTATAAAGAGAAGATCGACTTTTCATTGAATCATAAACTGTGTAAAGAAATCTGTTCACGAAAGATCGATCTTGGAAAGATCGAAAAGCTGCTGGCATCTGGAGCAGATCCTTTAGGATATGAAGATGAGAATAATGGCTCATGTGCTTTGGAGCATCTCTTCTTTTATAACGATATCGTAAGAGATGACGAGACATTTGGCGTGATGGAAATTGTAAATCTCTTTTTAAAATACGGTATGGATCCGAGTTTGATACAGCCGGCAAAAACTGATGATTCTGTTTCTGTGATGTGGAATCTGGCATTCAGATGCAATAAAGACACTACAGAATTGCTAAAGATCCTTATTGACAACGGGTTGAGGACATGTGCGCTTGATGAGTTTATTGATCATTTCTTTGAAGATTGTGCATATGTTGGCGGGTGCGAAATAAATCGAATGTATTTTGATTATCTGGAATGGGGTTTCAGGATGATCATGCTCTCAGCATCATATCCAAGGATCATTGAAGAAAGCAAAGTGTTAAGCCGTTATATTGACACGGATAATGAAAAAAACAAGAATACCGATTTATTGATGTTTCGTAATTATGATAAGTATAACTGTAAAATTGATTTTTCAACCTGTAATAATATGCCGTTTGGTATAAGAAATGCATGTGTTAAGATATTTGACAACCAGTCATATGACAGGGTATGGATGTTTTATATTCAAGCATTGCTAAAATGAAGGAATAATTGATATATGTGGGATATAGAAAGCAGAATTATGCCGGATTGGCTATACGGAATCGCCGGAAACATTACAAGTAGCCATTATGATGAGAATGGTGTTTTAAGATATGGAACAAAGGCGTTTTTGGCAGGAACCAAGGTATATCTTTCAAACTGGATCAGAGATGATGGGAAAATTCTTGTCGTCGGTCTTTCCCGGAAAAGAATAAAAAAGAGAAGAAAATACATTGAAGAACTTGTAGATCTGGAATACATAGAAAACATTAGACCGACCAGAATATTCAATACAGCGGTAATAGAGAGGATGATACTTGGTGATGGTTACGGGCCTTTTGCGGATATGGAAGAAATAGACGGAAGGATCACGCTCAAATACACTTCTGATTATTTCATGTACTGGGGAAATACCTTAGAAGACAGAGACGAGATAGATAGGTTCATAGAACGATGGAAGAGCGAGGAAATCGTATGAAGAAGTTTTTTTCATTAAAAGCAAAACACGTAGATCTCAACGATAAAGAGAGAATGATCCTGGAGTTTTTACCTGGCGGCTACTATGACATTCATGGGAATCCAGTTAAAGACACTGATGGACTTGTTTCTGTGTGGGAAGATGATGAAATGGATGAATTAGAGGATCCGTGGAACGACAGTAGAATTGAAGATGAGGGAATCAGTGAACCGCTAATACCGGAATCTACAACTAAGCCGGAATGGGAGATTGACGATGCGTTTGGCAATTTTGGTTTCAAGAACAGAGAAGGTATATTTGTCATAGAACCTCAATATGCATATGCATACTTGTTTTCTCATGGTCTTGCAGCCGTGAATTTAAACAGGACCTGGTTTCGTGGAAGGAACGGAAGTAGATACTATGAAAACCATTTTGGTTATATTAATGAAAGAGGAGAAACCGTCATTCCTTTTGCCTATGATGAAGCATATCCGTTCAACAAATATGGCGTGGCTGTAGTTGAAGATAGAAAAGGGAGCCACCTTATCGATACAAACGGAGTTGTCGTCAAAGGGACAGAGTCTTTCAGATTTTGCAAATATTATGAGTACGATGACAGATATTTCAAGTATTGGACTTTGAATGATGATAATGATCTTAAAGGAATCTATGATACCAAGGAAAGAAGAATCATTCTTGAACCTTCTGTCAATGGCTTTGATCAATGGTGGGGTGAGGATATCATAAGGGTGACTTTAAGAAATGGAAAAATGGGAGGAAGCGATTTTCATAAATACTTCATTGACAACAAAGGACAGATTATCTATCCGTGGCTTAAAGACAAAGGATTTGCCTATGTAGAAAAACCAAACAATTTAGAACTGTCCATAGTATCGGTATCAGAATATCATCAACTCCCGGATGATTATCCTTCCGGTTATTATCTAATTAATAGTGAGAAATATGATCGAACTATGAAATACGGGATCTATTCATCAAAAGAGAGATTTGTTCTTCCTTTGGAATATGATGATATTTCTGAATTAACAGAAAGCTTGTACGCCTGTCATAAAGACGGAATGATAACCATAATGCAATTAGAAAATAGTGATTTGAGATAACAGACAATTGTGAATCACGATGAAAAATGGAAGACAATAAATGTCAAACATAACAATAGATATAACTGCTGATAAACCAGGTTTTTATGGCAGCGTATTAGCTATAAACGGTCTAGCCTTTTCTGGCAGTTACCTTGTTAAAGACAGATATCATATAAGCGACCTTGTACTAAACGATACTATGCTCTATTATTCTTCCGAATATGATTTCGGAGATCCTACAAGACCTAAAAATCGTCATTTCTATGTCCCTAATATAAATGTATTTGTACCTTACCATTTTACCGGTTCTTTAGTGATTGCCGATCAGGGAACATGCATTGGGAAATATCCTGTAGTTGGAAAAGGACATCCATGGTGGTCATATAAATCAGTAAAAGAGTATTTTCTTCATGAAGGATATTTGAGACAGGTTGTTGATTACTCTCCTGAGATGAAGAGAATTATAGACATGATTATTAATAATCCGAATTTTGAAATAGAATTTGAAAGAGATTTTAATATGATTGATTTTCTAATAGAAAAGATTGATTGCATCGATGTGTGGTGGATCAGAGAAATAATTACGGATAGATCTTATCTGAAACGATATTTTTATTAGTATAGTCAAAGAAGTAAAAAAAGTAATTATGAGAAAAACAAAAACAGTACAGTAAAAAAGACTCATTGAAAAAGTCTTCAAACAAATAACAGAACAGATAGGAAAGGTAAACTTAAAGTTTACTTACAAATCGAATTATTATCTGTTATATTGAATAGGGAAAAGGTATTTATGAACCAGAACATGTTGTTACAAGCATTTAGATTATCAACAGGCGAAAGCCTGTGCGAAATCAAACTCGGAAACGAGAGTATTTTGTTTTATGCTGTAGCAGGATGTCAAAGGAACTTTTTGTAAGGATAATACCTCAACTAAGAACAGTTAAACGACCGCTTGCTGCAACATTGTATCAAGCGGTTTTTATTTGATCAGGAGGAATTTAAAAATGAACACGTCAAGAATAGATATCAAAAATACAGCAGCAAACATATCGCGATTGAGAATAGAAAATAACCTTTCGGTAAAAGACATACAGGAAGCACTCGGCTTTAATACGCCTCAGGCGTTTTATAAATGGCAGAGAGGTGAAACGCTTCCTTCGATAGATAATCTTGTCATATTGGCAGACATATATGGTGTCGGAATAAACCAGATTGTTGCTGTGTGCAAAGCTGATGATCGTTAAGATTATCAATGCCATGTTGGTTTAAAGAGAATATCTCTGCACACTAAGCAGAAGATATCTCTTCGATCCCGATACAGGGCTTCAAAAAAGGGCGAGTGATGAAATTGGTATACATGCCAGTCTTAGAAACTGGTGCTTCGTGCATGCGGGTTCGACTCCCACCTCGCCCACCATATTGCTGGCTTGGGTGAGTGGTCTATACTGGCAGTTTGCTAAACCGCTATACATGTAACAGTGTATCGAAGATTCGAATCATCTATTCAGGGACAGTCGTGTTATTTGTACACAGTAAGGAATATATTTATAGTGAATGAACTGGTAAGCAATGGATGTAAAACCTGCTAGAAAAAAGGATCTGGATGATGAAATGATCGAATTACTGGAAAACAGATTCAAGGATTACTGTACCCGTTATGATCTGTGCTATGAAGATTATTCTCATAACGCAAGAGTTTACAATCCTATGATAAACACAAATATTGACAGACTATTCATCCTGAAAAAACCAGAAAAACATGTAAAACCGATGATTGGCGGACCACCGGCAGAAATAGAGTTTGAAGTTACCATGTTTACTGTAAAAAGGAATCTGAATTGAAAGAAAGGAAACACATATGATCCTGACTATAACATATGAGGGAAGCAATACCCAGGATCTAGGCTATCTGCTGCACAAGAATCCTGAAAGAGCCCAGCAGTTTGAACTTACTTATGGAAAAGCTTATGTCTTCTATCCGGAAGTAAGTGATGAAAGAACAACTGCTGCTTTATTGCTTGATATCGACCCGATCGATCTGGCCAAGGGAAAGCTTGGCAGCAGGGAAGGCGGGCTTTTTGATTATGTCAACGACAGGCCGTATGCTTCAACTTCTTTCATGTCGACAGCGATCTCCAAAGTATTCGGCACAGCTATGGCTGGCACATGCAAGAAGAAACCGGAACTTGTAGATGTTCCTTTGAAACTGACGGCCAAGGTATATGCATTAAGAGATAACGGCAATGAAGAACTGGCTAAGAAGCTGTTTGAGCCATTAGGCTATACCGTAAGCACCGAAAGAAAAGTACTGGATGAAAAGTTCCCTGAATGGGGCAATTCTCCGTATATAGATCTGACAATATCCGGAACGGTAAGACTTTGTGATCTGCTGAATCATCTTTATGTCATGATCCCGGTCTTTGACAGGCAGAAACACTACTACTATTCGGATGACGAGATTAAAAAACTCCTTGATCATGGCAAGGGCTGGCTGGAAAACCATCCGGAAAAAGAAAGGATCGCTTACCGTTATCTGGCCAGAAGAAAAGGCTATGCCAGAAAGGCAATAGATGTGCTGAGTGCCGAAGAGATAGTAGGGGAGAGCGAAGAAGAGATCGATGAGGAGAAGGAAGAACGTATCCCGCTAAATACGCAAAGGATGGATGCAGTATTTAAGGAAGCCATTAACAGCGGTGCCAGAAGCGTGATCGATCTGGGTTGTGGCGAAGGAAGACTTACTTCGATGCTGCTGAGTGAACCGCAGATCAGGAAAGTCACGGCAGTCGATGTCTCTGTCTCGGCATTGGAAAAAGCGGCCAGACGTCTTAAGCTCGACAGGATGGCGACTTTCAGAAAAGACAAGCTCGATCTGATTCAGGGTTCACTGACTTATAAAGACAGCAGATTCGAAGGGTATGACTGTGCCTGTCTGGTCGAGGTGCTTGAACATATCGATCCTTCCAGGATCCCGGCACTTGAAAGAGTCGTCTTTGAATTCGCTGCACCTCAGACAGTCATCGTTACGACGCCAAACAGGGAATATAACGCAAATTATGAAAGCATGAAAGAGAATTCTTTAAGGCATTCAGACCACCGTTTTGAATGGAGCAGGGAAGAATTCAAGAACTGGACCGATCATGTATGTGAGAAGTTTAATTATACATGCGAGATCAAGGGGATCGGTGAGAACGACATAAATCTTGGATCACCGACGCAGATGGGAGTATTTACCAGAAATGAGCAAGTATGAGATCAGTATTCCTGAAGTATGTCTGGTTGCCATGGTAGGTGCCACCTCTTCAGGAAAGACACAATTCGCAAACAGGTATTTCAAACCGACGGAAGTGCTCTCTTCTGACTTTTTCCGTGCCATAATCACCGATAACGAAAACGATCAAGGGATCTCTAAAGAAGCCTTTGATCTGCTTTTCTATGCCGCAAACAAAAGGCTGAACAATATGAAGCTGACAGTCATCGATGCCACCAACATTCAGAAGGATGCTAGAGCGGAAATTGTTGCCTTGGCAAAGAAGCAGAATGTTCATGCTGTAGCAATTGTGCTTGATCTTCCTGAGCAGTTGCTGCAGGAAAGAAACAGACAAAGACCTGAAAGAAACCTGCCGCCCAGAGTGATATCCAACCATTGTCGTGAAGTAAAAAGAGCGATCAAGTATCTGAAGAAAGACGGTTTCAGATTTGTCTATGTCATCAATTCCATTGAACAGTTTAACAACGTTGAGGTCATAAGAACTAAGCTGTGGAACGACAGAAAAGACGAGCATGGACCATTCGATATCATCGGTGATATCCACGGCTGCTGTGACGAACTGGTCATGCTGCTGGAGAAACTTGGATATGTTAGCTCAGAGCACGGATATATACATCCTGAAGGCAGGAAAGCCGCTTTCCTGGGTGACTTCTGTGACCGTGGTCCGAAGAATGTTGAAGTATTGAAGCTTGTCATGGACATGGTCAAAGAGGGTAATGCCCTGGCTGTACCAGGCAACCATGACGTAAAGCTGTTCAAGTATCTGATTGGTAAAGAGATCAAGATCACTCACGGTATCGATAAAACGATTGAGGAACTGGAAGCAGAAGGCGAGGAATTCAAAAAGGAAGTATCCAAACTCCTCGATTCTCTGATCAGCCATTATGTACTTGATGATGGCAAACTTGTCATCTCCCACGCCGGTATCAAACAGGAATACATCGGCAGGGCATCAATGAAGGTAAGGGATTTCTGTCTGTATGGAGAAACTACGGGCGAAGTCGATACCTACGGTTTGCCTGTAAGACTGGACTGGGCTTCTGATTACAGAGGCAGGGCAACGATTGTCTACGGCCATATCGCAAACACCGAAGTAAAAGCGGTCAACGGAACGTACTGCATCGATACCGGATGCGTGTTCGGCGGCAAACTGAGCGCTTTCCGTTATCCGGAAAGGCAGGTCGTTGAGGTAGATGCACTTAAGCAGTACTATGAACCGATAAAACCTCTTGAAGAAAAGAAAGAAGAGGATACAGGCGATGTGCTGATTGCCCAGGACTATAACCGCAAGATGCACATCACTACCGAACTGCTTCCTTCGATCGATATCCATGAAAACAACGCAGCAGCAGCTCTTGAGATCATGTCGCGATTTGCGGCTGATCCTCATTGGCTGATCTATCTGCCTCCGACGATGTCGCCATGTGAGACCAGTTTCGAGGAAGGATATCTGGAATATCCAACACAGGCTTTTGAATACTATCGCAAAAGAGGTGTGAAAAACGTCGTGTGCGAAAAGAAACACATGGGTTCTAGAGCCGTCATCGTCTTATGCAAAGACAACAAGAGTGCAAGAGAACGTTTCGGAATCAATGACGAAAGCCGGGGGATCATCTATACCAGGACCGGAAGGAAATTCTTTGATGACAACAATATCGAAAAACAGCTGCTCGGCAGACTTGGCGAAGTCCTTAACAAGACGAGATTCTGGAAAGATTTCGAAACCGATTGGGTATGTTTGGACTGTGAACTCATGCCGTGGTCTGAGAAAGCCCAGGGACTCTTACGGACCCAGTATGGCCCGACCGGATATGCAGGTATCGACAGCCTTGATAATGCAGTAGAAGCCTTAAAGAGAGTCTGCATGCGTCCTAATAACGCATTTAATGTAAGCGAGCTTACTACCGGGCAGAACATCGATCCAAAAGTCTTATTAGATAAGTTTACATCCAAGAAGGAAGATATCGAAAGATACATCGACGCTTACAGGGAATATTGCTGGAAGGTTGAGAATGTCGATGATATCCGTATCGCACCGTTCCATCTTCTGGCAACGGAAGGGAAGGTCTATTCAGACCAGAAACACGTATGGCATATAGAAACGATCAGGAAGTATATGACCGGCATCGATCCTGTGTTCATGGCGACTGATTATATCTGTGTTGATACTGAGAATGAAGAAAGCATCAACAATGGTATCAGATGGTGGCTGGACCTTACTTCTTCGGGAGGGGAGGGAATGGTCGTCAAACCTGAAACCTATATCGCGAGAGAAAACGGCAGGCTTTTACAGCCGGCAGTAAAATGCAGAGGCAGAGAATATCTGCGGATTATCTATGGTCCTGAATATCTTGAACCCGAACATCTTGAAAGATTGAAGAAGAGATCTTTGGGCAGAAAGAGATCACTGGCCGAAAGGGAATTCTCTTTAGGCATGGAATCACTGTATCGCTTTGTAAAGAAAGAACCGTTATACAAGGTGCATGAATGCGCTTTTGCGGTCATGGCTCTCGAAAGCGAACCGGTAGATCCAAGATTATAATTGTTTTCCTGGCAGGCATAAAACGTGACTGTCAGGAAACTTTATGGAAGCAAAATCATGACAACAGAAAACAACAAAAACGCAGTGTTGCTTATCGGCCTCCAGGGAAGTGGAAAGTCAACCTTTTACAATAAGCATTTTCAGAATTACATACACATCAGTCTGGATGAGCTTCATACCAGAAACAAGGAAATGAACCTCATCTTAGAATGTCTTGAAGAAGGAAAAAGCTTTGTGGTAGACAACACCAACCCGGCAAAGTCTGACAGGCAGAGATATATTCCAGTGGCTAAGGAAAACGGATATAAAGTGACCGGTTATTATTTTGCCGCTAGGATCGCCGATTGTATACGAAGAAACAGTCTCAGAGAAGGCAAATCAAGAGTTCCTGACAAAGCCATTCTTGCCACCTACAACAGGCTTGAAATACCATCCTATGACGAAGGCTTTGATGAACTGTATTATGTGATCTTGGAGAATGATGAATTCAAGATAGAGGAGTGGAAAGATGAAATTTGATGATTTCGATTCACAGATGAGAGTATATGAAGAATCACTGGATCAGTATATTCTTCCGGATATGTACATCGTCGCCAGACTTGATGGCAGATCATTTACGAGACTGACAAAGGAGGTCTGTAAATTTGAAGCTCCGTTTGATGTCAGATTCAGAGATCTGATGGTCAATACTGTCAGATCGTTAATGACTGACAGCGGCTTCAACATCGTTTACGGATATACGGAGAGCGATGAGATATCCTTGCTGTTTCACAAGGATGAACAGTCTTTCGGCAGAAAAGTCAGAAAGATCAACACGACATTGGCAGGAGAAGCCAGCGCATTCTTTTCGCTGGCTTTAGGACAGAAGGCGACATTTGATTGCCGTGTAGTGCCGCTTCCAAATCTAGACAAAGTAATGGATTATTTCGCCTGGAGACAGGAAGACTCGCATCGCAATTCCCTGAACGCCTGGGCATATTGGACGCTCAGAAAAGAAGGGTTCTCTCAGGAAGAAGCTACCGGTGAAATGGAAGGCAAATCCGTATCCTACAAGAACGAGCTACTGTTTCAAAGAGGGATCAATTACAACGATCTCCCATCATGGCAGAAAAGAGGAACCGGTGTCTATTACACGGATGTTATGAAAGAAGGGTTTAATCCGCTGACAAATGAGAAGGTCATGGTCAAAAGGCGAGTTATAAAAGTCGATTATGATCTTCCTTTGGAAGAAAAATATAGGGAGTTAATAAAATTCGTTCTTGGTACATTAACAGATTGAAAAAGAGCCCGAAAAAGGAGGATGTATGAAACTATTCAATGATTTTGAAGTAGTAAGATTTCCTGAAGAAAACATCATTTTTGTAACTAATTGCGGTTATATATATTATATTTACGAATCAAAATATAAATGGTGGACAAAGTACAAAAATGCCGGTAATGACTCTATTACGGTTGAAAACTATCAGGATATAAGTAGAGAAGAGCTTATTGATATCATGGGAGGCAAGTTTCCTGAAAAAGAAACAGATTTCATGAGACTCTGTCCCCCGAACAACCTTTGTATCAGGGACATGCTTGATCTGCTGAAAGAGGATTTCCCTGATTACATGTCTGTTTGGGAGATCTATCAATCTGTTCATAAGTTCCTTCGAAATTCTGATATATGCTATAAATCATATCTTGCTGTAAATGATCTATTGAAAAACTGCCAGTCTAGTTACAGAAAATTTGACGATGTGCAATTTGAAATAAAGCAGTTATGTCTGAAGACTCTTGGAAGAGATATCTTCAAAAGAGAGATCAGGATCGTGGATGGTCATGACAGTTCATCTTACTTTTGGATCATGCCGGTAAGAGTAATTGATTTGACTGATACCGATGGTATAGATAACGTTGCAGAGATGAGAAGCTGTGAGATATCCATTGAAGAGAATGATGTCGCTCAATACCTTACACCATTCCTCAACAAATACTTCGATGGAACTATTGAGGCTAACAGAAGAAGAGTTGATGATTACTGGAAGGAAGAGGATGGTTCCGAACATTACAGATATAAAGAGGGCTTTGAATGGTACTCGACATATAATTTCTATACTTTTGAAGCAGTAAGAAAAATGTTAGATGATATCAAAGATACAATTTTGGCATTATCTTTGGGGCAGGATAACGAATACACTGAGGAGCTCAAGAAAAAAAGAGGTTTCGCTACTTATAAACTGTTATATGCAAGGGATCTAAACCAGGAACAGATCGATGAGTACAATGCCAACAGACCGACAGAAGACGATACAGAGATCAACCTGATTGTCGATTTCTATTATCGTTTTATATACAGAATGGAATATATGCTTAAGGTCAGTGAGGAAAAAGGATATGATTTGATTTCCTTCATGGGGCCATGAAATGTTTGCTTGTCTTACAATGAAAAAAGTCGAAAGACAAAATAGAATATTTATTACTAAAATCACATTACGCTTTGCGTATTATGATCTATAACCATTGGATATTGCTGTTCATGTTATCTTATAGTAATTTGAAATGTATGCTTTGGTAAATCTGGAAAACAATGTGTGTTCAGGAATAGTTCTGATAATATGCCTGGCTGTTGCCGGTTTGCTGGTCTCCTTTTTTTGAATTAAATTGTTTAAAAAACTAAAAATAAAGGAAGAGTACCAATACAAAAACTAAAAGGATAGAAAATGGGAATAATTAATAATTTAATCAATTGGGTTTTGGATCCTGAAGATCCAGAGATCGAAGAATCAGATCGTGCAAAAAAGGATATATCAGAAATCACGACAAATGAGGAGTATACCAGAGATTTTCAGAAGGAAGATAACATAAAAGATCTTGATGCTGTAATAATACTTGCTAAACCAAAATCCTTTAAAGATGTTGTAGTGATCAGCGATCAGTTAAAGAAAGGGCGTGCGGTCATGCTGAATCTTGACGATATGGTTCCTGAGGAAAAACAAAGACTGGTAGATTTTGTTTCTGGAGTGATCATGGAAGAAGACGGAATGATTGCCAAAGTATATAACAATGTTTATGTTTGCGCCAATAAGAATATAGGGATACTGAATGATTTTTTGAAAACTAATAATTTTATAAAGTTAAAATCCGAATAAAACGAAAAGAGAGAATAAAATGAACGTATACGTTTATAGTAGAGAACAACTGATTAATAAGATCAAAAAAGACTTTCCGTTTAACACTGCTGTCATTTCTTTCTATGATGAGGGTTCAGAACCTCTGGATCTGAAAGGAAGACCAATTGCAGAAATCAGTAAATGTATTAATGATATCAGATGGGTTGAACATCCTGACAGATGGCATCGTCATGACTTTGAAGATGTTGCCAGATTTATCTGTAAGTGTATTGAGCATGATTACGATATAATCTGTCAATGTGAGTTTGGTGTATCAAGAAGTTCTGCCTGTGCCATGGCCATCAAAGAATTCGCATTTGGAAATGGAATAGATATATTTAAGAATTATAATTATTATCCGAATCAGATCTTCTTTAATAATATCTATGAATGTCTAGTAAGAATGAAATGAAATCCTTATAGCAACAACACGATCTACTAGAATTGATTTGTTCATAAAAGAATACAATTGATATCGACAATTATTTGAAGGATATAATAAGAATAAGCAGAACATCAGTCATGTTCGATGAGGAGACCACAAGTCAATCAAGTCGATACCGTCAGCGAGTCGTTGCCGGGATATGAAAACTTAATTAATTTGCTTCGCAAATGAATTGTCTCGGAAGCATTAAACTACACTCCGTTCGTTCTCGAACTCACTCCATGTAGACGCTTCATGCTCCCTCGAAATTCATATACTCAAGTCTTGTTCTGCTTATTCTTACCGTTAACATAAGTTATTATGATGAATACATATTTTGAATTGAATACTCTTGAAAAAGATCTTGGTATATCAGCCAGGACCCTTTACAGTTTAAGCAACAATATCAATTCACATTATCATAGTGTAGTAATACCGAAATCAGATGGTGGTTCAAGGAAACTTAGTATCCCTGATTATTCTTTAAAAAACGTTCAGAAAAGAATCAACAACGTAATCCTTTCATGTATGAATGTTTCCATATACGCAAAAGCATATACAAATGGCGATTCTCCTTTAAGAAACGCTTTACCTCATCTTGATAAGAAAACCATACTAAAACTCGATATACGTAAATATTTTGATCATATAACCTATCCTTTGATTAAAGAAAGTGTATTCAAAAAAGAGAACTTCTCAGAAAGCAACAGGATACTTCTTTCTCTGCTTTGCATGTTCAACGAGTCCCTTCCTCAGGGAGCTCCGACATCTCCTGCGATCTCTAACATTCTGCTGTATGATTTTGATAATTGGATTGGAGAGTGGTGCAGAAGACAAGACATAACATATACCAGATATTGTGATGATATGGCTTTTTCCGCAGAAGAACTTAATTCAGATATCATAATTGAAAGAGTCAGACTCGGATTGAAAAAGTACGGGCTGTATATCAATAACAAAAAAACTCAAATCATTCATGATGGCCAGAGAAAAAAGATAACCGGCATTATTGTGAATGACAAACCGAATGTATCTATTGATTACTGCAAGAAGATACGTCAGGAAATGTACTATATTAGGAAATTTGGGATTGACAGTCACCTGAAAGCAATAGGATATGAAAAGACTGTTGATGATTACCTTCGTAGTCTTTTGGGCAGGATCAATTTCGTTTTGTCTATAAGTTTTAGTAAAGAATTTGATGATTATAGAACAACAATTGCATATATTAGAAATACCATATTTTCATAGAGAATTTTGCTTTCATCAAAATAATAAATGCATAGAAAATTGATAGACTATCCAGAAATTGTCTCCGAATGGAATTATAAGAAAAATGGTGATTTGTTACCAAGCTCTTTTGCTGCGTTTTCCGGAAAGAAAATATATTGGACTTGTAAAAAATGCAATGGAACATGGTTAGCAGAGATATCCAGTAGGATGAGAGGAAGTGGTTGTCCATATTGTTCAGGAAGAAGTGTATTGCAAGGATATAATGATCTTCAAACGCTTAGACCGGAACTTGCAAAACAATGGGATTTTAAGAGAAATGACTTTGGCCCAGATCAGATACAACAATTCTCAATGAAAAAAGCATTTTGGATTTGTGATAAAGGACATTCATATGAAATGGCTATTGCAAATAGATCAAGTCAGAATCAAGGATGCCCTTATTGTGTAGGCAAAAAGGTTTTAAAAGGCTTTAACGATTTAGCTAGCAGATATCCAGAATTAATCAAAGAATGGGACTTTGAAAAGAATTTGATTAAACCGGATGAGGTAACATACGGAAGCAACAGATCTGTCTATTGGAATTGTAAAACTTGTGGCAATAGCTGGAAAGCGACCATTTGTAGCAGATCAGTAAATGGGCAAGGATGTTTGAAATGTGGGAACAAAAAAGGAGCAAAAAAGAGAATTGGCAGAATTATAAATGAGCGTGGTTCTTTGCAAGACAAACATCCTGAATTACTGAAAGACTGGGATTATGATAAAAATTCAATAAAACCAAGTGAGATAACTCCCGCGTCCAGCGAAAAGGTTTTTTGGGTTTGTGATAAAGGTCATTCATATGAAATGAGTCCGGCTAACAGAACATCAGGAAAGCAAAGATGTCCATATTGTGCAAGCAAAAGGATTCTTATTGGTTTCAACGATCTGGATCACAAATTCCCTAAACTATCAAAGTACTGGGATTATGAAAAGAATTATCCTTTGACGCCAAAGGATGTATTTCCAAGTGATTTACATGCTCGTTGGTGGATATGCCCTAAATGCGGTGAATCATATAAAATGTCTCCTGATTCCAGAAAAAAGAATACTGAGCATGTATTTTGCAGGAAGTGTTCAAGAAGACAGGCTAATGCAAAAAGAATTAAAGGAATGGTGGAATCAGGCAATTCTTTAGCAAATCTTTATCCTGAAATTGCTAAAGAATGGCACCCTACGAAGAACGGAAGCATAACACCACACGATATAACATCAAGGAGTGGCAGAAATGTATGGTGGGTTTGTTCAAGATGTGGAAAAGAATGGAAGCAGAGCATACATACTCGAACAAAGGGAGAAGGATGCCCATTTTGTGCGAGAGCTTATCAAACATCTGAACCGGAACAGGTCGTTTTCTACTATATTAAAAAATTCTTTCCTGATGCAATCAATTCATATAAGGATGAAAAACTGCTTGGCAGGAGAGAAATAGATATCTATATTCCTTCTTTGAAAATCGGAATAGAATACGATGGTTTAAGATGGCATAAAGATGAAGAAAAAGACTATACAAAAACAAAATTGCTTAATTCAAAAGGCATTCAATTGGTCAGAATCAGAGAAAGAGGTCTTCCTAGAATAGACGACGGGTCCTATATCATAGAGATAGATGGCTATTACAAAGATAGGCGTATATTTAATGAGCCAATTAAACAGTTAATATTCCATATAAATAACGGTACAATAAATACAGATATTGATGTTGAAAGAGATTACCAAGAGGTTATCAGTCTTTTTGATTTAAAAAGAGAATCAAGAAGTTTGGCAACAGTAAGGCCAGAATTGATTAAGGAATGGCACCCAACAAAAAACGGCAAGCTTACACCTTATAATGTTAGTGCCGGATCAAATCATAATGAAGTCTGGTGGATATGTTCAAAATGTGGATTTGAATGGAAAACTCCTGTGGCAAGACGAACAACATCTGGACATGAATCGGGGTGCCCAATGTGCGGAAGAAGAAGAGTAGCTGAATCAGCTAAACAAAGGAATCTAGTCGTTGGAGAAACAGATTTAGCTACCGTGTATCCAGAAATTGCAAGAGAATGGGATTACGGAGTTAACAAAACGCTGCCAAATCAGCATACATCAACGAGTAATGAAATGGTCTCGTGGGTTTGCTCTAAAGGCCACATATACAAAGCAAAAATATCATCAAGAACTAAAAACAAAGGCAAAGGAACAGGATGTCCATATTGTTCAAATACAAAGGTTCTAAAAGGATATAATGATTTAGGTACCACTGATCATATTTTGGCAGAAGAATGGGATTACGAGAAAAACGATGGTCTTACTCCTTCCGACATCACTAGAGGATCAAAAAAAGAAATCTGGTGGAAATGTAAGAAATGTGGACATGCTTTTCATGCTACACCAAATCATAGAATAAGGATAAAAAATAACGGTTCTTATAGTGGTTGTCCAAATTGTAGAAAAAAATAAACAAAAAAAGATCTATATTTTTGACTTGTTTTTTCACAAGCAACCAAGCGAAAAATAACATGTAACAGTGATAATAAAAAATAATAATATTTACATCTCATCTTTGGTGCGTCGAGTGATTAGATTACATGAAGTTTTGTAATAAATAGTAAAATAAGAACATAAGGTAGATGAAATCATCAAATTGTTTCAAAAAAACATAAGCAAGCTTAACATGTCATAATTGATTGATGAAAAAAACATATAAAAATGGACAAATACGATTTACTAAAAGAAAAGCTTATAAAATTTAATAAAGATCGCGATTGGGATCAGTTTCATTCGCCTGAGAATCTTGCGAAATCAATCGTTATTGAAGCAGGTGAACTATTGGAATGCTTCCAATGGAACAATAATTATGAACTTACTGCTGTGACAGACGAAATGGCAGATATTTTTGCATATCTAATAAATTTGGCTGATAGATTGAACGTTAATCTTATTGATATAACGGATAAAAAGATTGACAAGAACGCTTTGAAGTACCCAATAGAAAAATCAAAAGGCAAATCAAATAAATATGACAAACTCTGATGTAAAAATCAAAGATTTGAGATTCAATAAAAATACACCAAAGATGCTTGAAGAAAGCAACTTTTATAATGAATGGCCGGTAGTATATATTCTGAATAATAAAAAACAAATGTATATAGGAGAGACTTATCACGCTGCCGAAAGAATGAAACAGCATATAAAAAATCCAAGAAGAAAAAACCTCACAGAAGCGCATATAATAGCTAGTGATGATTTTACAAAATCTGCGACTTTGGATATTGAATCGTCATTGATTGAATTATGCTCTTCAATGTCCGATTCGAAAAGAATTCTACAAAATGAAAATAATGGAATTGTTAAACATTATTATGCAAATAAGGAAGAGTTTTCACAAGATTCAAGGTTTTTTTCAAGATTATGGAAAAAACTCCAAGACAGAGGTTTGGTTACTGGTAGTATCGAAAACCTAAAAAATACAGATCTTTTCAAATATTCACCATACAAATCTTTGAATGCTGAGCAATGTACCACTAGAGATTATATAGTTGAAGATATACTGGACGCTTTTGTTAATAATCTGAACAGAACAATTTTTGTTAATGGTGGTGCAGGAACGGGGAAAACAATCCTTGCCATTTACTTAATGAAATTACTTGTAACAAATGCTGAGTATATTACTGAAGATGATGAATCAGAAATGTTACCTTTCATTTCTGATCTTAAAGAAATACACAAAATCAAGAAAGAATTAAAAATAGCCTATGTTGTTTCTATGGTTTCTTTTAGAAACACTTTAAAAACGGTTTTTGGAAGTGTTAAGGGGCTTAAGCCTAGCATGGTAATCAGTCCAAGCGAGGCATCAAAAGACAAATATGATATTCTCTTGGTTGATGAAGCACACAGATTAAAGAAAAGAAAAAATTTATCAAGTCCAGGAGAGTATAACAATTTTGATAAAGTTAACAAAAAGCTTGGATTAAAGTGCGAAAAAGAAGAAACAGATGGTAATCAATTGGATTGGATTGTTAATAGTTCCCAGATACAAGTTCTTTTCTATGATGAAAAACAGAGTGTTAAGCCAACAGACATTGATAAAAAGGTATTCAATAAAATCAAAAACGAAAAGTTCTATCACACTCTTTCATCTCAAATGAGATGTATAGGTGGAGTAGATTATATAAAATATATTGATGATATACTAAATCAGAGAATAGAAGTAAGGAAAAAAATACCTAACGAATATGATTTTCGATTATTTGAAAATATAAACGATTTTTGTAATGTGATACTAACTAAAGAAAAAGAAAACGAGTTATGCAGGATTGTATCTGGCTATGGTTATGAATGGATAAGTAAAAAAGGGACAAAAGATAAACCTAATCCGAGAGAAAATGAACCTGATATTATAATTGATAACAGAGAATTTTTCTGGAACAAGAAGGACAAAGAATGGCCAAATTCAATTAAAGGTGACAGAGTTGTTATGGAAGTTGGATGTATTCATACTATACAAGGGTATGATTTGAATTATTGTGGTGTTATTTTTGGACCGGAGATAGTTTTTCAAAACGGAATTATAAAAATAGATAAGAAAAACTATTATGATACAAAAGGAAAAGCAGGAATTATCAGTGATAGTGAACTGAAAGAATATGTTATAAATATCTACAAAGTATTATTAAGTAGAGGAATTAAAGGGACATACGTATATGTATGCGATAATAAACTGAGGGAATATTTAAAGAGATTCATTCCGTATTAGTGATTAAGTTTCATTGATCATAGTGTTTTATTTGGAAGGATAGAAAGCTGAATAAATACAGAGAGAATGGATACGCTAAAATAATAAATCTGTAAGATATTAAACTATAAAAACAAAAAACACAATATATGTAGATACCCATCATCTGAATAAAGGTTTTACGATAGTTGTGTTTATCAACTAAAATTTATGACTTCAGGGTTTTACACAAATGAAAGTGAGTTAAAATTCGTTGACAAGCTCAAGAAAAACATTGATAATTGTCAGTCGTTTTATTTTTCTGTGAGTTTTATTAAGAAGCCAGGAGTAATATTGTTAAGCGCCAATATTGAAGCTACTCTAAAACGAGGTGCTAAAGGAAAGTTAATTACATCTACATATCAGAATTTCACTGATATAGATTCACTAAATTATTTTTATAATCTATCTTTAAAGTATCCCAATCAGTTTTCTTGCCATTTGGACAAAGATTGTTTTTTTGATTCTAATAATAATTCATTAGGATTTCATACAAAAGGGTATCTGTTTGAATTTGGTAATTACAACGAATTAATTGTTGGCTCATCAAATATAACTTTATTTGCATTAATAAAAAACATAGAATGGGATGTTTCTGTTATAGATGATGATCATAACAGCACATACAAACAAGCTAAAGAAGAATATGATAAGTTATGGAATAAAACTCTTCCTCTCACTCGAGATCTTATAGATGAGTATAAACTAAGACTTTATTATTCTATTGAACGTTGGGATATGGATTATGATGTAGCGAATTCAGAAATCAAACCTAACTACATGCAAAGAAAAGCACTGAAAGAATTGAATAGAATTCGCGTTATGGGCGCCCAGCGAGCACTGATATGTGCAAGTGCTGGCTCCGGAAAAACTTATCTTTCTGCGTTTGATGCGTTGAATTTTAATCCAGAACGATTATTATATATAGTTCATGAAGGATCAATATTGACAAAATCTTTTAACTCATTCAGAGAAGTATTTGGAAGTAGAAAAACATTTGGTATATATAATGGAGAATTTAAAGATTCTGACAAGGATTTTGTCTTTTCAACAAATGTTACAATGGTAAATTCCTTACAATTGTTCGACAAACAATCTTTTGATTACATAATTATTGATGAATGTCATCATGCTACAGCCGAAACATATCGCAAAATAATAGAATACTTTCAACCAGAATTTTTGTTAGGTATAACAGCAACTCCTGAACGCATGGATGGAGCAGATGTATTTGAATTATTCGATCAGAATGTACCATATGAGTTGCGTTTGCGTGATGCCATCATTAACGATTTAGTTGTTCCTTTTCACTATTATGGAATTCGCGATGATCTCATAGAATATGGTATAAGTGAAACAAAGAGCCACAAATTTGTTGAACAGTTTTCAGATGAAAAACATTGTTCTTTTATCCATGAAATGATAGAAAAACATCGTGTACCAGGAAAAAAACTTAAAGCTTTAGCATTTTGCAAAGATATATCCCATGCAATACGTATGTCTCAAGCAATGGATGAATACTATAATACAAGATGCCTAACTGGTAGAAACTCGGTTGGAGAAAGAATACGTGCTTATAACGATTTACAAAGTGAGAATGATAAACTAGAAATATTATTTACTGTTGATATACTAAACGAGGGTGTTGATATTCCTGGAGTTAATATGGTTCTTTTTTTAAGACCGACAGACTCACAAACGGTTTTCATTCAGCAGCTTGGAAGAGGATTAAGAAAATATGAGGATAAGAAATATGTAACTGTGCTAGACTTCATCGGCAATGATTATAAGAGAAGTGTTCAAATTGCTTTTGCATTAGGAAGTCTATCTGATAATTTTGTTCTTGAAAAACGACTTGTTTCGAATCTGATTCAAGATGATTTTCAAAGTATAGGTTTGAATGATTATGGCGTTGAGATACATATTGATGATCTCAGTAAAAAAGAAATCTTAGCATATATCGATAAAGTTAATTTCAATACACAACAGTATTTAGAAACTGATTATTATAATTTCAAAAAATATATTGGATCTGAATCGTACCCTGCACACGTGGATTATCTTAATAACGATTTCGCTCCTGATCTTATTAGATTTTTACAATCAAAAATAAATACTAAGAAGAATAGATCATATTATGGTTTTTTAAAAGCAATTCATGAAAATGACCTTCCTTCCTTTTCTGAACGCCAAGTACAATTTATAAATTATGTTTCTGATATGCTTCCTATTGTGAGACCTTATGAATATCTTATAATTCAGCGCTTAATTCTTTCTGCAGGTAAAGAACAGGTAAATATATTAAGGAATTATGTCAAAACTAATACTATTTACTATTTAGATGAAGCTTTTGATCATGCAATACAATATATGATTGAATTCGGATTTTTCGTTCGAGATGATGATTCCATATTACTAAACGATATAAGCTTAAATGTTGAATTTGATTTATATATGAAAGATTTGCTTGAATATGGCTTAGGCAAATTCGATATAGATTTTTTTGATTTAAAAGATGGAGAACCGTTTTTAATATGGGGTCAATATCGCAAAGAACAAATTCAGCAATTGTTATTAAAAAATCCGCGCGATATTATGAAGGGAACAAAAATATATGGCAGAACAGCTTATGCTTTTGTAAATGTAATAAAAGAAGAACAAACAATTGATAACCTAAGATATAGTGATGGATATATAGACAACAAGACTTTTCAATGGGAAACAGAGGCTAATATAAAAGATAAAGATCTTAATGCACTTAAGAATAGTGAAAGAATGCATATATTTGTTCGTAAAGTTGAAAAAGAAAATGGTATAACTCTACCACTGACATATATTGGGTCTGGCAAAATGTGTTTTGTTCCTAATTCAAAGAAAGAAAATGGAGCATATCTTTTCCATGTAAAAATGGAAATTGAGGCTTCTGAAGATATTTATTTTGATTTCAAATTGCCTGATTATTAATATGCATACGACACGAAGACTGTTTTCTAACTAACTAATTAAATATTTTACTATGAAGTGAAAGACAATTGATTTGAACTCATAATTATTCTAATCAAGTATTTTTAACTAAGCATCGCGTAATAGCCGATTAAAAAATAAAACACCCCTATTTGTATAACATTTTAGTCAGGAATAAGAACAGTTCTCCTGAACAGTCTTTTATCTAGTTCATAGCAAAACTATTACACTATTTGAATACAGTTCTGTTTATTAAAATATAAATCTAATCCTTATATCTTTTGATTGATTCCTTCAAATTATTCAGAAAATCTTTTCTGTATCCTTCCGGTTCTATTATTGTTATATAATCCATGAATTGTTGTGCAAGATATTTTGCACCTGTCTTATTGGTTTTGATATTCATAAGAAAATAGCCATCTTTATTTGGAATAATGCTTATTTCGGGTCCGAATATATCTATCATCTGATCAATTATACTTTCCTTACATCTGAAAGTGACAGTTTCAGTATCTCCTGTATACATGAATAACTTGTTTTTCGCATATTCATAAGGGTCAACTGTCTTAGGAAGTTTTTTAACTTCTTTATCCATAATCTTAGGATCTTTCATTCTGTCGATCCTGTAATGGATGAAACCGTCATGATTTTCACTGGTCACTACAACATAGGCTCTTGAATCCTGATAGACAATATATCGAGGTTCTATTATATATGGTTCAGGTCTTCTAGGGACAAGTTGTTTTTTTGTATCATACCTCATATAGGTGAAAGAAAGTTGCATGTTATCCTTTATTGCTTCTGATACTATTTCGATATTATAGAGAAGTTGTTTGTTTGAAGCTTTTAAAGGATTTGCCATATATACCCTGTCTCTGTATTCAGCTTGGTCATATTTACTCTGAGTCTTTAGCAGTTTCTTTATTAGATCATCGGATTGTTTTGAAGATATGAAATGAGATGAGTGAATTGCGTTGCAGAGAAGAAGAATTTCTCCTTTTTCAAACTGTCTTTCTACCAAATAACAGCCTTTACCGTTATCCTCAAAAGAACTGATCTCGTAGCCCATTTCTTTTAATCTGGAGATCTGTGTATACAGTGTTCTTCTGTCTACTGTACAATTATATTCATTCAATAAATGATCCTGAATCTCTCTGGCATTGAGAATATGATCTTCATCAGAATACTTAGTGAGTATTTCTAACAGGTAAAGCAGGCTCTGCATCCGTTCCTTCATTTTATTAATCCTCTGTATCTTGTTAAGTAAATAGTATCATTACTGTCACGATATTTGCATATATCATTGTTTACTATATAACTATGAGGTTTATACGGTATGGAAGAAGTGTATTTAACGATCAATAATCTTGATGAATGTGCTGGTTATACAAGATTTCGTATAGGAGAAGAATTGATTCTCAGGAAAGATCATGACAATCCTTATGATGATGAAGCAATAACTGTCTATACTATTAAGAATTATAAATGTGGTTATGTAGCAAACAGTGTACATTCTGTTGCCAGAGGTACATACTCTGCAGGTAGACTCTATGACATTATCAAGGAAGAAACGATGTGTACTGTGAAGTTTATTACAGAAGATCTTCTTATAGCAAGATTGGAGGAATGATCAATCATGAATGAAGCATAAATTTTACGGATTAGTAGGCCTGAATGTTTTCTGAACAACACTATGTACACGTTAGTACCAAAGTTCGCATTATTATGGTTAATGATTAAAACAATAAACAACAAAATAGATGCAGCAGATACTGAAGAGTTGAAAACGTTATAGATAACGGAAAATGGTAAAATATAAAAAACGAAAGGGATAATAAATGGGAAAAATACTTGGAATAGATCAGGGTATTACGTCTGTCGGATGGGGAATAATTGATACTGATAGTAACACAATTGTCGATGCTGGAGTTCGTTTGTTTCCGGAAGCTGATAAAACGAACAATGAGGGAAGAAGAAACTTTAGAAGTTCAAGAAGAGTAAAAAGAAGAAGAGTAACTAGAAAAGAAGATCTATCAAAGTTTTTAAAAGAAAATCATTTGTTTAAAGAAATCAAAAACGAATTGAATCCATATGAATGTAGAAAAAAAGGGCTTACAGAAAAGCTTTCATTGGAAGAATTAAACTGTGCAGTTTTCCATATTTGCAAACATAGAGGTAGTTCGTTAGATGTTGTTTCAGAAGAAAAAGAATCAAAAGATGAACAGAGTACAAAGTATAATCTTGCAAAGAATGATGAATTGATAAAAAGTGGCAAATATGTTTGTGAGATTCAATTAGACAGGTTAGTAAATGGAGAAAAGATAAGGGGATTAAATAACAATTTCAGAACTTCCGATTATCGGAAAGAATTGGAAAAGATATTAGAAACCCAGCAAATCCCAGAAGATATTTCAAATAAGATCATAAATATAGTAACTAGAAGAAGGCATTTTAATGATGGGCCAGGAAGTTTTAAATCACAGACTCCATATGGAAAAATCTACGATAAAGATGGAAAAGTTAAAGTGGGAATGATAGAAAAAATGACCGGCCATTGTTTCTTGTTTCCTGATGAATTAAGAGCACCAAAAATGGCTCCATCCGCAGAGTTATTTAATCTTTTGAATGATTTGAACAATCTCCGTATTGATGATGAAAAATTGGATATTAATACGAAAAAAAGTATTGTATATGCGGCATTAGCAAATGGGGGAATTACACCTAAAAAAATAGCAGGTTTAATTGATACTGATTTAATGAATATTGAAGGATTTAGAAGCAATAAGAATCAAGAGCCATTAATCACCGAAATGCCAGGCTATAGGATTTTTAAAAAACTATTTGAAGAGCATGGCTGCGAAATAAATATCAAGAATTTTGATTTAATGGATAAAATTGCGGTTATCCTGACAAAAACAAAAATAATTGATGAAAGGCGAAATGATTTAAGGGTGCTGTTGGATAATGAAGGTTTAATTGATGCATTAGCTATGCAGACTAAATTTACAGCGTATCATTCGTTATCTTTAAAAGCAATCAAAATTCTTAATGATGAACTCATGGAAACTCAGATGAATCAGATGCAGATTATGAGTTTATCTAATAAGTTTGAGTTTAACAAAACAAGTGGATTGCAAAAAGGTAGGTTGAAAATAGCTATTAATGAAAATGCGGTTCTTTCGCCAGTTGCATTAAGATCATATAAACAAGCTGTTAAAGTAATCAACGCCGCAAGAAAAAAATATGGAGAATTTGATTCTATAGTTATTGAAACAACCAGAGACAAAAATTCTGCGGATGCTAAAAAAAGAATTAATGAAACACAAAAGTACTATGAAAACAGGAATAAGATCGTTTCAGAAAGATTGGAAGCATATCCGAATATAAAAATAAATGGAAAACTTAGAGAAAAGATCCTTTTATATGAAGAACAGGAAGGAAAAACCGGATATGGGCAAGAACCAATCAATCTTCATCTGCTAATCACAGATCCAAATGCCTATGAAGTTGATCATATAATTCCTATTTCAATTTCTCTTGATGACTCGATAAATAATAAAACACTTACAACAAGAAAAGAAAATCAAGAAAAAGGAAATCTGTCTCCTATAATGGCTTTCAATGCACATAGATTCACTAATGGAAGTATTGAACAATATAAAGCCTATGTTCGTTTGTTGTATTCTAATCATAAAATTAGTAGAAAGAAGTATGAGAATTATTTATATGAAAAGAACATTAACAAGTATGAAAACATGAAAGATTTCATCGCAAGGAATCTTGTTGATACTTCTTACGCAAATAGGCTTTTGCTGAATACCTTACAAGATTATTTTCGCGATAATAACATCGGGACTACAGTTCATACTGTAAAAGGATTCGCTACGAACCGCTTTAGAAAACTCTTGGATATCGAAAAAGATAGGGATAAGGATTATTCTCATCATGCTATAGATGCTATTTTAGTAGCATCTATCAAGAAAATGTCTTTATATCGTAATCTCTTTAATAAAATTGATATAACGTACGATGGTATTAAATTCAATAATCAAACCGGAGAAATAGTAGATAACATAACAGACGATCTTGTAAATCAGGAAGATATGATATTCATAAAGAAGATTAAAGATTATACAGTTACTAGATTTTCGCATATGATTGATACCAAGCCAAATCGAAGTGTTTCTGATCAAACGATTTATAGTACTAGGAATTATGGAGAAGGTGATATTGTTATCAGAAAGTATAAAGATATCTATGACAAGAAACATTTTGCTCTAGCAAACGACATAATCAATAACGAAGCCGAAAAAAAATATCTGATTGGTCGTAATGATCCTCAAACAATGGCTGTTTTAAAAGATGTTGTAAATCACTATTATGAATTGCATAAAGGAGATCAAAAATTGGTTTCTCATAAAAATGGCAAGATCGATATTAAGTTTAATCCATTTTATGAATACCATGAAGAAACAGGAGAGTATATCCGAAAATTCTCCAAACATGGAGATGGTCCCATTGTAAAATCAGTAAAGTTTACTGATGGGAAATTGGGTTCGCATATTGATATTTCAAAAAACTATAAAACAAAGAACAAAAAAGTTGTTTTACAACAGATCTCTGCTTATCGAACAGATTTCTATCAAGAACCAAATGGTATATTTAAATTTGTTACGATTAGATATTCAGATGTAAGATACAATAACGAAAAAGAAAAGAATTGTATTGATAAAGAAGTATATCAAAAAAAGAAAATTGGCAAAGGGATTTCTAATGAAGCGCAATATCAGTTTTCAATGCACCATAACGAATTAATTGAAATTACAAAAAAAGCAGAAAAGCCTGAAATGTATCTGTTTATCGGAACAAATAACGACAGCACAAATGTTATAGAGTGTAAAATGATCAATCAGAAGAGCGATAAAAGGATAACCATGACAATAGGCAAATCAATAGAGAAAATACGAAAAATGTCTGCAGATACTTTAGGCACTATTACTGAAATAAAAGATTCCGTATTGAAATTAGAATTCTTGTAATTTATAATGAAATTGTTCTAATTTAAATCTAGCAAAGTTTATTAGAACCTAGTAAAACAAGGCTTTATGCCGAAATCGGAGTCTTCGGGCTCCTTTTTTTGTACATGGGATACAGGACTCTTTATATCAGAGATTCAGAAAAACTGAAATTATATTTGGATAATGTTGTTGTTGAAACTGACAAAGGTGAATTACAATTCTTGATAAGTGATCTGAAATTTCTGATTATTGACAACTATAAAACAACTTTAAGTACACGATTGATAAATGAACTTACGAAAAGCAATGTTTCTGTAGTCGTATGTGATATGACTCATATGCCACAAAATCAAATAATTCCATTAAATGGATATTATGCAAGCAGTGGAATGATGCATAAACAAATATCATGGGACGATAACATGAAAAAACTCATCCACAGATTAATCGTAATGGCAAAAGTTCAATCACAAATAGAAATATTAAAACGTAATGGAAAAAGTATTCAAGTCATTGAGAAATTAATATCTTATAAAAATGAAGTTATGCCTGGAGATGTTACAAACAGAGAAGGATTATCTGCAAAAATGTATTTCAGAGAACTGTTTGGCCCTAATTTTAACAGATTTGATGACGATATTATTAATGCTGGATTAAATTATGGATATGCGGTATTTCGATCCTTAATAACTTCCACAGTAGTATCAAAGGGGTTACTTCCAAATTTTGGTCTTTTTCATCACAATCAATCAAATTTCTTTAACCTTTCAGATGATTTAATAGAAGTATATCGTCCATTGGTAGACAACTGGGTATTCAATAATTTGATTAATAAAGAATTGCTTGAAAAGAATGATCGTGAGGCTTTGATAAGACTGACTGATGTGAAAATCAGAATGAATGGCCAGTTATTCTTGATTAACAATACAATCGAAATGTATTTGGAATCTATTATTCGTTGTTTTGATCAAAACGATATATCTCTATTTTGTTCTCCTGAGCTATCTGAGATACATGATCTATAATTTTATGAGATTGCTTGTATTATTTGATCTTCCGATGGTTTCAAAAAACGAAATACGAATTTATAACAAGTTTAGAAAATGGCTTGTGGAGAATGGTTATTGCATGATGCAATATTCTATTTATATTAAATCTTTCAATAACAGAGATTCGTGCGTAAAGCATATTGATGTTTTGAAAAGGTATGTTCCAAAGCAGGGACAAATCCGAATCATGATGATTACTGAACGTCAGTATGAAAATATTGAAATCATTGTTGGCGGAATGAGTAGACAGGAAACGTTTTCTGCTCCAAATCCGATGATAATATTATGATTAAGATCAAATTCATATATGGAGAAACAAATAGAGAGATTCTTGTTAATCATTATAAATACGTTTCTTTTTCAAACAATCAAGAGTATTGGGTTTTCAATCGTCCTATATATAGTATTACTCATAAGATAGATGTATCAGAGTATCGAGAGAGTAGTTGCAATGAATGCACAATCCTGATTAACGATGAACAAATATCAAAAAACGACGAAATACTATATATTACTGGCAATTTTGATTTGGAGAACGACCTAAAAATGGGGTCCAACTCCCTCTCCTTGCGATATCTTATAAGTATTCTTATCAATAATGAGTATTCTGATGAAGTATTGCAAATTGATTCAATGATGAATTTGCTTTCCTCTTTAATGAGTGATGATCAATATTGTTTTGAAAAAACAGGCATTAATCAAAAGTCTATTTCAAAAATGTTCTCACTCAATATTTTAAAGGATGGATTGAGATCAAACAGCATAGATTTATCTTATGATGAAATTATTATTATTCAACTTGATCTGATTAGAAGATCCGTTAGCAAATCAAAAAGAACTATTGTAATCGTTGAAGTATTATTTTTATCAGAAACAATTCGTTCATATATTGAATCATATAAAGATGAGATCATTGTACTAGTATACTTCATGAAAACAGAAATCAAAGATTTAGGGAATAAGCTATTTATTGATGGAATTGATTTTGAAAATGACGAAAAAATTTATGAAAGGATGGTAGAAATGACAAATTATTATAATTTAGAAGAGTATAAAAGAAAATTATTATCTGTGTACTTAAAAGATACTGTACAACTGTAGCTCATAATTGAATATGTTATTATAAATTTGAGGTTTTACTACTCTAAGGAATTTTGCTAGATTTAAACGCGGTCTTTTATGAGATCTATCCGCGTTCAGTTTTACTACTCTAAGGAATTTTGCTAGATTTAAACCATTGCATATTCACTTCCCTTAACCGGTTCGTTTTACTACTCTAAGGAATTTTGCTAGATTTAAACGCGTGGAAGAATACTACTCAACACTGTTCCGTTTTACTACTCTAAGGAATTTTGCTAGATTTAAACTTATTCTGTGACGGATATACCTACGAACACGTTTTACTACTCTAAGGAATTTTGCTAGATTTAAACCGATTGATATTCTTCCTTTGTTCCCGTCCAGTTTTACTACTCTAAGGAATTTTGCTAGATTTAAACTGAACAAAGAAGAAATAGAAGCGTTCAAGAGTTTTACTACTCTAAGGAAT
>JAFRKA010000016.1 GCA_017432005.1 Erysipelotrichaceae bacterium
CGACATTGTAAATTCTGGCCAGTTCTGATTTAGGTACGCCTACTTCTCTGTTCAGTCTGATGATTTCCCTTTTGTCTTCTTCACTCAATTTCATAAAAAACCCCTCCTATTGGTGTGTCCAATATTTGGGGTTCAGTTCAATGAATGAAACGATCTTTTCTTTTTAACTTACTTTTACGAAATCAAACTGACGGGCGATGAATTCTTTCAGTGAATTGAAGAACGAAGCTGCGTCGTTGGTATCGATCATACCGTCGAACAGGATGACCGGCAGGGCAATGAGTTCATCACGGTCTTCTCTGGTGAGATCACCGATACAGAACTGGACTTTGAGCGGAGCCTGCTGATTCTCGGAGAAAGCACCGCCATATTCTTTGATTTTGCCGACCTTGAGGGTCTTGACGATATCCAGGACCTTGGAGCCGATACAGACTCTGAAGGTATAGGCTATGTCGTTTTTGTCTAAAGGCTTGCTGTCAGAATTGTCGAAACATTTCAGGAAGCGCTGCATCAGCAGTTCCAGTTCGTTGAAGTCGACTTTCCAGTTATTGGAGCGGCGGCTGATCATTTCGAGCAGTTCCACATATTCGGCCCAGTCTTCTTTCTTGCGCAGTTCCACGACTTTCTGCAGATCCCAGTTCTTCAGATAGAGGATGTCGCCCATGGCTTCGATCTCATCGAGGATCTCACAGTTCTCAAAGAATTCCGAGAAGGCATACTGCAGTTCCTCGATACTGACTTCCTTCTCTCCGTGATTGAGATAAAGGTAGTTGAGGAAGAAGTTCTCCGGTCTTACGTCATCAGGAAGCAGGGCCTTGCACTGGAAACAGTTGGTGAAGATCGAGTTGTAATAGATGTCGATCAGACGTTTCAGCTGATGATGGAACGGTTTGCCCGGATCATAGAGACAGTAGTAGACCGGATCTTTGCCGTCGGTGTCATAGTTCCTGACGATGTAGTTCTTGTAGAACATCGTACGGCTGTAGGCATCGACTTTGCCGTGACCTTCCGTGCCGTTCATGTGTGTCTGACAGAATGCCTGCATGGAGATCGTCTTGAGCGTGATCAGGAAATCGTCGATCTTTGATTCGTCAAGATGCATATTTGTAGCCAGCAGGACGTTGTTGTCGCGGTCGATGGCCATATTGGAACAGAAGCGCAGGAATTCGACGCTGTGATGATCGACCTGGGCCGACCAGTTTTCTCTGATGCAGTAGACGGACGTCTCTGAACAGATCTGATTCCAGGCATCGATGACTTCCTTGTCTGCAGGATCGGTATTGTTATGGATGAACGGTGTGAATTCGCTGCGTCCGTAAAGGAAGACGACGATACTGCCGTTGGCCAGAAGTTTTCTGAAGGCTTCTCTTTCGCCGTTTTTATCCGTGATCACATCCCGGAAATATGAAGAATAGATCAGTGAATTGCGTTTGATGATGACCTGCTTCGCATGGAAGAAAGAAAGCAGGAAATTCCTCTTTCGGTAATCGGTGATGTATTTCTCCACATCGGGATCAGCGAAGCCGTTCGCTTCGAATTTATTGAAGAGTTCGCTGTCCGGATCATACAGCTCTTCGGAGATCCACTGGTTGTCTAAAGCGAAAGGATAGAAACAGGAAGAGCTCAGATCGGCCGGATAGGTCTTGTAGTAGATATTGTTGCCGATATTGTCGAAAGCCTTCTCCGGTACGGAGTTCTGGTTGATGAATGTATCATCGCCGCTGCCGTCTTCCTTGATCTCGGTCTCGTTTTCTTCGATGCCGTTCTTTCTGATCGCATTGAGCAGCTGTTTCATCGCATCGATCGTGACTTCGCCATAGGCACTAAGCCCGATGTACTGATAACGGGAAAGATAGTCGACGATACCCTGAGAGCTGATCTTGTCTCTGAACCAGGAGCGGTGGATCTGACCGATGACGACGAAAAAAAGACGGAAATTCTCGGCGCCCTCTTTTCTCATCCTTTTCAGGGCGAGACCGATCTCACGCAGGACTTCGACACGGCGTAGCGAGGAAGCTGAAAGGATCGCAACGACCACATCAGCGCTGTTCAGAGCTTCTTCGATATCGCTGGACCAGCTCGTACCGAGCGCAAGTTTGTCGGAATCAATCCACACGTCACAGCCGTGACGGGTAAGATAGCGCGCAATACCGTGAGCGCAGCTGCTGTCCTGATGCGAATAGCTGATGAATACTTTTTCTGCCATCCGTTAAACCTCCGTAGATTATCTGTTCAATACAAACAGAAGTGTTTCTTATCGCAGTTTCATTATCCTTTATTTAAAGATAAAAAACAATTGACGCTATTGTGAATAAAAGACAGATGTGATAATTTGATATCGCAGATAAATGCATATCAAAAAACAATCAAAATATGATTTTTTCATGGAAAGGAGTAATGAAGTGAAAAAAGAAAAGATGAGAAAGATCTTCTGGATCGTAGCGATGATCGCGCTGATGATGCTGACGGGATGTGCGAAAGCCGATGACAGTCAAAAGCTGGCCGTCGATGTGATCGAGGATGTCGGTCAAAGAGGCAGAAGTCTGAATAAGGATAAAGCTGATGTCGAGGGCATCGAGATCGAAGAGCGTAACAGTGAAAAAGGCCTGGCTGCCGCCAATGGCAATCCGACCTTTGAAGATTTTGCGTTCTATGATGATCTGTTAGTCAGCGGATTACCGGACAACATCGTCTATCCGAAGGTCAAATATATGGACGGTATCTGGAAATATGAGATCCGTATCAGGGAAGAAGTCGAGAACGGTGCTTATATGGATGAGATCGGTCTGGCAGAACTGTATCTGGACGATCAGGGTGAAAACTTCTCGATCCTGCTTCATCCGCAGCTGATGAACTATAACGGCGAAGTTTATCCGGAGAGCGATGAGGAAGTCGGTTATGAAGCGTTTGAAGGCGGATGGAACCAGGACAGCGGTCTGACGCTGACCGGCAATGGTGTGAACATGGACATCCTTGTCTACTACTTCTACAACAATGTCGAATATATCATCGGTTCGTTATATACGGCAGAGGATTATATCGGCGACTTCATAATGATCAGAGATTAGAAGAAAAGAGAAGACCAAAAACGGTCTTCTCTTTTATAATATAAGCAGGAGAACTTTTTATGAAATCAGCGTTTGAAACGATCAGTGAGAAACTGGAAGCCGGCGGCATGGAAAAAGACGAGATAGATGAGTTGCTGGGGAAGTTTCTCGAAGAAGAAGCTTTTGATTATGTGGAGAATATGACGAAACTCTTTAAAGAATATCTGAAAAGACAGAAAGAAGACACCCTGAGTGCCTAGGAGGAAGGAAGATGAATGAAGTCTGGGAATTTCTGAAAGAATGCGGAGTTTACTATCTGGCTACAACAGAAGGCGATGTTCCAAAGGTCAGACCTTTCGGCACAGCTGAGATCTTTGAAGGAAAACTGTATATCCAGACCGGGAAGAAGAAGGACTGTTACAAGCAGCTTCTGAAGAACCCGCAGGCGGAGATCTGCTGCTTCAAGGACGGCAGATGGCTGAGACTTTCAGGCAAACTGATCCCTGATGATCGTGTAGAGGCCAAGAAAGATATGCTGGACAAGAATCCGACTTTAAGAGGAATGTACGATGAGAACGATGACAACACGATCGTGCTTTATTTCGAAGATGCGAAAGCAGTCTTCAGTTCCTTTACGGAAGCACCTAGAGAAATAACGTTTTAATGTATAGCAAGATAGAGAAAGAAGGATAATCAATGAACGCACAGGATAAATACAACGAATGGCTGCTGAAACTGGACAGGAACGATCCGCTATTTGCTGATCTTTTGAGTATCAGTGATGATGAAAGGGAGATAGAGGAACGATTCTATCAGGATATCACTTTCGGTACAGCCGGATTAAGAGGCAAGGTCAAGGCCGGCACCAACTGTATGAACTACTACATGGTCGGCAGAGCTACACAGGGTATTGCCAACTATATCAAGATGTTTGGAGAGGAAGCTATGAACAAAGGCGTCGTCATCGCTCATGACTGCCGTCATATGTCCAGAGAGTTCTGCTTACACACAGCGGCTATCCTGGCCAACAACAACATCAAGACCTATATCTTCAAGGATCTGAGAGCGACGCCGGAACTGGCTTTCATGGTCGGAAGACTCGGCACCCAGGCCGGTATCAACATCACCGCTTCACATAACCCTAAAGACTACAACGGCTATAAAGCATACTGGGAAGACGGTTGTCAGGTCTCGAGCCTTGTCGCTGACGGCATGCTGGAAGAGATCGAGAAGATCGACCCGTTCAGTGTTGAGAAAGCCGACTTTGAGCAACAGCTGAAGAGGGGAATGATCATCATCCTTGATGAGAAATACGATCAGGAATACATCGACCACGTCAAATCGCTGGCTATCCATTCCGGTGATGAGATCGATCTGGACATCCCGCTGGTCTATACACCGCTCAATGGCTGTGGTACGATGCCTTTCTCGGCCATGATGGAACAGCGAGGTTTCCGCAACTGGCATATCGTTCCGGAACAGAAGGATCCTGATCCTGATTTCACGACCGTCGGTTATCCTAACCCGGAAGATCCGAAAGCCTTCAAGCTGGCGGAAGAACTGGGCAAGAAGGTCGGTGCAGAACTGCTGATGGCGACCGACCCGGATGCGGACCGCTTTGCGATCGAGCTCAGGAACGATGAAGGTGAATATGTACCGCTCAACGGCAACCAGACCGGATATCTGCTGGTCAACTACATCCTGGAAGGAAGAAAGACCGCCGGTACTTTACCGACAAACGGTGCAATGGTCAAATCGATCGTCACCTCCACGATGTCTACAGAGATCGCCAAGGCTTACGGAGTAAAGATGTTTGAAGCTCTGACCGGTTTCAAGAACATCTGCGGACGTATCCCTTTCCTGACCCAGAACAATTACACTTATCTCTTCGGCTATGAAGAGTCAGTCGGCTATGCCGCATCTCCGGCGATCAGAGACAAGGACGGCATCTCAGCAGGTATGCTGGTGACGGAAGCGGCAGCCTATTACCGCAAGCAGGGCAAGACCTTATTCAATGTCCTGCAGGAACTCTACGAGAAGTACGGATACTATGCTGAAGATGAACCGAACCTGATCCTAGAAGGCATCCCGGGCGCTCAGCGCATCAAGAGGATGATGAGCCATGTCAGAGACAATCTGCCGACCGAAGTCGCCGGTATCAAGGTCGAAAAGGTCATCGACTACAAGGACGGATATGAGGATATCCCGGCTTCCAATGTCTTAAGATTCTACCTTGAAGACGGCAGCTGGTTTGCGGTCAGACCGAGCGGAACAGAACCGAAGATCAAATTCTATTTCTACACGAAACAGGATTCAAGAGAAAAGGCTCTGGAAGTCAACAGCAAGATCAAAGAATCTGTCCTCGATATGGTCAACTCTGTCGAATAGAGACAGGATATCAGTCTGAAGATGAGGGTCCGATCAAAAAAGATCGGGCCTTTTAAAAATACTGTATTTTTTAACCGTTTTTCACTAGAATATTAATGTATCTCTTTTCTATATAGGGATATGAACAGAGATCGGTCTTTGACGATCCGGGAGTAAATATATGCGAAGCAATAACACGATCATCATCGGGGCAGGCCGACTGGGCGGAACGATCGCCCGTTCATTGAACAACCTGGCCAATGTCGTAATCATCGACAAGAACAAAGATAAATTCAATAAGCTGCAGGATTACAGCGGATTTGTGGAATCCGGAGATGCGACTGATCTTGAATTCCTGGAGAAGAACGGTATCGCTACGGCTGACCGCGTCATCGCAGTCACGGATGACGACAACGTCAACATCTTCATCGCTGACGTGTGCTGCAGTCTTTATAATGTGAAGGACATCTACATCAAACTGAAAGACTCAAGGAAGAGAAGTCTTGTTGAAGAGCGGGTCAACTGCATCTGTCCGTTCGATCTTTCGCTGGACAGTTTTGAAAAACAGCGGGAAGGAGAAAGCAAATAATGAAAGTCGTAATCGCAGACGGTCTCCATGAAGCCGATTATCTGATCCGTCTTTTCAAGACCGGTGGCAATGACCTCGTCGTCATCAATGAAGATCCTGATACCTGTCACTATCTTTCTTTAAACAACGACATGCCGGTGGTCAGAGGCAGATGTACGAGAGAATCAGATCTTCGGGAAGCCAACGCTGAGAACTGTGATCTGTTCCTGGCTCTTTCAGAAGATGACTACAAGAACTACGTCGCCTGCAAGACAGCGAGGATGCTTCTGGGGGCAAAGCGTTGTATCGCGACCGTCACCAACCCGAAGAATGTCCATATCTTCAAGGAGCTTGGCGTCGATATCGTCGTCTGTTCGACATATCTGATCGGTGAGCAGATCCGCAACCTCACTTCCATTGAAAACATGATCAACGCCCTTTCCATCGAAGATGAACAGATCTTCATCGTTGAACTGAAGATCACATCTGATCTTGATGTCGAAGGAAAGACTTTAAAAGACATCGATATCTCCAGTATCGGTTCCGTCAGTTCCGTCATTCATAACGGCAAGACCATGATCCCTAACGGACAGACCACGATCTGTGCCGGTGATAAAGTCCTCATCGTCACGACTGTCGACAACAAAGATAAAGTCATCGACATTTTCCAGAGGAAAAAATAAAAATGAAAAGGGATTATTACCGTCTGGTCTTCTTTTATCTTTCGATCTTTGTGATGATGATCGGCTTCATTCAGCTGCTGCCTTTACTGGTGCTGCCTTTTTATCCTGAAGAGATAAATTATGCCTCCTGTTTCATCATCCCCGGGATCGTATCGATCGTGGCCGGACTGCTTCTGCACCAGCTGTTCAGAAACACCAGGATCATGAAACTGGAAAAGAACTATGATTCTCTGCTGCTGGTGATGATCTGGATCCTGGCGATCCTGATCTCCACTGTACCGTGGATGCTGAAGGGAGATTATAATTTCACCCAGGCCTGTTTTGAAATGACCAGCGGTTATTCCACGACCGGACTGTCCGTCGTCGATGTCGATCACACACCACACATCTTCCTGATGTTCAGAAGTATCACACTGTTTGTCGGCGGTGTCGGTTTCGTGCTGATCATCACTTCGGCTTTCTCTGATAAGTATGGCTTAAATCTTTATAACGCGGAAGGACACAACGACAGACTGATGCCAAATCTGAAAAATTCGGCCCGTCTGATACTGTCGTTTTATTCCTGCTATATCCTTTTCGGTACACTGGCTTACATCGCTTTCGGCATGAAAGTCTTCGATGCAATCAATACGGCCATCGCCGCTTTATCGACCGGAGGATTCTCAGTCATCGGTGAAAGTATCTACGGCTACCATTCATTACCGATCGAGATCGTCACGATCATCCTGATGATCCTGGGTCAGACCAACTTCATGCTGCACCTGAATTTCTTCAGAAGAAAGTTCAGACGTTATTTCAATCACTGTGAGACGAAGCTCTTCATCTTCCTGTTCGTCGTCTTTGTGACCATCATGACGCACAACCTGCTGGTGAATTCCTATACAGACAATTTCTGGGAGAGCTTAAGGATCTCCGTCTTCCAGTTCGTCACCTGTCTGACGACCACGGGCTTCGTCTCGGTCAAAGACATGTCACTATTGCCTCCGGGTTTTGTGACAGTCATGATATTAATGATGCTGGTGGGAGGAGACCAGGAATCGACCGGTGGCGGTATCAAACAGTACCGTGTCATCGTCGTGCTCAAGGGCATCTATTATTCCATCAAGGAATCGATCCTGAATGCCAGAGTCATCACGACCCATCATATCTACAGGATCGGTGAGAAATATGAACTCAAGGATGATGAGATCAGAGCGACATCAAGCTACATCCTTTTCTATCTCATCCTCTTCCTTTTCGGTTCACTGATCTTTACGCTTTACGGCTACAATCTGCAGGATGCGATGTTTGAATTCTCTTCAGCGATCTCGACCGTCGGTCTTTCCGTTGGCATAACTTCCTATGATGCCAGCAAGGTCATCCTCTGGACGGCCATCGTCGGCATGTTCCTGGGACGTATGGAGATCATGGTCGTCTTCAAGGCGATCTTAAGAGTCAGGATCGATATCCGCAACCGCGAATATGTATAACATTGTCCTCATCAGGACGATGTTTTTATAATAGAAAGAGTGGGAGGTTACACTATGCGCAATATCATAATGGACGGTGATCCCGGTCACGATGACGTCATCGCTTTTCTGGTAGCACTGGGAAACAGCGACAGACTGAAGATCAAAGGTTTTACGACCGTTGCAGGGAATGCTGCAGTCGAAAATGTCACGAAGAATATCCTCAAGATCATCGATTATCTGGGAGTCGATATACCGGTCGCTCAGGGCTATGGTTCACCATTGTGCAGAGAATTCTATTCGGCTGCCAAGTTCCATGGCGAGACCGGACTCGATGGCTGTCTGAATTATCCTGAATCAGAAAGACAAGCCGACAGCAGACACGCGATCATCTTCTTAAGAGATCTGATCATGGAAGATCCCGAGAAGACGACGATCGTGACGATGGGGCCTCTAACCAATATCGCGGTCCTGCTCAAGACCTTCCCGGAAGTGAAAGAAAAGATCGAAGAGATCGTTATGATGGCCGGCAGCTATGCTTCAGGAAACATGCTGGCAAAAAGTGAGTTCAATATGTTTGCGGATCCTGATGCCGCCAAGATCGTCTTTGACAGTAAAGTCCATCTGGTATTGGCAACGATGGAAGCCTGCTACTCCGGAGGTATCCTGCTTAGTGAACAGGAGACTCTAAAAGACGGCGGCAAGGTCAGCAGACTTGCTTATGATATCCTCAAGTTCTATTCCCGCTATGCGATCAATAACGGCTGGGACAGAACGGCAGTCTACGACCTGACACCGGTCATCTACCTGCTGGCTCCGGAGTTGTTTGAATATAAGGATATGAGAGTCGATATCGAGACTGACGGAGTCTACACCAGAGGCATGACGGTCTGCGATGACCGCGGTCCGACTTATATCGAACCTTGTAAAGATCCAAAGAGAGTCTTACTGAATGTCGACAGAGAAGGACTGACGAAGATCTTCTTTAAGACCTTCAGAAAAATGGATGAAGTTTATCAATAAACAGTTTATGGGAGATTGAATATGGCCTGGTATGAAGAAGCAGTGTTTTATCACATCTATCCTCTGGGACTGACGGGTGCACCTTTCAATAATGATTACGGCGAGACGGTCCACCGTCTCAATACCCTGATCCCCTGGATCGATCATATAAAGAAGATCGGCTGCAACGGTCTGTACATCGGACCGCTTTTTGAGTCGGCCACTCACGGTTATGATACGACTGATTATCGGATGCTGGACAGAAGACTGGGGACGAACGATGATCTGAAAGATTTCGTCAGAAGATGTCACGAAAAAGGTATCAGAGTCATCCTGGACGGCGTCTTCAATCATACGGGAAGAGATTTCTTTGCGTTTAAAGACATCCAGCAGTATAGGGAGAATTCCTGGAAGAAAGACTGGTATCAGAACGTCAACTTCTGGGGCAACAACGAATTCAATGACGGCTTCTCCTATGACAACTGGGGCGGTTATAATACCCTGGTCAAACTGAACCTCTACAATCCGGAAGTAAGGAACTACCTGCTCGATACCGTCAGGTTCTGGGTAGCTGAATTCGATATCGACGGTCTGAGACTGGATGCGGCCGATGTGCTCAATTTTGATTTCATGAGAGAACTGCGTTCACTGGCCAATGAAGTGAAGGAAGATTTCTGGCTGATGGGTGAAGTGATACACGGCGAATACCATCGTTGGGTAAATGAGAAGACCCTGAATTCCGTCACCAACTATCATCTGCATAAAGCTCTTTACAGCGGACATAACGATCACAACTATTTTGAGATCGCCCATACGATCAGAAGACAGCGGGAGATGGGGCTGGGACAGGGCGTACACCTTTATAACTTTGTGGACAATCACGATGTGGAAAGGATCTATACCAAGCTCAACAACAAGGCTCATTTCATGCCGGTCCACATCCTCTTATATACCTTGCCGGGCATCCCATCCCTGTATTATGGTTCAGAATATGGGATCGAAGGAAAGAAGGAAAGATATTCGGATGATTCGATCAGACCGAAACTTGATCTCGAAGAACTGGAGAGACAGGACAATCAGTATGTGAGATTCATCAGCGAATTGGGAAAGATCTACAGCGAAGAAGCAGACCTCTGGTACGGCGATTATCAGGAACTGCAGTTGACGACGACCAAATATGCCTTCTCCCGTAATGAGATCATCGTCACCGTCAATAACGCCGATGAACCGGCATCTTTCGATCTTAACAGAGAAGGGACTTATATCGGTGTCTTGAGCGGGAAGACCGTTTCAGCTGAAAACGGACAGCTGCATTTACAGATCGAAGGCAATTCAGGAGAGATATGGATACCGCAGAAATGAATGATGAACTGATAAAAGAAGCCATGGTCTATGTCGAGGAGCTGTTCAGTAACAACAGCGACGGTCATGATGTCGATCACACCTTCAGAGTCTATCGCAATGCGATGCGTATCGCTGATAAAGATGAATGTGATAAACAGATTGTGGCTTTGGCAGCTCTGCTTCATGATGCCGATGATCATAAACTGTTTCAGACAGAAAACAATTACAATGCGCGCAGTTTCATGGAATCACATAACATGAATGTGGAAAAGATCGAAGCTGTCTGTAATATCATCAACAGCGTCTCTTTCTCCAAAAACAGGGGAAAACGTCCCGAGACGATCGAGGGCATGATCGTACAGGATGCGGACAGACTCGACGCGATCGGAGCGATCGGGATCGCCAGGTGTTTTGCCTTCGGGGGAAGCCATGGCAGAGATCTGGATTCTTCCATTGCGCACTTTCATGAGAAACTGTTGCTGCTCAAGGATGAGATGAATACAGCTTGCGCAAAACAGATCGCCGAAGAAAGACATCAGTTCATGGAAAAGTTTCTGGAGCAGTACAAAAAGGAAATAGAATAAAACGATACGTTGTCGTATCGTTTTAGTTACAGGAGATCTTCAGCTTTGATCCTTGAAGCAACGTTACTGTGAAGGATCTGATACAGAAGCTGAGATACAGGAATGTCGAGTTCCTCTTCTTTCAGCGTCCCTTCTTTCAGAGCCTTCAGGATCGCTTCACGATAATAAGGTCCTCCCGGCATGATGATATGACCGGCCTTTATGGCTTTGGCGTTGTCACCGTGCCCTTCAAGGGTAGCGGTCCAGTCGGTCATCAGTACACCGTCAAAACCCCATTCATCTCTGAGGATCTTCACGGCCAGATCATAATTGTCCGGCGCAAAAACACCGTTGATCTTGTTGTAGGAAGTCATGGCACCTGAAGCTTTGCCTTCTCTGACGGCGAGTTCAAATCCGCGCAGATAGATCTCACGCAAAGCCCGTTGATGGATGATACTGTCAGAGAAAGTGCGGTTCTCTTCAGCGTTGTTGCAGGCGAGGTGTTTGATCGTGATGTAATTGCCGCTGATCGACTGGGCGCCTTTAAGCAAGGCGGCAGCGAGCTTGCCGGTAAGCAAAGGATCTTCGGAATAGTATTCAAAGTTACGGCCGCACAGCGGATTCCGATGAATATTCATGCCCGGGGTTAACCAGTAGGTGACATTGAATTCGACCATTTCTTCGGAAGAGGTCCTTCCGATCTTTTCGATCAGCTCGGTATTGAAACTTTGAGCTAAAGCTGTAGCTACCGGCCAGGCCGTCGGATACTGATACAGCAGTATGTCATCTTTTTCGATCGGTCTTTCTTCAACAAAAAGTTCCATGGCAGCGACCGGATAATTGCCTTTGATATATTTGATGTTGCCGTCTTTGTCCAGTGCCGATTCTTTGAGCAGTCTTATACCGGCCGGACCGTCGGCCAGATTGACATTTATGACGCCCCGGTCCACAAATTTCTGACTGGTCCTGGCTACCGAACCCGGAGTGTAGATGTAATTGGTCGGACGTCCGTTTCCCGGGCCGATCTCACCGATCACCATATCGACTTTATCTTCAGGGCTCATCGTGTCCATGATCTTTTCTACAAGCGGATCATGACATTTCTCCATCTCAGGATAAGTATAGACGATCGTTTCAAAGCAGGAAGGATCCAGATCCAGTACTTTAAGATCAGCGATATCTTCACTTATCCTCTTTGGGGCATGAAGTTCTTCGAAATCTTCTTTGCACGGCATGAGATCATCATGTTTTGAAAGAATGATCGTTTGATTGTTTCTGATAATTGAAACCGGAACAGTATTATTTGAAGAATCACCGGCTCTGAGCAGATAGTCTCCTTTTTCCAGGATGAAAGATCGTTCCTCTTCATCATAGGAAGCACAGTATCCCAGATCGAATGAAAGTTCGAGGATCTCTTCTTCGTCCGGTTCAAGTTTCTTCGTCTTTGTGAAGGCAACGAGCCGCTGATATTCTTTATCCAGTTTTCCTTCCGGACAGGAAGCATAGACCTGAACGATTTCCTTACCTGCACATTTTCCGATATTCTTTACTGCCACTTTCAATGAAGCGGTCCTGCCCGATAGTTCAGTATCGAGCGTTCTGATCTCAAAATCGGTATATGAGAGACCATAACCGAAATGGTATCGTACAGGTATATTGAATGTATCGTAGTAGCGGTAGCCGACATAGATACCTTCCCGGTAGTATTCTTTTTCGGTATCGCCGTTGAGATATGAATATTCGTTTCCGAACGGGACATCATCATAGCTGTTGACCCAGGTATTGGTGAGTTTTCCGGAGAAATTCTCTTCACCCGTCAGCAGAGAAGCCAGGGCTCTTCCGCCTTCAAGGCCCTGCTGGCAGAAATAAATGATCGCATCGATATGACAGTCATCAACAGATGAAAGATCGACAGAGGAACCGGAGTTGATGATCAGGATGAATCTCTTATAATGTTCAGAACAGAGTCTGATGGATCTAACTTCTTTCTCACTCAGACAGAAACCGTCTTCGAGTCTGCGATCTTTACCTTCACCGGCCTGTCTGGCAACGACAAAGATCGCTGTATCACAATCGACCAGATCTTCTTCTTTTATTTCATCCGCGATCGGCATCGTGAAGACGAGTCCCCAGATATCGAAGATCGTGTATTTTTCTTTGATCATCTCGTTGTAGGCTTCTTTGGAAGCAGTCATGATCTTGCTGAACTCATCCAGACAACTGTCAGTGAGGATGTTGAAGCCTTTTTCCTTCAGCCCGTCATAGATCGTAGCTGAATATCTTTCGTTGACTTCTCCTGATCCAGATCCGCCTTTGATAGTGTGTTTGGCACCGGCACCGTATAAAGCCAGATCACATTTTTCTAAAGGAAGGACTCCGTCATTCTTGAGTAAGACGATACCTTCCAGAGCAGCGTGATAAGCCAGACAGCGGTTGTTTATCTCTCTTTGTGATTCATGATTGTCCCGTTGTGCAGCAATGATCCTTTTCATCTGTGTTCCTCTTCTCTTTCAAAATAAAAGAGTTCACGTACGTGAACTTCAGTAGATCTTTTCGATCTCCTCATTTATCCCGTAGCGCTCTTTGAATTCTTCAAGATCTTTCATATCCCTTATCAGCATGACCTCTTCAAAGCGGCCGCTACGAAGATCTTTAAAACCCGCTGTCTGTTCACCGGTACAGATGCTTACTCTGATGACCGGCTTTTTAGCCAGAGGGTCGTAATGTTTCTTTTCTTTCTTCTTTCTGAAAAACATCTTTCTTCTTCAATTATAGCCTGAAATCATATGCATCCGCTAAGGTCGGAAGGATCATAGATGTTATAATTAGATAAAGCATTTATTGCGTCTTTTTGTGTGTAAATAGAAGGGACCGGTGTATGAATAATATCTGGAAAAACAGAAATCTTATATGGAAAATATCCAGGCTCGTTTTGTGTGTCCTGATCGTTGCCATCTGCGGTTCAGTTTTTTTCAGCAATATCAGTGCTGACAGCACTTTGAGCGCCAAGGATTTTACCGACAACAACACCAGTTATGAAGCGGTCCTTTATGATAATTCCAACGGTCTGCCGACTTCTGAAGCCAATGCGATCGCTCAGACGGAAGAAGGCTTCATCTGGATCGGCGGCTACAGCGGACTGATCCGCTATGACGGCACGAACTTCAATCTTTATTCATCCAATATTGGTATCGCCTCGGTAATGAGTCTCTACGTGGATTCCAAAGGCAGACTGCTGATCGGAACAAATGACAACGGTCTGGCGATCCTGGCTGATAACGATTTTACTTTCTATACGCGTCATGACGGACTGCGCAATTCTTCGATCCGTTCCATCGCAGAAGATGAGAACGGAAATATCCTGATGGCGACGATGGTCGGCGTGGCATATCTGGACAGTCAGAACAGGATCAATTCGATCAACGATATCAGAGTCAATGACATCGAGATCACCAAGCTGGCAGCAGCGCAAGATGGAACGATCTACGGTGTAGCCAAGGAAGGTGACATCTTCATGATCAGGGATCTCAAGATCATCGAATACTATCACGCCGATGATCTGGGACTTGGTGCCATCCAATCAATCTATCCTGATCCGCTTGATGCAGGTAAAGTCTACCTTGGCACAGAGATGAACGAGATCGTCTACGGCAATCCGGAGAACGGTTTTGAGGACGTTAAGATCCTGATGACCGGCGAACAGCACAAGATCAACGAGATCAGGATGATCAATGACAGGATCTGGATCTGCGCCAATGACGGCATCGGCTATTTCGTCGGTGATGAATACAGACAGTTTGATGATATCCCGCTGAACAACTCCATCGATCATATGATGGCTGACCATGAAGGAAACCTGTGGTTCACTTCTTCGAGACAAGGTGTCATGAAGGTCGTGGAGAACACCTTTACCGATATCTCGAGACTTGCCGATCTGCCTTCGCTGGTAGTCAACTCGACCTACAAGTATGAAGATCACCTATACATCGCCACCGAAACAGGACTGACGATCATCGATGACAACTATCAGAAAGTCGAAAACAGGATCACGAAACTGCTGGGCAAGGAAAGGATCAGAAGTGTCCTTCCTGATTCCAAAGGCAATCTGTGGTTCTCATCCAACGGTGATTATGGTCTGGTACGCTATGATCCAAGGACCGATGAATACAAGACTTTCACAACGGAAGACGGACTTTGTTCAAACAAGCCGCGTCTGATCAAGGAACTGAAGAACGGCGACATCGCCGTAGCGACCAACGCCGGACTCAACATCATCAGAGATGATGAAGTGACGGCCCGCTACGATCAGGATCAGGGCATCAGCAACGTCAAGATCCTTTCGCTGGAAGAAGATGAGAACGGAACCATCTACATGGGAACTGACGGCGGAGGTATCTTCTGTCTGAAGAACGGCGCTGTGACCAGGATCGGCCTTGATGACGGATTGAGATCCGAGATCATCATGCGCATGAAGAAGGATCCGCTACACATGGATGTCTTCTGGCTGGTCTGCAGCAATTCTCTGGCCTACATGCAGAACGGCAAAGTCACGACGATCAGCGACTTCCCGTATTCCAACAACTTCGATATCTACTTCAATAACGAGAACGAGATGTGGATCCTCAGCGGCAACGGCATCTATGTCGTCGAAAGAGAAGAGATGCTGGCGAACGAAGAGATCCGCTATGTCTTCTATGATGCCAAGAGCGGTCTGCCGTGCATCACCACGGCTAACTCGTACAGCCATCTGCTGGATGACGGAACACTGTATATCTCCGGTTCCACCGGAGTGGCGATGGTCAATATCAACGATGACAGGACTGATGATGTACAGCTGAAGCTGTCTATCCCGTATGTATCGGCTGATGATAATTACTATCCGGTCATCAACGGGGAAGTCACGATCCCGGCCGATACCAAGCGTCTGAACATCTATGCCTATACGTTCACTTATTCCCTGAGCAATCCGTATATCAGTTACTATCTGGACGGTTTTGACCGCGAACCGATCAACATGACCAGGGACAAACTCTCGGAGATCACCTATACCAACCTGGACGGCGGAACTTATACCTTCAACCTTTCCCAGATCGATCTGATCAGCGGCGATGAACTGCAGACACTGAAAGTGAAGATCATCAAAGAGAAAGCCATATATGAGAAGACCTGGTTCAGAGTCGCACTGGTCCTGGGCGTCCTGGCCTGCGTTGCCGGTGTCGTTGCCATGTATTTCCATGAGAAGACCCTCAAACTGGAAAAGAAGGAAAGGGAACACCGCAAGCTGATCACCGAGATCTGCAATGTCTTTGCGAAGACGATAGACCTTAAGGATAAATACACCAACGGTCATTCGACCAGGGTGGCCAAATATGCCTGCATGCTGGCAGAGAGGATGGGACGATCTCCTGAAGAGGTCGAAAAGATCCACAATATCGCTCTGTTGCACGACATAGGCAAGATCGGTATTCCGGATAATATCCTGAATAAACCGGGCAAGCTGACAGATGAGGAATTCGTCATCATGAAATCTCATGCCCAGCGCGGCTACGATATCCTGAAAGAGATCAGTATCGAACCGGATCTGGCTATCGGTGCCGGTTATCACCACGAGAAGATCGACGGTACCGGTTATCCTAATCACCTGCACGGTGATCAGATCCCGGAATTTGCCCAGATCATCGCTGTCGCTGATATGTATGATGCGATGCATTCGACCAGAGTCTACCGCAAGGGTATGAGCGTCCATAAGATCGCCGAGGAGATGAAGCGCGTCTCCGGCACACAGCTCAACGAAGAAGCAGTCAATGCGATGCTGAGTCTGATCGATGACGGAACTTTAAATGATTTAGATCTTTAAGATCTATATCATAGAAGATGTTTATTCATTGAAATGAAAGGACATTAGAAATGAGTGAAAAAATGAAACTTGGTTTCGGACTGATGAGACTGCCGAAACTGGAAGACGGTTCGATCGATGTCGAACAAGTCAAGAAGATGGTCGATCTGTTTATTGAAGCAGGAGGAACATATTTTGATACAGCCTTTGCCTATCCGGGTTCCGAAGAGGCTATTAAGAAGGCGCTGGTCGAAAGATATCCCCGCGATTCCTATACGCTGGCTACCAAGCTGATCGCCTCCGGCGACAACTGCAAGGATGAAGAATCGGCCAAACAGGAATTCTATACGAGCCTGGAGAGAACAGGTGCCGGTTACTTCGACTATTATCTGCTTCATGCGCTGCAGCGCAGCAATTACGAGAACTATGAGAAATATCATCTCTGGGAATTCGTAAAAGAGCAGAAGGAGAAGGGACTCATAAAGAACTGCGGTTTCTCTTTCCACGGTGATCCTGAACTGCTGGAGGAGCTGCTGAACGCTCATCCGGATGTAGACTTCGTCCAGCTGCAGATCAACTATGCGGACTGGGAGAATCCGGGGGTTGCTTCAAGAGAGAATTATGAGATCTGCAAGAAACACGGCAAGCAAGTCACAGTCATGGAGCCGGTCAAAGGCGGTATCCTGGCTGATCCGATCCCGACGGTCAAAGAGATCTTCGATAAAGAAAACAACGGTCTGTCCTATGCGTCATGGGCACTCAGGTTCGTTGCCAGCAAGGACAATATCCTGACAGTCCTTTCCGGTATGAGCAATGTCGCTCAGATGGAAGATAACCTGAGTTTCATGAAAGACTTCAGGCCGCTCGATGAACACGAGGAAGAAGTCATCAGAGCTGCTCAGGAAGCGATCTTCGCCGATAAAAAGATCGCTTGTACAGGCTGCCGCTATTGCACGGAAGGCTGTCCGATGAACATCCCGATCCCTGATATCTTCACAGTTGAAAACCGCAAGGAAGGTTCACCTGAATTCAGGACGAAGAGAGAATATGCGATCGTCACCCACAACAAGGGCAAAGCTTCCGACTGTATCCAGTGCGGACAGTGTGAGAGTGCCTGTCCTCAGCACCTTCCGATCATTTCTCTGCTGGAAGGCTGCAGAAGTCTGGAAGACTGATGAGAAACAAGCGGCGATCTTCGCCGCTTTATAAATATGGTCAAAGCGATCTTTTTCGATATCGACGGAACGATCCTGTCGCACACGATCTCGGACATACCGCAGAATACGCTTAAAACTCTCGACAGACTGAGAGAGAAAGGTATCCTGCTTTTTGTGGCGACCGGAAGACATCTGAGCGAGATGCGCCGTCTGCCTTTGCATGACTATCCCTTTGACGCTTATGTGACCCAGACCGGACAGCTGTGCTATGACCAAAATCTCAAAGCGATATACAAAGAACCGCTGAGTAAAGAAGATACGGAAGTTCTGGTCAGATATTTCAACGAGAAAAAGATCCCGCTGGTCTTACTGAATGAAGAAGAACTGTATATGAATTATGTGGATGAGACCGTCATCTCTACCCAGATCTCGATCAACACGGCTGTCCCGCAGATCGGGACCTATAAAGGTGAAGAACTGTACGGCGCCACTGTATTTGGAAAAGGAGCGATCCTTGAACAGCTGATGAATGAACTGAAGGAATGCAAGGAATCGTCTTGGCATAAGAACGCTTCAGATATCATCTTAAAAAGCAGCGGTAAGGTCAAAGGCATCGAAGAGATCCTGAAGCACTTCGATCTGAAAAGAGAAGAGACGATGGCCTTCGGTGATGCGGACAATGATCTGGAGATGCTGGATTACGCAGCCATAGGTGTAGCCATGGGCAACGGTACAGACAGACTGAAAAGCATCGCCGACTATGTCACGGCATCCGTTGATGATGACGGCATCACGAAAGCTTTGATCCACTATGGGATCATCGATGAGGAGGAAGGATGAAGATAACGATACTGACGATCTGTCCGGAGCAGTTCAACGATTTCCTCAATACCCCACTGATCTCAAGAAATAGCGAAAAAGGTCTGCTTGAAATAGAGATCTGCGATATCAGAGACTATGCACCGGGAAGTTTCCGCAAAGTTGATGATTCACCTTACGGAGGCGGAGCAGGGATGATCATGCGCTGTCAGCCGGTACTGGATGCACTGGCCGATAAAAGGACTGCTGATTCATATGTTATAGTTTTATCTCCGCAGGGCAGAAGATACGATCAGAAAGAAGCACACCGTCTTTCACAGATGAAACATCTCATCTTCATCTGCGGACACTATGAAGGCATGGATGCGCGTATCTATGATCACGTCGATGAACTGATCTCGATCGGTGACTATATATTGTGCGGCGGGGAAATGCCGGCTATGATCATTACGGAATCAGTCATGAGGCTGGTCGACGGCAGTATGAAGAAAGAAAGTGTCCTGGAGGAATCCTTTGAAGAAGATCTGCTGGAATATCCCCAATACACCAGACCTGCCGACTATAAAGGACAGAAAGTTCCGGAAGTACTGCTTTCAGGAGATCACGAAGCGATCAGGAAATGGCGTCATGAAGAAGCAGTGAAACTGACAGAAAAGATGCGTCCGGATCTGCTTGAGAAAAAAAGGAGAAAAAATGTTCAGACCGTTAAACAGAATAAAACAGGCGCTCAGTGAAGAAGAATGCCTGGAGATAATGAAGAACGAACTGCGCGGTGTATTGTCATTGAACGGAGAAGGCGGATATCCGTATGGTGTACCAATCAACCATTTCTACAATGAAGAAGACGGATGTCTCTACTTCCATGGCGGAAAGGTCGGCTACAAGATCGATATGATCAGAGAAAACAACAAGGCTTCGTTCTGTGTCATGGATAAAGGCGTACGTGACGAGAAGGGCTGGTGGCTTAACATCAGAAGTGTCATCGCTTTCGGAAAGATCGAATTCGTGGAAGATGAAGATATGGTGGCCGATATCAGCAGGAAACTGTCTCTGAAATTCACCGATGATGAAGAATTCATTGCCAGAGAGATACAGGATTCTTTAAAGACGACGCTGATGTTCAGAATGAAGATCGAACACCTCAGCGGAAAGAGAGTCAGAGAAAAATAAAATGTTCCCTAGAACTACAGGAGAGTGAAATGAACACTGTTGAAGCGATCATGAAACGCCACAGTTACCGCGGCAAGTATAAAAATGAAGCAGTTCCAAAAGATGATCTGATCACGATCATGAAGGCCGGACTAGCTGCTCCTTCAGGATGCAACAAACAGACGACGAGCCTGATCGCTGTCGATGATCTTGAAGTATTGAAGAGACTGTTTTCAGTCATGGATCCGCCGGTCGGTGAAACAGCACCGGCAGCGATCTGTGTACTGACCGAGAGGATCATCGCCTACAGAGACAAGTGCTACGCAGTTCAGGATTATGCAGCAGCCATCGAAAACATGCTTCTGACGATCACAGAACTCGGTTACAGCAGCTGCTGGTATGAAGGCCACATCTGTGGTGATGATCGAACCGGTTATAAGATGGCACAGATCCTGAACGTTCCTGACAATTATGAACTGGTCTGCTTCCTGCCGATCGGCAAGGCTATCGAGGAAATGCCTGTGGTACAGAGGAAATCTTTTGAAGAAAGGGCGTGGTTCAATGGTTTCAGAAAATAATATCCGGAAAGCTCAAGAGAAAGATCTTTCCAGGATCGCGGAGATCACGGTCTTTGTGAAACGGATACAGTACCGTCCGATCTTTCAGGACGATAATTATTCGTTCAATAAAATGCAGGTCATCACGGAAGCAGAGAAATACGCTGAGCAACTGGACGACATCTGGGTCTATGATGACGGGATCGTCAAAGGCATGATCCACATTGAAGATAAAGAAATAGTTGAACTGTATGTGGATCATTTCTTTCAGGATCAGTACATCGGTTCAAAACTGATCGAATTTGCCAAAGAGAGATTCAATGTTGAGTTTCTCTGGGCGATGGAAAAAAACATCAATGCGATCCGTTTCTACAGAAAACACGGTTTTGAACCGGGCAGTGAAAGAAAACTGGTAGAAGATACTGCTGAGTATGTCGTGAAGATGGTGAGGAACGATGTATCCTGATCGGAAAGAAGCTGAAAGACTGCTTTGTGAAGCAGAAAAGATGAATCCCGGTCCGTGGGGCGATCACAGCCGGACGGCAGCACATTGTGCTGAATGCATTGCCTTACGCTGCGGCATGGATTCTGACAAGGCTTATGTCCTGGGACTTCTTCATGACATCGGCAGACGCTTCGGCAAGCGTCATCTCGGACATGTCTCTGACGGTTATTCTTATATGATGTCCTTAGGCTATGACGAAGTGGCCAGAGTCTGTCTTTCTCATTCTTTCAATAACAGAGATCTCAATGCCTATGTCGGTGATCACGATACAAGTGAAGAAGAAACAAAACTGATAGCTGACAATTTGAATAAGATGGAGATGGATGATTATGACCGGCTGATCCAGCTCTGTGATTCGATCAGCGGTTCTGAAGGTGTCATGGACATCATTGAACGGATGAGCGACGTGAAGAGAAGATACGGATTCTATGATCAGGATAAATGGGATGCGAATCTGAAACTGAAGGAATACTTTGAAAGCAAGATAGGCATGGATGTCTATCAGGCAACAGATAAAGAAAATTATCGTCCAGGATGATACCGGATGTTCACAGAATACCAATAATGAGCATCAAAAAAGATACAGCTTTAATATAAGAACTGTATCTTTTTTCTTCGGTAATTATTCTATCTTCCGTAATGGTATTTCTTCTTTTCCTCGTACAGCATCTCATCAGCTTTATTGATCGCTTCAAGGAAGTCTTTGAAGGTCTTACAGAAGGATGCATGACCGATCGCACAGCTTAATTCATACTCTTTATCTGAGTTATCATTGTTTTCTTTGAAGCCGTTCCTGATCGCCTCTGATAGAGCGATTACTTCTTCTTCATTCTCCGTTCTGACGATCGCGATGAATTCATCTCCGCCATAGCGGGCGATGAAAGGACGGTTCTTGTCTTTGCCGCAGACGTTCTTGATGATGTCGGCGGCTTTTATGATGGCACGATCACCTTCGATGTGACCATAGCGGTCGTTGATGTTTTTGAAATCATTGAGATCGAACATGATCACGTAATGTGTCGCATCGCTTTGATGCTGGAGCTCCTGATAGACATAACGGTTGAGCTGAGCCCTATTGTTGAGTGAAGTGAGCGGATCCAGTGAGACCAGATCATCCAATGAAGCCAGATACATGTAGATCATCGTGATCGTACAGCCGAAGCAGAAGATCGGGATATCGAGACCTATCATCTGTAATACGCCGAAGATGACGACCGCTACACCATAGAACATGATAGTCAGGTTGGTTGAACGGACATCCGGGTTGTCGGTCTTTATCGCTCTTGCGAGTGAACGGATGATACCGGCAAAGATATAGAAGATCGGGACCGGTATGAACAGGATGATATACAAAAGGGTCTGTTCAAAGTTCTCGTCGATCATCAGTGATGGGAAGAAGATGAACAGAAAGACGTTGATGAGCGACAGGATGATGGCCGGCAGCTGAACACGGAGACGGGTGATCCTGTTTTCCAGGGAGATGACTTTCTGGTTCATCTCGACATAGATATACCAGAAGCAGCAGATACTCATCAGCAGGATACTGTTGCCGCAGTTGGCCAGCGAAACGGTAAAAAGGTTCTTCGGCAGGTAACTGTTCAAGACCAGGATCCAGAAGGAATCACAGATGAAGTAGTTGATATTGCACATGAGGACGATGTTGAAAATGCGCTGTTTGGCCTGATGGTCGACACCGCGTAAACTCCTCATCAGCATCAGTATGTAGATGATTATACAGACGATATTTGCTTCGACATAGAAGAGAGTATAATAGTATTTCATCAACAGAATTTTATCACTAAAAACGTTATTTCCTTATTGTATATAGGAAAAATTGTATAATAAAGGCATGAAAGAAGAAGGAAACAATAACGCCTTTTTCAAGATCGTGAATAACGAGCTCGCCGTATGTCTTTTCGGTATAGCGATCAATATCGGCGGAGCTCAGCTGGCTAAACTGCTGAAACTGCCGCTTTTCCTCGACAGTATCGGAACAGTCCTGGTCGCAGCGATCGGCGGTTATCTGCCGGGCGTCATCGTCGGTTTCTGTTCGAACATGATCAATGCCATGAACGACCCGGCCAATGCCTACTATACGCTGCTGTCGGTACTGATCGCGGTCGTAACGGCTTATTATTCCCACAGGGGTTATTTTGAAAAATATTACAAAGCCATCCTGTTGGTCTTCCCGTTGTCGATCGTCGGTGGAGCTTTGGGTTCGATCCTGACATATCTCATCTACGGTTTCGGTTTTGGTGAAGGTATTTCGCTTGGTCTGGCGAGGACCTTATATGATACCGGCAGTCTGAGCCTTTTCTTTGCGCAGTTCATCTCGGACATGATCATCGATCTGGGCGACAAATTTGTTACCGTAACGATCGTCTATCTGCTGCTCAAACTGCTGCGCAGATTTGTCAAGGAAGATCTGAATTTCCATTCATGGCATCAGAGACCTCTTTCACTTGAGGATCAGCAGAAGGTCAATAAGACCCGTTCTTCGAAGATGTCACTTCGTTCCAAGATCCTGATCATTATTTTCATTGCAACGTTCATCATTGCCACGATCACGACCGTGATCAGTTTTACACTGTATCATCAGTCTACCGTTTTGGAACATACCGAGATGGGTATCGGTGTCTCCAAACTGGTCGCAACGATCGTCGACGGTGATAATGTCAACCGCTATCTGGCGATGGGTGAGAAGGCAGACGGTTATAAAAAAGTGGAGAAAAAATTGGAAGATATCCGTGGAACTTCCGGGGAAATAAAATATGTCTATGTCTACAAGATCCTGGAAGACGGCTGTCATGTCGTCTTTGACCTGGATACCGAAGATACACCGGGTGGTGAACCGGGAGATATCGTCGAATTTGATGAGGCTTTTGAGCCTTATCTGGATGATCTGATCGCCGGCAAGCCGATCTCACCGATCGTTTCCGATGAGACTTTCGGCTGGCTGCTGACGATGTATGAACCAATCATCGATTCCAAAGGTGTTACTCAGGCTTATGCCTGTGTCGATATCTCCATGGAACAGGTGACACTGAATGAGATCAGCTTCCTGGTCAAGGTCATCTCCATGTTCCTGGGCTTCTTCATCATGATCGTCACGATCGGTCTGTGGCTGGCAGAATACAACCTGATCCTGCCGATCAATACGATGTCGCTGGCGGCCGAGCGTTTCGCCTACAATAATGACGGCGAGATCGAAAAGAATGCCGCCAGGTTCAAGAGTCTGGAGATAGAGACAGGTGATGAGATCGAAAATCTGTACAATTCGTTCTCGATGACGATCGAGGAAGCTGTCAGATATCTGGCTGAAACACAGAAGCAGGCTCTGGCGATAAACAAGATGCAGAACGGTCTGATCATGGTCTTGGCTGATATGGTCGAGAGCCGTGACCAGTGTACCGGTGATCATGTCCGCAAGACGGCTGCATATTGCCGACTGATCCTGGAAGAACTGAGAAGCAAAGGCAAATACACCGATCTGCTCACTGATGAATATATCAATGACGTGGTCAACTCTGCGCCTTTACATGATATAGGCAAGATCAAAGTTCCTGATGCGATCCTGAACAAACCGGGCAAGCTGACGGATGAGGAATTCAACGAGATCAAGAAACATACGACGGCCGGTAAAGAGATCATCGAACAGGCTATCGAACTGGTCTCAGCTGATTCAAGCTATCTGAAGGAAGCTCAGAACCTGGCATACTGTCACCATGAGAAATGGAATGGTTCCGGTTATCCGTGCGGGATCAGTGGAGAAGATATCCCGCTTTCAGCGAGAGTCATGGCGGTCGCCGATGTCTTTGATGCACTGGTATCGAAAAGAAGCTACAAGGAGCCTTTCTCTTTTGAAAAGGCCATGAGTATCATCGAGGAAGGATCAGGTTCTCATTTCGATCCGCAGGTCGTGGAAGCATTCAAAAACCGGGAGGCCGATGCCAGAAAGATCTCAGAGACCTTTATGGGCAGCAGTGCCGCTAATGAAGAAAACAAAACAGTTTCTTAAGGGAACTGTTTTTCGTAATATGGACATTGAGAAAGAAGTATTCAAGAGGACTCATCCTGATCCAAAGAAGCTCAAGGCTTACGGTTTCGTAATGCGTGACAAACAGTATTTCTACGAAAAGGATCTGACGGACGGTTCCTTCAAGGCGGAGATCACCATCGATAAAGATAACAAAGTATCAGGCAAAGTGATCGACAAAGATCTCAATGAGGAATATCAAAACATCAGGATCGACAAAGCCTACGGCGGCTTCGTCGGACAGATCAGGGAAGAATATATAAGTCTGCTGGAAGACATCAGGGATAAATGTTTTATCAGGGATCCTTTCATTTTCCCGCAGACCGCAAGGATCATCGAATATATCAGGAAACAATATCACGACAGACCCGAGTTCGTCTGGAAGCAGTATCCCGGTTACGGAGTGTTCCGCAACAGCAGGAGCCAGAGATGGTATGCGCTGATCATGAACATCTCTGCTTCCAAGCTCGGACTGGACAACGAAGAGGTCGAAGTGCTTAATGTCAAAGCCGGTCCCAAGACGATCAGCGAACTCATCGATCACGTTTCTTTCTTTGAAGCCTATCACATGAACAAGGAAAAATGGCTGTCGATCCTGTTAAATGACAGTCTTGATGATGAGATCATCTTCTCGCTGATCGATCAGTCATATGAATATGTGGATGCTGCAGATGAATGGATCGTTCCTGCCAATCCGAAATACTATGATGTGATGAACTGCTTCAATAAAGACGGTACGGCGATGTGGAAACAGTCGAGTGATATTCGTCCGGGCGACATCGTCTACATGTATGTGGCTCAGCCTTATTCCGCCATTATGTTCAAATGCATCGTTGAAGAAAGTGATGTACCGTATGAATACAAAGACAAGAACATCACGATCAACAGGCTGATGAAGCTCAGACTCTTAAACAGATATAAAGAGGATAAATATCCGTTCTCTTATCTCAATGAGCTCGGTATCAGAGCGATCAGAGGACCGAGAAGGATAAGCAGACAGATCAGTGAAAAACTGAAATAAAGAAAGGATAAAGATATGTCAATATTGGCCGGATTCATGGTGCCCCATCCGCCGATGATCGTTCCTGACATCGGAAAGGGCGAAGAAAAACAGATCGCTGAAACGATCGCCGCCTATGAGGAGGTCGCTGAAGAGATCAGGAAGCTCGAACCCGAGACGATCATCATAACCAGTCCGCATGCGATCATGTATGCCGATTATTTTCATATCTCACCGGGGCGTTATGCGAAGGGATCCTTCGAAAGATTCAGAGCTCCGCAGGTCAGTTTCAGCGAAGAATATGACTATGAACTGACGGAGAGGATCTGTGACTATACGAGCGATAATGATTTTCCGGCCGGGATCCTGGGCGAAAGAGATCCTGAGCTCGATCACGGAACGATGGTCCCGCTGTACTTCATCAGAAAGAAATATAAAGAGGGAAAGATCGTCAGGATCGGCCTTTCAGGACTGTCATTAAGCGATCATTACCGTTTGGGCATGTATATCAGAGATGCCGTGAACGATCTGGGAAGAAGGGTAGTCTTTGTCGCCAGCGGCGATCTTTCACACAAGCTGCAGCCCTACGGTCCCTACGGTTTTGCGAAGGAAGGGCCGGAATATGATGAAAGGATCATGAACGCCTGTTCAGGTGCTGATTTCGGCAAGCTTTTCGATTTCGATGAAAGCTTCTGTGATAAGGCAGCGGAATGCGGACACCGTTCCTTTGTGATCATGGCCGGGGCATTCGACGGAATGAATGTGACAGCGAAAGCTCTGTCCCATGAGGATGTCACCGGTGTCGGTTACGGCATCTGTACGTTCTATCCGGAAAGAGAAAGTCAGTACCGCCATTTCCTCGATCAGTATGAAAAGAAAAAGATGAAGGAACTGGAAGATAAGAGATACAATTCCGATGCCTATGTCAGACTGGCCCGAAAGGCGATCGAATACTATGTGATAAATCACCGCCATCTGCCGCTGAAAGAAGTAGATGACAGAGAATTACTGAAGGAGAAAGCGGGAACTTTCGTCTCGATCCACAAAGACGGAAGACTGCGCGGCTGTATCGGAACCATCATGGCCGTCAGGGACAATGTCGCATCCGAGATCATCGGCAATGCGGTCAGCGCCTGTTCAAGAGATCCCCGTTTCCCTCCGATCAGGGAGGATGAACTCAAGGATCTGGAGATCTCTGTCGATGTGCTGGGTGAGATCGAAGACATCGATTCCCCTGAACAGCTGGATGTGAAACGCTACGGGGTGATCGTCAGCTGCGGCGAAAGAAAGGGACTGCTGCTTCCGGATCTGGACGGTGTCGACACGGTCGAAGAACAGATCGATATCGCCAGAGAAAAGGGTGGCATCAGAAAGAATGAGAACTATAAACTTCAGCGTTTTGAAGTCGTCAGACATTACTAGATCGGAGCACTATGGCTGTTTGTGAAGTGTGTTTCAGACACTGTGATATCGAAGAAGGCAAGTTCGGTTTCTGTAAAGCCAGGACCTGTAAAGATGGCAAAGTTGTGGCATACAACTATGGTTTGATCTCTTCGCTGGCTCTCGATCCGATCGAGAAGAAACCGTTAAGAAGATTTTATCCGGGATCCAATATCATCTCGGTAGGAAGCTTCGGCTGCAATCTGCACTGTCCATTCTGCCAGAACTATGAGATCTCCTGGTCCAGGGAAGCTGAACTAATGGCCAGAAGGGCCGAAAGGATCTCGCCTGAGGAGCTCGTGATGATCGCCTCACGGTACAAAGAAAAAGGCAATATCGGGATCGCCTATACCTACAACGAACCTCTGATCGGCTATGAATTCGTGAGAGATTGCGCCAAGCTGGTCCATGAAGCCGGGATGAAGAACGTCTTAGTCAGTAATGGCATGGTCGAACTGAAGATCTTAAAAGAGATCATCCCGTATATCGATGCGATGAACATCGATCTCAAGGGTTTTACCGATGAGTATTATGCGAAGCTGCTTAAAGGAAACCGAAAGCAGGTCATGGCTTTCATTGAGGAAGCGGTAAAGCATTGTCATGTCGAACTTACGAACCTGATCATCCCGGATGAGAACGATTCGGAAGAAGAAATGAGACGACTCTCAGGCTGGATCGCCTCTTTGGACAGAAGTATACCTTTGCACATATCCCGTTTCTTTCCGTGTTTTCACATGACGGATAAAGATCCGACGGATGTAGAACATATTTATAAACTCGCAGAGATTGCCAGAGAGCAGCTTGAATTCGTATATACTGGTAACTGCTGACACTTTTTTGACACGTAAAAAAAGAGCAGAAATATTATAAAATAAGATAGTAAATATACAGGAGGGCTTATACAATATTTTATACAGTTAGGGGTCTGTTAGAGGCCAGAGGCATTAAGCCTGAAGATACGATCTATAAAGACTGCCGGGACGACATGCTGGACTTCAAGATAGCGTCCGGTGATTTTTATGAGATACCGGACATCGAGAAGGGAGCACTGCGTTTCAAGAATGCCGCCGATCTGGTCGGCTTCAATCACCTGATCGAAGATCTTCCGGAACTCTCAAACATCAATTTCCGTCACAAGGAATTCTTCCCATACTATGCCGAGAATCTTAAGGAGATCGAAGAAGCACTAAAGAACGATCCGGATTCAGTGGCCGTCGAAGGAGGTCCGTGTCTGTTCGGTGAACATGAAGTCAATGTAGAAGTAACGCTGAAAGACGGTACAAAATATCTGTTCGATTATTCGACAGGCAAGAAATATAACGGCGAAACTGACGGTGAATATGCTCAGACCGATCAGGATCTGGCAGGTTTCATCAACAGCGATGCTTCGCAAGTTGATTCGATCCGTTTTGAAAACAACAAGACCGGTCTGACCTATCAGGAGTATCTGCATGTCTTCTTCCCGTTTGCGGTCGCTGATGCGCTGAAGGCCAAGCTCATCATGACTCTTCCGGATCTGTCGTATCGCAAGTATCTGGTCTATGCGATAAAGGATCTTGATGAAGGATTCCAGCAGAAAGTCTTCGCTGAATTTGATGAGATCCTGTATAAGATCACGGATATGTATATCGAACTGATCGATATCCTGCAGAACAAATTCCAGATAAGCCACTTCAAACTGGTCCACGGACGTGATGAAGAACTCATAAGGATCTTTGAAGAGAAAAGAGAGCCTTTCATCGAAAGAAACAAGGTCCTCAAATCACTGACTAATAACGAGGCCAAACTGGAATCGATCAAGGATTATATCTCCATGCCGGCACTTCCGTATTATATCTTCGGATCGAAGAATATCCTGGAAGTAAACAGTATGGATGAGACTGATTCCTACCGCAAATGCCGCAAGGCACACAAGAATGATATTTCTCTCAGTTGCATCCTGTTCCCGGAACTGCTCAGCTCTGACGGTGAAAGGACGATGTACTGCACAGATATAGAACATAAAGAATACGGAAAATATGTTTCCGAATTGGAATAGAAAGTTATGAAAGATTACCTGTTATCCCGCCGGTTCAGACTGGCTGACATCATCATCGTAGCCCTGTGTTTCATCCTGGGCTTTGTTTCACTGCGTTTCCGTGTTCCGGTAGCGGAAGCACTTAACAAAGAATCCGAGATCTCTTTAGGTTATATCGCCCGCAAGAGCGAAGGTCTTTACTATGTGATCGATAACGGTCACTCAAGGATTGTCTGTTTTGATGAAGACGGCAAGATCCGCTTCGAGATCATCGATCCGACCGGTGAGACTGAATACGCTCTGTACATCGATGATGTCTGTGTCGATAAGGAAAACATCTATCTTAGTGCCTCTGAATGGAACGGTATGTTGCTGGACGGCGAACACATACTGAAATATGATCTGGAAGGCAATTATCTGGAGACAGTCGCCTATAACGATTACAGTGCTGCTCCGACCACCAACAAGCACCGTTTCTACGGTATAAATATGCAGACCGGATCTCTTCGCTATGGCGAATGTCTGACTGATCAGATCATCATCCATGAAGGAGATAAGGTCAAAACAGTAAATTATCCGAACGCCTTCAATGCGGTCAGTGATCTCGTCTTTGACGATGAGGCCATGATCGTCATGAACAAGGACGGACGGATCGAAAGCTATAAAAACAACAGTGAACCTGAGCTTCTTTATACGACTGAAACGGAAGGTGAAGAAGAGAGGATCCCGTTCAGGATGTGTGTGAACGGAAACAAGGTCTATTTCAGCGATATCCGTCTGCAGCAGATCGTTGAAGCAGATCCGCAAAGCGCCACATCGATCGTTTTCTATGACGGAACAGATTCACAGACGATCACTTTCGCCGATAACGGCAAAGAAGCATTACTGACCAATTCCGACGGACTGCTGGTCAAGGGTACTTCGGAAACGACTTACCTGGTACTGGAAAAGAGTGACAGTACCATTACCACACAGTATCTGTTCCTTGCTTCGTTTGCCCTCCTGGTGCTCGTAAGCATAATCCTTTTATTCAGGATCATCTACAATCTGAGAAGAACGATCATCACGCAGGCTACCGGTTTTATGATCGTCCTGATCTTCGTGGTCAGCGTCGTCTGTCTGATCATCAGCTTCATCCTGCTGAGTTCTTTCCGCAGCAACTATCGTGACAAGATCAAGGAACAGCTGGAGTCAACGGCGCTGGTCGTCGCTTCCGCTGTCAATGAGGATGACATTAACGGAATTAATTATGCAAGTGATTTCAATTCCGATGCCTATAACAATCTGTGTTCCCTGATGGAAAGATCCTTCCCGCTCAATATCGATTTCTACAAGACCACCTACTGCAATATCCTGCGTCTTGATGAGAGTGGTGAGAGCGGACATGGTATTGCCTATCTCGACCAGTCGATCGGTGTCTACTTCCCGCTGGATGAAGTAGAGTATGCGGAAGTCGAAGAAGTATATCGGACTGCTCAGACAGTCTGGGATGATACGATCGAAGACGTATCCGGTACATATCTTTCCGTCAAAGTTCCGATCATCAACGGAAATGATAAAGTCGTCGGTGTCGTAGCTGTCGGTGCCGATACCTTCGTCGTCGATGAGATGATCGAAGGCATGCAGAGACGTGTACTGCTGTCGATCGTCGTCATCCTGCTGCTGATCTCGATCATCATGACCGAGTCGATCGCGCTGGTTAACGCCCATCGTGAATATCTGGAAAGAAAAGAAAAAGTCGGAGACAAGGCCATACCTGTCCACATGATCAGAATAATGGTTTTTGCGGTCTTCACGGCCTTCAACCTGGCTTCATCATTCCTGCCGGTCTATATCCTGCGCCGCTGTGACCTGTTCCCGGAGGGAAGCAGAGAACTGATCGCATCATTACCGATGACAGTCAATATCTTTGTCATGGGTATCATGTCACTGTTCTGTGCGAAGATGGTCCGCCGCTTTGGTGTGAAGAAGATCTTTGCAGCTGCGACGCTGTTCTCCTTAGTCGGAAACCTGATCATCCTGCTTGTACCGGGATATCCAGCTGTAGCTGCCGGATTGCTGCTGGATGGTATCGGTGTCGGACTTATCAGTAATGCGATCTACGTGATCCTTGCCTACATCAATGATGAAAACGAGAGACAGGGCTGTTTCTCGACCTACAACTCCGCTTCGCTATCAGGCATCAACTTCGGTATGATCCTTGGCGGTCTGCTGGCGACAGCACTCGGTCAGCGCTATGTCTTCCTGGCTGTTGCGATCATCTGGGGACTGATGTTACTGCTGGGTATAAAACTGGCAAAACAGTTTGAAAATATTGCGATCTCCAAAGAAGAAAAGAGCGAGGAAAAAGGCAATCTGACGACCCTGGGCTTCATCGCCCGCAAGGTGATCTGGTCTTTCATCGTTCTGATACAGAACCCGTATATCGTCTTCAACAGTTTCGTCTTCTACTTTGTGCCGATCTTTGCGGAAGGCATGGGTTATAATGAAACAGTCGTATCGGTACTGCTGATGCTGTACTCAGAGATCGCCGTCATCTTCGGTGACACGCTGTCGGATACAGTCGGCAAACGTATAGGTGACCGTGCCATCTATCTGGCTCTGGCCATCAATGTCCTGGCTCTGACGGTCTTTGTGATCAACGGCGAGACCTTCGGCGTGATCGCTGCTCTCGTACTGCTGGGCATCAGTGCATCATTCGGCAAACCGAGTCAGCAGACTTACTATCTGAAACAGGAAGCTACTGCCGAATATGGAGAAGACAGGGCCATGGGACTCTACAACTTCTCCGAGAACATCGGTGAATCGCTCGGTCCGATCGTCTTTGCGAGACTGCTTGGTGCGACCCCAACGATGTTTATGACCTTCTTAGCTTACATTACAGGCTCTGGAGCCTTACACTATATCCTTAACAGAAAGGAACAGAAGAATGATGAATGAGAAATACAAATCAATCGGCAGATCACTGCTGGTAGGCTGTGCCATCTTTATCCTGCTGGTATGTATCCTGCTGGGTATCTTCGGTTTTGTTACCTACTATCGCGGCATGATCGACAAGTATCAGGGCTATATCAGAGACGTCATGCAGCTGGCGATGACCGAGATCGATGCCGACGATATGCAGAACTGTGTCAGCACAAAGACCAAGTCTGAAAAATTCGAAGAGACTCAGGCTTTCCTTGATCGTATCAAGGAGAATTTCGATATCGAATTTATCTATATCATCGAACCGCTCAACACCAACGAGACAGACAACGTCCGTAACGTCATGGTCGGTATCACGGCCGAAGAAAGAGTCATCGACTATGATTACTATTCTGTTGAACTGGGAAGTCTGACCGGTGAAGACTATTCTGCCAAGGTTGCAGGACAGTATCTCGAGGGTATGAACAAAGACGGGATCAGCTATTTCACAAACAAGACTGAATATGGCTATGACTACACCGGTATCACTCCGATCAAAAACAAGGCCGGAAAAGCCATCGCTGTTCTGGGTGTCGATGTCTCCATGGCTGAGATACAGAGTGTCTTTATGAGATATCTGCTGATGCTGGGAGCTGTTATCCTGGTGCTGGCAGCAGCAGCTGTCGGTATCATGTACAACTGGCTGCAGAACCGTGTCATCGATCCGCTCAAGAGACTTGAAGAGACATCAGTAAGCTTCGTAGAAAGCTCACGTACCGCTGAACATCCAAACGATCTCAGGATCATCGATCAGAACATCAAGACCGGCGATGAAATGGAATCACTCTCTGATTCCATGATGAAGATGTTTGCCGACATGAAGAGATACATGAGCGATCTGGTCACCGTCACCAAGGAAAAAGAGAGGATCGGAGCCGAGCTGAATGTTGCCACCAACATTCAGGCTGACATGCTTCCAAGGATCTTCCCGGCTTTCCCGGAAAGAGAAGAATTCGAGATCTATGCTTCAATGAATCCGGCTAAGGAAGTCGGTGGAGACTTCTACGACTTCTTCATGCTGGATGACAATCATATAGGTCTGGTCATGGCTGACGTTTCCGGTAAAGGTATACCGGCTGCTCTGTTCATGGTGATTTCCAAGACTCTGATCAAAAACAGAGCGATGATGGGCGGAGGACCGGCTGAGATCCTGGGCTTCGTAAATGAACAACTGTGTGAAGGCAATGCCGCTGAAATGTTCGTCACTGTCTGGTTTGCGATCATCGATGTCCAGACCGGTAAAGGTATGGCGGCCAACGCCGGACACGAACACCCGGTACTGCGTCACAAAGACGGAGCATATGAACTGATCGAATACCGTCATTCACTGGCTGTTGCGGCTTTTGATGGAGCTGTCTTCAAAGAGCACGAATTCCAGCTTGAACCAGGCGATACGATCTTCGTCTATACTGATGGTGTTCCGGAAGCTACCAATGCGAATGGTGAACTGTATGGAACCGAAAGAATGCTGAAAGCACTGAACAACAATCTTGATTTAAATGTCAACCAGCTCTTGCCGGCCGTCAGAAAAGATGTCGATGAATTCGTCGGTGAAGCTCCACAGTTCGATGACCTGACGATGATGGGCTTCTACTACAAAGGACCTAAATCAAAATAAGAAAGCGATTATGAATCAAAGAGGGTGCAAGATGATGCATCCTCTTTTTCTATTTGCTGAAAAAGCGCTAAAATATTGGTAATATAGAACGAATTTATCCATGAATCAGAACCGTGTAATCAAACTGTCATTCATCGTCGTTATCGTCAGTTTCCTGCTGTCGACAGCTCTTTCGATCGGTTCATTACACTATATGGCTCTACGCAATCAGCAGGAACTCAACAGAGTGCTGGCTGCTCAGATCTATGACACGATAAGTATCGAACTTAGTGAGCCGGTAGTCATTGCCAGAACGATGGCCAATGACCGTTTCCTGATCGATATGCTGGAAAAAGAAGATCAGGTGAGTGAAGAAGAAGCTGCCAAGATAATAGAGGATTTCCTTTTAGGTATCAGAAACGGTTTTGATCATGAGTCGTCATTCCTGGTTTCTGAAAAGAGCAGACGTTATTACACTTACAGTGGTATCTACAAGATCATCGATCCTGAAAATGATGTTCGTGACAGCTGGTATCCTAAATTTATTTCATCCATTCAGGATTATGATCTGGATGTCGATATCGACCAGACTCATCAGAATACCTGGACAGTTTTTGTCGATGCCAAGATAAACAACAAAAGAGGAGATCTGCTCGGTGTATGCGGCGTCGGTTTTCACATGAAGAAGAGCCAGGAACTGTTTAATTCGCTGGAAGAAGAATACAATGTGAAGATCAATCTGGTCGATCCTAATCATCTGGTACAGGTCGATTCAGATCTTGAAAATATCCAGAAAGTCTATCTTGATGATATCGATCTGGAAAAAGCCTACAGTAACGAGTATATCTATCAGGATCTGGGCGGCGGACGTTATGCCGTAGTCAAGTATCTTGAAAGCATGGACTGGTTTCTGGTCATCAGAAGTAACGGTACACAGATCGGAAGCCAGTATTTAGGTGTTATCCTGCTGAACGTCCTGCTGTTTGGCCTGGTCATGGGCATCCTGGTATTTGAGACCAGAAAGATCATGAGAAAGACAAACGACCTGACGGATGCTTCATTCAGAGACAAGAATACCGGTCTGCTCAACAGGAGAGCATTTGAAGAAGACAAGAACAGCATGAACGACAAGCCTCTGCATGAGGATCTGGTCTATCTGATCGCCGATGTGAATGGCTTAAAAGCTGCCAACGACACGATCGGACATCACGCCGGTGATGAACTGATCAACGGTGCAGCAAGCTGTCTGACTTCTGTTTTATCAGATTATGGCAAGATCTACAGGATCGGTGGCGATGAGTTTGCGGCTATCCTGAATATTCCTAAAGATAAACTGAAAGACATACAGGAAAAGCTTGATAAGGCATTCAATGAATGGTCAGGTGAAGAAGTAAAGGAACTCAGTGTGTCCTGCGGATATGCCGTATATCGTGAGCATCCTTCCGAGTCACTGAGCGGTTTGAGCAAGATCGCTGATGAACTGATGTACAACGCTAAGGAACAGTATTATGTAAGTTCCGGCAAGGATCGTCGCAGAAGATAAAAAACAACGGAGCTGTAAGAGCTCCGTTTATAAACTTAACTGATCAGGAACTGTGTTTCTCTACATCCAGTTCCATCTTTTGGAAGATAGTCGACCAGCGTCCCCAGTAACGGCCAAAGGCATAGCCTATAAGTAAGTCGTCACTTAGGGAGATGTGACCGTCAGTGTTTTTGGATATGCCAAGGTTATGAGCGTAGTCTTCGATGTTGGTCTTTCTCGTTGTAACAGAAGAGAAATTCTTGCCGTCATCTGATTCGTAAACGATGAGTCTTGATCCTTCAGACATCCTATATTCGATGGAGAAGGCCAGGAAGGAATCTAGTTCATCACAATAGACGACATCCAGTGAATCATTATTATCGAACGGACAGACCGGACCTTTTTCTCTGATGGTCAATGGCCAGTTTTCAGTGAGATCAGCCTTGGCCAGATGGGTACTACCGCCGTTGGTATCAAAATAAGTATAGTAGATGAACAGGTCATCATCACGGATGACGAAACTCACTTCACCGATGCCCCAGCCGTTTGGATCACCATCATATTTGATGATCGGTTCAGGATATCCGCCCCAGCCTTCACCATTCCATTTCTCATATGGACCGTCAGGATTTTCACTGCGGGCGACAAAGGCAGAGTTGTTGTAGCCTTTTCGGCCGGAATCGGCTGTAGAAGTATAGGCCAGATAGTAATAACCGTTGAAATATACGACACCCGGATCACAGACCGAGCAGCGGTCTTTCGAACCTGAAGTCGGTCTTAAGACGATCCTTTCACCGGACCAGTTCTCACCGTCATAATGACGGTAACGGATCCAGTCCCATTCAGTGCTGTTATTGCCCGGGGAAGAGAACCAGGCGTCCATCGTTCCGTCTTCATATTTCATGATCGAAGGTCCGTAACGGTAGGCTCCTGAATTGGCAGTGGAATAGATGATAGTTCCTTCTTCTTCGATCTCTGCTTTATAGACCAGATAGGAATCAGACTGTTCATTCATCTGTTCGACGGTAAGCGGGAGTTTGAACGTTTTGTCGATCGAATTCATCGACAGTATCGCTGCTGCCAGAGGATCTCCGGGAATGAAACTGCCTTCATCATTCTTTTCGGCGAAGATCGAGGCGACATTGAATACCACCAGAAAAGCTTCAACTATTATAAACAGATGTAACATTGGTTTTCTGTCGATACTCATATCTATATTTTATAATATTAGTAATGAAATTTACGGAGAAATACCATGAAACTGTTATGTGTCGATGTCGGCGGTACAAGTGTCAAGCACGGTATCATCGATGAAGAGCTGAATATCACAGAAAAAGGCCGTTTTGTGCCTGACAGCACAAGCCTGGAGGCTTATGTCGAAGCATTGGGACAGCTGTATGACCGCTATAGAGGGGAAGTTGAAGGCGTGTCTTTTTCGATGCCGGGTATTATAGATCCCAAAAGCGGTTATTTCTATACCGGAGGTGCCTATGACCGTATAGTTCATGATGTCGATCTGAAGAAACTGCTGGAGGATAGGACAGGTGTTCCGGTAAGTGTAGAAAACGATGCCAAGGCTGCCGCCTATGCGGAACTTGGTTACGGATGTCTGAAGGATATCGATAACGCGGTGATCATGACGCTGGGTCATGCGATAGGCGGCTGTCTGATCTTTGATCATAAGATCGTTTACGGTAAGCATTATTCGGCAGGTGAATTATCATTCGTCAATGTCGATTATCACAGCCTGGATTTTGGGGAGACTTTTGCGGGCAGATGCGGGGCACACGGTCTGATGGTCAAGGTACAGCAGAAGTTAGAGACTGAAGAAGAATTAAGCGGAACACAGATCTTTGAGCTGGCTAATGAGGGTAATGAAAAAGTGCTCGAAGCACTTAAGGAGTTTGCCTATGAACTGTGTATCCAGATGTATAATCTGCAGGTCACATTTGATCCGGATGTGTTCGCTTTAGGCGGAGGAATCAGTTCACAGAAGGTTTTATATGATCTGATCGAAGATGGCTTCGACAGGATGGAACAGGAACTGTTTTATTTCGTAAGAAGACCGAAGGTCATAGCCTGCCGTTTCGGCAATGATGCGAACATGATCGGTGCTTTCCACAAGTATCATCTGGATCACGATCAGTAGACATAATAACGCAGGATGGCGAGTATTTCGCTGTCCGGAATAAAGATACCTAAGCGTTCAGATTCCTGATGCAGGTATTTTTTTATGGCTTCATACTGTTTTCGGTTCTGTCTGATCAGCTCTTCATCATTACCCGGTTCGATGAATTCTTTCCGCTGCCAGCGGGGAACCGCCATCAGCACATGGGCATAGATACCCGAAACATTGCCGAAGGCTGCAGTCGGGATGCCTTTGGGATAAAGATCCGAGATCAGATAGAACAGGTTCATGGATACTTCTCCTAAGAGCGTACTAACCTGATAAGGGATGATGTTTTTGGCATCGTAGTATTCCTTACGCGTCTCAAAGGATTCGTTCGCTTCAAGCTTTGTGTTCTCTTCTTCCAGGATCGATGAAGTTACGACTTCCAGTGAATCATCGAGCTGGATCTCGCTCTTGGCCAGCCAGATAGCTTCCTTGACTTTACTGATCTCGCTTTTCTGTAAAAGTGGAGAGATAACAACGTAGGGCTTACTGATATCCTGGATGGGGATCGTGGAGATCACGAAGTCGACGTTGTCGAGGATCCTGGGGTTATGACTGATGTTGTAGATCGAGCTCATGGAGACGATATGGATATCCGGAATGTTGTTGATGAGACGGGTGGCGAGCAGTTTTGAAGCTGAACGACCGGTATTGCAGACGACCATGACTTTTGTTTCCTGCATCTTCTCGACTTTATCGAAACTTCTCAGGAAGTATAAAGTAAGATAACCGACTTCATCGTCATCAAGTTTCAGTGGATAGAACTGCGTGAATTTCTGAGCAGCCGATTTGATCAGATTGAATTCATTCGGATAGGAGCTTCTGATCTCATCCAGCAGCGGATTGTCTCTAGGCAGACCTGAACGGATCGCATCGATCGTACTCTTCAGGTGCACGAGCAGGTCGACTCTTAATGTATCGGCATCATTGATCTGATACATGCCGGAACTGTTGACATAGTCGATCATCGTATCGACGGCTTCCGGCAGTCTGCTGTCAGGATCGACTTCAGAAGTATTGGCAGAGTAGTCGGTCGAACCGCTCAGAAGATGTTTGAGGACATCGATCGCTTCTTTATTGAGATGGATACTGAAAAGTTCTTCAAGTGAAGAGGCGAGTTTGGCAAGCTTATCTTCTTTCTCATCGTTTCTGAAGATGTGAGATCGCTTGTTTTCCCTGGAGCGGCAGACGACGCAGTACAGCATGAAACTCAGAAAGAGGTGATGGGAGATATATAGGGCAAGATCGTTGGAGATATACTGCAGGGTCTGCTGGAGTTTGATCTCCTCTTCATCAGTGATGAAATGATTGTCTTTACAGATCAGAGTATTATAGACGAGTTCTTCACTTTCCAGTCTGATCAGCTCTTCACAGCCTTTGATGATGTTCTTGAGCGTGCCGTCAAGGCGGTAACCCTTGTTCTGATGGCGGACAAGTTTCAGGTTGCGTTCTTTCATGGCTCGGTTGGCATATTGCACAGTTGAAATGATCGTACCTTTGGAGACATCGAAAGTCTCACACAGATCGACGGTAGAAAGCGGTCCGTTAAGAAACAGGAAATTGAAAAGCAATATTATGGAACGTTGAGTATTGTCCAGATAAGGGAACTCAGAATTCTTGAGGACTTTGTTCAGTTTGGAGGAGATCTCTTTGTCCGTGATGATCCGCATGCCCTGAGAAGGGATCCGGATGAATTCGATGTTCTGTTCCCGGAGATAGGAAGCTATCTCTTCGATATCGTTGCGGACCGTCCTTAAAGAGACGTTGTGTTTCTCCGCCAGCTGTCTGGCGGTGATGGCTATAGCGGACCTTTCCAGGTCTCTGATCATCAGTTTCTGGCGTCTATTCAGCATTTTTGCGTCCCCTTTACCTGAAAAAACAGAATTTTGCACTAAGAGTGCAGATTATCATACAGTTTCAGTATAACTTAATATGAAGTGAATAAAAAGGCATTAATCAGGACTTTCAGGCGTTTTTATATATCATTTTTCTTAAGATAAGTACAAAGAATTGCACCAATCAATGAAATAAAAACCGCTTTTCTTTGTATTTAACACCGGAGATAATGTAATTGAAGAAAAAAGAACGCATTTTATTAAACATAATTGAAATATCGTACGGAGGTCAAAATGGGAAAGCTGCTGCTGAAAAACGGATATCTGATCGACAAGTCAGAAAGACTTGTCAGATACAAGGCAGATGTCCTGGTAGAAGATGGTTATATTAGGAAGATCGCTGAAGGTATAGAAGATAAGGATGCGGAAGTCGTTGACTGCACCGGTCTCTATGTCGCACCGGGTTTCATCGATATCCACACGCATATCTTCAAAAGAAGCAAGTCGTTAGGCGTCGATGCGGACAGAGTCGGTGTGGAATCAGGTGTAACGACAGTCTGTGATGCCGGAACGGCCGGACCGGAGACACTGCAGGAATTCATCGATACCGTCATCAAGCCGTCAAGGACCAGAGTCTTCTCGGGGATGCATTTCTCCAAGAGAGGTCTGGAGATCACTCCGGAAGCAGACGATGAAAGCAAATATGATTTCGATCTGGCGGAAAGAGTATATGAAGAAAACAAGAAATATATCTGTGCCATCAAGGCCAGAGCGTCAAATACGACAGTCGGTGAACTGGGCATCAAACCGATCCAGCAGGCTGAAGCATTTGCCAGAAAGATCGGATTGCCGCTATATGTCCATATCGGCAGAGCCTTGCCTTATATCGAAGAAGTTCTCGATACCTTAGGTGAAGGTGACATGATCACCCATACCTTCCATGGCAAGGAGAGCAACTGGATCCTGAAAGACGGAAGGGTCAAACAGGAAGCATTGCGTGCCAGAGCCAGAGGAGTACTGTTCGATGTCGGACACGGTGAAGCTAGCTTCTCGTTCAAGACCGCGAAGATCGCCTTCCCGCAGGGTTTCCTGCCTGATACGGTCTCAACAGATCTTCATGCCCGCAACATCGATGGACCGGTCTATTCACTGACTCTGACGATGGACAAGATGATGGCTTTGGGTATCACCCTGGAAGATGTGGTCGAGATGGTCACAGCCAGACCGGCACAGTACTTCAAGTTCTCTGTACCGATCGGCAAGATCAAAGAAGGCTATTGCGGTGATTTCACAATCTTCGAAGTCGAGAACGGTGAATATGAGTATCTCGATTCCGACAAGAATGAACTGAAGGGCACTACCAGGATCGTCGTTCATTATGCGATCGTTAACGGAAAAGTTGAGTTGAAGAAATAACATGATCAAGAGAGAAGTAATCGAATCGATCGAAGAAGTACTGAAGATCGATGACAGCATCAAAGAAGAGGCTGAAACGTATTCGCTGAAAGTGCTGGATTATCTGAATGAAAAAGGTGTCAGCTTTGATGAGAATACGGTCGTCGGGTTTCTGAATCATCTGTTTGCGATGTTCCAGAGACTCGAGAAGGATGAGAAACTGCCGGATCTGGGAGATGAGATCCTTGATCAGATCGATCCTAAAGCGATCGGACTGGCAAAGGATTCACTCAAGATGATCGAGGATCTGAAGCAGGTTACTCTGGATAAAGCGGAAATAGCCCTTGTGGCGATTCATATTCAGAATGCATTACAGGAATCTGAAAAAGAAAGTGAGGAAGAAAAGAATATGGGTAGACCGATCGTTGTAATTGGAGATCGCATGGGAAAAGGCCAGCATGTCGCTGACGGTGTCGTCAAGGCCGGTGGTGAAGCTTATACGATCCCGGGCATGGCTGCTGATATGAAACTCGGCGATGTCATGAAGGAAAAGAATGCGGATCTGGGTATCAGCTTCTGTGGTTCGGGTGGTGCCGGTGCACTCAATGCCCAGAACAAGCACGGATACAAGTGCCGCTATGGCATGAGATCCATCGAAGAAGGCGAGAAGGCTGTAGCCGATGATATCGTCGCTCTGGGATTCGGTTTCATGGATAAGGAAGAGCTCGGCGAGAGGATCGTCAAAGCCTGGCTCAAGAAGAATCAATAATCATGGCTGAAAACAAATCTTCACTGAAGAAAATGGAAAAAGCTGTCGAGATCGAGGCTTATGGCAAGAACAGAAAAGAAGCCATAGGTACCGCTTTCGGCAAGATCAAGAATGAATCCTACGCTGCTGTAGGAGAGAATGAGGTTCTGGTCGATGTCCACGCTGTTGATGTCTATATCCTCGAAGAAGAGGAGAAAACAAAGATCCAGAAACTGTTCGGATTCTTCATGCCGCGGGAAGTCCAGGATTACCGCGTCAAGTTAAAGATCATCCTGGAAATCAAATATCTTTAGGATTTTTCTGCAAACTGCAGTGAATCAATAGAAAACAAAGGAGGAAAATATGCTTACAATTCTTTTGAAGTCTCTGGTAATTGGTGCATTGGCCGGTGCTGCTGTTTCTGCCGGTGCGGCCAGAATGTTCCATGCTCCGGAGATTCAGGCAATGGGTGCATTTAGAACCTTAGGTGAATTAAATGCTTGTAAGGGGGACCCAGTTGCTCACTTCTCGTTTGGATTGGGATTCTACTTCTCATCTGCTGCTTCGGTTGTTGGATGTGGTGGTGTAACTCAGGATGTTGCACACAGAATCGTTCCAAACTGGGCTGCCGGTCTGTTACTGCTCAAGAACAAGAAGGTCGAAGAAACATTATATGATCCGGCCAAGATGATGCTGGTCGGTACAGTTGTCGGTGCTGTCGTATACAGCTCTCTGACTCTGCTGGCTTCTGCCGTTCCTGAAAAGTTATCTACTATCGCTGCCGGTGTTCTGACACCTGCTGCCAACAACATGGTCAACCTTGTCATGCCTATCCTGTTCTGGTTAGGTGCACTCGATGCAGGCAAGATCACAGGCGTCTGGGGCACGATCTTAGGCGGTCTCACACAGCTTATCATGGGCAATGCCGTTCCGGGTCTTGTTCTTGGTATCATCTGTGGTAAATCTATTGAAGAACACGGCTTCACCAAGATGGTCAAGATCATGATCGCCGTCATCGTCGCTCTGCTTCTCGTCATCGGTCAGGCTCGTGGATTCTGGGCAAAAGCTCTGGCTGCTCTGTCCGGATTTGGACTCTAAGGAGGAATAAGACATGAAGAAATTACATGAATTACTGATGAAAGAATATTCTTTCCCTCTCTTAACAGCTTTATTAGGTGCAGCTGTCTTCGCCGGAGGCTGCATGTTCCTGAATGACGGTTTCGGTCTGTTCAATGATGCTTCGCAGACTGCAATGCTGCTCGTCGGCAAGACTGAAGGTGAATGGACTACTCCTGTCGGCTACGCTGCAGGCTTCCTGATCGCCAGAGTCCTGGAAGGACCGCTGGTAGGTATCCTTGATATCGGTGGCTCTATGCAGACTGGTGTCGGTACAGGTATGGTCGCATTATGCCAGTCACTCGGTATGACCTGGATCACTGAGAACTTCCTGGTATCTCTTATCGCTGGTGGACTTATCGGTCTCGTTATCGGTATCGTCATCATCGCTGTAAGAAAAGCTATGCCGGAAGGTATGTCTGCTTCAGGTACTGACATCATGATGGGTGTCGGTAACGCTGCCGGACGTTATCTTGGTCCTTTAACGATCTTATCTGCGATCAGCTACTCTATCCCTTGCGGTGTGGGTGCTATCATCGGTTCCGTTATCATGCATAAGTTAGACAAGCCGATCATCGGTGGTGCTATCTTAGGCGCTATGATCGTCGGTGCATTCTTCTAAGAAATAAAGAAAGATTGGAGACGATGTCTCCAATCTTTTTCAGGATTGAACTATGGAAACAATTTACGAAAAAATAGGATTACAGAGAGTTGTCAATGCCAGCGGCCGTATGACTTACCTGGGCGTTTCGACTTTGTCAGATGAAGTTGCGAAAGCAGCGGTCGAAGGCGGTCAGAATTATGTCGTCATCGCTGATCTTATAAATAAAGCCGGAGAGCTGATCTCGACTCATACCGGAGCAGAAGATTCCTGCGTAACCTGCAGTGCTTCCGCCGGTATCGCGATCTCCATGGCCGGTCTGATCTCCAAAGGCCAGCGGTCCATCATGAACCGTCTGCCTGATACGACAGGATTAAAGAATGAAGTCATCCTGCAGAAGGGTCATTCCGTGGAATACGGAGCTCCGATCACCACGATCATGAGACTGGGCGGTGCCGTACCTGTCGAAGTAGGCAATGCGAACCTGGTCTATCCGGAAGAGATCGAAGAAGCGATCGGTGAAAAGACTGTCGCCTTGCTTTACTGCAAGTCTCATCACTGTGTCCAGAAGGGCATGGTGTCACTGGAAGACATGATCGCGATCGCTCATCGACATGACCTGCCTCTGGTAGTCGATGCGGCTGCTGAAGAGGATATGCGCAAGTATGTGGCCATGGGTGCCGATCTGGTCATCTACAGCGGTGCCAAGGCTCTGGAAGCTACGACTTCCGGTTTCATCACCGGTAAAAAAGAATATATCGCCTATTGCAAGAAACAGTATTCAGGTATCGGCAGAGCCATGAAAGTCGGCAAGGAACAGATCATGGGTCTGATCGCGGCGATGGACCGTTATGACAATATCGATCACGAGGCTCAGGCTGAGGAACATCTGAAGACTGTCAATTATCTGAATGAAGAGATCAACAAGATCCCGTACTGCCACGCCTCTTTACTGCAGGATGAAGCAGGAAGGAAGATCTACAGATCGAAGGTCACCTTTGACAAGGAATGCGGCATGACAGCCACTGAGATAAGCAATAAACTGAAGGAAGGCAACCCCTCCATCCACTGCCGTCCTAATCAGCTGAATCTGGGTGTCATCATGTTCGATGTCAGACCACTGGTGAAGGGTGATACTGAACTTATCATTTCCAAACTCAAAGAGGTCATGAAAGGAGCTTAAGATGAATTTCTATAATGATCGTGTAATGCTTAATGTGCTTGGCGGTTCTCTGGAGAACGCCAAAGAAGTCTATGAAGCAGGTGAGAAACATGTACTGGTCGGTGTACTTTCCGCCAATTATCCTAACGTCGAAGAAGCGGTAAAGGATATGCAGAAGTATAATGAAGTGCTGGAAGGCAATCTGTCTGTCGGTCTGGGCGGAGGCAATCCGATGCAGTGGAAAGCTGTCGGTGATATCGCCAAACAGATCAAATGTAATCACTACAATCAGACGTTTACAGCTGTCGCCTATACCAGAGCCAATGTCGGCAATGATGAAGCGATCGTCAACTGTATGATGGCTCCGTGCGGTGAACCCGGCAAGATCAACATCTGTACCGGTCCTTTAAGCAAGGATGCCAAGAATCCGGCACTCGTCGATGTCGACACAGCCATAGCTCTGGCTAAGGACATGGGTGCCTCTTCGATCAAGTTCTTCCCGATGCACGGTCTTGCCTGCAAGGAAGAGCTCAAGGCTCTGGCCAAGGCCTGTGCCGAGAATGATTTCATGCTGGAACCGACCGGTGGTATCGATCTGGAGAACTTTGAAGAGATCGTTGAGATCATCGTCGATGCCGGCGTGAAGAGATTCATTCCGCACGTCTATTCTTCGATCATCGACAAAGAGACAGGCAATACGAGACCTGAAGATGTAAAGGCTCTGTTAGATATCATTAAGAAGCACGTCTAATGTTTGAACAGCTCAGACAGACCGGTATAATCCCGGTCGTCAGTATCAATGATGCGGATAAGGCTGTACCGCTGGCTAAGGCACTCTACGAAGGCGGACTTCACTGTATCGAAGTGACCTTCAGGACCAAAGCAGCAGCTGCTTCGATCAGAAAGATCAGAGAGAACTGTCCCGACATGTATATCCTGGCCGGAACGGTCCTTTCTCCTGAACAGGCCGATGAGGCCATGACTGCCGGAGCATCGCTGATCGTCGCTCCCGGTCTCAACCCCAAAGTTGCGAAGCACTGCAGTGAGATGAATTATCCGTACATACCGGGCATCTGTACAGCCAGTGAGATAGAACAGGCTATGGACCTGGGTCTTAGGACTGTGAAATTCTTTCCGGCTGAAGCTTCAGGCGGAGTTAAGATGCTGGAAGCATTACATGCGCCATACAGAGATATCATGTTCATGCCGACCGGCGGGATAAGTTATGAGACAGCAGGAGAATATCTGGAAAAGGATTATATCCTGTGTATCGGTGGATCCTGGATCGCCAAGAGCGAGATGATCGACAAGGAACAGTTCGAACATATCGGAATGGCTGCAAAACAGGCAGCTGAACTGGTACGTTCAATCAGAATAAAGGAATAAAGGAGGCTTATGTGAGCCTCCTTCGATAAAAATTATGATAAAAGCAATCCTGTTCGATTTTGATGATACATTGGGAAACAGAGAATATGCGGCTTACAATCTCTATCGTGATCTGCTGAAGCCGTATTTTTCTGATGAGTTGCTGCTGGAAGCAGCGATCCAGGATACACTGGTCGCTGAACAGTACGGCAACTGCAATAAAGCCAATGTCCAGAAACAGATCGAAGAAAGATACAAAGTAAAATTCGATTTCGATCTGAAAGACATCTGGGACAAACTGATCGGAAAATACCATCTGGCTTTTGATGATACGGTAGAGACATTGGAGTATCTGAAAAAGAAATATCTGCTCGGTGTCATCACGAACGGTTTTATTACGACTCAGCATGAAAAACTTGATTCTGCCGGGATCACGCAATATTTCGATATGATCCTCACTTCAGAGGAAGCAGGTGTCACGAAACCTGATCCTGCCATCTTCCGATGTGCAGCTGAAAGGATGGGCGTCAGACTCGATGAATGCGTCTATGTCGGAGATGTCTTCAGCAATGATATCTATGGAGCACTCAAAGCGGGCATGGATGCCGTCTGGATCTGGAAAAGAGGAGACAGACAGTGCCGCTATGATGTCAAAAAGATTGGAACACTTTCCGAGCTGATGAAGATGTATTAAAAGGTATTATCAGTTCTGATATACACAATGGCCGCCGAGATAGGTGGCTTTTATTTTTATTTCGTGAAGTCTCTTCGGTTCAGTTTCAAACGGATCTGCATCCAGGATGACGAAATCAGCCAGATAGTTCTCTTTAATCATTCCCTTATAGCCTTCTTCAAAGCTGCCGATAGCTGAACACTTCGTGAAGGAGTCGATCGCTTCCTTTACGGTAAAAGCTTCATCAGGAAGATAAGGTCCTGTTCCATCCAGCGATGTCCTGGTCACGGCGCACTCGATACCTTTCATGACATCAGGGATCTCGACTGGTGCATCAGAACCGTTGGAGACAGTTACACCGTTTTTCATCAGGGTCTTCCAGCTGTAGCTGGTCGAAGCAAGTTTCTTGCCCACACGGGCTTCAACGATGTGATTGTCATAATCCAGGAAGACCGACTGGGCATAGACGTGAAGTTTGAGTTCAGCGATCTTCTTGAGCTGATCCGGTCTTGAGATCTGACAGTGGACGATACCGTGACGGTGATCTTCTCGCGGATGTTCCTTTAAAGCCAGCTCGATGGCATTGAGGACCTGATCGAGACATTTGTCACCGATGGCATGAACTGCTACCGGCATATTATGACTGTTCGCATAAGCGACCATGGCGTTCATCTGTTCATCGCTGAACAGACAGAATCCGCAGGTATCAGGATCATCATTATACGGGATGGAAAGATTGGCACTTCTCGAACCCAGTGATCCGTCTCCCAGCATCTTCAAAGGCCCGATCTTGAACATCAGATCGCCAACGCCTGTCACATTGCCGGCTTTGACGAAGCGGTCAAGTTCATTCAGGTCAGTGAAGTTGGACTGTTCATAGACTCTGACCGTAAGTTCACCACTGGCGATCATTTCTTTATAGGCATCGTTGATGACTTCAAACGGGAGTTGTCTGAAAGAGGAATAGTCGTCGCTTTGAGATGAAGTTATACCAAAGCTGTTCAGGAAAGCTGAAGAGCTTTTGATCATCTGTTTTATTTCATCTTTGGATGGGGCAGGGATATAGCCTTCGATCATGTCGATGGCGTTGTCATATAAAAGACCGTTCTCATAATCGATGGCTCCGCCCAGCGGGGCAGGTGTATCTTCTTCGACATGAGTAAGTTTCAGAGCCAGAGAATTCAACACGGCACAATGTCCGCAGGCTCTGGTCAGGATGACCGGATTATCCGCAAACAATTTATCAAGATCATGCTTACTGGGCATCCTTTTTACATCAGTGAAATAATCCTGGTTCCAGCCTCTGCCTTTGATCCACTGACCTTCAGTGATGTTTTTTTCGTTTTTGAATCCCTTCAAATATTCCAGCATGCCTTCCAGAGAATCGGAATGCTCATCCAGCTTGGCGACATTGAGCGCATTGCCCAGACCGATCAGATGCATATGGGAATCATTGAATCCGGCACAGACGAATTTCTGTTCAAGGTCGACTTTCTCATCGTATTCATCCTTAAGCAGTTCTTCGTTTGTTCCGACCTTAATGAAACGGTCACCTTCAGTGATGAATGCTTCAACCGATCCTTCACCGGTATAGATCTTTCCATTGTAATACAGTGTTTTCATAGCTTTGTCCTGCCTTCAGGATTATTATATCCAAAATCACTGAACGGACCTAAAGCGACGATCTCCTGTTGTATCATAGAGTTATAAAGAGAATAAGAGATAATAGCCAGGAGGACCGATTTATGCTTCGTTACCGGAAAGAGAAAGAAGAGATCGTCAGCCGTTTTCTGCGTCTTTATGACGCCGGCATGATCAATATGTTTGAAGGAAACATCTCAATGAGGATGGATGACTGTGTACTGATCACCCCGTCACAGATGGAGAAGGATCAGATCACGGCCGAAGATGTCGTTGAGATCGATATGGAAGGAAGCAGACTGAATGATAACGGAAGATCTCCATCTTCGGAATACCGGATGCATCTGGCTATCTACAGACTGCGCGATGATCTGAAAGCTGTTGTCCATACTCACTCACCATACGCAACGGCCTATGCGGTAGCCGGTATACCGATCAGCGTCAGTATGGCTGAGACCTATATGTTTTTTGGCGGTGAGATCCCGGTATGTTCATATGGTGCTCCGGGAACTGATGACATTAGTGCTGATTTCAGAAAATACTTCATCGATGAAGATAAAGACTCCGTACTGGTCGGAAACCATGGAGCCGTATCCAGCGCCAGAACGCTGCAGGAAGCTTTCAGCAAAACGGAAGCGATCGAAAAACTGGCGATGATCGACAGTGAAGTAAGAAAACTGGGAAGCGAGAGAAGATTCACGGAAGCAGAAAAAGAAACACTGCTGAAGTTCTACAGAGAAAGAAAGGACAGGTAAGGATATGAAAGCGACATATGAAGACAGGATGGGCGGAAGTGTCCACCTTTCGGAAGATGAAAGAAGTGTGATCATCCTCGATCAGACTGAACTGCCTAACAGGACTATCTATCTTGATCTTGATACAGCTGAGAAGATCTATGATGCGATCAAAAGACTGGCGGTGCGCGGAGCACCGGCCATCGGTATCTGTGCTGCCTACGGTATCTATATCCTGGCCAGACAGCTGGAGAACGAACCGTATGCATCTTTTAAAGAGAAACTGACAGAGAAAGGTGATTACCTGATCTCTTCACGTCCGACGGCCGTCAATCTCAGCTGGGCGGTGAAGAGGATGCTGAAGATCGTGGAAGACAATGATGACGTTAAAAAGATCATCAATCTGCTTCATGATGAAAGTATCGCCATCCACAACGAAGATATCGAGATGTGCTATCGCGTATCAGAATATGGTCTGTCCTTACTGAAACCGGGAGACGGTATCCTTACTCACTGCAACACCGGACCATTAGCAACTTCCAAATACGGAACAGCAATCGGACCGGCGCTCTTAGGCAAGGAAAGAGGGATCGACTTCCATGTCTATGCGGACGAGACCAGACCGTTATTACAGGGTGCCAGACTCACCTCATACGAACTGCATAAAGCCGGTGTCGATGTGACACTTATCTGTGACAACATGGCATCACAGGTCATGAAGAACGGCTGGGTACAGGCCTGCTTCGTCGGCTGTGACCGTATCGCTGCCAATGGTGATGTCGCCAACAAGATCGGTACTTCCGGTGTGGCGATCCTGGCTAAGCATTACGGCATCCCTGTCTATTCCTGCGGACCGACCTCTACAATCGACACGAACTGTCCGACTGGTTCAGATATCAAGATCGAACTTAGAGATCCGGAAGAGATCAGAACGATGTGGTATAAAGAACCGATGGCTCCGGAAGGTGTTAAATGTTATAACCCGTCTTTCGATGTCACGGATCATGAACTGCTTACCGGCATCATCACTGATCAGGGTATCGTCTATCCGCCGTTCGATGTGAATCTGAAGAAACTGTTTGAAAACAGAAAAGATTGAAAACGAGTGTAACAATATGAAGGTCGCCATCATTACCGGAGGCGGCTCCGGACTCGGAGCCGTTTATCTCAAAACAATCAGAAAAAGATATCCTGAACTTGATGAATACTGGATCATCGATATCCAGGAAGACAAGATGAAAGAAGTTTCAGGAAACGATCCTAAGATCAGGCCTGTTTTAATGAATCTTTCAGAAGATGATTCTTATGTTTATCTGAATAAGCTGCTTGAAGATAATAACGCTGACATCCGCATCCTGATAAACAATGCCGGTGTTGAGACCGTCGCTTCCTTTGAGGAGGCACCGGAAAGAAAACTCGTCAATACCGTAAGAGTAAATTCCGAAGCCGTGATGCGGATCGATAAAACGTGTATCCCTTTTATGCGTGAGGGAAGTTCCATCATCCATACTGCTTCGATCTATGCCTTCTCTCCCGTACCGGGTGATGCCGTCTATGCAGCATCCAAAGCTTTTGTGAGATCGCTGTCTCTGGCTTTACACGAAGAGCTCAAGGAAAAAGGGATCAATGTTATGGTACTTTCCCCGGGTGGTATGAATACCGCGATGGATCGCAGCGACTTACGAAAAAAGAGTCTGCTTTCCATGCCTTTCCTAGACATGGAGAAAGTTGCCAACGGTGCACTTGATCAGGCGGAAAAAGGCAAGGCTTCCTATGTGCCAACTCTGTATTATCGTCTGTATACGCTTTTCTGTAAACTGTTTCCTTCTTCCTTTACTGCCAGGATCATCGGAAGCAATTATAAGAAATAGAAAGGGTTTTAAGATATGGGTGCAGATATTAAGGAAAAGACACCTGTCAGAAAGATCATGATCCTCAACGGTGCCGGAAAGAAAGACGGAAAGACGGCTGAAATGATCAGTGCCTTTTCCAGGGCAGCTGAAGCCAACGGCAATGAGATAAAGGAATTCCAACTCATCGATATGAACATCCGTGACTGTCTGGACTGTCAGGAGTGTTCAAAGAAAGAACCAGGAAGCAGGAATCCCTGTATCCAGGAAGATGACATGACGAAGATCTATGAAGCCTTCTTTGAAGCCGATGTGATAGTCTTTGCTTCACCGGTCTATTTCTGGACCTTGTCCGGGATCCTGAAGACCGCCGTCGATCGTCTCTACGCGGTTTTCCGCAACAACTATGAAGTCAGACCTAAAGAATGTGTCCTGCTGATGAGTTCAGGAGGATCGGATCTGAAACTGACGTCAGAGTGGTATCACGGTTTTGAATACTGGATGGACTGGAAAAGTATCGGTGAAGCCATCAACGATGTTTCGCTGGCTGCCCAGATCGGTTCCATGATCAGGTGATGTTAATAAAGTAAAACAGGGTTTATATTCAGACCCTGTTTTTATATATCTTCAGTTTATTCCGGTGACCGGCAGAGAATAAGATTCCTGTTTCTTTTCAACAATAGATGAAGTAGAACAGCTTCCGTCTGTAAAGAATACTTTCATGGTGTGTGATCCTGCAGATAGTTTGTTCAGATAGGAAGAGTCAAGCGTAATGATGAGATTGCCTTTTTTGACTTTGTATGATCTGATCTCTTTGTCATCTATTTCGACTTTGACGAATCTGTCATATGTCTTATAGTCATTTACAGTTTTTCGGAAAACAAAATCAAGTGAGCCTTTATTTTTCAGGATGAAACATGACGCTAAGAATAATAACAGTTAATAGAAAAAAATTATGAATGGTTAAGAATTATAAACTGTGGTTCTTGTTATGCTGTTAAAAGGATTAAAACAGGGATTTTCATCCAAATAAACCCCGTTTTCAGCTTCTTGACCGACCCTTTTTACGAGATGTATTATTAAAGAAACCGAAGGGGATAATAACATATGTATATAAAAAGAATAATCAGATTATTCATGATAATAATGATGATTACGGCATCTTTGTTTTTGAATAATCAGACAGTAAAAGCAGATACTTTAGAAACCGGTTTGTATATTTATACAGGTTACGAAGATAATCTTGCCGATGAGACGAAATTAGAATACTTCACCAAAAACGCAACTGTAACAACAGACAAGAGATTTTCTTTCGTATATGTTACTAAAAATGGCGAAAACGAGACCAGAAGTATAATTCAAAGTAATAATGTAACGATACCAGAAGGTTTGACACTGACGCCAGCTGATAATGATAAATATGTAACGGCAAAAGCTACTCAAACAGGTAAGTATACGGTCACATACAGTGGGTCTTCAGCTGATGTGACATTATTAGAAAACTTAGAACCTGGTTTCTATTTGTATAGGGGATCATCAGGACCGGCAGATGGTATGGATCTTGATAAATACTATAAAGAAGCTAGCGTTACACCAAGTACCACTTTTGGGCTCGCATATGTAGAGATTATCGACGGCGTCATGAAGAGGACTGCTATCAAATTGGATAATGCAAGTCTCAGTAAACCGGAAGGATTGCAATTAACTGTTGCAGATTTTGATAATCAGTTTATGACCGCAAATGCTGCAAATAGCGGAAAATACAAACTCTCATATAACGGGTCTGAAGTTACAATAACATTTCCTGAAAAATTTGATCAAGGTCTTTATATTTATACAGGGAATGAATCACCTATTGACGACCCGGATTTCAGTCATTACACAAACGAAAAAGAGCTCAGCATAAATAAAGATTATGTACTGATGCTTGTATATGTTGATGAAAATGGAAGTAGAAGTTCAGCTGATCCCGGGAAAGTTGATAAAAGTTCAGATTTAATAATAACAAATCATGATGGCGATAAGATGACTTTCCGTACGAGCAAAGCCGGCGATTATGTTGTTAAATATAAGAAAAACAACACGGAAATAACCAATTTTTCTGTAACCCTGAAATTCTCTGATAACGATGACGACGAAGATACTACATTAGCTTCATATAAATTTGGTACTACTAAATATTATTTTGGTTTGGTCGATTGGACAGGAGAATCTACCACCGAGAACGCATTTATGGTTGATTACAGGCCGATTGATCAAATGGGAAGCATTCGGAGGTTTCGTTCAGCTTTTGTAGGTACCAAACAGCAGCAAGCGAACAAAGAAGTTGCCCCTCAAAACATAATGGACAGTATATCTGATCTGAAGGTTGAATTGGATCCTTCTTCAACGATTGATCCCAATGCAGTTCAGATAGTTCGCAATGAGAATGAAAAAATAAGTGTTTTCGGTGTAAGCTGTGACAAGTTTGAACTGATAATTGATGCAAATTATGCTGGAAAAGCAATATTCAAAACAACATTCAATCTGCATGTAGGTGAAGAAGTAATCCCTTTAACATCAATTCAAGAATATGAAGTGATAGATTACGAAGATATCGTTATTTATCTTAATAATGATCAAATGTCACATTTTGAAGATTATTTTAATCCAAGTTCTGGTGATTCATATGGCAAATTAGAAGGGCTATATGGGAAAGAAATAAACAGGAAAAAACCTCAGAATGTTATTGTTGTTCTTCCGGAAGGTGAGTATGAAGGAATGTATCACATTAATATGCAGGACTTTGTAAACGCAAATCAAACCAATTCCATGACCTTCAGCGGTTTTGTTACAGATGACACACACCACAGAGAAGCTCCAACAAGAATCAGGGGAGGCTTTGTAGTCAATGGCGGAAGAATCAAATTTGAACACCTTGATATGGTGGCTTCTTCTAATGTTAATTACAACGATAAAAAGGGAAGAGAATATTCTGGCAAAAAAGTTGGAATGATTGCTGAAAAAAATAATACAAATCTTGCAGATATATCGTGGATAATGTCGTGTTCCTTTAGTGATTATGATTATGCTGTGATATCGACCGAAACAGGAGTAGTCGCCGCATGCAGCTACAATTATTTTAAAGATAATGATTATGGTTTCTATATGAATTGTGATGGAAGCTGGTTTGGTACAGGCGCAGACGGAAACTTTGGAAATGTATTTGTGAATTCAAAAACAGCAGCGGTTGCTTTAATATCTACCCCAAGTAAAAAACCGTTTAACGTCTTATTTAACAAAAACCTCTTCTTTAACAACGTTGATGGTTACGATTTTTATGTAGAAGAAGATGGAACAGAAGAAAATATAGCTGGTTATCTGATGATGTATAACTATTATGGAAAAACACTGAACGATGATCGTAATTCTGTTACTGCAGATAATACAAGACCAGCCAGAGTTAACTATGGTGGGACAAGATTCGCGATAGTTTATACTAATCCGTGTCTTATGTTCCCGTTAGAGGATAAACCAAACATCAAAGATTACATGTGGGATATAGTTCGAACAGACGAAGACCCATTCTCAGCACCGGGCGTTCTGGGTCTTGATAATACTCCAGGGTTATTCTCCTGCGCAATGAATAACGTCAGAATAGTTTTAAATGGTTCAGCAAAGAATAATGTGAACACATTTGAAATCCTGGAAATAAACGATAATGGTGTTAATCAGATTGGAGGCTTTAGAAGTGGGCAGCGTTAAAAAAGTGTTATTCATGTTTGCATGTCTTTCTCTCGCGCTGTTACTTCCTGAGAATACGATCATGGCTGATGAGAAGAATTTTGTGGTTCAGATCAACATCACCGGAGGTAATGGAGAATACGTTGTCGATATCTTGGATGATCAATATTATGCTGAAATGAAGCCGACGATATTCGTCAATACAGACCTTGATGGCGATCTTGTAAAAGTTGTTGATGAAAACGACAAAGAAATGCCGAGTGTGCTGGTAAACGGAGAAGTAAGCTTTACTGTCAGCAAGGGCGGTAAATATTTCATCACAAAAGGCACAAAGAGGAATACACCGGAAGGTAAGACTAAGAGGAATACCACGCCGAAATATGTCATGCCTAAAACGGGTGTAGAGTAGTAAAGAGTCTATAAACAATCAACATAAGATATCAGGATGTAAGTCCGGATATCTTTTTGTAATAGGTGCTTTTATGGTCTTATTACCTGATAACATGAGAAAAAGCATTTATCTTAAGCGGAAAAAAGCGTAGAATAGTTATTAGGTAGGTATTGGAATGGAAAACAAGATTGATCTTAGAGAAGAACTCATCCAGAAGCTTGAAGAACTGATGGGTGAAGAAAATGCCGCAATGGCATTTGCCAAAGCAAAGGAACTGAAGAGAAGGTGGCCGAAGGTCAGAGAAGAGGAAGAATCTTTCTCCGATCAGGAACTTTCTGAGAAGTTCAACGGCATGATGGACGAACTGGCCAAGAAAGCAGGCAACGTTTTCGTTAATACGGAAGAAAAGAAGAACGAGATCATTGCCAGAGCGAAGGAGATCGTCGAAAAGAACAACTTCAAGAAGGGTACAGAAGAGATGAAACTTCTCCTTGAAGAATGGAAGCTGGCCGGACGCATCAACAAGGAAAAGGATGACGAACTCTGGAATCAGTTCAGTGAAGTAAGAAAAGAATTTTTTGAGAAAAAGAATGAATATTTCGATAATCTCAAGGCTTCATTTGCGGAAAACAAGAAGCTGAAGGAAGAGATCATCGAAAAGGCGAAGGAAGTAGCCAATATTGAGAATATTAAGGAAGCCGGAAACAGAGTCAATGAACTGATGGAAGAATGGAAGAAAGTCGGTTCTGCCAGCAGAAAAGAAGATGACGAACTCTGGAATCAGTTCCTGGCTGAGAGAAAAGCTTTCTTTGCGAGAAGAGATGCCTTCTTCGATGAGATGAAGGAAACATTCGCCAAGAGAGTCGAAGAAAAGAAAGAGATCATCTCACAGGCCAAGCTGTATCTGGCCAGAAGTGAATTCACTGATGAAGAAGTGAATGCAGTCAAGGAACTGCGCAACAGATGGAAACAGATCGGCAATGCCGGCAAGAACCACGAGAATGAGCTCTGGAACGAATTCAATACCATCCTCGACAAATACTTCGAAAACATGAAGTACTACAAATAAGCGATACTTAACAGGACGGCAGAGTGATCTGCCGTCTTTTTTATAACAGTCATGAGACTGTTTTTTATATAATTGTCTTATAGACGAGGAAAATCCATATGAAACTTAATTACAGCAGAACTCTTCTGGTCGGAATGGCTTTTCTGTCCATCTGCGCTTTCTGGCAGATGTATGACAATGTCATTCCTCTGATCCTGACCAACACTTTTCATCTGAATGAGACTTATTCCGGTGCCATCATGGCGGCCGATAATGTCCTGGCATTGATCATGTTGCCGCTGTTTGGATCACTGTCAGACAAAACGAATACGAAGATCGGCAAGCGCATGCCTTACATCCTCTTTGGTACCGGACTTGCGATCATCACCATGAATATCCTGCCGATCCTGGATAATTCTTATTTCCAGGAAGCGAATCAGACCAAACTGATCTCGTTTGTTGTTGTGCTGGGTATCCTGCTGATAGCGATGGGAACCTACCGTTCACCGGCAGTAGCTCTGATGCCTGATGTGACACCGAAACCGTTGCGTTCCAAAGCTAATGCCATCATCAATCTGATGGGTGCAGTAGGCGGTATCATCTATCTCGGTATCGCAGCCTTCCTTTATCCTAACTCCAAGACCGTCGGTGTCGCTCATGTGGATTATCAGGTCCTGTTCATCGTTGTAGCAGCGATCATGTTTGTGGCGGTCGGACTGCTGTTCCTGTTCGTCAAGGAACCGGCGCTGGTCGAAGAGAACCGGAGACTTGAGGAGGAACATCCGGAATGGAATCTGGCTGAAGATGACGGTTCTGGAAATGAGAAACTTCCTGATGACGTCAAGAGGTCACTGGCTTTCCTTTTAGCTTCGATCGCTTTATGGTTCATCGGCTATAACGGTGTGACGACCTGGTTCACGACTTATGTATCAGTCGTCATGGGACAGGGACTGGGTGGAGCCAGCACTTGTCTCCTGGTAGCGACGGCCGGAGCCATCGTTTCCTACATCCCGATCGGCAACATCGCTTCAAAGATCGGCAGAAAGAAGACGATCATGGGCGGTATCGTCCTGCTGTCAGTCATGTTTGCGGTGGGATTCGTTCTGACTAATATCTTCAAGTCCATCAATATCGTCATGTATATCAGCTTTGCCTTGGTCGGACTGGCCTGGGCAGCGATCAATGTCAACTCATTGCCGATGGTGGTCGAGATGTGCAAGGGTTCCGATATAGGAAAGTTCACCGGTTACTATTACACCGCCAGTATGGCGGCTCAGATCGTGACGCCGATCCTGGCCGGTACGCTGATGAGACTGATCTCCTACAAGATCCTGTTCATCTATTCCGCTTTCTTCGTCCTGCTTTCCTTTGTAACGATGACCCAGGTCAGACACGGTGATCAGAAAGTCGAAGCCAAGAAAGGCCTGGAAGCCTTCGAGGATATGGGCGACTGATATAAATATTTAAAATGAAAGCTCAGAGTGATCTGAGCTTTTTAGTCGGGATCTTCGATGTTCAGGATCCGTTTATAATTTTCTCTGGCGATCGTCACCGCATCGAGCCAGGACAGATACAGTTCATCCATGGCTTTGTCTCCTGCGGCATTGAGTCCGGTTATATCGTTTCCGATCTTCAGCAGTGTTTCAGCCAGTGATTCAGCGTTCTCGTCGATCAGATAGCCGTTTCGTCCTTCAGTGACGCCTTCAGCGGCACAACTGTTTCTGATCAGAACGGAAGCCAGACCCGCAGCTGCCGCTTCTCTGACGACGATGCCGTTGGTATCGTAGGTCGAAGGGAAGAGGAAGAGGTTGGCTCTGGTGTACCAGGCTCTGAGCAGTTCTCTGTCTGAGACTCTGCCGATGAAACGGACCTTATCCTGCAGATTCAGTTCAACATTTCTTTTCTTGAGATATTCCACATCTCCGCCTTCACCGATAAAGATCATGCGGAAATCGAATCCTTTGTCTTTCAGGATCTTCAAAGCATCGAGAATGATATTGAGGCCTTTATAGACAAACAGCCTTCCGACAAAAAGAAAGAGTGGGACATCATCCGGCAGATCGAAGGCGGAAGTTGCTTTACGGACAGCTTCCTCATCGGCCTTGCCTTTAGGAAAATCGACGCCGTTATACATGATCCGCCAATCTCCTTTATAGCCAAGTTCCGTGAGGCTTTCTCCGGCTCCTTTTGAAACGGTCCACACTTCATCAGAAGCTGAATCGATAAAGGTACACATTCCTTTGACGATCGCATCGGTGATCGTACGGAAGCGGGCAGCTCTTTTTATATCCACATCGAATTTGGTGTGATAGGTGAAGACGACCGGTGCCCCGGTAAGCAGATGGATGTGTCTGGCCAGCAGAAGCGAAGAGAACGGACAATGTGAATGGATGATGTCCGGTCTGAATTCCCTGAGCCGAAGCAGAGCTTCCGGTGAATAGGCATTGCCCATACGGTAACCGGCAGTGACTTTACGGGTATTGATACTCTGATAAGGCAGGACCTCAAAAGGGTATTTGGAATAATCAGCACGTGGATAACGCGGCGTGGCAACGATGACCTCATCTTTCCAATACTCGCTCAGGACATTGGCGTAGTTTAAAACCGTGGTGGCAACACCATCGATAAGAGGTGGAAAGGAATCATTCAACAGACAGATCTTCATGCTATTTCATTATATATTATGTTCATCAGATAATATCTAATGTTTTTGTTGAAAAAATAAATGAAATGAGTTTAAATAATAGAAAGAATTTTATTTTTAAATGAATCGAGCAGATATAAAGGACAGTGTTCCTTAATTTTGCATAGGTTCTGAAGGGGGCATTATGGCAAAAACACTGGTAACATTCTTTTCGGCAAGCGGTACTACCGCCAAGGTAGCAGGCCGGCTGGCAGAAGCACTTTCGGCAGACCTTTACGAGATCGTTCCGGCAGTCTTATACACCGATGATGATCTTAACTGGATGAACAAGCAGTCACGTTCATCGCTGGAAATGAGTGACCGCAGCAGTCGTCCGCCTTTAGCTGATATGGACGCCAGGATCGAAGATTACGATGTGATCTACGTCGGTTTCCCGATCTGGTGGTACAGAGAACCTTCGATCATCGATACTTTCATCGAGAGTTACGATTTCTCCGGCAAAAAGATCATTCCGTTTGCGACTTCCGGAGGTTCGCCGATCGGCGACTCCGGTAAAAACATTCAGGAACTGGCCAAGAACGCTGAAGTTGCCAAGGGGAAAAGAGTCCTGGCAACGGTGGGAGTCAGAGAACTGAAGAAGATCTTCGGTGATAAATGAGAACTGGAAGCATCAGCTTCCTTTTTTCATAGAATCAAAATCGATTAAAATAGAATTAAAGAAGCTTTTATTATTTGAGATATGAATATAAAAAGACTCAGTATCAGGGAAGTAATAAACAATATCGGGCTCAAAAGCATCATCGCTTCTGCTTTTGTCTTTCTGCTGACTGTGGCAGCTACCTGTGCCGGCGGTATCCAGCTGTACCGTTCCACCAAGGAAAGTATCCATCTGCAAGGCAGAGTCAATGCCGTAGAGTCAGCGAAGGAATTCGATAATTATTTGCTGGTCAGAAAGAATACGGTCATGCTGGCAGGACACGTAGTCGATGAGATGATCAGGGAAGGAAAGCCCAATGAGGAGATCCTGGAATATCTGACGGCTGAATCTCTGAGTATCAAGAAATCGATCGATATGGATTACACCGGTCTCTACGGCTGGATCAATAACGAATATCTCGACGGTGTCGGCTGGGTGCCTGATGAGGACTATGTACCGACAGAACGTCCGTGGTATACGGAAACGATCGCTGACAAGAGTGAAGTGACTTTCGTCAAACCGTATCTGGATGAACAGACCGAGACCGTTCTGACGACGATGGCAGAAAAACTATCGGACGGCGTCAGTGTCATCGCACTCGATATCACACTCAGTTACATCCAGGACATCACGGAAGAGATCGCTGAACACACCTACGGCAGTTACGGTATGGTGCTGGACAAGAGCGGACAGGTCATAGCTCATTCCGACAGATCCGAGATAGGAAAGAACTATCTGGAAGAAAACGGTACTCTTGGTGCTGTGCTTGCGGATAAACTATACAATACTGATAAAGATGAATTTGAACTCAAATTTGGAAACGAAAGATATATCGTCTTCGTCGAGAAGATCGAAGGCGACTGGCAATCCGTTTCCCTGATCAATACGCAGGTCTTCTACAGCCCGCTGAAGATCATCCTGCTGCTTTCAGGACTCTTTTCTCTGCTGGAAGCGATCGTATTCATAACTGTCTTCTATAACCAGAGCGAAAAGAATATCGCTATCGCTACGGCCAAGGAAGCAGAAAGTGCCAGCCGCGCCAAATCACAGTTCCTGTCCCAGATGTCTCATGAGATCAGAACGCCGATCAACGCCATCATCGGTCTCGATAGTATCGCCTTGCGTGATGAAAGCATCTCGCCGAGGACCAGAAATGAACTGGAGAAGATCAGTTCCAGTGCCAAGCATCTGCTTTCCATCATCAACGATATCCTGGATATCAGCCGGATCGAATCCGGCCATATGGAACTCAAGGAAGAAGCATTCTCTATGAAGGAGTTCCTGGATCAGATCAGTATCATCGTGGGCGGCCAGTGTGAAGACAAGGGCTTGGAATTCATATGCAATACAGATGCTTTTCTTGAGAAATATTATGTCGGTGACAGTCTGAAGCTCAAACAGGCCATGATCAATATCCTGGGCAACTCGGTCAAATTCACCAATGCGCCGGGAAAGATCACCTTCACTGTGGAGCGTGCAACATCCGATAATGATACAGAGACTTTGAGATTCAGGATGAAAGATACCGGTATCGGTATGGATAAAGAATTCATTCCGAAACTGTTCGATGCCTTCTCGCAGGAAGATACCGGCAACACTTCCCGCTACGGCGGCAGCGGTCTGGGCATGGCGATCACCAAGAGTATCGTCGACATGATGGGAGGAAAGATCGAAGTTGAAAGTGAAAAAGGAGTCGGTTCGACTTTTACCGTCACCATACCGTTAAGAAAAGCGACAGCAGGTGAATATCTCTCTGCCGAAACAAAGAAAGATGTTAATGAAAATATTTCGCTGGCAGGATGTCATCTGCTTATAGCCGAGGACCAGGAGATCAACGCGGAAGTCCTGATCGACCTGCTGGAACTGGAAGACATGAGTTCCGAATGGGCGGAGAACGGCAAGCAGGCTGTAGAGATCTTCAATGAAAGTGAGGCTGGTCATTTCGATGCCATCCTGATGGATATGCGCATGCCGGTGATGGATGGTCTCAGTGCAGCCAGAGAGATTCGTAAGCTCGATCATCCTGATGCGAAGAAGATCCCGATCATTGCCTTAACGGCCAATGCCTTCGAAGAAGATGTGAAACAGTGTCTGGATGCCGGCATGGATGCGCATCTGTCCAAACCGGTGAATATCGATCTGCTTAAAGAAAAGCTGAGCCTGATGCTTGAACCGGAAAATAAAGAATAAAAGAAATAAAAAGACGAAGTGATCAATCAAGTGAACTTCGTCTTTTTTGTGATCTTGTTTATATAACTTCAGTCTTCAGGGATACGCGGCAGGAAGCTCTTGTACAGTGCCAGATAGAGGACGACTGAAACAAAGACACACACGACCGCATTGATGGCAGTGGAACCTGCTACCCAGGAAGCGATGATCTTGGCTGCTTCCTGCGGGATGCCCAGAAGATACTTGCGGTAGAAATAGCCGACGACCGGATCAGCGATCACATTGAAACCAAGACCGGCGATCGCGGAAATGGCGGTGATCCTGGCGATGCGTTTCGGATCTTTCTCTTCCTTCAGATTCAGTGATTTGGCGACAGTCCCGGAAATAAAGCCGATCAAAAATTTGAGCAGGAAAGTTTTGGGAGCCGAAGCGATATAACGCGGATCGATGATATCGGCGATTGAAAGACCGATGGCACCTGAGAGTCCTCCATAGACCGGCCCTAAAAACAGGGCTGAAAGTACGACGACTGCATTGGCGATGTGGATGGCTGTCGAAGTTCCGGCTGTGACCGGGATCGTGATCTTGCCATAGGTGAAGGCCACGAAGTTGATGACCGCAAACATAGCGGTATAAACGATCTTTCTGGTTTTACTGTTTGTCATGTTGCGTTTCTCCATCTTTAAGATAACAGTAAATTGATATACATAAAAGTACCAATTTTGTATAATTTTATAGAACCAATTATTATGCTTAATATCGATAAGAATTCAGCTGTTCCGGTATATGAACAGATATATCGGCAGTTAAAGGAACAGATCATTGATGGTGAACTTCCTTCCGGAAGCCGTTTGAGTGCGACCAGGACGCTGGCAGCTGATTATCATATCAGCCGCAATACTGTTCTGACTGCTTACCAGCAGCTGGAATCGGAAGGTTTCATCTATTCGAAAGTCGGATCCGGTTTTTATGTGGAGGATCTGCCGGAGATTGACAACTCTGCTGCAAGAGAGACGATCCAGTCTGAAACTGAAGATGAAGATCATGATGTCAGATATGATTTCCGTTATGGGAACATCGAACCTAATATATATGGAACAAGATCATTCCGTAAGGCCTTGAAGGATGCGTTAAGTGAACTGGAACTTAAAACATCCTTGTCAGACAGCGATCCCCGCGGTTATCTTTCTTTAAGACAGGCGCTGGCTGAACATTTGCTCAAGGTGAGAGGAGTAGTCGCTTCCGTCGATCAGATCATCATAACCTGCGGCCACCATTATTCATTAAAGATGATCAGTGAATTCTTTCCCCGGGAGGAATACCGTTTCATCATGGAAGAACCGGGTCATCAGGATACCAGAGAAGTTTTTCTTTCTACCGGATATCATATCGATCCGATCAGACTGGATGAAAACGGCATCCAGGTGAACAGACTGAGCAGGACCAGAAAGGCTCTGGCCTATGTGACACCTTCCCATCAGTTCCCTTTGGGCTATATCCTGCCTTTCAGCAGGAGGATCAAACTTCTGGAATGGGCTCAAGAGACAGACAGTTATATCATCGAAGATGACTATGATTCAGAACTACGATACAAAGAGAGACCGATCCCTTCTCTTCATTCCCTGGATCGCAATGACCGGGTCATCTATCTGGGATCGTTCTCCAAATCACTGTCACCGGATCTGCGCATCTCCTATATCGTCTTTCCCCGGAAGATGAAGATCGAACAGCTGGCTGTACATCCTTTACTTAATTCAAGTTCACCGGCTCTTATCCAGCTGACACTGGAGAAGTATCTTCGTTCCGGTGAATATCTTAAACGGATTAATCAGGTCCGCAACAGTTTCAGGCGTAAGCATAATCTGATCATCGATTTTCTGAAAAAGAATTATCCGGAACAGATAAAGATCTACGGCAGCGGAGGAGGAACACATTTCATCCTGGAACTTGATACTAAAATGAGTCAGAAACAGCTGATCGAAAGATTCAAAAAAAATGATGTCGGAGTCTACCCGACGAAAGGCTTCTGGGCCGATCAGAGCCAGTCACATGAAAACAGGATCATGATCGGGTATGCGGGCATACCTGAAGATCAGATAGAAGAGTATCTTGAGAGACTTAAGACAGTGATCGATGAGGTGCTCTGCTGATATATTGCGAATATATAAGCGATAATTTATCATAAAAATATAGAAGGAAAGACTGCATAATACGCTATAGCGGTGTGAAGCATCCCGTTTTTTGTCTTCCGGAAGGAGCAACAATGAACAAGTGTCCGTATTGCGGGAAGAATATCCCTTCATATACGAAATACTGTCCTGAATGTAAGGAGAAACTGCCGGCATGGAACAGGATCCTGGACCGCTTCGGCGGTACGATCCCTGACTGTTTCCAGGCCGTCAGAAAGATGTTTGGTGAAAAAGAAAGTATCATTCTCGATGTGATCAGTTATCTCATCGTGCTGGCCTATGTCATGATCGTGATGTTTGCGACAGCGGCGCCGTTTGCGCTGGCGAGGATGTTCCTGACGGGTCAAGGCGGACTGGCCAACTTCATCATGACCGATATCTACATGATGTTCGTGATCTACTTTGCGGTAGGAGTATATGTCTGGATCAGTTCAGTGATCTGTGCCAACAGAAAGAAATAGAAAGGGCTGAAGACTATGATTTATTTTATTGCAGCGATCGCAGCTGCCATCCTGATAGTGTGTATCAATATTGCCAATGTCTGGAAGATCCTGGTCAGAAACAATGAACCGGGATATAAGGCTCTGCTTCCTTTTGCGGGTGACATAGCACTGGCAAAGATCGCGGGTGAAGAGAAACTCGGCAAGAGGATCACGATCGCCAAGATCCTGTTCCTGCTTATGATCATCGTGATGTTCGTATGCCTGATCCTGTATTCACAGTGGTCGGTAATCTATATCGGCGGCGATGATCCGAATATCGTTGAAAGCATCGCCGGGCCGTACTGGATACCGCTGTACATCATGATCGGTGTCACGGTCCTGTTACTGATCGATGCGATCATGATCGGCCTCTGGAGAGCGAAGATCAGATCAGCGATCAACAGTAAAACACAATAATGTATCATATAAGTATAGATATCAGATGAAAGGATAATAAGAATGGGCTTTTTAGACAAATTACTGAAGAAGGAAGAAACCGTAGAACTTCCTGAACTGAACCTCGATGACAGCGCGATCGTTGCTCTGGCTGATGGAGAAATTATCGATATCAAGACGGTAAGTGACCCGGTCTTTGCGGAAGAGATGATGGGTAAATCGATCGCTTTCAAATACTCAGGCAAGACTATCCTGTGCTCTCCGGCTAACGGAACATTGAGTGTCCTGTTCCCGACCGGTCATGCGTTCGGTGTCACGACCAATGAAGGCGTCGAACTGCTGATCCACTGCGGCGTGGATACGGTCAATGCGAAAGGTGACGGTTTTAAGCTTATGAACAAGAAACAGGGCGACAGCGTCAAAGCCGGTGATCCGATCGTTCAGGTCGATGTAGACAAGCTCGCAAAGACCTATGACATGTCGACGATGCTGATAATAACCGATGCGAATGACAAGGAGCTGGATTTCATCGATCCGCAGTCGGTCACAAGAGGTCAGAGCGTTATTAAATAATTGATCCCTGAACGGATCTTTGAGGTAAAATATAACTGTAAAAGGAGAATTGAACGGGCATGGAATCTGCAGAAATTCCTTTATCGTCGAATATTCGTAAGGCGGCTCGTGCTGAATCTTTCTAATATCAGTTGATAAAAGCCGCCGTACATAAACGGAGGCTTTTTATATGGAAAATAATAAAAAACAGATTACGGGAAAGAGTATTGATGATCTAAATACTTTTTCTGTCATGTCTCTGGAAGAACTGTACTCATATTTCGGCGTTACCAATGACGGACTGAGTCTTGAGCAGATCGAAACAGGGATGGACAGATACGGTCCCAATATCATCAAGACCGACAATCATGATTCATTGTTTTACCGGATCAGGGAATCACTGATCAATCCTTTCAATATCGTTCTGATCGCCGTGATCATCGTCAGCTATTTTACGGATGTCGTACTGGCTCCGGTGCCTTCGTATGCGACGATCATCATGCTGGTGATAATCGTACTGATCTCCTCGATCACTTCTTTTGTTCAGGCTCAGAAGTCGGACAGTGCCGCCAAAGCCCTGCAGAAGATGATCGTCACCAAGGTGAATGTGATCAGACAGGGAAGGAAGATGGCCATCAGTATCGAAGAATGCGTACCGGGCGATCTCGTCATCCTGGGCTCAGGAGATCTAATTCCTGGTGATGTGCATTTCATCGAGACCAAGGACCTTTTCGTCGATCAGGCACAGCTGACCGGTGAGTCCAATCCGGTCGAGAAATACAATACATATAAAGAAGCAGACAATATCACGGACCTGAGCAATATCGGTTTCATGGGCTGTGATATCGTTTCCGGTGCTGCCAGAGCCATCGTCGTAGCCACAGGAAACAATACTTATTTCGGAAAGATGTCGAAGACGCTGGAATCGCAGAACGACAAGAGCGTCTTTGAGAAGAATATGGAATCGATCACATCACTGCTGATCAGATTCATGCTGGTGATGATCCCGGTGATCTTTGCGGCCAACTATCTGACCAAGAACGATCTGCTGGATTCCATCATCTTTGCAGTCACGATCGCTGTCGGTATCATGCCGGAGATGCTACCGGTCATGATGACTTCTTCGCTGGCCAAAGGCGCCATCTCCATGAGCAGGAAGAAGACCATCGTCAAACATCTGGGTTCCATTCAGACTTTTGGTGAGATGGACATCCTGTGCACCGACAAGACCGGCACGCTGACTCAGGATGAGATCATTCTGGAGAAGTATCTGGATGCCAAAGGCAATGAAGATATCAGAGTACTGCGTCATGCTTTCCTCAACAGCTACTTCCAGACCGGTCTTAAGAATCTGATGGACAGAGCCATCATCTCAAGGGGAGAGAAAGAAGGACTGGAGTATCTCAAGAAGTCATATGTCAGAGAGGATGAGATCCCGTTCGATTTTACCCGTCGGAAGATGTCCGTCGTTTTAAGAGACAGAAAGCTCAAGAGACAGCTGATCACAAAGGGTGCAGTAGATGAGATCATCAGCAACTGTGCATTCATCGAGATCGACGGTAAGGTCGAACCGATGAATGAGGAACTGATGAAGAATGCCTACAAGATCTCTGAAGATAACGGAGCCGAAGGCATCAGGGTCATTGCGGTCGCTCAGAAGAACGAGATCCCGGATGTGGATGCTTTCACTGCTGAAGATGAAAAGGACATGGTCCTGATCGGTTTCATCGGTTTCCTGGACCCTCCGAAAGAATCGGCTGTCAGTGCCATCGAAGCGCTCAAAAACAACGGTATCAGGACAGTCGTTCTGACCGGTGACTCTAAGGCCGTTGCGATCAATATCTGTAAGCGCATCGGCATCGATACGGAATACAGCTACAGTGGCTCAGATGTGGAGATGATGAATGACGGTCAGCTCAAGAAGGCCTGTGAGAAAGCCCAGATCTTTGCCAAGCTCAATCCGTTACAGAAAAAGCGGATCGTCGAGACTTTCCAGAGCCTTGGCCATGTGGTCGGTTATATGGGTGATGGCATCAACGATGCGCCGCCGCTCAAACAGGCCGATGTCGGTATCTCGGTAGATACCGCTGTCGATATCGCCAAGGAAGTCGCGGACATTATCCTGCTGGAAAAGGATCTCAATGTTCTTGATGAAGGTGTCATTGAAGGACGAAAGACTTTTGCGAATATGAACAAGTATCTGAAGATGGCCATCTCAGGCAACTTCGGCAACATGATCTCCGTCCTGATCGCATCCATCGCTTTACCTTTCCTGCCGTTAAAGCCGATCCATATCCTGATCCAGAATATCCTGAACGACTTTGCGCAGTTCGGCATGCCTTATGACAATGTTGAAAAGGAATACATCGAAAAGCCGATGAAGTGGGACATCGTTTCCCTGAAGCAGTTCATGTTCTATTTCGGACTGACTTCGACATTGCTGGATGTGATGTGCTTCCTGGTATTGTGGTTCATCTTCGGATACAACAGCGTCGATAAAGCTGATTTCTTCCAGTGCGGCTGGTTCATGTTCGGTGTCATCTCGCAGACCCTGGTCATCCATACGATCAGGACGCACAAGATACCGTTCCTCTACGGCCATGCGGGAAGACAGCTGATCGTTTCGACGACGCTCGTGGTGATCATAACCCTGATCATAGGCATGAGCGATCTGGCTTATATCCTGGATATGAGCCCGTTGCCGTATACATACATTTTCTGGCTGGCGATCCTGATGGCGTTCTATCTCGCCGTGACCCAGGTCATGAAAAATATCTATATCCGTAAATTCGGAAAGTGGATCTAAGGGGGACTCAAAATGGAAGACAGAGTAATTGAAGAAAACATCGAAGAAAGAAATTATACTCAGGAGATCTTCGATCTCATACACAAAAGCAAGAATCCGAAGCTGATAGCTCAGACCCTTACCAATTACCATGACAACGACATTGCCGATGTTCTGACGTATCTTTCAGCTGATGAAAGAAAGCGTCTGTACAAGGCCATCGGTGTCGAAGCGACCAGCCGTATCTTTGCGTATCTTGATGAGGATGTCGACAAGTATATCGCCGAACTGGAAAGCGAAAAAGCTGCCGACATCCTGGAAGAAATGGATGCGGACGATGCTATCGATATCCTGGAAGGTCTGGATAAGAAGAAAGCCGACGAGATCATCTCCCTGATTGAACCGGAATCCAAGAGCGATATCCAGCTGATCAAATCATACAAGGACAATGAGTTCGGTTCGCTGATGACCACCAACTACATCACGCTGGAATACGGACTCGGCATCAAGAAATCGATCGAGACCCTGATCGAAGAAGCCAAAGAGAATGACAATATCGAAACACTGTATATCATAAAGGATGGCAAGTTCTATGGCGCTCTGACCTTGAGAGATCTGCTCATCACGAAGAAGGATGAGGATCTGGACGAGAAGATCATCCTGTCTTATCCGTTCGTGTATGACAAGGAAGAGATCACCGATAATGCGATCGCTACCCTGGCCGACTACTCAGAAGACTCGATCCCTGTTTTGAGCAAGGAGACCGGACAGATCGTCGGTGTCATCACTTCGGCAGACCTCGTTGAACTGATCAGTGAGGAAGACGAAGAGAAGGAAAAAGAAATAGAAGCAGCAAATCAGGCTTCAAAAAAGAAGATCTCTTATCTGGGACTGATCGGCTTCATCCTGGTGATGATGGTGGCATTGAACAGAGTGCTGAATATCGTCAAACCGGAAGTTTATCTGGAGTGTCTGATCCTGGCAATTGCAGTCATACTTGAAGTACTCAATTTCCGTGCTGTAAACAGTTCTGTAAACTCGTGAGAGTTTTTGAACGGAAGTCAAAAAGTTGTAAAATTGTATCAGAATATATCTGATCGATCGTAGTAAAGAATAATTGAAATGATACTTGATTTTAACGTGGAAGAATCCCGTGATTATGAGGGTTTTCAGCGCAACAACCGCTACAAGGTAAATGTTTCCCTGAACAGAGTGCTCTGGTTTTCTGTGCTTTCAGGATCTGCTGTTGCCCTGGGTGTCTATACCGGTACTTTCAACAGTATCACATACAGGACCTGTGTGATGATCTCACTTATCATGACACTGGTCGCTTTATGTAATTCACTCATCCTGAAGAAACTGCCTTACAGTTACATACCGGGCATCATTGCGTTCATCGGTGAAGACATACTGCTGTGCTGTATGCATATCAATCACGTTCCGATCAGACTCACCTGGGTCATGGCGCCGATGCTGAGCCTGCTGTATTGCGATACACGGATCTTTGTCGAAGTCTCGATCCTCAACTATCTGGCCATGGGTGTTGCGACCTGGATCGAATCCCCGTATACCGCTTCGGTCAGGACAGACATGTCTTCAGCTCTGGGAGCTTTTATCGCCACCTTCTCCGGTTGTACGATCGAAGCCGTGCTGATGTTTGCGGCCGGACTGGCTCTGAGCAGAGAAACAGTCAATTACTATCGCCGGATGATGAGCCAGTACGCGGATGTTCAGCTGCAGAAGAAAAAGACCGAGGAACAGCTGCATATCCTGAGTTCGATGGCTGAGATCTATGATTATGTCAATCTGATCGATTTCAATGAATCGACGGAAATGTCTTTGAGAAACAAAGCGCTTCATAAGATCCCGATCCAGGAAGGCCAGGATCATACACATCTGGTACAGGGCCTGAAAAACAAGATCGCTGCTGATATGCTGGATCAGTTCTGGGCTTTTACGGACATAACAACTGTTCCGACCAGGCTGATCGGCCGCAAGAATATTTCCGGGGAATTTGTCAGTAACGAGACCGGCTGGTTCAGAGCTCAGTACATCAGGATCCAGGGACGGATAAATGAGAAACCATCAGCGGTCATCTATACCATTCAGAACATCGATGCCGACAAGAGGCGGGAGGAACACCTGATCCGTATCTCCCAGACAGACGAACTGACCAGACTGTTTAACAGACGCAGTTACGAAGAAGATATGGTAGTATACAAAAAAGAAGGCATTCCTGAAGATCTGGTCATCATCTCCGCTGATGTCAACGGACTGAAGACCACCAACGACTCCAAAGGACATGCTGCCGGAGATGAACTTATCAGAGGAGCAGCTTCCTGTCTGCTGGATGTCATCGGTTCAAGAGGCAAGGTCTACAGGACCGGCGGCGATGAATTCATCGCCATATTATGTACATCTGAATATGAGACCATCCTGAAACAGATACGCGAAAAGGCCGAGTCATGGCGCAGTGGACTTGTCGATGAACTGTCATTCTCTCTTGGCTGTGCTTCATACAGAGAAAATCCTGATGCCTCGATCGAGGATCTGGAAAAACTGGCCGACGAAGAGATGTATAAAGATAAAGAAAAATACTACAGTCAGCCCGGTCACAATCGCCGTACAGGAAGATGAATCATCAGAAACAGCTATATCCAAAGCTGTTTTTATATTGCAGTTAAACTTATTCATCAGACTGTATGAAGCAGGCCTGAATAAGATATAATAAATCTGGATCATATTATTTCATATAATCTACAGAAAGGAACGGCCTCAGATGCATTCTATCCGCACAAAATTCACACTTCTGGCAGTATGTACCATGATAGTCGCTATCGGCATCGTTACGTCCATCGGCGTCGTATCGATCAGAAAACTGGGCAGAAGCGATGCGGACCAGATGATCCATCTTACGGCTACAACCGGTGCGATGAATCTGGAATCGTATTTTGATAGCGTCGAACACTCTGTTGAGACCGTTTCAACACTGGTCCAGGATTCACTGGAAGAGATGCCTTTTGAACAGCTTGAAAGTCAGGTCGAACGTTCCCGCAATCTCTTCGGCAGGATCGCCAATAACACCAATGGTGTATTGACCTACTATTTCCGCATCGACCCGGAGATATCCGAGACGACCAAGGGATTCTGGTATGTGAATCTGGACGGAAAAGGCTTCGAAGAACACGAGGTGACAGACATCACTCAGTATGACACCAACGATACATCGGCACTGGTGTGGTTCACAGTTCCTAAAGCCACCGGTAAAGGGATCTGGCTCCCGACTTATTTCACGGAGAATCTTGATGTCAGAGTCATATCCTACAATGCGCCGGTCTACTGGAAAGAAAAGTTCGTCGGTGTCATAGGAATAGAGATAAACTATGAGACGCTGGCCAGTGAAGTTGAAAAGATAACGATCTTTGACAGCGGTTATGCATTCATCCTTGATGAAGATTCCAATGTCATCTATCATCCGGATCTGGATGATTCTGTTCAGCTCGATCTGGAAAGCAACGATATAGATAATGTCGATAAATTCATCGGCAGCAATCACATAGAATACAAGCATAACGGCATTGAGAAGGAAGCGGTCTGGATCCTGCTAAGCAACGGCATGAGATTATATGTTTCGGCACCGGTATCGGAGATCGACAGAGGGTGGCAGACGATGATCAAGAACATCCTCGTCGCATCAGTCGCTATCCTGCTGGGTGTCATTTATATCGTGATGCGCTTCTCCGATCACATCACCAAACCGCTCGGTGACCTTACAGAAGCTGCGATCCAGGTCGATCAGGGCAACCATGATTTCGATCTCGATTATGACGAAGATGATGAAGTCGGTATCCTGACCCGCACTTTCAAACAGCTGGCAGCTCACACAAAGGAACACATCAGCACGCTCAATAAGCAGGTCTATGTGGATGCCTTAACTTCCGTTAGGAACAAAGCAGGCTACAGTCAGTATATTGCGAAACTGCAGGATCAGATGGATAATCCGGAAGGTATACTGGAGTTTGCTTTCGGGGTCTTTGACTGTGATGATCTCAAATATATCAATGATACCTACGGTCACGACAAGGGCGATATCTATCTGAAGACTGCCAGCAAGCTCATCTGCAATATCTTCCAGCATTCTCCGGTATTCAGGATCGGTGGAGATGAATTTGCCGTCATCCTGGAGAATGAAGATCTGAAAAACAAAGACGAACTGATCGATAAATTCAGAAAGACCAGAGAAGAGATCTGTAAAGCCGCGAAGAACGAATGGGAGGAGGTCAATGTGACCATGGGACTGGCGATATATGATCCGGCTATCGATACTTCCGTCATCGATGTCGCCAGACGTGCTGACCAGCACATGTATGAGAATAAACACATCCGGAAACAGGAAAGAAACAGAACAGATGATAGAAGGCTCTGAGAGATCAGGGTCTTTTAAAATAACACGAAGGATCAGATGATGAGCGAACAGAAATATGCAAGCTGGAATCCGTGGCATGGCTGTACAAAGTATTCGGAAGGCTGCCGCTACTGTTATGTGTATCGACAGGACGAAGCTTATGGCAGTCTTGTTTCATCAAGTCAGTGCCGCAAGACTCTTAACTACGATCTGCCGCTGAAGAAGAAACGTGACAGATCTTTCAAAGTAGAATCAGGTTCGATCGTCATGACCTGCTTTACTTCCGACTTCCTGCTCAAAGATGCGGATGCATGGCGGGAAGAATGCTGGAAGATGATCAAGACAAGATCTGACTGCATGTTCTATTTCTTTACGAAACGCATCGAACGTTTCAGGGAATGCATACCGGCTGACTGGGGCAATGGTTATGAAAACGTCATCGTAGGCTGTACCTGTGAGGATCAGGATCGTGCCGATTACCGACTCCCCATCTTTGCGCAACTGCCTATCAGACACAAAACGATCATCCTCGCTCCGATGCTTGGACCGATCGATCTGGAAAAGTATCTGGATGATAAGATCAGTGAAGTAGCCTGTTCAGGTGAATCAGGTACGAATGTCAGACCGCTCGATTACGACTGGGTGCTGGATGTGCGACGTCAGTGCATGGCTAAAGGGGTTCCTTTTCAGTTCCATCAGACCGGAGCATATTTCATCAAAGACGGAAAGATGTATCATGTACCGCGCCGCTTTCAGATGTCTCAGGCGAAAAAAGCCGGGATCGACTACAGGATAAAGGATGATTATCTTCCTGATGTTTAGGTATATGAATAATAGATGGTGAAAAAGACTGATAAGTCCACTGAAGGAGAAACTATAAGCAGAATAATCGAAATAGTCAGACATGAAAAGGATTTCTTTGAAGAAAGACCAGAGATACTGAACAGCGAATATGACCAATATGCAAAGATGGCACTGGTAGATGCCTACGGGCTGATCTTTACGAAAGGAAGAGAAGAACCGGTACTGTTTGTCAGACACGGCAACAGGAACAGCTACCGCTTCGGAGGCTGCTGTCGTCTGAGTAATGATTCTGTCGGTGTCCAGACACCTCTTCATGATGAGGACATGGCTCAGAAGGAAGAGACCGGTGAGTTCAGAGCGTTAAGTGAGGAACCGTGGATCTATGGCTATGGTACAGAAAAGTCTTTCTCTGAATATCGTTACTTCTATGAAAACGGACTTATCAACGGGACCTGGAAGGAAGGTGATTTTCTGGATGTGAAAGCCGAACCGTTCCCGTACTGTATCGTTCAGCACATGGGGGATATCGCCAATTTCACCCAGATAATGCAGCCGGCGATTGTAAAAGGCACCTTTGACGGCGAAGAGGTCGAATTCTTGGGCAGCTTTGACAAGGTGTTCATGCCTTCAAAACAGACCAGCGATATCGGCTCGACCATGGCCTACAATCTCGTCCTGGATCACGGTATCAGACAAGACGGTCGGAAGGAATCTTTCATCGTCTACATCAATGCCGAAGGCAAAGGCATGGGCATGTATTATCTTGAAGGAGAAGAACCTATCGTCAGTGAAGAAGTGATCATGGAGACCGAATGGTTCCACCAGCCTTATTCAGATGACGGTACCGTGATGTATAAGGATGCTCTGTTTATTGTCGGAAACAAAAAAGATCCACTTTGAAGGAAAATGGGGAGCCAAAGGCGTGACGGCCAAGCCGCGCTTTGGCAAGCACGGTCAGTCACAGATCTTCGGGACCTGGTACGAAGGCAAAGAGAGATACAGGCACAGAGTCTATTACACCTTTACTGAAAACATGGAAGCCTATGATGAGAATCTGAAGAGTTACGGATTCGACGTTAAAGACTGATGAACAGGGACATCTGAAGAGATGTCCTTTATAATTAAGTCAGGAGATGGAAAAGATCATACTTAAAGTGATGTTTATAGCAGGGATCATCTTTATACTCTACGGTATCCTGGTCTTTTCACTGATCGGGGTACAGAGAGTATTCAATTATTTCTATCTGGCGACAGGAGGATTGTTTGTGGCCATGGCTTTATTGTGGCCGAAGATCAGTTCAAAGATCGGTCTGCTTCCTTCAAGGATCATAATGGCAGCATTCTTTGCGATCATTACCTTCTTCCTTATTGTTGAAATTCAGATCATCACTTTCGGAAACAGTAAACCGGATAAAGATGCTGACTACGTTATCCTGCTGGGCTCACAGATGTGGAACAGCGGTCCGTCCATGGATTATCAGGCCAGGATCGAAGCTGCCTATGAATATCTGATCGATAATCCGAAAACGAAACTCATCGCTACCGGCGCTCGGGGCCGCAACGAACCGTGCTCAGAAGCACAGGGTGCTGCCGATTATCTGATCAGAAAAGGGATCGACAGAAACAGGATCATTATCGAGGATAACAGTTATTCGACTCTGGAGAATATCACCAACGCTAAGCAACTGATCCTGAAGGAAAGCAAAGATCCTGTCGATTGTAAAGTTGTCATCGTCTCCGCGACCTATCATCTGTACAGAGCTGCCTATATCGCTAAGAAACTGGGCTTTAAAGATATCTCGGTCAAAGGATCGAACGGACTGTTCGCTTTATTGCCGCAGTATTATACAAGAGAGTTTTTCGGAATGATCAAGGAATGGCTTTTGTAAAAAACAGAAGGGATCATCAATTATAGTTTTTTGAACACAATTCAAGAATGGATTGTGTTTTAATATATAATCCTGAAATGCTATCTGCAAAAACCAATTGAATGTTCATCATGTTTTCTTCTATTGTTCACCTGAAGTTCAGATTGAATATTTATAGTTTAATCAAACAGGAGGACCTGAACATGAAAAAGATCTTATTGTTGCTGCTAAGCATTACATTAAGCGTATCATTGTGCGCCTGTTCGCAGAACAGTGCACAGACACAGGAAACAGAAACGGCGGAAACCGCTGAAAAGACATCCGTGCCGCAGAAAGAAGATATCGTGATCAACGAAACATATACATCTACTGAAGACGGGACGCATGTCATTGAAGCAGACGGCGAGACCGCATCCTATTCCAATATCAAGGTTGAAAAGACCGGCGATTCTTCCGGCGACGAAGCGGACTTCTACGGCGAGAATGCTGCAGTATTCGCGACAGACGGTGCGACACTGGATCTAAATGAGATTGTGGTCGAGACAGACGGGACCCATGCCAACGGTGTATTCTCTTATGGGGAAGGCACAATAGTGAATATCTCCGATTCCGTCATTGAAACATCAGGAAACTGTTCCGGCGGACTGATGACTACGGGTGGAGGAACAATGAATGCCACCAATCTGAACATCCATACGACAGGCAATTCGTCTGCCGCCATCAGATCCGACAGAGGCGGAGGAACGGTCAACGTCACAAAAGGATCCTATGTCACCGAAGGCAAAGGATCTCCGGTGATCTATTCCACTGCCGATATCACTGTAAGAGATGCCTATCTGGAATCCACATCTTCCCAGGGCGTCGTGGTCGAAGGAAAGAACAGCGTGACATTAAACAATGTCGAACTTGTCGCAAACAATGTTTCTAAGAACTCCGACAAGTCGGACTGGTATCAGGCAGTTATGATCTATCAGTCGATGTCCGGCGATGCGGCTGAAGGTCTGGCGTCTTTCTCCATGAAGGACGGCTCGCTGCTGAACAAAAATGGCGATGTCTTCTTCGTAAACAATACCATGGCGACAATCTCTTTAGAGAATGTTTCCATCACCAACGAAGATGCGGAGGGATATTTCCTTAGAGCCGCTGCGGCAGGATGGGGATCTGAAGGCTCCAACGGCGGACATGTCACCATGAACCTGACTGATCAGACGGTGCAAGGCGACATCATCGTCGATGAAGTCTCTACATTGAACATGTATTTTAAGGATAATTCGTCTTATACCGGAGCCATCAATGAAGATGGTGAAGCGGGTGAAGTCTATGTGCAGATCGAAGAAGGATCAAAATGGACCTTAACTGCCGATTCCTATGTCACTTCACTGACCTGCACAGCTGATTCCATTAACCTCAATGGACATAAGCTGTACATCAACGGCGAAGAATATCAGGAAGGAACAGCCTCTATCGGTGAAGCGATCGAAGTCGTCATCGTTTCTTCAGGAAACGGCGACATGCAGATGCCTGGAGGAGGTCCTCCTGAGGGTGGTACACCTCCTGAAGGCGGAATACCTGATGGCGGCCACGAACCTGGAGACGGACAGGAACCTCCGGAGAAACCGGACGGTGAAAAACCTGACAAACCAAATAACGGATAATACAGATAAACAGATATATCGTCCTGATATATCTGTTTCTTTGTTTGTTCGGTAAACTATAGGTATACAAACAGAATTCATTTACGCGTTCTAAGCTCTGAACAATCAGAGCTTTTATTGTAAAATGAAAGAAAACAGACAGGTGGTAATGTCTGTTCTGAGAGGGAATTAGATGCAAGACGGTGAATTATTTCGTTCAATGACATGTGATTTTTGCGGAGGCAAAAAGCTCAAAAGGATCAGAAAAGGTGAGTATGTCTGTGAATACTGCGGAAGCAGGTTTCTTTATACTGCAGATGATGACACCGATGATGAACAGGTTCAGGCCAGACTGATGGCCATATTTGCGCAAGCTGAAGAATATGAAGAAAACGGTGATCTGGAAAATGAACTGCAGACTTTGACCAAGGGTCTGGAAACAGCACCTGACAACTGTACTTTGATGTTGAAGATCGGCAGGGCCTACCGTAAACTTGGCGAGCCTAAGATGGCTTACGAATATTATAAGAAAGCCGAACAGCTGGATCCCAACGATCCCGTCGTCTATAACAATTTGGGCAGTCTATATCTTACTCAGGAGTGTTATGATGAAGCCAGATCGTATATGGAGAAGTGCATGAGAATGATAGAAGCAGATCCTTTGTCCGCTTCCATCGATGAAATTGCCGTAATCTACAACAATTATGCTCTGTCCGTAGGAATGGCTGGCGATAAGGATCGTGCCAGGAAATATCTGAAGCAGGCGAAGGAAAAAGGCTGTGCCGAGAGGCATCTTTCCTATACGTGTGGGAAGCTCGGCTTTAGGCTTAAAGAGATTTTGAAATAGAATAGAACAGTTGTTTATTAAGACTTAATTAATTGAACGAAATGTTCAATTGTCGATCCAGATACCTCTGCTCAGTGAATGTGAGCTGTTATCGGTCGCAATTATGTAGGGGACCAGTTTGTTTTCGAGTGAACGGATGACGAACGGTCTTTTTACTCTGTTGATTTCAATGTAGACCTGCTGGCCGACGTTGAGTTCACTTAAACTTTCAGCTTTCTTCATGATGATACCTCCGGCATCTTCATGGTAGAGCAGATATCAATACGACAGTGTCCGATTTTTTGGACTGTCTTTTCATTTTGTGATATTCAGTTCCTTAAGCATCTCCTCTTCAGAGGCGAGATGGCCGTCATAGAGCGATACCAGCCAATCGTTGGCATCATCAGGCATGATATCTTTGGCATTGTCAAAGGCAGCCGGATCATCGATATGTGTCGCTACTGCTCTGTAGATCTCGCTTAGACGGGCCTTGCCGATACTATAGCCTTTGTCAGGCATGAAACCAGATCCGTTAGAAGACCAGTAATAGATGATCGCATCTTTCTTCCAGGTCTCATCGATGATCTCTTTCATGTCCAGGAAGATGACAATATGTCCTCTTTCGGAGTGTTCATCATCAGCGCCGATATAGCGGTTCCAGAAAAGTTTCAGGATATCGCCCGGTTCGACATTTCTCCAGGCTTCATAGTATTCGTCTTTTGAGCTGTATTCATATCTTGGAGCCAGATAGGTATTGGTTCCGGCTTTAAGTTCATTGATCAGTACCGCCAGTCCCGGACCGTTGGCATTGGCTCTGCCCCAGCAGCCTTCTCCGTCGCCCTGGATGCGCCATTTGCGATCTTCAACGGTATAGGGCTTGAGGTTCTCCCAGGCTTCATAGGAGATACGGTTATCCTGATCCCAGTCTTTCAGCGATTTCAGTAAGGCGATATAGACCGCTGAGGAACAGAAAGAGGGATTGGCTTTACTCATGTCGATCTTCACTTTGCCGTCATCAAGGATCACCGCCTGATCGAGTCCCTGCCAGGCGTCGTGTTCGAATTCTTCTTTTTCCTGTCTTCCGGCATAGAATCCGCCGCCGTCTTCCATAAGCATGACTGTTCTTAAAATGTAGTCATTGAAGGTGACTTCTTTCGGTATATCTTCGCTTGGTTTTTCTTCCTGTGTGACAGCGCAGGATACAAGAAAGACAAGCAGGATGACGGGCAGGATCTTCAGTTTTCTGAGCATATTATTGAAATAATTATAACAGATGATCCGCATGAAAGTTATTCAAGTATTGTGTTAGAATATAGGAAATGGAAGAGAAGCAGAGGACTTATATAGCGATCGATCTGAAGTCTTTCTATGCCTCGGTAGAGTGTGTGGAAAAGGGTTTTGATCCGCTCGATACGAATCTGGTGGTAGCGGATGAGAGCCGGACTTCCAAGACGATCTGTCTGGCTGTCTCGCCTTCTTTAAAATCCTTCGGCGTTCCGGGCAGACCGCGTCTTTTTGAAGTGGAACAGATCGTCAAGCAGCTGAATGAGGAAAGGCGCAGAAAGGCTCCGGGAGGCGTTCTTTCAGGCAAATCAGCGCTTTTACACAGGCTGGAAGCTGACAGTTCACTGGCCATCGATTATGTCACAGCGATGCCCAGAATGGGCTTATATATCGAATTCAGTACGAAGATCTATGACATCTATCTGAAGTATGTATCCAAGGATGATATCCACATCTATTCCATCGATGAAGTCTTTATCGATGCGACGGATTATCTCAATACTTATCGGATGACTGCCCATGAATTTGCGATGAAGATGATCGAAGATATCATGATCAATACCGGTGTCACGGCAACAGCCGGCATCGGAACGAATCTTTATCTGGCGAAAGTCGCAATGGACATCGTTGCCAAACACAAGAAACCGGACAAGGACGGAGTGCGGATCGCCGAGCTCGATGAGATGTCCTATAGAAAGATACTGTGGACACATGAGCCGCTGACTGATTTCTGGAGAGTCGGAAGAGGCATAGCGAAGAGACTGCTGAAATACAACATCCATACGATGGGCGATATCGCCGAATTTTCCTTGAGAGCTGACGGCGTCCTGTACGATGAGTTCGGCATCAATGCGGAACTGCTCATCGATCATGCCTGGGGATACGAACCGTGTACGATGAAAGACATCAAAGCCTATCGACCTGTCAGTAATTCCCTTAGTTCCGGTCAGGTCCTGATGGAACCGTATACTTTTGAAAAAGCCAAGGTAGTATGTAAGGAGATGATCGACAATCTCTGTCTCGATATGGTGGAGAAGGGACTGGTGACCGACAGTGTCGGACTGTGGATCAATTATGATTCATCCAATGACCTGCGGGGTTATAAAGGTAAGATCGTCATGGATTATTACGGGAAAAGAACAGCCAAGCCAGCTAAGGGGACCGTACAGCTGGATGATTTCACATCCTCATCAAGAACGATCACGGCTGCTCTGATGAAGGTATATGATCTCAACGTTGACCCGGCTCTGAAGATCAGACGTATCACCATCACTGCCAACCGGGTAATATCCAAGAATATGGCAGTCAGTAAAATGAAAGTCAGGCAGTTCGATCTTTTCCATGATGCGAAAGAGACGGAAAAGCGCGATGAACAGCGTCAACAGGAAGAACTCAAGGAAGAGAATCTGGCTAAAGCCATCCTCGATATCAAACACCGTTTCGGCAAGAATATGATCCTCAAGGGGACCAACTTTGAAGATGGTGCGACCGGCAGACAGCGCAACGAACAGATAGGCGGACACAAGGAATGAAAGAAGAGTACAAGACTAAAGAAAAAGATCCGCACCGTTATGACAAGATCATGGATCTGCCTCATTTTGTTTCCAAAGACAGGAAGCATATGTCCAATTATGACCGCGCTGCGCAATTCGCGCCTTTTGATGCGCTGACCGGTTATGATGAAGCACTCGATGAGACAGCCAGGACGACCGATGACGAGATCTTCCTGGGCGAAAGTGAAGCTCTGGAACTGGACAGACGTTTCAGGATGATCGAAAAACATATAAACGAAAGGCCGATCGTACAGATCCGCTATTTTGTTCCTGACCTGTACAAAGAAGGCGGTATGTATAAAACAGAGACCGTGACGATCAGACGTATCGACCTGGTGAACAGACAGCTGATCTCAGCCGATCGGAAAAGATATGACCTTGACTATATCACGGAAGCAGACGGCGAATGTTTCGATAAATGGGATCAGGAATGATATTGCCTGAACGAAATTAAAATGGTTAAATTAAAGTAACAATTCACCCGTATATTTTTAATTCGTATCAACACCCAAAGGAGAAAAAAGATGAACAGATTGGAATACCGTTTCAGCTGTCTGGATGGAAATTATTTTTTCGTATGCGAAATGAGCGACACAGCTGTTTTCAAGATCGAGACCGATATCCCTGAACTGGAAAATAAGGAAGGTCAGCTCGATGATGAGAAGAAGGAAGCTTTCATAAAAGAGTTGAAGGAAGCCGGGATCGAAAGATGGGAGAGGAACTACCATGGCGACTCAGCCATCGAAGATGCGGTGAAATGGTATGTGAAGTACAACGAAGATGACAGGGAATATGTTTCCGACGGTGAAGAATCATTTGAACCGTACAACTATGAACATCTGATCAGAGCCCTGATGATCTGTGATGAGAAGGCAGAGTATTTTCTGATATAGGTATCTTATGAACAAAGAAGAACTGGAAAAACTGAAACTCAGTGAACTGAAGGAACTGGCGAAAGAGAATGATCTGAAGATCAGCGGTCTCAAGAAAGAGGAGATCGTCGCTTTGTTTACAGAAAAATATGCCGCTGAGGAAAAAGAGAAACAGACTGTAAAAGAAGAATACAAAGAAGACCGTGAAGTGCGGATCATCGGCAAGAAGGAAGCACCGGAGACGAGGGATGCTTCTTTGCCGGTCGAAGGTATCGTCACGGTCATGGAAGACGGCTACGGTTTCATCCGCGGCAAAAACTTTGAGACCGGTGATGACAACGTCTTCGTCTCTCCGACTTTCGTCAAGAAATTCCGTCTGCGTACCGGCGATCACATCATCGGCAAGAAAAGAGAAGCCAAAGACAATGAGCGCTACGGAGCTCTGATCTATATCGACAAGATAAACTATCTGGATACGGAGATGATCAGATCGAGAGTATCTTTTGAAGATCTGACACCGGTCTTTCCTGATGAAAGGATCATCCTGGAAAGGCCAGGTGAGTCACTGTCGATGAGAGTCATGGACCTGATCACGCCTATCGGCAAAGGCCAGCGCGGACTCATCGTCTCTCCGCCTAAGGCCGGTAAAACGACGATCTTAAAAGATATCGCTTTATCGATATTGAGGAACGATCCCAAGGCTCATCTGATCATCTTACTGATCGATGAAAGACCGGAGGAAGTCACGGATATCAGAGAGATCGTCAAAGGCGAGAACGTCATGATCGTCTATTCGACTTTTGACGAACAGCCTTCCAAACACAAATATGTCTCCGAGATGACGATCGAACATGCGAAGAGGATGGTGGAAGCCGGTGAGGATGTCTATATCCTGCTGGATTCGATCACAAGACTTTCAAGAGCCTACAACCTCACGGAAGCATCTTCCGGCAAGACGTTATCCGGAGGACTTGATCCCAATGCGTTATACATGCCTAAGCGATTCTTCGGTGCGGCCCGCAAGACCAGAGAAAGAGGATCGCTGACGATCCTGGCGACAGCACTGGTCGATACCGGTTCCAAGATGGATGATGTCATCTATGAGGAATTCAAGGGTACAGGAAATATGGAACTCATCCTGTCCAGAAAACTGCAGGAGAGAAGACTGTTCCCGGCGATCGATATCGCCAAGTCCGGGACCAGAAGGGAAGATCTGCTTCTCAGCAAAGAGGAACAGATCGCCGTCAATATCATCAGAAGAGATCTAATGAACTACTACCGTGACGATTCGATCGACGGACTGATCGATCTGTTTGTCAGGACGAAAGATAATGAAGCACTGGTGAAGGCGATCATCAGAAATCAGAGTACTTAAAAATGACGGAGGGCTTCCACCCGGAAGCCCTTTGCCAAAAATGATTATCGTTTCGAAGCCGCAAGATGGCTTACAGCTTCATTCCTGACTTAATTATAAAATATTAAGCAGCGCTTGTGAACAGGTCGTGCGTGTCTAGAGCACGACTTTTATATTTTCTTTTTCTTCAAAATCGATGAAGTCTTTTTCTTTGATATATTCCATCACGATATCCGGAATGCTGCGGTCAAATTCTTTGACTGTTTCCGCATCCTTGAACATATCATAACCGCCGTTTCCGTTTGCCCTGAAAGAACTCATGGCGATCGTGAATTCATCTTCATCGTTTACAGGTTCACCGTTCCTGGTGAGCTCAGTTATTCTTTCACCGAGCGGATCAGATACTTTGATCGTGTATTCAATGCCGTCTACCATGTCGTAGTTCTGATACAGGCGGACCGGTGTTTCAAAGCGCGGATTGATGATGATCTTTCCGTCTTTAGCCATCCAGAATTCAGCAGTCTTCTCCAGATATTCCTTCAGGATCTTGCCGTTGATCTTCTTGACGATCAGCGGATCAGCGAAGAAGAAGGTATTCATAAGGGAACGCAGCGTGATCTGTTTATCAAGACCGCGGACACCTTCATGTAAGGAAGTGGCGGCAAGATCGGCACCGCTGACTTCGACCAGGATCTTGTTTATGAGTGTCACCAGCTGGCTTTTCTGCAGGTGAGCTTTATACTCGTCTCTGATGATCAGGTTGTGTTCGGTACGGCCTAATGGTGTATCCAGCCATTTGCGGACTTCATCTTCTTCTTTCTTACAGATGTTCATGACATCGTTATCTGGATCTTTATCGGCCGGTATCAGCGAAGGTGTCGTTTCACCTGTCTGTGTATCGATCTCGATCGAAGCGAGGTAAGAGCCGTTGGCTGCCGGCATCGTGTAGGCAACACCGTCAAGTTTGCCGCACATGGTCCGGTGCTGATGACCGGTCATGATCGCGCTCAGACCGCTGATCTGTCTGCACATATGGTAGGCTTCATTTTCGCCAACGCCTCCTTCAAGGGGTTCACCGGTCTCAGGATCGTTTTCAAAGCCGCCGTGATAGATACAGACGACATAGTCGGCTGCGATCTCCTCCTTGAGTTTTTGGACCAGTTTCTGCGCTGTCTCAAAGGCATCGGTGAAAGAGAAATGGATGAGCTTATCGTGTGCTATCTGGTTTGAAACGCATTGTGAGGTCAGACCGAAGAGCGCCAGTTTCTTGCCTTCGATCGTCTTTATGACATATTCCGGACCGAGCAGCTGTCCGCGATAGAAAAAGTTGGCACACAGGCAGATCGCTCCGGTCGCATTAAGATGACGAAGCAGCGTTTCTTCACCGTATTCAAAGTCGTGATTGCCGGGAACGACATAGTCATAACGGATCTTTTTCATGACGGAAGAGATCGGGCAGAGCTCATCCTGTCGGGTACTGAAATGGTATCTGGTGAAGGCTGATCCCGCGATCGTATCACCGTTGTCGATGATGATCGTATCATCATCACGGAGCGAATCGATCAGGGTCTTCAGCTTGGCAAAGCCTTCTTCGGCTTTTTCATTATCGCTGTAACGGTAAGGAAAAACGATACCGTGGATATCGGACGTGGAAAGGATCCTTATCTTGGTAATCATAAATGCGTCCCCCTGTGTTCTATATGTTATTATATGAACAGAAACGTAAAAACGTAAAGGAAAGATAATAGACAGTTCTGTACAGCTGTGATCAGCTGACAGAGAAAGGAACAGACATGGATTTCAGACCCGTTAAAAAACTGGGCTTCGGCCTGATGAGACTGCCTTTGACAGATCCAAATGACTCTTCTTCGATCGATATCGAAGAACTCAAGAGGATGGTCGATCTGTTTATGGAAAGAGGATTCACTTATTTCGATACAGCGTGGATGTACAACGGCTTTAAAAGTGAGAACGCCGCCAAGGAAGCACTGGTAGACCGCTATCCGCGTGAAAGCTTCACGCTGACGACGAAGCTGCATTCCGCTTTCATTGAAACAAAGGAAGATTGCGACAAGGTCTTCAACGAACAGCTGGCAAAGACCGGTGCCGGATACTTTGATTACTATCTGATCCACGGCATCGAAGGGGATATGTTGCAGAAATATGAAGATCTGGATTGTTTTACCTGGCTTTTGGATAAGAAGAAAGAGGGACTGGTCAGACACTGCGGTTTCTCGTTCCACGATTCACCGGAACTGCTGGATAAGATCCTGACTGATCATCCGGAAATGGAATTCGTCCAGCTGCAGATCAATTATCTGGATTGGGACAGTGAATGGATCAGATCGAGAAGATGTTACGAAACAGCCGTAAAACATAATAAGCCGGTTATCGTCATGGAACCGGTAAAAGGCGGAACACTGGCGAAGATCGTTCCGGATGCGGAGAAAGTCTTTAAAGATTATGATCAAAACAAGTCTTTACCGAGCTGGGCGATCAGATTCGCCGCCAGCCTGGATAATGTCATGGTGGTGCTTTCCGGCATGAGCAATCTTGCCCAGGTCGAAGACAATACGTCATTCATGCAGGAATTCGTGCCTTTGACTGAAGAAGAGAAGCAGATGTGCTTCAAAGTGGCAGAGATCATCAACTCCAAGGAAGCGATCGCCTGCACAGGCTGTCACTATTGTACGGAAGGCTGCCCGATGAACATCTGTATCCCGGATTATTTCTCGCTGTACAACGAAGACATGCGTGAACATCTGGAAGAGAAGGGCTGGACGATCAATTTCTCCAACTATGAGACTTTGAACAAGAAGTTCGGCAAGGCATCCGACTGTATCCAGTGCGGACAGTGTGAAGGTGTCTGCCCTCAGCATCTTTCGATCATTGATTATCTCAAGGATGTCGCCAAGCACTTTGAACACTGATAATGAAATATAAGATCAAGGATAAAGAGCTTGTCTGGGATGAAGATCTCTCTGACAACAATCTTTATATCGAAGGTCTCTGGAACATGAAAGAGACCGTGGGGCATGACGAGTGCTGTGTGCTGCTGAGGATGATCGATGATGATTCATTCTATTTCGCGACATACAACGGAATGGGCTATACGATGAAACTGGAAGAAGAACTGAAGTGTATAAAGAAACAGATGACCAGATAGAAAAGAGAATATATGAGGATAGATGAAAGATTTGATGATACGCTGAATTTCCGCGATATGGGCGGGCTTGAATGTAATGACGGCCGTCATATCAGGAAGGGTCTGTTTTACCGCGGAGCCGGTCTGTTTTACTTCAGTGAAGAAGAACTGAAAGAGTTTGAAAAACTCGGTATCCATACCATCATGGATCTCAGGAGCGGTATCGAGATCGAGAAAGAACCTGATCCCAGGATCGAAGGAGCCGATTATATCGAACACAGCGGTCTCGTGGTGAAGGGTTCACAACAGATCGACTGGTCACCTAAGGGGATGAAGAAGATCGGCGGTGAAGCAGATGAACAGATCGCAAAGATCAGCCACTACTACACGCTGATCGCTTTTAACAACGAAGCCTTCAGGCTGATGGTCAACGAGATTATAAACGATAGATTACCGATCTATCTGCACTGTGCTACCGGCAAGGACCGGACCGGTTTTGCGGCCGCAGTCGTGGGGATGCTTCTGAATGTCAAAGAAGAGGAGATGAAGAAGGATTATCTTCTCAGCAACGTCTTCCGCAAAAGAGTCATCGACAAAAATCTGGAAGAGGTCAAAGACATCGCCGTCGAACATCCGGAGATCAATTTCCTCATTGAGCTGCAGGACGGCGTCAGGGAAGAGATCTTTGATGTCTTCATCGATTCGGTAAGAAAAAAATACGCTTCTTTCGATGAATATATCATGAAAGAATACGGTATTTCGGCTGAAAAACTGGCTGAGATCAGGGACAGATATCTGGAAAAATGAGATTATGTGATCATTTCTTCCGGTAAGGTGAAAATAATCGAAAAATAGTGCCAAAAAACGCTCTGAAGGTGTATCCACAGAGCGTTATTTCTGGTAGTATTATTATGTGCTGATCAAACAGCACGACTACAAATATAGAAGGAGAGAAAAATGAAAAAACTATTTACGATCCTGCTTGCTGTATTATTAGTCTTCGGTCTTACTGCCTGCAACAATGGCGGCGGAAATGAACCGGAAACAGTAGACGACAAGCACCTGGAAAACCTGTCTATCGCATTCGTTCCTTCAAAGCCAGCTGATGCGATCCTCGAAGCTGCTGAACCTCTGAAGCAGATGCTGATCGACAAGCTTGCTGAAAAAGGTTATACCGTTGACAATGTAGACATTTCAGTCGGTACTGACTTCGCTACAGTCGGTGAAGGTATGATCTCCGGAACCATCGATATCGGTTTCCTTAACTCAAGCACTTACGTTCTGTATCAGCCGGATGGCGTTGAACTGCTGCTCATTGCCTTACGTACAGGTGTCGGCGATGCCAATGGCCGTATCATCATGCCTGAAGAAGGAATCACTCCTTGGAACGAAGGTATCACTACTGACTCCGGTCTGGCTAATGGTTACTCAGGACTGGCATTTGTCAACATCGCTACCGAAAAGGGTAAAGAACTGTATGACAAGACTGTTGCCGGTACTCTGACCTGGGAAGACCTCGACAGCGCTTCTTGGGAGACTTCTTCCGTTACTTCCGGTTCAGGATATATTTATCCTTCTGTATGGCTCAACAACACATTTGGTGAGGGTGCCGGAAACGAAAAGAGAACGATCGCCAATCTGTCAAAAGTCGTTACTGACCGTTCTTACTCTGATATGATGGCTTCTCTGCTGACTGGCGGCTGCGATGTATTCGTAGGTTACGCTGACGTCAGAAAAGATGCTCAGTCACAGGAAAACTTCCTGGCTGCTTATGCTGACGAAGTTGCAGCCGGAACCTATGAGAATGTCTATGACATCATCAAGGTCATCGCTGTTTCTGACTTCATCATGAACGACTGTATCGCAGTTACCAATGAAGAGATCAACCCGAAGATGACTGCTGAGCTCAAGACAGCTTTACAGGAATCCTTCATGGAGATCATCGAAACTGATGAGGGTAAAGCTGCTGTCAAGCCTTATTCACACATCGGTTACGCGCTGGGCGACGATTCAGAATATGATTCTACAAGAGCCGCTGCAGCATTATTTGCTGAGTAATCAGTCTTAATTTACAGCTAAGGCGCATGTAATATGTTCATGCGCCTTTTTTTAAACTATAGGGGGATTTCGATATGATTAAGTTTGATCACGTTGATAAGGTATATGCCAACGGCACCAAAGCCTTAGACGACATAAATCTGGAGATCGAACAAGGAGAATTTGTAGCGATCATCGGTCTGTCCGGTGCCGGTAAATCCACACTGATCAGGACCATCAACAAGATGATCGATGTGACAAGCGGAACAGTCACCGTCAACGGTATCGACGTTTCGACCCTTAAGGGAAAAGCACTCAGAGAATTCAGAAGAAAGATCGGCATGGTGTTCCAGTCGTTCAACCTGGTATCCAAGACCACGGTCATCAACAACGTTCTGACCGCCAGAGTCGCCGATATGAATTTCTTCCGGACTCTTTTCGGTCTGTTCTCGAAAGAGGACAAGATCTTCGCTCTTGAAGCACTTGACAAGGTAGGCATCCTTGATAAGGCCTACATCAGAGCCGATCAGCTTTCCGGCGGACAGCAGCAGCGTGTTGCCCTGGCAAGGACGCTGGCGCAGAATCCGGAGATCATCCTGGCGGATGAACCTGTTGCGGCACTGGACCCGGTCATGGCTGATGTCGTCATGACAGACTTCAAGAGGATCAACAAAGATATGAACATAACCGTTTTGATCAACATCCACCATGTTGACCTGGCGTTACAATATGCAGACAGAGTAATAGGTATCCAGGCAGGCCAGATCGTCTATGACGGTCCGACTTCCAAAGTCACCAATGACGTCCTCAAGCACATTTATGGCCGTGAACTGACTGATGACGACCTGATGAAGGAGAACAAGAATGCTGGATGATCTGTTACATATCTTTTATCCGCGGACATATACACTCGGCAACGGCAAGCAGGTGAAGGAGAAGTTCAATCCGGCACCTTACATCGTCATTGCCGTCGTGCTCATTTCGCTGTATTTCATGAACATCTGTAAAGTCGACTGGCACAAGTTCTCTAAGAACATCGCCAACTTCTTTACGATGCTGGACCAGATGTTCCCGCCGCGCTGGGAATTCTGGCGTGAACTGAAGAAACCGATGATCGATACGATGGCCATGTCCCTGCTGGGTACGGCTTTCGGTTCGATCCTGGCTCTGCCGACCAGTTTCTATGTTTCCAACAACTTTCATTTCAATAAGACTTATCTTGGACTGCACCGCGGCATCATCGCCATCTTCAGGACGATCCCGACCCTGGTCATTGCCAAACTCTTATCAACAACGCTTGGTGTAGGTACGCTCGCCGGTACACTGGCGATCACGATCTTCACCTATACGATCGCGGTCAAGATGATGTACGAACAGATCGAGACGATCGATATGAAACCTTATGAAGCGATGGAATCGACCGGTGCAAACAGGATGCAGTCGATCATCTATTCGGCTTTTCCGCAGGTCAGAGGTTACTTCTGGTCTACGGTCCTCTATTGTTTTGAGACCAATGTCCGTTCAGCGGCCATCCTGGGTTATGTCGGAGCCGGCGGTATCGGTGTTCAGATCAATACCCAGCTCAACTGGCGTAAGTATGAGAATGCCGGCATGATCGTGCTGGTACTGGTCATCACCGTCGTCGTCATTGAATCGATCTCACGTGAAATCAGAAAGAAGCTGGTGCAGGGATGAGTGAAAAGATAACTGTTAAAACTCAGGCGAAGAAATTCCCGCCTGTCTGGCCGCGCTTTGCGATCGAACTGCTCGGCGTCATTCTGATCTATCTGCTGACCAAAGAGACTGTCGATTTCACCGGTCTCAATCAGCGAGGTCTGGCTATTGCCAAGCAGACCATCATCGGTCTGATGCATCCTTCCATGAAACTGATCCTTGATCCGTCAAGTGTCGGTCTCGGACATATGCTGCTGGAGACTCTGGCGATCGCTTTCCTTGGTACCGTCATCGGTATCATTCTGGCTTTGCCGCTGGCTTTTCTGTCCAGCCGCAATGTCGCTCCGGTCTGGATGACTTATATCTTCCTGACAATCATCTCTTTGATCAGAGCCTTCCCGGCTTTCATCTACGGTATCATGTTCGTCAAGGTCGTAGGTACAGGACCGTTTGCCGGTGTTCTGACCATGGCCATAAGTTCCGTAGGTATGCTTTCAAAGCTGCTGATCGAAGCGATCGAAGACATGGATCCTGGCATCGTTGAAGCTCTGGATGCAGCCGGCTGTTCACCTTTCGAGAAGATCAGATACGGCATCATACCGCAGCTCAGTTCCAATATCGTCTCGATCGTCATCTACCGTCTGGATATCAATGTCAAGAACGCATCCATCCTGGGTGTCGTCGGTGCCGGCGGTATCGGTGCTTCACTTATCCATGCGATCGGACAGGGCAACTGGCCGAATACCAGTGCCATGCTGCTGGGCCTGACGATCCTGGTCCTGATCCTGGAATACTTCTCTACCAAGCTGCGTAAGAAACTGTCGGTCGGAGAATACTAGGAGTCAGCTATGAGTAATAAAGTATTTAAAACCGTTCTGCTGCTGGCTTTGCCGGCAAGCGGCAAATCTGAAGTGCGTCACTTCATGGCCAATATCGAACCGAAGCGACTGGAAGAAGAATTCCACATCGGTGATAATCTGCAGCTTGATGACTATCCTTATGTCTATTTCATGCGCTGCATCGATGATGAGATGGTGAAGCTCGGCAAAGATCCGATCTTCTATCCCGGTCAGAATCCGTTCTATGACAGCCGTGACTGGGGAACACTGTGTCAGCTGCTCAATGAAGATTATCACGACCTGCTCAACCGCAAGAGAGTAATAGTTGATTCGGCCGCGATCTGGCTGTTCGACCGCATCGATGCGGCAGCCGGTATCGCAGGATTAAAACCACGTCTGGCTGAGCTCGATCAGAAAACAAGATCCACGATCGCTGAAAAGCTCGAGAAAGAAGCCCGCAAGATCCTGAATGAAAAAGAAGCACAGATCCCGGATTCCTTTGAAGGTAAGACGATCGTCATCGAATGTGCCAGAGGCGGACCGGACGGTTCAGATATGCCTTTGAGCGGGGAATACGGCTATCAGTATTCACTGGCGCAGTTTGCGCCTGATCTGCTGGAAGAAGCGGCGATCCTGTACATCTGGGTAACTCCGGAAGAATCCAGAAGGAAAAACAATGAGCGGGCTGATCCGGATGATCCGGGTTCCAATCTCTTCCATGGCGTTCCAATGTCAGTGATGCTCGGAGACTATGGCTGTGACGACATGCAGTATCTGCATGAACACAGTGAAAAAGAAAATACTATCACCGTCATCAAAGACGGAAAGACGTACTATGTACCGATCGGTGTCTTCGATAACCGTGTCGACAAGACTTCCTTCCTAAGAGGAGAGCCTGAGACATGGGACAGCGCAAAGGTCGATGAAATGACCGTTGCTGTCAAAGAGGCTACCGATACGATGTGGACCAATTACCGCAGGTAACAGTCCGATATCATAAATAATCAAAGGCCGGTGGATCAAAGGTTCGCCGGTCTTTCTTGAAAAGGAGAAAAGATGTTAAAAGTTCTGTCGTTCATGCTGATAGTAGCAGCCAGCGCGATGTATCAGGTCGCTTCCGAAAGGACAGCGCCGGACATGAATCCCTTTGCCGGGATCGTCATTATTTATATCACGGGTCTATTGACGTCGCTGATCGTTTTCTTTCTTTCTGCCAGAGGCGTACCGCTCTTTGAAGAGATGAAGAAGGCAAATATCTTTTCTGTCGTCCTTGGTGTCGTTGTCTGCATGGTCGATCTTGGTTATATCATGGCCTATCGCAGCGGTTTCAATGTCGGCACATTGAGTCCGCTCTCATCAGTCGCTTTGATGGTCGTCATGGCGCTGATCGCGGTGATCTTCTACAAAGAGAGGATGCCAATCCGCAGTATCGTCGGTCTGACGATCGCTGCGATCGGTGTGCTGATGACTATACAGTAAGATGATGATCTGCTTACAGGCTCTGTCGGAAAAGGCAGAGCTTTTGTTATATCATAGAGTAAATGGGAGTCAAATTTACTGAAGTATCGATCGAGATAGTTGCTACGGTCATGATGTTCATGATGGTCTTTCTGATGCCGCTTGTCGATCATCTGATCTGTTCAAAACTGGGACTGAATCTTCGGGACGGTGTCAGCAAGAATCCGAAAGCCGATGATCTTCTGCATCTGCGCAAGAGGATCCTCATCCTGATCTTCATTGTCTATCTGACACTGCTGGCTTATGTGGCCTTCTTCTCCAGATCGGCGGCAGATGACTATCTTCTGCATATCTCTTTCTATGAAGATCTCAACAATTCCGTAAAGATCGACTACGGTATCCTTGAACTGATAAAAATGTTCTTTACGGAAGGACCTGCTTCCGCACTTAGCCATGTGAAGATCGTAAACATGGACGATCTGATGCAGGTATATCTCAATATCGTCATGTTCGTACCGATGGGCTATCTGCTTCCTTATGTCTTCGACTGGTATCGTCGAAGCCATATCACCCTGAAAGTGACGGTAACCTGCTTCGTAGTCTCTTTACTGATTGAAAACATTCAGCTAATCACGAAGCTGGGTTTTTACGACTGTGACGATATCATCTCCAATACGCTGGGCGGTATCATAGGACAGTACTTCTATATTGCGTTTGCCTATGTGCTGGTCCATCCGGATTTCCGTAAGGAACTGCGCAGCAATATCTTATGGCGCTTAAGATCGATAAAAACTGCCTTTCATCCGTTCTACTCCAAACTTCATGTTTCAAGAGTGACGGTCTATGCCCAGGACAGGGATGAAGTCCTGGATTTCTATAAGAAGAAACTGGGTCTGCGTCTGAAGAAAGAGATCGATCTGAGTGAAGACGAGACAGACCTCTTATTTGATTTCGGAAAGAATCAGGTCGAAGTCCACTGCTCACCGGCCTATAAGGATCTGCCTTTGCAGAACATCGTCTTTGCCTGCAATAACTCTGAGTATCTGAAAAAGAATCTGGAAAAATACGGCATCAGCTGCAGTGAATATGAAGCCGATCAGTATACCGGTCTGAGGAAATTCACTTTCATGGGACCGGATGAAGTCTATTTTACGATCATCGAAGAATAGAGAGGGAAACGATATGAACTTGCTGATACACGACCTTGATGAGACAGGTTTCAACAAGATAGCCGGCCAGTATAAAGACTGGACCATCATTTCCGACCACGGCACGATCAGACCCTGTGTCGGCTGTTTCAGCTGCTGGAACAGTAACCCCGGACAGTGTGTTATGAAAGACGGTTATGAGAATATGGGCTATCTGATCCATCACGCTGATGAAGTAGTCGTCATATCCCGCTATACCTATGGCGGTTTCTCTTCTTTCGTCAAGAATGTCTTTGACCGCTCTTTAGGTTATGTGCTTCCGCACTTTGAGATCGTCAACGGTGAATCACATCATAAGAAACGTTATGACGAAGACAAATCATACAATTTCATCTTCTATGGCAAAGATCTGAGCGAAGAAGATAAGGAAAGTGCCCGTCGCTATGTAACGGCAGTTGCCACCAATATGCGTACCCATGTCAGCAATATCATCTTCACCGAAGCTGCAGAAGATATAAATATAAAGACCAAGGATACATTCTGTGATTCCGGCAAGACCGTGCTGTTCAATGCCAGTATGCGAAATGTCAAAGGCAATTCCGCAATCCTGGCCAGACAGCTGCAGAAACAGCTCAATGGTGATGTACCGATAATCGATCTGTCGGGATACCTCAACAGGATGGATGAGCTGATGAAAGAATTTGAAGATGTCGAGACCATCGTCTTATGTACACCTTTATACGTCGACGGACTGCCATCTCAGCTGATCAGATTCATGGAAAAATACGAAAGAGAATATACAGGCGGACGCAAGAAGATCTACGTGCTGGCCAATATGGGACTGTTTGAAAGTCGGCAGCTGGTAAATCTTATGTCTGCGGTCAGACAGTGGAGCGATAAGATGCGTTTTGAATACAACGGAGGCCTGGCTGTCAGTGCCGGCGAGATGATCGGTCCATTGACGGAGGCGATGCCTTTCGGCAAATGGGTGACCAAAGAAGTCGCTGAAGGCACGAACAGACTGGCAGGAGCGATTAACAGATCTGAGAAGATCGAAGACATATACACGGATGCCTATCGCTTCCCGCGCTGGCTTTACATCGCGATCGCCAACAGCGGCTGGAAGAGGATGGCCAAGGCTGCCGGTATCGATCCGAAGGAGCTGTTCAGAAGACTGTAGATGGAAGATATTAAAGTATGTGACAGAACTTATAAGATCATAAGACTGCTGGGACATGGCAAGGGAGGCTATTCCTATCTTGCGCAGGCTGATGATCATTTTTACGTCCTGAAACAGATCCATCATGAACCGTGCGACTATTATTCCTTCGGCAACAAGATCGAAGCGGAAAGAAACGACTACGAACGTCTGAAGAAAGCCGGTATCAGGATACCGGAGCTGATCGCGATCGATATAAAGAAGGAGAGGATAGTCAAGGAATACATCGAAGGAGAAACAGTCTTTGAACTGCTCAGAAAAGGGATATCAGTTGAATCTTATCTTGAGCAGTTAAAAGAAATGACTGATAAAGCTAAAGCCGCAGGACTCAATATCGATTACTTCCCTACCAACTTCATAGTAAACAACGATACATTATGGTATATCGATTATGAGTGCAATGACTATATGGAAGAATGGGATCTGGAACACTGGGGGATCAAATATTGGTCAGATACTGAAGAATTCAGGAAATATCTGAAGGAGAATGGATATGCTTAGACTGAGACCGTATAAAGCCTGTGATGCGAAGACGATCGTGACCTGGGTGGGTGATGAAGTGTCATTCCGTAAATGGTGTGCCGACCGTTATGATCATTATCCGATCAGTGCTGAAGACATGAATGAACATTATAATGCGGTGGCATATGATGATAACTTCTATCAGTTCACAGCTTTTGATGAAAGCGGAATCGTTGGTCATCTGATCATGCGCTTTACGGATGAAGAAAAGAAGATCCTGCGTTTTGGTTTTGTCATCGTTGATCCGAAGAAACGCGGGCAAGGCTATGGAAAAAAGATGCTGGAACTGGCGATAAAATATGCTTTTGAAATATTGAAAACAGAAAAGATCACTCTGGCAGCTTTTGACAATAATCCGGAAGCGATAAGGTGTTACAAAGCGGTCGGTTTTAAAGAAATCATACCTGAAGAAGAAAGGCCTTTCTGTGTCTTTGATGAACAGTGGCAAAGGGTCGAGATGGAAATGACGCAATGAAGATAAGACAATTCAGAAAAGATGAAACAGAACTGCTGAAGGACTTCCTGTATGAAGCCATTTTTATTCCGGAGGGGACGGAAACACCGGATCGTACGATCATCGAAAGACCTGAACTGTCTCTTTATTATGAGGATTTCGGAAACCGAAAAGATGATCACTGTCTCATTGCTGAAGAAGACGATAAAGTGATCGGCGCTGTCTGGTCCAGGATCATGAACGATTACGGGCATGTTGATGATAAGACACCATCATTAGCTATCTCACTGTATAAAGAATACCGGAACAGAGGTATAGGTACGAAACTGTTGAAGGAGATGTTGAAAGAACTGAGGAAAAGAGGATATTCAAAAGTATCTCTGGCTGTACAGAAAGATAACTATGCTTTAAAGATGTATAAAGATCTCGGTTTCAAGATCATAAACGAAAATGAACAGGAGTATATCATGATTAGTGATTTAGATAAGAACTTAACGGTCAAAGAACTTGATCCTTCATGTATCAGTGACATAAAACCTTTATTTCGCAGTGTCTTCTGTGATCCTCCCTGGAGTGAAGACTGGAGCGATGACAGACAGCTAGATGAATATCTGAAAGACCTTGTAGAAGTACGAAGTCCCATCGTTCTGGGATTATATGAAGATAATGAACTGATCGGCTTCTCGATCGGCAAGATCAAACACTGGTGTGGAGGAGCAGAATACTTTATTGAAGAACTGTGTATCGATCCCGATCATCAGAACAAAGGTTATGGAAGAAGATTCTTTTCACTGATCGAAGATAAACTTAAAGAAAAAGACATCCATCAGATCTATCTGATGACGGACAGAGATAAACCGGCATACGGATTCTATAAGAAGATCGGCTTCAGAGAACTGCCTGAACTGACTTCATTTTTCAAAGAGTTCTGAAACAATTACTGATATACTCATACCTGTTTATAATGAAAGTTTCTATTTTCTTTTCATCTTTTTTGATTGGTGTTTCTGCAAAACATTTTCTGATCATTTCTCTGCTGATGACAGGCAGGTTCATTTCCTTATAATATTTCGCTGCTGTTTCATTGTTTTTGACGAAATTCAGATATACTTTAATGAATCCGTCCTTGCGGCAATCAGGATCAAGAACTTTATCTACACTCAGCAAAGCCAGGTTATTGTCAAAATTGGGTGCAAGAGAAACGATCTTGCCATTATTTCTGTCTCTTAAAAGTCCACAATTTTCATTGTGTCTATCAACGTTTTTGATGATTGCATCAAACCAGATAAGCAACAGATACTGTTTTGCGATCCCGGCTGATAATCCGTTCAGGACGAAAAAGACATGATCAAAATTATCGTTGTCACCGGCGATTCCTTCTAAGGGTTCAAAGTTCAGTTTTGCTGCAAAGTTTTCTGTTCTAATCACTCCGTCATCCATTTCATATACAGCAGAGGGAATACCTGTCAGGGCAGCCAGTTTTGAACAGAACAGTTCAGAAAAAAGCTCATCTTCATTTCCTTTTTTGTAAAGATACCATTTTCCGTTTCTGATCTTCCATGATTTTTCATATGATCCAGGTGTAGTGAGGTGAGGAGTCAGTTTCGGTTTCTTATAAATATATGAGATGTCTCCGTTCAACGCCGTTTCCGAATAACAGTCACTGTCAAAACGGATATCTTTGTATTTCAGTTTTGAACCTTTTGCTTTAAACCAGTAATTATCTGTTATACATGCACCATGGCTGTATAAGGAGATGATCGCTTCATTGTTTTCGGATATTCCGAGGACCTTTTTAAGGATTCTGGAATTTCTTCTGGTCTGATCGATTGCTCTTGAAGCAAGAAAGCTTTCCAGATCGTGTGTCCTTTTTATGTAGAGAGGACAAAGCTGTTCGTCTACATATTTAGTTTCACCATTTTCAAATACAGCAACCACACGATCTTCCATCATCAGGTTTCCGGAAAAATTCTTCGCTCTTTCGGAAATATTAGGAAGATTCTTTTCTTTTTCTTCCAGTTTTTTTATTCTTTCTGTAATAAGACGACGTTTTCTGATTCCTTCTTCAATTTTCTTTATCCTGGTTTCGGAAATGAATTCACTTTTCAGTTTGACCCCATCAAAATACTGAAGATAGTGATATTTACCATCTCCGATCCTTTTGACAGATATATATCCTTTAGGTAATTCCTCAAGTTTTTTCTTCAGTTCAATTATATTATCTTCCATAACTATATACTAACCTATTTTTTTAAATATGTTAACCTATTTTATGAATTATGTATATGAAAATCAATGATCAGTATTGATGTTTAAAGTGTAATTACTGAATAAAGAAAACAAACCCTGTTATACTTTAATCAGAGGTAATATTCATGGATACAACTATAATCATGCTTATAACAGCCGGCTTTATTCTGCAGGCTTTGTTCATCAAGGCTGAACATGAGGAAAAGTATCTAGCTGCTGATATCCTTAAAGGCAGTGCATCACTGATGTTCGTCCTGATCGGATATCTGGCTACTCAGAGAGTCAACAATCCTTTCAACAGGACATTCTTCATCGGACTTCTGTTTGGAATGATCGGTGATATCCTGCTTAACCTGCGTTTCGTCTTCAAGGAGCAGGGACAGAAGATCTTTCTGGCCGGCATCCTGGCTTTCCTGATCGGACACATCCTTTATCTTGTCGGACTGATCCCGCAGGCTCAGCATGTCTGGATCTGGTACTGTATCATCATCGGTGCACTGGCTGCTGCAGCGTTATTGGCATATATCTTCAAAACGATGGAAGTCAAAAAGGCTTTCAAGATCTTCGGTGTCTTTTATCTTGGCGCCGTCTTTATCATGACGGCGATCGCTCTGGGGATCGCGATCTTCACGCCTTCAACAAGAGCAACGATCTATGCGATCGGTGCTGTACTGTTCACCGCTTCGGATGTCGTTTTGATCTTCAACACCTTCTCGGGTGTGACGAAATTCTCTTTACGTATAACCAATCTTACTCTTTACTATATCGGTCAGATACTGATCGCTGTTTCACTGTTTTTCTGAAATAGTGTGACGTTTAACATAATTATTTACAGATGAGTGGTATGAAAAGAACAACAAAAATCATTATCACCATTATGTGCTTACTGGCGATCGTTTCCGGCATATTTTTCTATGTGAACAGTCTGATCGTTAAAGAAGATGAACCGGAGCTGGATAATTATCCTTATGTGCCGAACACTCCGGCTCCGCCTTTACATGACGGAGTATATGTCTCTGAGCACGGGACCATGACTTTCAACGGTGACGGAAGGAGTGTAATCCTTAATATAGATGAGGAGCTTGCAGAACTGACCGGTCTGCCTAGCGGAGAGACAGAAGCGACATATGTCTTCCTGACCGGTTATCTTCCTCCGCACGGGTATATCGATACACGCTATGATGTCGCTCATGAACTGGGCATCTATATCGACGACCAGGAATTTATCATCGATGTCGGTATCGCAGCAGCAGACGGTTCAACAGCCGGTATCGGACTTGATATGGTCACACCGGACAGGATCCCGCTGCTGTTCAGTGATGAATCAGGATTCTATGATATAAAGTTCATCAGAAATCAGTAGTATACAGCACTGATGCCTGTTACAGGAGGGACATTTCTTCTGAATGAAGAATGTTTCTCATTTTTCACCTTGTGATATTCAGAATATTGAAAATATGAAGTTGTTATATCTGGTTTAAATAATAAAGGGGCTGAACTCATTATGAGTCAGCCCCTGATGTGTTTTAGCTGTTATCTTTTTCCAAACCCGTGACATTGATGTTTTTATTTACTTTAGCATCGTAGGTATTAGCTTTCATTATCTCCTTGAGGTCAACACCGGTCGCTTCAGACATCGTATCGAAGACTTGTTTCATGATGACAGGCATATTGCCTGAGACCTGTGATACACCGCTTTCACCGTTACCGGAATCGTAGATCGTTACTTTATCGATAGCACTGATTGGCCTTGCGATCTCGGCAGCCAGCTGAGGCATGATCTTGATCATCATTTCAGCCATGGCAGCACCATTGTATTTCTGGTAAGCTTCAGCTTTCTTTTCCATAGCTTCTGCTTCGGCGATACCTTTCTGTCTGATGGCTTCAGCTTCAGCCTTTCCTTTGGCTTCAATGGCTTCAGCTTCCATCTGCGCCAGATATCTTTTTGCTTCAGCTTCTTTTCTGGTCCTGATCAGATCAGCTTCAGCTTCCTGTTCACTGGCATACCTGTTGGCATCAGCCTGTTTCTCGATCGTTGCAGCAAGTTCCTGTTCACGGACTTCAACTTCTTTCTTGCGCAGTTCCGTTTCTCTTTCAGCTTTGGCGATCTGAGCATTTACGGTAGCAGTCTGAATGCTTTTTTCCTGTTCCTGTTTCTGGATCTCATAGGCTGCATCAGCCATAGCGATCTTCTTATCAGATTCCAGTTTCAGTTCAGCCTGCCTGATGGCCAGTTCATTGTTTCTTTGAGCGATCTGTGTCTCCGCATCGACTCTGGCATCATTGGCTGCCTTGTCGGCCTTGGCTTTGGCGATAGCGACGTCTCTGTCGGCTTCGGCTTTGGCGATCTGAGCATCTTTCTTGATCTTGGAAGTATTGTCCATACCCAGATCATTGATCAGACCGTTCTCATCGATGACGTTCTGGATATTGCAGGAGAGGATCTCGATACCGAGTTTCTCCATATCCTTGCTGGCTTTGGCCATGACCTGATCAGAGAATGAATCACGGTCAGTATTGATCGTCTTGAGATCGAGCGTACCGATGATCTCGCGCATATTGCCCTGTAATGAATCCTGAAGCTCGAGAGCGATATCTTCTGGCCTCTTGTTCAGGAAGTTTCTTTCGGCCTTCAGCATGCCTTCCGGTGAAGTATCGACTCTGACCTTGGCGATCGCATCGACTTTGACATTGATGAAATCGTTGGTCGGAATGAATGTATCTGTCTTGATATCGACTGATATCTGACCCAGATGGAGATGATCGACTTTTTCCAGGAAGGGAAGTTTGAATCCCGCCCGGCCGATCAGCACCTTTGGCGTCTTCTTGAGACCGGAAATGATAATGGCTACATCCGGTGAGGCTTTCACATAACCACAGAAGATAAAGATCAGAAAGCTCACAGTAAGGATAACAGCCGGAATAAGATAGATCATGATTCTGTTCATTGTATTACCCTCCTTTATTAGTGTTCCTGACTGAGTCCAAGATAATAAAAGACTCATGCAGGATATACATGAGTCTTACTGTTTAAAGTGAGCCGGATCATTATTGATCGTTGTGACGGCTTTACTTCCTTAAAAGGACGTTACTCCCTCAATGTATCTTGATTATATCAGAGGTTCACATGACCGTCAAGTGTTTTTGTAAAAGAAAAGACAATTTTACTTGTCTTTTCATGAAACTAGTGGTTTTTTTGGGAGGAATGGAAGAAAAAATGATTTTCTTTCACCCCTATATTATCAGTACTATGTGAAAGAATGATGAAACAAGATTGTTTATCATCCTTGATTAATCACTGATAAAGAACGATAATACTTTCTGTGAAAAACTACGATGAACTCAATGAAGAAGAATTCCTGAAAAGATATGTATCAGCCAACGAGATCCCTTACCGGATCCTGACCTGGCCGATGATCGTGCTGGCTCAGATCCTTTATCGTCCGAAAGCCTACGGGGTCGATGATATCCCTGATGATGAAGCGATCATCATCGCAACGAATCATCGTGCTGCACCTGATCCGGCTTTTATCATCAATGCTTACCGTAAAAGACCGATCAGATATATGGCAAAACGCAAACTGAATGACGGTCCGTTCGGTCTGATCTTCCGTCTGGCGCTGACGATCCCGGTCGACAGGAGCCGTAAAGCTACGAAAGCAGTCTCAGCTGCTGAACTGGTGCTGCACAATAAAGGCGTCATCGGTATCTTCCCGGAAGGGACCCGCAATCACAGTGATGATATCCTGCTGCCGTTCAAATACGGAGCCGTCTCACTGGCTCAGAAGACCGGCGCTTATCTTGTACCGTCAGTCAATGTCGGAAGATATGTTCCTTTCCGTTCAAGAGTGGAAACGTACTTTGCCAAGCCATATAAGATCGCTGTTGATGCGGATCTGGACGTTGAGAACGAAAAGCTCAGACAGATCATGTACGATCTGTATGTGGAACACGCAAAGGATGATGAGAAAGTAAAAAAACTGCACAAACAATAAAAGATCCTGAGGATCTTTTATTTCAAATTATAGATTTTTCTGTTGCTACAGTTATCCGGCTATGTTCTGAATGACTTTGCTTCTGCATGCGCCGTATTCGCATTGTTCTAAACCGGATTCTTCATTCAGTTTCCATATATGCTCACCATAAAGAGGGCATTCATTCACATCAAAGACATGAAATCAGCCATTAACTTTTTCAAGATCTTTGTTATCCAGCCTTCTACGTTTCTTATCCATTGTCTGTTCCTTTCGTTTTATTCTACGCTATTTACGTAATGTTCTGTAATTATTTACGAGGGAATATTTAAAAAGGCAAATATATTTGAATAACAACACATCAATGAACTGATGCGTTATTATGCTTTAGGCAGGAATTTCCTGAGCTGTTGTATCGGTACAGGGCGTGAATATTTGAATCCCTGCAGATAGGAAGCAGACATTCCTTTACAGCGCTTTTCATCTGAATCATCTTCTACACCTTCATAGAGCACAGAGTATTCCATGTCTTTGAACATGTGAGCCAGATTCTCAACGATCTTTTCCGAACGCTGGCTCTTGCCGCTGGAGATGACCAGAGAACGGTCGAATATGATGATATCGAACGGCAGTTCCATGATCCTTTCCATATTGGAATAACCGGTCCCAAAGTCATCAAGATAGAAGTAGATGCCTTCATGACGCAGTTCATCGATCTTTTTCTTCATCATCATGAAGTCCAGTTCACTGCGGGATTCGGTGAGTTCGATCGCGATCTTTTCACCCGCTATGTCGTTTTCTTTAATGATGCGGCTGATATCGGAACAGAAGTTGTCATCTTTCAGTTCTTTGATCGAGACGTTGACGCTGATCCTTTCGATCCCGTATCCTTCTTCCAGCAGGCGTTTCAGTTACTTGCAGGTCTTGTTCAGGATGATCTAAGTCAGGATGTGGATGAAACCGTTGTTTTCAGCCATCGGGATGAACATATCCGGGAAGACGATACCGGTCTTCTCCAGATCGAGACGCATTAGAGCTTCAGCCGTATCGAAGCGACCGGTCTGAAGGTTGAAGACCGGCTGACAGAAGACCAGGACTCTTTCATCTTCAGGATCATGTTTATTGTAGATATCAGTCAGTTCGTTCAGGACATAATCAGCCTGATTGAAACGTTCGTTGTCTTTTGATTCGACGCGGTAGATACTGTTTTCCGGAAGCCGGCTGTTAATGCTGCGGATGAGACCGACATAGCCGTTGATCCTGCTTACTTCATCATCTGATTCGCCGACGACGATCTTGAACGGCTGCTGGAAACGGTCATACTGTTTCCTGAAGTCACTGATGACGGCTTCGATCTTCTGTTCATAATCAGGGTTTTTGCGTTTGGAAGCCATCAGGATAAGATGGCCGTTACCGAGCTGGAAGACGACGCAGCCTTTAAAGTATTCGGTTGAGATCCGGCGGACTTCAGTGCGGATATCTTCAGGGAGCTCGTTTCCTTTGGCATCAAATTCCAGCAGCTGCAGACTCATGAAGATGAACGGGATCTTTCGTCTGTACTTATCCGCGACATAGCTTTCGATCGCCTGGATATTGACTGTGCCCGTCGAGAGGTTATATGGATTGGAGTGGATGATATACATCATGGCGATGACCGGGAAAACGAAGGTCATCGTCGTCAGTGAAGACTGACGCAGAGGCAGCTGAGCTATTCTGATCACGATGGCAATGAGCATCGTTCCATAGAAGCCGAGCATTGCGCGTCTGTATATGTATGATCGAGCCCATCTCATCAGGAACATCAGGAATAAGACATAGATCAGATAGCCGATCACATAGATGTTCGTCTTGTTTATTACGGTTCCGTCTTCCTGGATCCCGAAACCGGTGCCGATCAGAGACCTGGTGAAGTCATAGCCGATGATGGCAAAGAAAAGCACATTGGAGAAGATCGCGATCTTTCTGGCTTTTGCGTGATCCATTTCGGAGACGACCGTGATATACAGGGTGAACAGGAAGAATGTATTGAAGAGCAGGGCATGATAAAGGATCCTCTGTACGTAGATAAGCGTATAAAAAGCAGGATCGTTCTTTGTCAACAGTGCATGATATGAGATATTGACCAGAGCTACCAGCATCAGCATGCCGATGATATTGATAAAAATATAATAGCTGCGGTTGCGGTTGACGAATGAAGTCATAAGCAGAATGATCATGACTAAACAGACAGCCACGACTGCTATATCACCAACAACCATGTAATTGTCAAAACTGGTCTGGATCATAAGAATGGTACTATATCTCAGTCAGAAAACTGTCGTTTTTCCAACGTTTATTACATCTAAATTATTACGAATTTCATTTATTCAAAAATCACCGCGATATGACCGCGGTGATCAGATGATTGATCATTCTGGTTTCTATTTTACGATGATCCTGCCTTCGACATCAGTGTATCTGTCAGAGAAATCATCGATCAATTGAGCATAATCGATCAGAGCATTGATATCAGTTACAGCACAACTGATGATCGGTTCGCATTCCATGAACATCGTCGTACCGTCGCCTCCCGAATACAGGACGTAATCTGAAGCTCCGACAGTATAAGTCTTTTTTGGATCAAGAGGTTCATATTCTCCGTCTATGAGGACATAGACGTCCTTGACTCTCCTGGCATCAGAAGAGAAACCGGCGAAGACGTTGTTTTCATCCTGTATCACTGCTGATTCGATCGAGGTATCGATCGTGTATTTAAGTCCGGAGGTCTGAAGGAAAGATCCGGCTTCACCTACAGGATTTCCGTCCAGTTTATAGATCGCTTCGGTATTGCGTGAACAGTATTCAAGGGCATCAAGGATATTCTGACCGGTGGCGTAGCAGGATGAGAGTTCGTTCTGGAAAGGATTCACGCTCAGCAGATCGTTGTAAGTGACGGTCCCGGCTTTCAGATCAGCTCTGACACCGCCGCCGTTGACGAAACCGATCTGAGTATTCAGAGCATAGCGGTAGGCATCGGCGACGAAATTACCGGCTTCTGTTTCTCTGTTTCTGGACATTCTGACCCCTTCATCATCGAAGGCTCTGATCGGATGATCGGTCTCAAAGACTTCCTGGGAGAGGATCTGATCGAGTTCACTGTTGGCTTCTTCGACCGCTTTGTCGATCGTCGTATCCTTGCCTGCGTATTCCGTCACCAGCATGGTGCTGATCGTACCGTCCTTGCCGATGATGAGTTCACCGACTGCTTCCAGTTTCGTACCGGCAGAACAGATCTTTACTTCTTTTCCTTCCTTGTTGTAACAGAAATCCTCAGCGATCAAAGAATGAGAATGGCCGTCGAGGACGGCATCGATACCGCTGGTGCTGCAGATCATGGTGATGCAGTCATACGGATTATATGCTTCTACAGAACCGAGATGTGAAAGAGCGACGACATAGTCCGCACCTTCTTTTCTGGCACTGTCGACAGCGTTTTGAACTCTTCTGGCAAGTTCCTCGCCGGAATCATCGATACCGAAATCATAGACGTATTCCCCGTCTTCTTTAAAATGTTCCGGAGTCGAAGATGTTACAGATGTAGGAGTCGTGATGCCGACGAAGGCAACTTTGACGCCGTCAAAGTCTTTGATGACGTATCCCGGGAGATCTTTAAAGATATCTTCTTTCGATCCTGAATAGACAGAGTTGCAGATGACAGGCTGAAATTCCATCATCGAGATGAGTTTTGAAAGCTGATCCATACCGTAATCGAATTCGTGATTGCCGATCGCTACAGCATCATAATCCATTTTGTTCATGATATTGATGATGATCTCACCTTTGGAAAGTGAACCCAGTGCTCCGCCCTGAATGAAGTCGCCGGTATCGACGAGAGCTACATAGGGGTGTTCAGTCTTGGCATCATCGACCAGCGCTTTGACGGAAGACAGCGTGACGTTCTCATCGACTCCGCAATGGACATCAGCTGTGAAGAAGATGTATATATCATCTTTGAGTTCTTTCTTTCTGCTGCAGGAGCAAAGAGTCAGACACATCATGATAATGATCAATATTGCACTTGATTTTTTCATCTATGAAACCCTCTTGATATGTATTATTATATTATTTCTTATCCGGATATGATGAGAAAAACAGAGACTTTTCAGTCTCTGTTGTCTGTTATTCAAGTTCAAAGGCACCGGTATAAAGCTGATAGTATGTTCCTTTCATCGCCAGCAGCTGATCGTGTGTACCTCTTTCGATGATGTGACCGTGATCGAGGACCATGATTGCATCAGAGTTGCGGACTGTTGACAGACGATGGGCGATGACGAAGACCGTTCTTCCTTCCATCAGATTGTCCATGCCTTTCTGGACCAGTGCTTCGGTCCTGGTATCGATGGATGATGTAGCTTCATCCAGGATCATGACCGGCGGATTGGCGACAGCGGCTCTGGCGATCGAGATGAGCTGTCTTTGTCCCTGTGACAGCTGTGAACCGTTACCTGTCAGCATCGTGTCATATCCTTCCGGCAGACGGTTGATGAAGTCATCCGCATTGGCCAGTTTGGCGGCAGCGATACATTCTTCATCCGTGGCATAGAGGTTGCCGTAGCGGATATTATCCATGACGGTTCCGGTGAAGAGGTTAACATCCTGCAATACCATACCCAGCGATCTTCTCAGATCCGGTTTTCTGATCTTGTTGATGTTGATGCCGTCATAGCGGATCTTGCCGTCAGGGATATCGTAGAAGCGGTTGATCAGATTGGTGATCGTCGTCTTGCCGGCACCGGTAGCGCCGACGAAGGCGATCTTCTGTCCCGGATGGGCATACAGCGATACATCGAAGAGGACCTGTTTGTCCGGATTATAGGCGAAGTCGACATCGACCATCTCGATATCACCTTTGAGTTCCTTATACGTCGTCGTATGATCGCTTTGCGCATGGTAGTGTTTCCAGGCCCAGTGGCCGGTGTATTCATCACTTTCAGTGATGTTTCCGTCTTTGTCGATATTGCATTTGACCAGTGTGACATAGCCGTCATCTTCTTCACTCTTCTCGTCGATCAGGGCAAAGACGCGGTCACTGCCGGCCAGTGCCATGGCGATCGATGATACCTGCATGGAAATCTGGGAGACTGTCTGTGACAGCTGTCTGGACAGACCCAGGAAGGAGATGATGACACCGATGCTCAGCGGTGAGAATCCGGTGATTGTCAGGTTAGGCAGGCTGATCGTTACCAGCAATCCGCCGACGATGGCCAGCAGGACATACATGATATTACCGACATTGGCCAGGATCGGCATCAGGGCATTGGCAGTCGCGTTGGCTGTTTCGGAATCGGTAAAGAGCTGATCATTGAGTTTATCGAAAGCTGCCTTGGCTTCTTCTTCATGGTTGAAGACCTTGACGACTTTCATGCCTTCCATCATCTCTTCGATGAAACCTTCTTCATCAGCCAGCGATTTCTGCTGGGCAGCCATGTATTTGGCACTCTTGCCGCCGAATTTTCCGGTGATCCTGAACATGATGAAGATCACCGCCATGACGACCAGACTCAGCCAGATACTGTAGTTTAGCATCGACAGGAAGATCATCACGATCGACATGACTGACTGGATCAGGGAAGGGATGCCCTGACAGACCATCTGTCTGATCGTATCGACGTCATTGGTATAGGTGGACATGATCTCACCGTGAGTATGGGAATCAAAGTATCTGATCGGTAATGTTTCCATGTTGTCGAACATCTCATCACGCAGAGTCTTGATCGTCTTCTGTCCGACATAGGACATGATCTGCGGATAGATGGCAGAACCGACCACGCCCAGCAGATCCAGCACGATCATGATCGACATGATCCTGATCAGTCCGTCTTTGACTTTTTCCAGTCCTTCGGACATGCCCGGAAGGATGACTGTATCGATCAGGGAAGCCATGTAGGAGTTGACGATGACATTGGATACAGCACTGAGGATGATACAGATCAGCACGATAAGGAGAGAGAACTTGTGGCTGTCATAGACATACCTGACCAGTCTTAACAGCGATTTCTTGTCGATCTTTTTATTGGTCACGACTTTTCTGTTCATCGGTGGCATTTATTCTTCCTCCTTTCCTTTGACCTGTGAATTATATGTTTCGGCATAGATGCCATTCAGTTTCATCAGCTCATCATGTGTACCGTGTTCTTTGATCCTTCCGGAATCCATGACGATGATCTGATCGCTCTCTTCGATTGAAGCGACACGCTGAGCAATGATGATCTTGGTCGTCTCAGGTATCTCTTCTCTGAAGGCTTTTCTTATCAGGGCATCTGTCCTGGTATCGACTGCGCTGGTCGAGTCATCCAGGATCAGGATCTTCGGGTGTTTCAGTAATGCCCGGGCAATACACAGACGCTGTTTCTGACCGCCCGAGACGTTGGTTCCGCCCTGTGAAAGCATCGTTTCGTACTTATCAGGGAACTGCTGGATGAACTCATCAGCCTGAGCCAGGCGGCAGACCCGTTCGATCTCTTCGTCTGTGGCTTCCTTGTTGCCCCAGCGCAGATTGTCTTTGATCGTACCGGAGAACAGGACGTTCTTCTGCAATACGACGGCGACCGCATCTCTTAAGGTGACCAGGTCGTAGTCTCTGACATCTTCACCGCCGACGTAGACTGCACCTTCAGTAACATCATATAAACGGCTGATCAGCTGGATCAGGGTCGTCTTGGATGAACCGGTCGTACCGATGATACCGATAGTTTCACCGGATCTGATATCAAGATTTATATCGGAAAGAGCTTCACGGTCGGAATGTCTGTCATAGCGGAAAGTCACATGATCGAAGCGGATGCTTCCGTCTTTGACGGTCTTGATCCCGTTTTCCGGAGAAGTCAGCTGTGATTTGTGTGTCAGTACTTCACAGATACGGGTCGCAGCTTCCGTTGAGAAGTTGATCTGGATGAAGACCATTGAAAGCATGTTCATGGCGACCAGGATCTGGACACCGTAGCTGATCAGCGATGAAAGCTGACCGGCTGACAGTTCACTGCCTCTGGTCCTGATGATGATCAGCGCACCGATGGCACAGATCAGATCCTTGGCCAGCTTGATGCAGAACATCATCAGCGGATTGGAGATGTTCAGGACTCTTTCAGCCTTGGTGAAATCTTTTCTGACTTCTTCAGAAGCCCTGTTGAATTTTTCGATCTCATAATCTTCACGGACGAAAGACTTTACGACTCTGATACCGGCAACGTTCTCCTGAACAGAATTGTTCAGGGCATCATATTTCTTGAAGATCCTCTTGAAGATCGGATGTGCTGTCAGGAAGATCAGGACGAAACCGATGCCCAGGATCGGGATGATGGCCAGAAAGATCAGAGCCATCCTGGCATTGATCCTGAATGACATGATGATCGAGAAGATCAGCATCAGCGGTGTCCTGACGGCCATCCTTATCAGCATCTGGAAAGCCATCTGGATCTGAGAGACATCGTTGGTCAGTCTGGTCACCAGTGATGATGACGAGAAATGGTCGATATCTTCAAATGAGAAATCCTGAACTTTATAGAACAGATCACGGCGCAGGTTCTTAGCAAAACCTGTCGAAGCCGTTGCGGCATGACGGGCTGAACTGAAACCGCAGAAAAGGGACATCGTTGCCAGCAACAGCAGGATGCCTCCGTATTTGAAGACCGGATCCAGTGATTCGCTAGACATATTGTCGATCAGCATCGCCATGACCGTCGGGATGATGCACTCGAGTGCAACTTCTCCGACCATGAACAGCGGCGTCAGGATCGTATCTTTTTTATATTCACCTACTTTATCGATAAGTATCTTAAGCATCTTCTCTCCTTCCTAGGCGATGTTGTCCAGGATGCGGTGCAGGATATCCTTCACTTCATCCAGTTCTTCATCGCTTATTCCTTTCAGCATCTTCTTCTGATGTTTTTCCCTGCCCGCAAGGAAGTCTTTTCGCAGTTCAGCAACTTCCTTCGTCATGGAGACGATCTTGTTGCGCCGGTCGCTCTCATCATATTTCGTTTCCACGAAATGGTTGTCTTCCAGTCTGCTTACGAGTCCGACCATGGTCGGATGGGATACGTTCATGAGTTCCTGAAGCTGTTTCTGACTTATTGAACCTCCGTGTTTTTCCAGCAGATGCAGGACCTGGGACTGAGAGAAAGTCAGATTGTGTTTCTTGAACTGAGCATCTATATCAGCCTTGATGCGGTTGTCGATCATATGGATCAGATAACCGATATTCTCATTATGGTCCATAGGCTTCCTCCTCCTATATGTAGCACGCTACATGTAACATGCTACATATTAATATAAATAAGCTTTCCTGTCAAATAAAAACTCCAGTAGAATATCAGTATAAAGAGGTAGAGATAATGAACGATAATGAGAGAAGATTTATTGATCTTGTAGAGAAATATCAGGGCTTTGAACTGGTCTTGGGCTATCGCGATCATGACGCCTATATCGGTGGAAAAGATGACACTTACTGGTTTCTGGAAGATACGGACAAGAAGCGTAAAGCCTATATCGGAAAATACCGAGATGGTGAATGGAGCGATGAATCCTGTCTGGAAGAGAAGATGGATCTGATCAAAAGCAGGGAAGAAGCCGGAACGACCATTGAAAAGATCATCGAGCTGGCTTATTTCTATCAGGACAGGGTAAAAGAAGGCCGGAAAGGCATGAAAACGGACAATAAAGGCATAAGCTGCATCCGCCATGATTTCAATTTCGGAGAGAGAGCAGTCGATATTGCCGAAGAATACGGGGTGACGGTCCGTTATTCGGATATCAATGATACGAAGATATCTTATTCATTGAGGGAGATAAATACCGGAAAAAGCGTAAAAAAGGCGAGTATTTGATATTTATCAAAAAGTATTGACAACCCACAGGAAAATGATAATATATTAGTAGAGGGTCATATGAACCTCTAATAAGGTTACATAACCTTTAGGAATCGGCGCTGACCTTGCCGTATACAGTTGGCGATAATTTTTGGAGGTGAAAACAATGTTATTCTTATTCATTATCATTATGTGGATCCTGTTAAGACCACGCTACTACTATCCGATGTATCACCGTCCGTTCTTCTGGGTAAATCCGTTCATGTTCACCAGAAGACCAATGTACGGACCTGGACCAATGCATCATGGTCCGATGATGAGGAGACCACCGTTCGGCGGTCCGGGCGGCCCGAGATTCTAGACTTATTTCCCGCAGAAATGCGGGATCTTTTTTATATATAATAGTTTCGGAGGAAGATGCAGATGAAAAAAGCATATGTGATATTATTGAGCCTTCTGATGTTTGTAAGCATCAGCGCCTGTTCAGGTGAAAAGAAGGAAGATGTCGAAACGAAAAGCGACATTATTTCCTTTGAAGCTTATATAAAAGAAGGTGAGACGTTTGAATTTGAACTGGATCCCAATGAGGTGATCTCGTATGAGGAGATCATAAACAACGAGTCTCACGAGACGCTCTCGCTTTCTAACTGGGATTCCTATTTTGAATTCAAAGAAGTATATAGAGAACATCTGGAATATGACGATGAAGGCAATGTGACCGATACTTTCATGAAAGGAACGTTTTATACGGTCGCTCTGCTCGATAAGTATTATTTTGTGGACAACTGGTCCAGGAATGGACTGGAGTATCAGATCTATATAGACGGTTATGAGACCAGGACCATGACCAATGAAGGCATAATTTATGATCCGATCACGACTGAATACAAGGAAGTCAGGAATTATTACGGTGCTGAACCGATGCTGATAATGAAGGATTTTGTAAACTCATGGGATGAGATAACCGTCGAAGAATATAGCGGCGAACTGAATGAATGCAGGATGGAAAGCATAAGCAATTCCAACGGTGATATCTTCCTGCTCAATGCCTCAGCCGTTGAATTCAAAAAATATAAAGATGATATCTGGTATTTTGCGGCTTATGGAGCTCCGGATGAATACTTCGTGCTGTTTATTCAGACTGATGATCTTGAACCGGATCCGTACAAGGAATATGAAGGAGCTGTCTATGTGACATCCGGATACAGAGAGAATCAGAGATATACGGGTTATGATCGGATCGTGATCCATGAGATCCTGACCGATCTGCTCAAATACGTCAATGAATGAGATCTGCAGACATCGTTATGATGTCTGTTTTTTATGCTTGTAAAGCTAATGATTATTAGCTATAATAGCTAATGGTCATTAGCTGAAGGAGTCGTGTATGACAACAAAAGAAAAAATATTGAATTCAGCCCTGACGCTGTTTGCGGAAAACGGTTATGACGGGACAAGCATGGAACAGATCGCCGATATGGTCGGTATCAAAGCCCCCTCGCTTTATAAACATTTCAAAGGCAAGGAAGACATCTTCAATACACTTCTCGATCAGGCGGAAACAAGATATGCAGAGAATTTCGGGAGCGTCAATAACGCAAAGATCCCTGAAAGTGTTGAAGAATTCATCAGTTCAGTCATGAACTCCGTTTCTTTCACCATCAATGATCCACTGATCAGAAAAATGCGTAAATTCCTGGTCAAGGAACAGTTCCGCAATGAGAAACTGGCTGACATCACGACCAGACATCAGATCATCGGACTGCAGAAGATGTATGCGAAGATCGTTGAAGGGATGATGAAGAAAGGTCTGTTCAGAAAAGATGATCCGGAAACAGTAGCGATGGAACTGATCGCTCCGGTAGTTTTGTATGTATCAAGAACTGACAGACAGCCTGAATACAGGAAGGAAGCATTGAAAAAGATTGAGAAACAGCTCAGACACGTATGCGGGCATTATACAGAAAAGAGGTAGATGAAGATGAACGAAAATAACAGAAGATGGACTGACGGTTCAGTAAAGCTTTATGTGATACTGGTGATCGTGCTGTCAGCGATAGTAGAAGCGATATACATTCTGGGCGGCAACGGATATATGGTCATAGCGCTGATGTGGACGCCTGCCTTGTGTGCGATGATCGCGAATATCGTTTCGATCAGACAGAAGAAAGAAAAGTTCTCCCTGAAGAAATATCTGCTGGATCTGGGTTTTGGAGTATGCAACATCATTTATATCCTGCTTGGTTTTATACTGCCGCTGATATATATTATGATCCCGTATATGATCTACTGGACGATGCATCCGACTGATTTTGCATATCACGGTGTTGCGCTCGATCTGATCCTTAGAGACTGTCTGCCGGTGGCGTTTGTGGGAACGGTGATCAACATGCTGACGGCGACCGGGGAAGAGATCGGCTGGAGAGGATTCATGGTCCCGGCTTTCATTGAAAGGATCGGTCTGAAGAAGACATTGCTGTTTACCGGACTGTTCTGGTCTTTATGGCATCTGCCGTTACTGATCTTTGGCGGATACATGGCAGAAACACCATTACTGTATCGGATACCGGCATTTATACTGTGCATCGTTCCGGTCGGCATCATTGCCGGACTGCTGGCTTATAAAAGCAAGAGCATGTGGCCTGCTGCTGTTCTGCATGCGGCACACAATAATTTCGATCAGTATATCTTTTCGGTGATCACCCGCGGTGAAGACATGATGTACTATGTATCGGAAACAGGAATGTTTACGATCATCTGTGCCTGGATACTGGCTGTGATCATGTATGTGGTGATCACGAAAAATGAAAACAGGGAGTAGGAAATAATGTGTACGAGTTTTGTAGTAAACAGGAACAAGACCATCATCGGCTGGAACCTCGATATCCTGGATATGGAGTGGCGGGTAAGAAGCGATGATAAAGGTGTATATATCGAGATAAATGACGCCAAGGAAAGCTGGATGCCTTTGTTCGGTGCCAACAGCCGCGGAGACTTCGTCGGTATGCCGACCTGCTGGCCGCATGATAAGAGAAGCGATCCTGCAGGTGATGAGATAAATGTGATCACGCTGGACATCGATCTGCTGCTTCAGAAAAAGACTCTGCAAGAGATCAGGGAAACAGCGGAAAAAGAAAAAGTCTGCAGTGTTCAGGGACTAACTTTCATGGGAGCCTTGTCTGATAAAGACGGCAATGTCCTGCATATCATTCCGGGACAGGGCGTCCTGTATTATGAAAGACCATATTATAAGATCATGACCAACTATTCACCTTACAAGATGGACAGTGAGAAACATCCCTGGATGGGCTGGGACAGATATCAGAAAGCTGATGAGGTATTAAGTACAGCAGGAGATGATTTTGATGTCGATGACTGTTTTAAACTTCTGAAAGAAGTATCCCAGGAAGTCTGTCCGACGGTCGTCTCCATGGTCTATGATGTGAATAACAGAACAGTATACTGGTGTGAAAACCGTAATTGGGAAGATATACACAGAAAGTCATTCAGATAAACATGATGAAAGTGATCGAAACAGAAAGACTGTATCTTAGAGAAATGAACGAGGATGACTATGATGCACTGTATGCCGTGCTCTCTGACCGAGAAAACATGTGTCACTATGTATATCCTTTTGAAGAGAAACAGGTGAGAAGATGGCTCGACTGGTGCATGAGCTGTTACCGTGAATACGGTTTCGGGCTGTGGGCACTTTGTTTGAAAGAGAATAATGAGATGATCGGTGACTGCGGTCTGAGCATGCAGAAGATCGATGGAGAAATGCTGCCGGAGATCGGCTTCCATCTTCGTCGTGATATGCACCGTAAAGGTTATGCCTCAGAAGCTGCAGCAGCTGTCAGAGACTGGGCTTTTGAAAACAGAGATTTTCCGGCACTGTACTCATACTGTACAAGCGATAATGAAGCTTCATATAAGACAGCGGAAGCGATCGGGATGCATTATCTGAAAGAATTCAATGATGAAGAAGATATACCACATCGTGTATCCTCGATAAACAGAGAAGAATGGAGAAACAAATATGGAGAGTGAACAGCTGATTAAAAGAATAAACCGCTGGACACTGGTATGCGGGATCCTGAGTGTGATCTTCTATATCCTGCACGATGTGATCGGCGGGATGTATTATCCGGGTTATGATCTGATGACTCAAGCTGTCAGCGATCTGACTGCCACTGATGCCCCATCCTTCCAGATAGCATCTTCCTATTCACATATCTTCGGGATCTTCAGCTGCATGTGCTGTGCCTTTTTATGTATCCTCGCTCATGATCTGAATAAGACACTGAAACTGGGCATCTATATGTTCGCCCTGATGAACGGAATATCGGCGATCGGCTATTCACTGTTCCCGTTAAGCAGCAGCGGTTATGACGGATCTTTTCAGTCTTTCATGCATGTGTATGTGGTGACGACACTGGTCGTCATCCTGTCGATCGGCTCACTTATCCTGATCGCGATCGGCAGTTTTAAAAGAAAGATGAGATCATTAGGCATCCTGGCTCTGATCGCACTGGGGTGCATGTTCTTCGGAGCGATGGGAACGTCACTTCTGCCAAAAGAAATCTTCGGTATCGTGGAGAGATTCAGTACCTACAGTGCCGTAATCTTTACAGCGATTTTGTCAATATATGCACCCGGATTCAACGGATAAAGGAGGAAAGATGAAAGAGTATATAGCTTACTGTGGATTAGACTGTGAAAAATGTGATGCGCGCATTGCGACTGTAAACAATGATGATCAGAAAAGAGCAGAGGTCGCAAAGCTTTGGAGCGAACTGAATGGAGCAGAGATAACACCGGAAATGATCAACTGTACAGGCTGCCGTATACAGGGAGTAAAGTTTCCGTATTGCGATGCGATGTGTCCGATCAGAAAGTGCGCAGCCGAAAAGAAGTATGAGACCTGTGCAGACTGTGAAGAGATGAACAGTTGTGAGAAACTGCAGGCCATCCTCAGCAATGTTCCTGAGGCAGCAGAGAATCTGCGAAATAAATAAGAGATATATTATAATATAGGTGGAGGTGATCTCTATGGAAAGGAAAAACCGTAACAGATAACTCCCGACAACAGGCAATATTGCCTGATAAGATACGCAAGTGAGAGATCGCTTGCTTTTATTTGGTAGAGATAAGCGATATTGTACGCAGGAAAGACGGTTAACTTTATAATTATATATAAGGAGAAGATCGAATTATGGAATTACAGGCATTCATCTGCCCGCAGTGCGGAGCACAGCTGGAAGTAGACAGCGTCACTACCAATCTTACCGTCTGTCCCAAATGTGGAAGCAGTATCCACATTACTTATAAATCAGGAGAGAACGATAAAGGACTGAAAGATTTCGTCACACCGGACGGTCTTAAAGTAGGATCGGCCCGCGTAGCGGACAAGTATGTCCTCAACGCTTCAGTCAATGATCGCTGGCAATCAGAACTGGTCCCATTTACCGCAAGAGCCAGCGCCAACTGTGAAGATGAGATAATCATGATCTCTGATTCCAAGGAACTGTTCCATGATGTAAAGAGCCTGATGATCAAAGGTATCATCGGACTGGTCCCTAATCATACAAGCAACGGTTATGTATCATTTTTCGAACCGGAAGATTATCTGCGTGATTATGCGGAAAAGATCTCTTCCGCAAAACTGACACCTGTAGCCAAGGCCCAGCTGCCAAGTTATTTCGGCAAGAATCCGGAAGTCGCGAAGACTCAGCTGAAGAATGATATCGCGGCTTTTGACGCTTTCATGGAGATCCCTTCAAGTCCGATCAATACACTGTGTGAATCGGTACTTTATAAATATGAAGGAAAGACTGCAAGCGGAGTCGATTGTGTCGTATATGCCGGTATGGATTATGAAGGCGAAGAGCTGATCTATGGCGGAGGTCTCTTCAAAGGTTTGGATACAAAAGGGATCAAAGACAACCTGACAAAGGTGATGGAAAACTCCAAAAATCTGTCCGAGCTGGGAAGTACTGTTTCGGATGTGCTGAAAGGAAAAGACAAACTGACTTTCAGTGATATGATGAGCGGTGGTCTTATCGGCAAGGCCATGCGCAAGAGTAAAGAAAAAGAAGATAAGAAACCGGAAGAAAAGCCGGTAGAAGAACCGCTACAGGAACCAAAGAAAGAAGCACCGGCTGTCTTCGGTCACAGCGTCAGAAGAGTCGATCAGATCACTTTCGGCGCTTACAGAAAATATATCTGTGTAGCCCTGAAGGAAAGAGAAGCGGAAGCAGAAAGAGACTTCCTGGATTTCGTCATGACTTTTGAACCTTCTCAGGCTTTAGGTCAGAGGCAGAAAGAGATGATCGATCAGAAGATGTTCCAGATCAGACAGGCTGTTGCCCAGAATCAGGCTATCGTGATGCAGAAGCAGCAGCAGCTGCATGCGATGCAGATGCAGACATCACAGATGATCTCCCAGAATGCCAGACAGACATCAGCCGGTATCATGGATTCCTGGAACAAGAAGATGGCTTCAGATTCCCGGATCTCGCAAGCCAGATCGGAAGCTAACTTAGGTGTAAATACCTATCAGAACAGTTACGGACAGAATGTCCAGGTCAGTGTAGCAGCAGATCACGTCTATCAGAACCAGTATGGTGATGTATACGGTGTATCAGGTAATGCACCGGATCAGAGCGTCCTCAACGACCTGAATTGGACTGAATTAAAGAAAAAATAAAGATGTTTCAGCAGAATCTCTTCTATGACGAAAAGAATGAACCCCTGGCCGCGAGACTGCGTCCGCAGACCCTTGATGATATCATCGGTCAGCAGCACCTCATCGGGGAAGGCAAGATCTTAAGAAGGATCATCGAGAACGATCATATCCCTTCGATGATCTTCTGGGGTCCTCCCGGTGTAGGCAAGACGACATTGGCCAGTGTGATCGCGAGAACGACGAAGGCCGCCTTCATCAACTTTTCGGCTGTGACCAGCGGGATCAAAGAGATCCGTGAAGTCATGAAGAAAGCCGAGGAAGAGAATCTTTCAGGTAACAGGACCATCGTCTTCGTGGATGAGATCCACCGTTTCAACAAGGCTCAGCAGGATGCCTTCCTGCCGTTTGTGGAGAAAGGCAGCATCATCCTGATCGGTGCGACGACCGAGAATCCGTCATTTGAAGTCAACGGTGCCTTGCTGTCACGCTGCAGAGTGTTCGTCCTGAAACAACTCAGCGCCGATGATATCGTCGAACTGCTTAAAAGAGCGATAAACGATCCGCGGGCCTTTGAAGGCCAGAAGATCAATATCAGCGATGAGGATCTGTATTTCATCGCCAACTTCTCCAACGGTGATGCCCGTGCGGCCTTATCGACTCTGGAGATGGCGGTCGATAACGGTGAGATTACTGATGACGGGATCAATGTAAACAGTCAGATCATCGAAGATATCACTTCAAAGAAATCTTTCCTCTACGACAAGAAAGGCGAAGAGCACTATAACATCATCTCTGCCCTGCATAAATCCATGCGCAATTCCGATCCGGATGCCGCCGTCTACTGGCTGTCACGGATGCTGGAAGCGGGAGAGGATCCGCTGTATGTCGCCAGGAGAGTGATCCGCTTTGCTTCGGAAGATATCGGTCTGGCTGACCCGCGCGCTTTACAGATAGCAGTCTCAGCCTATGAATCCTGTCACTATCTGGGCATGCCCGAATGCAATGTCAATCTGGCGGAAGCTGTCATCTATATGTCGGTAGCACCGAAATCCAACGCGACATATGTCGCCTATGAAAGTGCCAAAGCCGATGCGGTGAAGATGCTGGATGAACCGGTACCGCTGGTGATCAGGAATGCTCCGACCAGTCTCATGAAAGATCTGGGATACGGAGACGGTTATCAGTACGCGCATGACACAGAAGATAAACTCACCGATATGGAATGTCTGCCGGACTCACTGAAGGGTAGAGAATATTATCATCCGGTAAAGCAAGGTCTTGAAGAGAGGATCGCTGAAAGACTGAAGCAGATCAAGGACTGGAAGGAAGAGCACAGGAAGAAATAGGAATTATAATAAATATACAGATAAAGGAGAAAATCAATGGCAGAATACTACGATCCCTGGGGGAACACCGTATCCAAGCACGGCATCAGCGCTGACTTACTGATCTCAGCTGTGCAAAAATGTATCAGAAGAGGCAAGGAAGACCTCGCCATGCGCTTTGCGTATGAGCTGTATGCGACATCGAATTTCCATGAGGAGAAGCTGTGGACCAGACTGCTGGTGATCTGTGTCGAGGATATCGGCTTCGGTGATCCGAATGCGATGCTGATAGTGAATACGCTGAACCAGCTCAGAAAGGAATTCCCTTACGGTGACGGAGACCGTCCGATCTTCTTCCTCTATGCGATCAGATATCTGTGCGGATGCAAGAAGGAGAGATCGACCGATCACATCAAGAACATCATCATGAAGGAAAATGAAAAGGGTGAGATCCCGGAGATCCCGGATTGGACCATCGATATGCATACCAATAAGGGCAGATTTGAGTTAGGCAGAGATGTCTTCTACTTTATGGATGAGGCCTCAAAGGTCGAACCGTTATGGGAAGGCTATGATGATACCTACTTCAAACAGCTGTATAAGATGTACGAAGAAGAAGAAAAAGAAAAAGATGAATAAACAAAGGACCGGATGACCGGTCCTTCATTTGTAATGGTCGGAATATCGGGATTCGAACCCGAGACCTCTTGAACCCCATTCAAGCACGCTACCAAGCTGCGCTATATTCCGTTTTCTGTTTTTATTTTAACATCATAGCCATTAATTGACTATAATAGAGGTAGACGGAGGATTAGCTCAGTTGGGAGAGCGCACCCTTCACAGGGGTGATGTCGTGGGTTCGAGCCCCGCATCTTCCACCATATGATTATCAGGCCATGGAAACATGGCCTTTATTGACTTTAAATACAGATATGATAAAATGAAAACAGATGATTTAAAACATATGTTTTAAAACAATTGATGTTGAAAGGAACATTATGCCTCCAAAACCAAAATTTACACGAGAAGAGATCATAAGTGCTGCTTTGAAGATCGCTGACAAGCAGGGAATCGATAAACTGACAGCCAGGGAACTGGGCAAGAAACTGGGAAGTTCTTCGCGACCGATCTTTACTGTTTTCAAGGATATGGATGAACTGAAAAGAGAAGTAAAGAAGAAATCCTATGATCTGCTGCAGGATTATCTTGCGGAAGCAGAACATTATCAGCCGCTGTACAAACAGGCGATCAAGGAAACGATCCGTTTCGCTGTTGAACATCCTAATCTGTTTGAGATGGTCTTCCTTTCCGAAGACAGGAAGACAGTCAATTTCGAGGAGATGACGATCCGCTACAAGGACATCATCGACCGTTATTCCGGTGTCCTCAAGCAAGACTATCAGCTGGATGATACAGCGATCAGAGCTCTGTTCAAACACAGCTGTGTCTATGTATACGGGATCGGTATTATGTGTGCCGGACATGTATGTACCTTCACCGATGAACAACTGAACGATACGCTGGGTGAAGTATTCATGGCCATGCTGATGTACGCAAAATCCGGCAAGCTCGATGAAAAGACACCGATACCGGTAAGAATCGATTAAGAATAAGCCACTTTAGCCAGACGATTAACGCAGAGCAGGGCAATGTATATTTGCTTTGTTCTGCTTTTGTCCTTAAGGCCTATATAAGGGAGAAGCAAAAATGATTAAAGATGAAGAGAGGAAATGGATCCTGTGTCCGCGTTGTCATGCAAAGACCAGGACGATGATCAGAGATGACACAGTCCTGAAAAACTTTCCCCTGTACTGTCCGAAGTGCAAGGGAGAGTATCTCATATCACTGAGTGAAGGAAAAATAAGGTATCTAGATAAGCCAGACGATTAACGCAGAGCTGATACATATGAAACGATATGGCAAAGCTCTGTTTTAATTTATCGGAAAGGAGGTAAGACAGACAGAAAAAGAAGAAGTTCATCATTGTACAGTTACAGAAATAATCAAAGATTCAATTTATCTAGAAAAGGGGAAATATGAAAGAAGAAAAAACCAACAAATTCATGACTTTTATGGAAGAGAAGTTTCTTCCGCTGGCTGGTAAGTTAGGCAGCCAGAGACATCTGCTGGCTCTTCGTGACGGCGTCGTCATGATGATGCCATTACTGATCATCGGAGCCTTCTCCATGATCATTGCCGAATTCCCGGTACAGGCCTTCCTTGATTTCATGGCCAATACCTTCGGCGAGAACTGGAACGCTTTTGAAGGCATCATAATGCACGCTACCTATGGTATCGCTGCCATCATCGCCTGCTACGGTGTAACCAGTTCACTGGTCAAGAGCTATGGTATCGACGGAACACCTGCCGGTGTCATCGGTATCTCAGCTTTAATGACAGTCGTCGTTCCATCATTACTGTTGGACGGTGAGGAAGTTGTTGAAGCCTGGATCGCCGGATCACTTGATGCAACACTGCTGTTCACGGCTATGCTCGTAGCCCTGATCACCGGTGAGATCTACCGCAGAATGGTCCAGAAGAACATCACGATCAAGCTTCCTGATTCAGTACCGCCTGCAGTATCAGCACAGTTCACGGCTTTGATTCCGGGCATCACGATCATCATCCTGTTCACGATCATCAGACTCTTATTTGCCAAGACTGTCTGGGGCGGCTTCCCTGAGTTCATTTCCGATGTTATCTCAACACCGTTAAGACATGCGGGTACTTCTTACTTCGGTACACTGATCGCCTGCCTGATGGAACACCTCTTATGGTCATTCGGTCTGCACGGTTCAGCTATCGTCATCTTCCCGATCTTCGAACCGTTATGGCTGATCAACATGTCCGAAAACATTTCCGCCGGTGCCAGAAATATCGTCACCTTCACATTCTATGAGAACGGTGTCTGGATCGGTGGTTCAGGCGCAACACTGGCTGTCGTACTGTACATGCTGCTGTTCGCCAAGTCAAAACTGCTGAAGAATGTCGGTAAGATCGGTATCGCTCCGGGTATCTTCAACATCAATGAGCCGGTCACTTTCGGTCTGCCGATCGTTCTTAACCCGACTCTGATGATCCCGTACATCCTGGCTCCTATCGCTGCTATGACGGTCCAGTATCTTGGCACAGCCATCGGTCTGTTCCCATTATGCAACAACATGGTTCCATGGACCTGCCCGATCCTGATCTCCGGATTCCTGACGACCGGAAGCATCATGGGTGTCGTAGCTCAGCTCTGCGGTCTTGCTGCAGCATTCATCGTCTGGCTGCCGTTCATCAGAGCCTATGATGATAAGTGCTACAAAGAAGAACTGGAATCAGAAGAGAAATAATGCATCAGGAGACTTCAGGGTCTCCTCTTGCTTCTGCTGAAGGAGATCATTGAAGTTATAATTATTGTAAGAGAGGTATTTATTATAATGAAAAACATCGTCTTATTCTGTGCTGCCGGCATGTCTACCAGTCTGCTGGTAAACAAGATGAAGGCAGCTGCTGCTGAAAACGGTCTTGAATACGAGATCGCTGCTCATCCATTGTCAGAAGCTGATACCTATGGTCCTGAAGCTGATATCATTCTTTTAGGTCCGCAGGTCAAGTATAAACTCAAGGAGACTCAGGATCAGTTCCCTGACAAACCGGTCGAGGCCATCAACATGCAGGACTATGGCATGATGAACGGTGCCAACGTCATCAAGAGAGTCAAGGAAGTATTAGGCGACTAGTATGGAAGGTCTCGAGATGGTCGCTTTCCAGATCATCGCTGCGGTAGGAACAGCCCGTTCCTTATACATTGAAGCGATCGATCTGGCTTCTGAAGGAAAGTACGATGAAGCCAGAGCCAAGATCAAGGAAGGTCAGGAAGCTTTCAACGGCGGTCATTCCGCTCATGGCGAACTGCTTACCAAGTTTGCCAATGGAGAACTGCCGCCTATGGATATCCTTCTGACTCACGCTGAAGACCAGCTGATGTCAGCTGAGGCCTTCGGTATTCTGGCAGACAAGTTCATCACCCTTTATCAGAAGGTGAACGGATAGTCAAACAATGTTACAAAAACGATATTCCCGCTGGAATATCGTTTTTGAATATACAGATTTATGATTAGAAGCTAGATCTCTGCCCAGTATTCCGAAACATTGAGCACGGTATCACCGTCGATCTGGGCGGCACACGGACGGGAGAATTTCACATGGATCTTCTTGCCTTCGATGACTTTGACCATATCGGTCTTTTCAACATGCTTGCCTTCAAAGATGGAAGGGAAAGCCATCAGAGCCTTGAGTTTGGATCTGGACATATAGACAACGACTGATAAGGTATCAGAGAAACGCTCCTGTTTAGGTGCAATCATCATGCCTCCGCCATAGTAGCGTCCTTTCATGGTCGGTGCCAGCCAGACGTTATCGAACTCATAGGTGTTTCCGTCTACTTCGATCGTAGCGTGACATGGTTTGAAATAAAACAACAGTCCTTTGATCGCTATGCCGGTATAATCGATCTTCTTGTTAGGTGTTTTCTCTTTGATCTTGTCTGCGGTTTCGCAGCAGTAACCGTCGATACCGAAGCCCATGTTGTTGATGAATTTCTTTTCGATGCCGTTGACTTTTACAGTCGGAAGATTGACCAGATACTTATTCAGCAGCACTTCCTTATCCGGTTTTTCATTGATGTCGTTCAGGAAGTCGTTTCCTGTACCGTTGGCCAGCAGATAGACATTGTTTCTGAGCTTGCTGCAGTCGAAGTTGTTTACCAGATGATTGATCGTTCCGTCACCGCCGATGAGGACCACTTCATCTTCACTGTTGAGTTTGGAGAAGAATTCACTGTAATCAGTCTTGGTCGCATCGATAAGTTCACATGAAGGATCGATCTGCGGTTTCAGGCCGTTATTGGCCAAAGGATTGTAGAGATAGTATTTCACGATTGCCTCCTATTTTAATATCAGTCCGAGCACGATCAGGAATTCTCCGATCGAGTATGTAAGCATGACGATGAAATGGGTCTTCATCCGGCTGTTCTTATTGAAACGGACAAAGAACAGCGATGAATCTGAAATGAAGAACAGTACTGCACCGATGACCGTGACGATACCGGCTAAAGACGGATCAGACAGATATCTGAAGATCGCAAAGCAGTTCATCGCACCGTTGATCAGCAGATACAGATACATCGGATAGAACAGTGCTTTAGGAAGATATGGTCTCAGCTTTGAGAAGATGATCGATACGATCACAAAGAAGAAGACAGCCAGAATGATGATCATAAGAGTATTTATCCTGGAGAAATCGATATTGTAGAGATAACTCAGGATAAAGAAGAAGTGGGATACCATGAAAGATATTCCGCCTGCAGTGAACCATTTGACCCCGTCAGGTATAAGAAGCACATCGCCGAGCCATGAGAAGAACAGTGCCAGCATGACCGTCGCTCTCACCGGATCGGCACATGACCAGTACAGGCCCATGAGCGAGATCAGGATGAACGGTTTGCTGATGTTTCTTAAGCGTTTATTGCTCTTAAGTGATGCATAAAGATGGATCACGGTCGAGACGGTAAATAGTATTATGGAGATAATTTTCATCAGCTTTATTTTAACACGTTCCATGATCGTACTTTGATACAATGTTGTTATGAAGAAGATATATCTGGTAACAGGTGCTTCCGGGCACCTTGGTTCAACTATAATAAGTATTCTGCTCAGCGAAGGAAAAAGCGTCAGAGCTCTGGTCCTTCCGGGGGAAGAGAAGTATGTTCCTGAGGGTGTTGAGATCTTTACCGGTGATGTGACTGACAAGGGATCGATGGAACCGTTTTTTGAACATGGTGATGATGAGGAACTGATCCTGATGCACTGTGCCGGGATCGTCACGATCGCTTCAAAAGAAGATCCGCTGGTAAACAGAGTCAATGTGGATGGAACACATAATGTGCTGGAACTGGCTAAGGAAAACAAGGTCAGAAAGGTCGTCCATGTATCATCTGTCCATGCGCTGATCGAAGCAGAAGAAGGCGAGACGAAAGAAGCTGAAGAATTATTTCCGGACATGATCGAAGATCAGTATGGCAAGTCCAAGGCCAGAGCGACGATCGATGCGCTGAAGTTTGCACAAGAAGGTCTGGATGTCAGTATCGTTCATCCTTCCGGGATCTTCGGACCGGGAGATAAACGGAAAAACAATCACATGATCAGAGCGATCGAGCTCATGGCCAAAGGCCTCATTCCGGTCAGCCTTTCAGGCGGTTTTGATTTCGTCGATGTAAGAGATGCAGCTGAGGGGATTCTGAAGTGTGCTGAAAGAGGAAAGAAGGGTGAATGTTATATACTGAGCGGTCATTACATTAGTGTGAAAGAGTTGCTTGAAGGGGTGAATGAGATACGCGGGAAAAGAACACCGGACATCACTGTTCCTTACGGACTGGTGGCATTCTTCGCTCCGGCAATGGAGAAACTGGGAACGATGTTTGGTAACGGCAAGCCGTTAGTTACACCATATTCGATCGCGATCCTGAATACCAACGGTCACTTTTCTCATGAAAAGGCTACGACCGAACTTGGTTATACAGTCAGAGATGTCAGTACGACTCTGAAGGACATGATCGCTGAACTTTAGATGTTGTATTATGTTAAAGGATGATATTTATGAATAAGATCGATAAGAAACAGATCATTAAGATGACGTTCTGGGTAGTGCTCTCATCACTGACTCAGGCTGCATCACTGACGAATTTCTCTGTTCCGGCCGGTATTTATCCGAGCGGCGTATCAGGCTTTTCAAGACTGCTTTCGGATGTCTTCAGGGATTTCATAAATTTTGATCTACCTTATTTCTATATCTATCTGCTGATCAATCTGGTGCTGGCAGCCGTGGTCTACCGCAGTATCGGCAAGCTCTTTACGATCTTTTCGGTCTTGCAGACGACACTGGTCGCAGTCTTTGCTTCCTTCTTTCCGGTCTATCATATCCTCGATGACAGACTGCTGATAGCACTGTTTGGCGGACTTTTGAATGGATTTGGCGTCTCGCTGGCTCTGACCAACGGAGCATCAAGCGGCGGACTGGATTTCCTTTCGGTCTATTTCTCCAATAAATTCCGTCGGTCCATGTGGGACTATGTCCTTATTTTCAACAGCATACTGGTATGCGTATCAGGACTCTTATACGGCTGGGAGACGGCTGCATATTCCATCATCTATCAGTACGTATCCAATCTGATCGTCAACCGCATGCATAAGCGTTATACGCATCAGGCGATCATCATCGTGACTAAACAGCCGGATGCCGTGATAAATTCCGTTTTGAGCAATGTCAGACACGGCATCACGAAGATCTCAGCCCAGGGTGCCTACAGCGGTGAAAAGGAAACGATGCTGTATATGGTAGTCAATTCTTTTGAAACTTCTGAAGTCGTAAAATATGCCCTGGAAGGTGATCCCAAGGCATTCATTGAAACAAGAAATACGCTTAATGTCTACGGCAACTATTATCAGAAGCCGTTGGATTAGGTCAGCTGTTTGAGAAGTTCTTTATGGACAGTCTTAGCTGATAGTTCTTCATAGGAGCCCAGCGTGAATATCTCATCGCTGTAAGGCGGTATGACACAGGTCGAGACAAGGGAATACCCCCTGTCTTTTTCTTTCATGCGGGCACCTATATAAGTTCCGGCTTTCACGATGATCTGAACTTCATCTTCATTGCTCAGATATCTGATCTCATCATGTTCATCATCGATCAGCAGCATCTCGACAGGTGATCCTTCATGGAAGAACCAGACCTCATCGTGTTCCAGCTTATGCATATGCGAAAAGGAATCAGGCGTCAGCATGTATATGATCGTGGAGTACAGCTCATCCTGATGATATTCGTTCACATAGCCGCCTTCGGGTTCCAGGGGCTTGAGATCCAGTTTTCTGATCAGTTCTTCTCTGTTCATAATGCAAAAAGCAATTGCCTCAGGCAATTACTTTTTCTTGTTGAGTTTCTTCAGTTCCTTATCGATGGAAGTCAGCAGTTTGACTTCTTCAGATGGCTCCGGTGCTGCTGCTTCAGCAGCTGCTTCCTCTTTCTTGGTCAGCTCGCTCATCTTGTTGATGGCTTTGAGGATCAGGAACAGGACCATGGCCATGATCAGGAAATTGATGACCGCGCTGATGAATGCGCCCCAGTCGATGACCTGTCCGGTATTGCCTAAGACTGTTACCAGACCGATCTCTGTACCGCCGAAGCAGGAGATGATCGGATTGAGGATATTGTCAGTGAGTGCTGTGACGATGGATGAGAAGGCTCCGCCGATGATGACACCGACAGCCATATCCATCACGTTGCCTTTAAGTGCGAATTCTTTGAATTCTTTTAAGAAATTTTTCATGATATTTATCACCCCTCTATAAAATTATTATAATCCCTTATAATATAGATGTTTATGAAAAAGAGATTATTGTCATATGCTTCATTGAAGCAGTTTCTGCTTATTGAGCTGTCTACCTTCATGTTTGCGCTGTCGATCGGTCTGTTCATCCTGCCGGGAAAAGTCCTGACCGGAGGCGTGGCCGGTATCACCTCGCTGATCTGCCACTATGTGCCGCTCGATGAGGATATCATGGTCATCATCCTGAATACCGTGCTGTTTGTGATCGGCAGTATCTTCCTGGGCAAGGACTTTTTCTTCAATACGCTGTTATATTCTATCTCCTATCCGTTCATGCTGCTGTTCGTCACCAGACACATGCCTTCCGTCGAAGTTGAGCCAATATTGGGTTCACTGTACGGCGGTTTCATCGGCGGTGTAGCGATCGGGATCATGTTCCGCAATGGAGGTTCTACGGGCGGAACGGATGCGATCGCCCTGATCCTGGAGAAGTATTTCAATATCAAAGTCGACAGAACGATCATGGCCATCGATTCACTTACGGTCATCTTCGGTTTATATATCTACGGTCTCAATGCCGTGCTGATCGGATTATTAAGCGTCTTCATGCTGAGCTTTGCGATCGAGCGGACGCTGAACATGTATTCGGGCATGAGAGCCAGGAAATACGAGATCATCTCTGACAGGTATCAGGAGATCTCCGATGAGATCAATAACGTGATCGACCGCGGTACGACCATCGTCGATGTGAGGGGCGGCTATACCGGCAACGAAAGAAAGATTTTGATGGTCGTGGTATCCGAGGATCAGACCAGAGCAGTAGATGAAGTGATAAACAGATATGATCCGGAAGCTTTTGTGATCACTACGGATACGAATGAAGTCAACGGTGAGGGCTTCACTTTTACACCGCGTCTGTGATCTCTTAATCTTGTAGCTTATCTGTACGTCCTGTATCATAAAAGTAGAGGCAGCGGAGAGATAATAATGAATTATCAGGAACTAGTCGACACCATCAGCAGTCCCTGCTGTGTCATGTCCGTAAAAAGAGATGACGAGGGGAAATGCGGTGACATAAACATCATCTGTTCAAACAGCCCATACAGGCAGATCATGGGTCCTTCTTATTATGACGGCATGATCTATCATGAACTGGTCCCGAAAGATACCAATTTCGAGGACTTCTGTTTTGAATGCGTCTATGAGAAGAAGCGCATGCATGCCTATGTCGAGACCAAGGCTCTTAATGCCTGGACGGAGGAACAGATCTTTCCGCTGGAAGGCGGAGATGAGCACATCGGGTATTGCCTGTTCTTCTTTGAGTTCACTGATACGGCCGATCCTTCCAGGATGGCTGAGGTCTCCGCCAATACAGCTGCTTCCGTGATCCGCTGCTGCATGCGTCTGATGGGAGCCGATGATTTCAAAGCAGGCATGAAGGAAGTTCTGGAAGAGATCAGAAGGATCTCGGATGCTTTCTCGTGCAGGGTCATCATTCTGGAAAGTGAGAAAGAGGTCACGGCTTTCTGCGAAGCCGTCGATGAGACCCGTAATGACAATCTCATGCATAATCTGCATCTGTCCTATGATGTCGTACGGACCTGGGAAGATGTCATCGGTGTCAGCAACTGTGTCATCCTTCAGAACGAACACGATTTTGAGGAGATGGACAAGATCGATCCGATCTGGGTGAAGAACCTCAGGGAAAACAATGTCAAGAGTCTCGTCCTGATACCGTTAAGAAGAGGAAAGAAGGTCGTCGGTTATCTCTATGTGGCCAACTATGATACAGACAGGACCGTCGAGGTCAAGGAACTGGTCGAACTGATGTCGTTCATCCTGGGTTCAGAGATCTTCAATTACCGGCTTCTGGATGAACTGGAGACGATCAGCAGGACGGATGTCCTGACCGGTTCGAACAACCGCTATGCGATGAAGAAGCGGGTCGAGAAACTGTTTGAGGCGAAGAAATATCCGTTCGGGCTCACGGTCATGGACCTCAACGGACTGAAAGAGATAAATGACGTCGAAGGTCATGATGTCGGCGATGATTTCCTGATCAGCTGTTCCAACATCATGAAAGAGATCTTTGGCGAGGATAATATCTACAGGATCGGCGGTGATGAATTCATTGCCGTGAATGAAGATATCGAAAAAGAGACGTTTGACAGGATGGTCGCCACGATGAGGAAGATCACGGAAAATGATCAGCTGGTCTCGGTCTCCGTCGGTTCATACTGGATCGAGAAAGAGACGTTCCTGAATGATGCGATCAGATATGCGGATGAAGATATGTACCGGGACAAGAAGGGTTACTATCAGCGACATCCGGAGAAAAACAGAAGAAACGTCAAATGAGAAAAGGAGGATCTTAATCATGAAAAAGGATCTGGGAGTACTGACAGCTGTGTTTCCGATGCCGGTGCTGATGATCGCTACCTATGGTGATGACGGCAAAGTCGATGTGATGAATGCTGCATGGGGACAGATCTGTGATTATGACAAGATCATCATTTCCCTGTCAGAGACACATAAAACTGTTGCCAACATCAGACTCAATAAAGCTTTTACCGTCGCCATGGCGGATAAGGATCATATCAGAGAAGCTGATTATTTCGGTCTTGTTTCCGGCAATGATACAGCCGATAAGTTTGAAAGAAGCGGCTATACGGCTGTAAAAAGCGAGAGAGTCAATGCGCCGATCATTGAGGAATTTCCGGTGGTGATGGAATGCGAACTGTTTGAGATCATCGAGACCGAATCGATCTTCGGCGTAGTCGGAAAGATCGTGAATGTGAAAGCTGAAGAGAGTATACTTGATGAATCTGGAAAAGTGGATGTGAAGAAAGCTGATCTGGTGATGTTCGATCAGTTCAGACACGGATATTATACGATAGGAGAAAAGACAGCTCAGGCCTTCAGTGTCGGTCTGGAACTGTCGAAGAAGAAAGAATAATGAGGAAGACGAATGTAATAAAACTGTTACTGATCACGGCGATCTTATGCATCGGAGCGACCTGGTGGTATTTCGAAGTATACCGCAAGCCGGTACCAGTCTCTACCGAGAGCGATGACACCGGCATCATTCAGGATGATCTGGCGATGATCGGTGAGACTCTGAAGTCAGGATTGAACGATATCGGCGAACTGGCCAGTGAAGAGTATTATTTCTCCCGCAGCGAGACCGTTACGGATTCCAAGACTTTCGATTTCTCATCGCTGGGCATCGACTGGAAGGGTACGATCCCGCTTACGACCAATTCGTTCACTTACAGCTATGACGGAGTGATCAAGGCCGGTATCGATTTCCGCAAAGTGAATGTCGAGACCGATGAGGAAAACAGAAAGATCACGATCATCCTGCCTAAAGCAGAGATCCTGAGTTCAGAAGTCGATCCGGATTCCTATAAGTTCTATGAGATCAAAAACAATATCCTCAATCCGATCTCTCCGGAAGACTATGCGATCTCTTTTGCGGATCTGGTCCATGCGGAAGAAGAAAGAGCGATAGAGAAGGGACTGGTGGACAGAGCACAGAAGAATGCGGAGGAACTGGTGAAGAATTTCGTCAGATCGGTAGCCGTTTCTGAAGATTATAATATTGATATAAAGACCGAAGATCAGGGATAAAAACCTGATCTTTTTAAATAATATGAACAGTTAATGCCGTGAAAAACGGCAATTTTTTATTGTTTTTAAGCAGTTTTTAAAGGAAAAATGGCCAAAAACAGGGAAAAATGACGAAAAATGCAAAAACTTTTATAAAATATATTGACAAAAGATGGAAGCGCTGTCATACTTTAGTTAAGAACTTTTATAAAAGATATTTACCAAAGGAGAAAAATATGAAAAAGTTACTTACTATCTTACTTGCTGTATTAATGGTTATGACTCTTGCTGCTTGTGCCAAGAACGAAGGCAAAGATGAAGGCGGCGAAGACACAACAACTGAAACTGTTACAGTCGGTTATTCACTGAACTCTATGGATGCTACGATGAAGACCATGGCTGACTACTTCGAAGCAGAAGCCAAGGCTCGTGGCTGGGAACCAGTCCTCTTGAATGCTAACGGTGACGTAGGCAAAGAATTAGAGAACATGGAATCCTTAATGAACATGGGTGCTTCCGCTGTTGTAATCATGGGCTGTGATACTGATGGTTCTGCTGCTGCTATCAACGAAGTCAGCGCTGCAGGTATCCCTGTCATCATCGCTGGTCGTCCTCTGAATGCTGAGAGCTACTACACATTCGTAACCGGTGATCATAAGGATGCTGGTAAGGCTCAGGCTGCTTATCTCAACGGCTTACTCGCTGAAGATCCAGATCTCACACTGAATGTTGCATTCATCTATGGTCAGTCAGGTTCATCTTCTGTTGCTCAGAGATATGAAGGTTTTGAAGAAGCTGGCTTAAACGGCGAATACAAAGATCGTTACAACCTGGTCGCTTCTCAGTACGCTGAATTCGATACTCAGAAAGCATATGATATCACTACTGATATGCTGACAACTTATCCGGAGATCAACTGCTTCGTTACTCAGTCTGATGAACAGGCTTCCGGTATCATCAACGCCATCAAGGCTAAGAACCTCCCAGTAGAAGACTTCATCATCGTTTCGATCGACTGCTCTTCAACCGGCCAGACTTACCTTGCTTCCGGTGAACTCGATGCAACTGTTCTGATGGCTATGAAACAGCTGGCTATCTCTTCAGCAGACTATGTCCAGAAGGCTTTAGACGGTGCAACTGTTGAAAAGAAGAACCCGGTTGAGAACTACTACAAGCTGGTCACTCCTGAGACTTACGAACAGGTATTAGTCGACAGCGGCATGGAAGTTTCTGTTGCTAGATAATTAGTTATTTAAATCTAAATGGAAATGTGTCGGTTCGAATAAAACCGACACATTTTAAAAGAAGGGAGTTATAAATGAAAATTCTTGAAGTAAACAATGTAAGTAAGAATTTCTATTCTACTAAAGCCCTGACTGACGTGAGCTTTGACCTCAATAAAGGTGAAGTACTGGCTCTGGCCGGTGAGAACGGTGCCGGAAAATCAACGATGATGAACATCCTGCTCGGTTCGATCGCTCCGACAAAAGGAACGATGAAACTCAACGGTGCGGATTATCAGCCGAAGAATCCGAGCGATGCTCTGAGTCAGGGTATCTCCATGATCCATCAGGAACTGTGTCTTGTGCCTTCCATGAGCGTTGCGGAAAACGTCTGGATCGGCAGAGTCAAGGACTTCACGAAGAACGGTATCTACATGCCGGCACTGTGTGAAGCGAAGACCCAGGAACTCTTTGATGCCTATGGAATAAATGTATCGCCGAAGGAGATCGTCAAGAATCTGACTACAGCACAGATGCAGATGGTCGAGATCGCGCGCGCCATATCATATGATGCCCAGATCGTCATCATGGATGAGCCGACGAGTGCTCTGTCTGACAAGGAAGTACAGGTCCTGTATCAGATCATCAGACAGCTGACCTCAGAAGGCAGATCCGTGCTGTTCATCTCCCACAAGCTGGAAGAAGTATTCGATCTGGCTGATCGTGTCGTCGTCTTCAGAGACGGACACATGGTCATCGAAAGAGCTGTCACCGGTCTGACGATGGATGAACTGGTCAGCTATATCGCCGGACGTAAAGTCGAGAACGTCTATCCGAAAAAGGATATCGAAAAGGGCGACGTCGTCCTTAAAGTCGAGAAACTGCACAAGTCGGGCGTCTACCGAGATATCAGCTTTGAAGTCAGAGCCGGTGAAGTCCTGGGCTTTGCGGGACTGGTCGGTGCAGGACGTACCGAAGTCATGCAGGGCATCTACGGAATCGAGCCGGCAGATGACGGTACGATCACGATCAACGGTGTGGAAGTCAAAAACAGATCTCCGCGTGAAGGCCTGAAGAACGGTATCGCGATGGTCACGGAAGACCGTCTGAGACAGGGCGTCGTCAAGAAGATGGATGTTGAGAGGAACATGACACTGTCTTATTTCTACAATATCTGCAAGATGGGCTTCATCCAGTCGGATATCGAAGACAGGGATACGGAATCGATGTTCCAGAAGCTGTCAGTCAAGACTTCCGGCAAAGAAGCTCCGATCTGGTCACTGTCAGGCGGCAACCAGCAGAAAGTCATGGTCGGCCGTGCACTGCTGAACCAGCCGAAAGTACTTATCATGGATGAACCGACCAGAGGTGTCGATGTCGGTGCCAAATCCGAAATATATGAATACTGCAACATGCTGGCAGAACAGGGTGTTGCGATCATCCTGATCTCTTCAGATCTGCCTGAAGTAATGGGCATGTCTGACCGTCTGATCGTCATGAGAGAAGGAAATATTATTGCCAGACACGAGCGCAATGAAGCTAGTGCCGAAAAGATCATGTCCGAAATGTTTGGATTGAAAGGGGAATAACTATGGATAACAAGAAAAAAATGACAAAAGATCAGATCCTGATCTTCTTCCTTAAGAACCGTGCACTGCTGCTGGTGGTGATCTTCTTCATTTTACTGACGGTCTTCACCAATACCTTCTTAACAAGCGGTAACCTGCTCTCACTGGCACGTCAGATCGCTGCCAACGGTATCATCGGTGTAGGTTATACCTTCCTGCTGGCATCTGATTCAGTCGACCTTTCAGCCGGCTACATGATGTGCATGGTCGGTATCATCTCCGGTCTGCTCAGCCAGACATCACTTCCGTTCATCGTCATTCTGCTGGTCTGCAGTGTCGTCGGTATCGTCTGTTCATCATTCAACGCTACCGTCGAGAATAAATTCAATCTGCCTCCGTTCCTGGTAACGCTGGCTATGCAGCAGGTCTTCAAGGGTGCGCTGATGCTGATGTCAAACGGCACACCTATCGCCAACCTGCATGAAGGTATCATCTATCTCGGTCAGGGCTACCTGTTCGGTGTGATCCCTGTATCCGTTGCTCTGATGCTCGTATTCATCCTGGTCGGCCATGTCATCCTGTCCAGAACGCAGTTCGGCAGAAACGTCATCGCGATCGGTGGCAACCCTGAGGCTGCCAGAGTATCCGGTATCGATGTCAAGAAGACCAGAGTACAGGTCGCTGCCCTGTTAGGTTTCACGATCGCCATCATGGCTCTGGTATCATGCGGACGTATCGCTTCTGCTCAGACGACTCTGGGTGGTGATACCGTCATGGATATCATCGCAGCTGTCGTTATCGGTGGTACACCGATGGGTGGCGGTTCCGGTACAGTTATCGGTACGCTGTTCGGATGTCTCGTTATCGGTCTGATCTCCAACGGTCTTAACCTGCTGAAGGTCTCTTCATACTGGCAGATGGTCTCCAAGGGTGTCATCATCCTGGTAGCTGTCATCCTGGATGTTTACTCTGAAAAGATCTACGACAGAATGCGCAACAGGGACTAACTATGGCGGTTGATTTAAGAGGAAAGCCTTTTTATCTCGATGATAAAGGCGTAGAATGGGTCGAAAAGACTTTCGCATCTCTGAGTGACCGTGAAAAAGTTGGCCAGTTATTCTGTGAAATACTATGGGACCGTCCGGGTTCCGAACCTGAAGATCTTCTGACCTTCATTGAACCCGGTGCAGTCATGTACCGTCCGTTCCCCGGACATAAAATGTGGGAATTCACCAGACGCATTCAGCAGAATGCCAAGGTGCCATTACTGATCGCCTGCAACCTTGAAAGAGGCGGAAAAGGCGGTAACGGCGGTCTGATCGACGGAACTTACGTAGCTTCACCGATGGGTGCGGCTGCGACCAATGATCCGCACTACGCTCATGAGCTCGCCCGTGTGGCTTGCGAAGAGGGCGGTGCGTGTGGCGTCAACTGGACGTTTGAACCGATCATCGATATCGACCGCAATCCGGAGAATCCGATCACGAACGTCCGTACTTTCGGTTCCGATATCGAAAAGATCCTGAGCAATGCGAAAGCGTATATCGATGCCTGCAGAGAAAATGATTTTGTCACTTCGATAAAACACTTCCCGGGCGACGGTGTCGATTATCGTGACCAGCATCTCATGAGTTCGATCAATTCGCTGTCAGCCGAAGAATGGCTGAACACCTACGGTTATCTCTACAAGAGCCTGATCGACTATGGAGCACCGACAGTCATGTCAGCTCACATCAGGCAGCCGGCCCTGGCCAGAATGGTCAATCCGGATATCAAGGATGAAGATATCTTACCTGGTTCTCTTTCAAAGGAACTGATGACAGGGATCTTGAGAGAGAAGTTCGGTTTCAACGGTCTGATCATCACTGATGCGACGCAGATGGTCGGTTTCACCTGTTCAATGGAAAGAAGAAAAGCTGTTCCGCACTGCATCGAGGCCGGATCGGATATGTTCCTGTTCACGGTCAATCAGAAGGAAGATGTGGAATACATGCTGGAAGGCTTGAAAGACGGACTGCTTTCAAAAGAAAGACTTGATGAAGCATGTCTCAGAGTCCTGGCACTCAAGGCCATGATCCATCTGGACAGAAAACCTGCTGTTCCTGAGGAATCAGGTTTAAGTGTCCTCAATAACGAGGATCATCAGAAAGTCGCCAAAGAAGTTGCGGACAAAGCTATCACGCTGGTCAAGGATAAAGAAGGTCTCTTCCCGCTCTCTCCTGAGAAGACGAAGAAGATCAGTCTGATCCAGATCACCAACGAAAGGCTGCCGGAAAGCGGTATCCTTCCGGAACTGGCTTATTTCAAAGAGAAAATGGAAAAAGAAGGCTTTGAAGTATCGTACTTCAAGGACGGCAAATATCCGGGCGTCGACTGTTCGATCGAAGAGTTCAAGAAGACGATTGATCTGGTGATCTACTTTGCGAACATGAAAGTCGGATCCAATCAGACGACGATCAGGATCACCTGGGACGATTTCCTGGGTGAAAGCTCACCGAAGTATGTCCATGATCTGCCGTATCTGTTCCTGTCGTTCTCGAACCCATATCATCTGGTCGATGTACCGATGGTCAAAAACTACATCAATGCCTATACCTGCAATGAAGATCATGTCGATGCGATGGTCGAAAAGCTGATGGGCAGAAGTGAATTCAAAGGTGTATCTCCGGTCAATCCGTTTGCGGGACTGTGGGATACTAAATTATAATATCTATAATATTTTATGAAAGGAGGCACAAAGATGGATATAAATCTGGGAAACACATCATCATTGCGCCTCCTTAATCTTTACAAGGTCGTCAGTCTGCTGTATCAGGCAGGCAGTATGACTCAGGCGCAGATCAAGACCGAGAGCGGTCTGTCCGGTCCGACCGTGATCCAGTGCATCCAGCACTTCAAAGAGAAAGGTGCTTTCTATGAAGGCAAGGCTCTGGCATCATCAGGCGGAAGGAAACCGACCCTGATCTGTTTTGACTACAATTACCGCTATGCGGTAGGTGTCGAGATCCGCCGTCATCATGTGGATATATCGATCATGAACCTGAAAGGTGAATGCATCGCTTCAAGAACAGAGAGGCTGATCTTTGAACAGAGCAGGGAACACCTGCAGGCGATCGGAAGGATCATCGATGAATTGATCGCTCAGAATGTCGATCCCAAGAAAGTACTGGGCATCATGGTCGCCTTCCCGGGCGAAGTTTCACTCGACAGGAGCGAGATCACCCGTTCGACGATTTTTGGAATGCACAGTGTAAATCTGGACCGCTTCAAGAAAGAGTTCAGATATCCGATCATGATCGAAAACGGTGCCAACGCAGCCGGTTTCGGCGCGGTCTTCAAGGATAAGAATCTGGCAGATACGGTCTACATTGTCGTAACTGACAACGGTATTGCCGGATCGGTCGTCATAAACAAGAAAGTCTATCGCGGCAATTCCGGCAAAGCCGGGGCCTTCGGTCACATCCAGCTCGATTCTAACGGCAGACAATGTTCCTGCGGTCAGAAAGGCTGCTGGTCGGTCTGCTGCAGCGTAGCGAGTCTGACAGGTGATGAAGATACGAATCTGAAGGATTTCTTCGCCAGAGTCGACAATCATGATGAAGAAGCTGTGAACGCTCTGGATCAGTACATAAAATACATGGCTCAGGGCATCGCATGTGCACACCTGGCTTTCGATACCGATGTCATGATCGGCGGCAAGATCGTTCCGTATCTGGAAAAATATCAGGATCAGCTCAGGAAAGCGGTATTTGAATATTCAGTCCTCAAAGATGAATCTTTCAATATCAACCTCGATCTGACTTCAAATTCGCCGATGTCTGAAGGCGCGGCGCTGATGATCGTCGCCGACTACATGGAAAACGGCATATTTACTGAATAATAACAGGAGTATCAATGAAATATAAAGCGATAATATTCGACCTGGACGGGGTCATCTGTTTTACTGATCACTATCATTACCTGGCCTGGAAGAAACTGGCTGATAGGTTCAATATCCCGTTCAACGAGGAAGACAACAATCTGCTCAGAGGTGTCTCAAGAGCTGAAAGTCTGGAGATCATCCTGAGGAAACATCAGGGTGAACCGTTCAGCGCTGAACAGAAGGAAAAGATGCTGGAAGAAAAGAACGAGACCTACAAGGAATATCTCAAACAGATGTCTCCGAAGGATCTCAGTGAGGAAGTCATCTTCACATTGCTGGACTTACTATCAGAAGGATACAGGATCGCGATCGGTTCCAGCAGCAAGAATACGAAATTCATCCTGGACAGGCTCGGTATCACGAAACTGTTCGATGCGATCTCTGACGGGACCAATATCACCAGATCGAAACCTGATCCGGAAGTGTTCCTGAAGGCAGCTGAATATCTTGGTCTTGAACCGGCAGAGTGTCTGGTAGTGGAAGATGCCAAGGCCGGTATCGATGCAGCCAAGAACGGCGGCTTCGACAGCTGCGGACTGCTGGACGCCAGGGATTATGTAAACACCACCTACGGTATCGATTCGTTTAAACAGATACTGGATGTCGTCCACAACAACTGAATATGAACAAAACAGAAACAGGTATCCTGTTTCTGTTTTAGTGTTATGATACAGATATGATAGAACTTAAAAATTATGTCTATACTTTTTCCAAAGACAATAAACCGATAGCCTTTGCCAAAGAAGGCGAAGAAGTGATATTCCACACGCTGGACTGTTTCTGTCAGCAGATCAGATCGGAAGATGACAAGATCGAAGAACTTGATTTCTCTAAGGCCAATCCGGCGACCGGTCCTTTATACATAGAAGGAGCAAGACCCGGTGATGTGCTGGCGGTAGAGATACTGGATGTCGAAGTCGCAAAAAGCGGAGTCATGGCGACATTCAAGGGACTGGGAGCTTTGCACAAGAATTGTGAGACCAGGACCAAGATCCTTAAAGTGGAGGATGGTCAGATCTATTTCAATGACATCAGTTTTCCGGCTGTACCGATGATCGGGGTCATCGGCTGTGCCGGAGACGGTGAACCGGTGCAGACCAGCGATTCTTTCAGTGGCGGCGGCAATATGGACAGCCGCATCATCACCAAGGGTGTCACTGTCTATCTGCCGGTCAGAGTACCGGGAGCTCTTCTGGCGATGGGTGATGTCCATGCGGCCATGGGCGATGGTGAAGTCTGCGAGACCGGAGTGGAGATCGATGCGACGATCAGAGTGAAGACCAGGATCATCAGAGATTTCGATCTCAGATGGCCGATCACGGAGACGGATGATTTCTGGTTCGTCAACACGACAGGAAAAAACTGTGATGTGGCGATCCAGTACGGATATGAAGAGATGCAGAGGCTGATCATGAATGCCTACGGCTGGGATGCGACTGATGCCTGCATGTATCTGTCGGCTCAGGCCAGACTTGAATCTAATCAGGCCTGTCTCAATCCTCATGAGAAAGATGAGGAAGGAGATACTTTCAGAGTCGGTGTACCGAAACTGAAAAGCAAGCCTCCTATCATACCTGAAGGATAATCAGATCGACATCTGTTATCATAGAGTTAATGAAGAAGATATTCAGGAATATCATAATCGCTTTTCTGATAATCGTTCTGGGTGTTCTCGGAACGCTCTTTTATCTGAAAGAGAGCAAGGAAAGAAAGATCGATCAGATGATCGAAGCGATGCCGACGCAAGACAAGATCACGCAGATGATCATACCGACTTTCCGCTACTATCGTGATGAGAACAGCGACCGTAACTATATTCAGGAGATCGATGATAATATCACTGCACAGTTAAAAAGATATGCCTTCGGTGGAGTCATTCTTTTCGGTGCCAACTGTATCGAAAATGAGAAAGTAGTGCGTTTCATTGATGATCTGCAGGCTGCCAATGCCCGTGAAGGAAGAGCACAGCTGCTGATCGCGATCGACCAGGAAGGCGGTTCTGTCACCAGACTTGAACAGGGCACGATGACCAGCGGCAATATGGCGCTGGGAGCTGCAGACGATCTGAAACTGACGGAAGAGAGTGCTTCACTGATCGCTGAAGAACTGAAGGTCCTTGGCATCAATACTGACTTTGCTCCGGTAGCAGACATAAACAATGAACCGAATAATCCGATCATCGGCATCAGATCTTTTTCGGATGATCCTGATACCGTCGCTGAACATGTGGTCGCTTTCATGAAAGGGCTGAAGAAACAGGGCATCATCTCCTGTCTCAAACATTTCCCCGGACACGGCAATACCGATACGGATTCTCACAGCGGCCTGCCGAAGATCGACAAGTCCTATGAAGAACTGCTGGAATGTGAACTGATACCGTTTAAAGAAGGTATCAGAAAAGGCGCAGATATGATCATGACAGCCCACATCCAGTTCCCACAGATCGAAACAGAGAAATTCATCTCCCATACTACCAAGGAAGAGATCTATCTGCCTTCCACTTTATCAAAGACGATCCTCAGCGACATCCTGCGCGGAGATCTTGGTTATGAGGGAGTCATCGTCTCTGACTCAATGAAGATGAAAGCCATCACCACGCACTTCACTCTCAACGAGGCAGCTGAAATGGCTATCGAAGCCGGTATCGATATCATGCTGATACCGATCGACGGCAATATCCCGGAAGAAGATCATGAACTGGAAGATGTGATCGCCTATCTCTGCAAAGAAGTTGAAAATGGCAAGATCAGTGAAGACAGACTAAATGAAAGTGTCAAAAGGATCTTTAAGCTCAAACAGAAATACGGACTTCTCGATACCTATGAACGTCGTGATATGGATGAAGCGATCAGTGAAGTAAATGCAACGGTCGGATCACCTGATCATCATGACAGGGAATTTGAAACAGCAAAAAAGACGATCACGCTGGTGAAGAATGACGGTGTCCTGCCTTTGCCGGGCGAAGGAAACAACGACGTGATCATCGTTCCGACAAGGGAAATGGTCAGATCATGCAAGTACGCGCTGCGCTTACTTAGAAAAGACGGCAAGATCTCCGTGCTCAATGATGTCAGTGTCTACACTCCGGAGGATCTCAAGGATCCTGAAGCGATCATCAGTGAAGCCGATCATCTCATCTTCATCTCGGTTATGTATGACGGTACGGATATCGATCCTTACAGCGTCTGGGGCGAATACTCAGGAAATCTCGATAAGCTGATCAGTATAGCCTGGCGCCAGGACATCCCGACCGTCATGGTCTCGGCCGGCCTGCCTTATGATGCTGCACGTTATCAGCGTGCCGATGCCATCATACTTTCATATCAGACTTCAGGGATGTATGAATTCCCTGATGACAAGGATCACGGTATCAGTGAATACGGACCGAATCCGATCGCTGCCGTATACATGCTGTATGCGGGTGATGAATACACCGGCAAAGTACCGGTCGATATCCCTTATCTGAATGGCTGGTATCAGAATACGGATAAGATCCTGTATCCTAACGGCCATCATCTGACAATAAATTAAGAAGTCCTGTAAAGGACTTCTATTTTGTATGGTCATTGAACCAGTCGAGGATCTCATTGAGACGTCTGATCCGATGAGACGGTTTTCCGCTGCGTGAGAGTTCGTGATTCTCACCATGGAACAGGACGAGTCTTGTCTCGACACCTCTTTCAGCCAGTGTCTGCATCATCTGCATGCCTTCAGGGAAAGGACAGCGCCAGTCCTGATCGGAATGGATGAACAGGGTCGGTGTCTTCACGTTGTCGACGTATTTCAGCGGGGAATGATCCCAAAGCTTCTCATAGCCGGCGATCGGATCTTTGCAGCCGTTCTGATCCGCAGCGAAGACGTAACCGATATCGCTGAGATAAGTGAAACCGGTCCAGTTGGATATGCTGCGCTGGGAAGCGGCACAGCAGAAACGGTCGGTATGGGATATGATCCAGTTGGTCATGAAACCGCCGTAGGAACCGCCGGTCTCACATAATCTGTCTTTATCGATCGCAGGATATTTCTTTAAGACTGCATCCGTGAAGTCCATCAGGTTCCGGTAATCGATAGAACCGTATCTTCCACGCAGATCCGCAAATTCATCACCGCGTCCGTCAGAACCTCTGATGTTGGTAAACATGACGAAGTAACCGGCTGATGCCCATATCTGCATCTCGTGGAAGAAGGCTTGTGTATAGATAGCCCGCGGTCCGCCATGGATATCCAGGACAGCCGGATATTTCTTCCTTCTGTCATAGCCTTCCGGAAGCAAGACCCAGCCATTCAGCCTGTAACCTTCAGACATATATTCGATCTCCTGCGGTCTGGCGATATAGCAATCTTTCAGTGCTTTGTCGTTGTATGAACTTATCTTTCTGACTTTGCGGTCTTTGAATGAGTATTCATACAGTTCCGGCAGACTGGTCTGATCCGAACCGCAGAAGATGATCCTGTCTTTTCCGACATCGAAGAAGGAGATCAGCGGCATCTTCACCAGACTGCGGTGTTTCATATTTCTGTCAAATCTGAAGATCTCGATATGATCTTTGACGCTGGCCAGCGTGTAGAGGACATCGTCTTTTACGACTCTGCCTTTTCCTCCGCCAAGGGTCGTATCGATCGCTGCCGCATCATAGAGCGAAAGATCAGGTGTAGGTAATGGAATCAGTTTTCCGTTTTCCAGCAGGTGTAATGTGGATGTCTCATTCAAGCCGTATCTTTCACCTCTGGTGGCTGAGACCAGCAGTTTATCATTTATGACCTTAAGATCAGAGATCATATGGTCTGCTTTAGCGTAGAGACATTCATTCTTCCTGTCTGTCACATCATATGCATAGATCTGCTGGTAGAGCGGCTGACATTGCCGGTAGGAAGATCCAAAGTAGATGATCCTGTTGCCGCTTACCGTATAGTCCGAAACAGCGAAGTCAGGTGCTGTGATCCTGGTGATCTTTAACGGTCTTAAGGAACACACAAAGAGGGCTTTACGCAGTTTATTGATGAAACCGGCACCGTTGAACCAGTAAGGTATCTCATCAAGGACTTCATAGTCGGCTTCTTTCTTTTTCTTTTCCCGGTATTTCTTCAGCTTTTCTCTATCGTAGAGATAGACATTTGGTTCATTCATATCGATGTAAGCTGTAAAAACTAATGTCTTCGGATCGATCACGGAGATATTTTCGATCTTCAGTGATGTACTAAGCAGTGTCTTGACTGAACCGTCTTTTCTGTTGAGCAGTGAATATCGCTGAAGCACGGCTTTAGGATCATTTTTTGTAATGATCAGCTGATCGTCGTCATACCAGCCCAGATGGGAGGTGCTTTTATCAAAACGGTATGTTTTCCTGCCGATTGCGATGCTGCGGAAGTATGAATCTTTCTTTTTATCGATCTCGGCGAGCTGAAAGGCATAGGCTGTACCTGAGGGATTGAAGGACAGGTTCTCGATGAAACGGAAACTGAGCAGATCTTTACTGGTGATTTTACGGGTCATTTCGCTACCTCTTTTCTTCATGATTGTAACATGTCTCGCTACTGGTTTGATGGTGTGGGAATGCATTATAATTAATAAGATGAAGAACAAATATGCGAGCTGCGGTCTGAACTACGATCTCATCAGAGAGAAGTATCCGGACGTGAATGAATATGAGGAAACGGTCAATGCCTATCTGGCTGACGAGTTTTTTGAAGAACTGGATATGATGCTGGAATATGAAGACTACGCCATGGCCAAGGATGCCGTAAAAGGTCTTTATGTCCTGGCCGGTGAGCTGTGTCTGTTCCCGCTCTATGAGGATCTGCTGGAACTCTTTGAGGATCTGGAATATGAGACCTACGGCGAAACACGTCAGCACTACGAGGAAATGATCGATACTTATGAAAAGATCAGGAGCGTCTTCAATGCGTGACTGTATCGTCGTCGGTGCCGGTCATGCGGGCGTGGAAGCAGCGATGTCGCTGGCTCATGCGGGCAAGGATACCGTTCTGGTCACGATCAAGCTCAACCATATCGCCAAGATGCCCTGCAATCCTTCGATCGGCGGTCCGGCCAAAGGTGTCGTTGTCCGAGAGATCGATGCGCTGGGCGGAGTCATGCCGAAGGTGGCAGACAGGACGGCTCTGCAGTTCAAGATGCTAAACACGACCAAGGGTCCCGGTGTCTGGAACATGCGGGTGCAGTCCGATAAGCTGAGATATTCGAAGATGATGAGAGATCTGTGTCTTAACACGGAGAATCTCACGGTCATAGAAGATATCGTTGAAGAAGTCATCTGTGAGGATGGCGCTTTTAAAGCGGTCAGACTGAACAAGAACGGTGTGATTGAAGCCCGGGCCTGTATCTTGACGACCGGTACTTATATGGATTCCACGGTCATGATCTCAGCTGATACGCGAAGTGAAGGACCGGACGGTGACAAAACGACGAAGAATCTGTCCGAATCACTCAGAAAGCTCGGCATCAAGCTGTTCAGACTCAAGACCGGTACGCCGCAGAGAGTCCTGACTACTTCGATCGATTTTTCCAGAACGAAATACGAACCGGGTGCCGATCACTTCCTGCATTTCTCGGAAGAGACGAAACAGGAAGATGTCAGACCGATCGATGAACAGATACCGTGTTATCTGACTTATACGACGCCGAAAACTCTGGAGATCATCAGAGCCAATCTGGATCGTTCTTCGATGTATTCAGGAGTGGTCAAGGGCGTCGGTCCGCGTTACTGTCCTTCCATTGAAGACAAGGTCGTGCGTTTTGCGGACAAGGAGAGACATCAGCTCTTCCTGGAACCGGAATCACTGTCACTGGATACGACTTATATCCAGGGTTTTTCCACCTCCATGCCCAGGGAAGTACAGGAAGAGATGGTCCATTCCCTGATCGGACTGGAGAATGCCAAGATCATCAAATACGCCTATGCGATCGAATACGATGCTGTTGATCCTCTGCAAGTCAAGGCGAACCTGGAACTCAAGGATATCGCAAATCTTTTCATCAGCGGTCAGATCCTGGGTACTTCAGGATATGAAGAGGCAGCCGGACTGGGTATCATGGCCGGCATCAATGTGAGAAGGAAACTGGACGGGGAAGAGCCTTTCATCCTGAAGAGGGATGAAGCCTATATCGGGGTCATGATCGATGATCTGGTGACCAAAGGTACGAATGAACCTTACCGTCTTCTCACTTCAAGAGCTGAATTCCGCCTGCTGCTCAGACATGACAATGCCGATCAGCGTCTGCTGAAATACGGATATGAGAATAAACTGATCTCGGAAGAAAGATATCAGCGTTTTCTGAAGAAGATGCAGGATATCGAAGAGCTTAAACAGACCCTGAAAGAGGGAAAGGTCGAACGCAGTTCCGGTATCAATGAATATCTGAAACAACTGGGTTTTGAAAATGAAGACGGATCACACAATGCCTATGAGCTGCTCAGAAGACCGGGTGTGGAACTGGATAAGGTCCTGTCTTACATGGGTATCGAATGTGACCAGCAGATCGCACGACAGGCTGAGATCGAGATCAAGTATGAAGGCTATATCGCCAAGGCCCGCAAGGAAGCAGACCGCATGGCAAAGATGGATAATATCAGATTACCGGAGGATATCGATTATCTTCACGTCGACAACCTGGCACTGGAAGCCAGAGCGAAACTGGACAAGATCAGACCGGCATCTCTCGGACAGGCTTCACGCATCTCCGGCATCAATCCGAGCGATATCCAGGTCCTGGCTATCTATCTTAAACATTGTCATTAATCCTGTTATAATTTAATAAAGGAGATCAAAAATGAAATATGAAATTATCGGCGGCTCTTTTCCGGCTGTAAATGTCTTTCTTGACAGCGGGGAGAAAGTCTTTACTCAATCCGGTGCGATGGCCTGGGAAGATTCAACCATCAATATGAAAACGAATGCTGAAGGCGGTTTACTGAAGTCTATCGGCAGGATGTTCTCAGGTGCTTCTCTGATGTTCGTCACACACACTGCAACCCAGGACGGCTCAAAGATCACGTTCTCATCTTCCTTCCCGGGAACGATCAAGGAATTCACTATCGATCCAGAACATGAGTATTTCGCTCAGAAATCAGCTTTCCTTGTAGCAGATGAGGGCGTTCAGGTCGATGCCACGGTAAACAAGAACTTCTGGGCCGGCTTACTCGGTGGCGAAGGATTCATCCTGCAGAAATTCACGGGTCAGGGTACTTTACTGGCTGAGATCGACGGATCACTGGTTGAACTAGATCTGGCTGAAGGCGAACAGATCAAAGTTGAGACCGGTCATGTAGCTTTGTTTGAATCGACTATTACTTATGATGTCGAATCAGTATCCGGTTTCAAGAATATCCTCTTCGGCGGACAGGGTCTGTTCCTGACGACTCTGACCGGTCCGGGCAAGGTATATCTGCAGACCATTACTGCTCATGATATGGCTATGAAGCTCGTGCCTTATCTGCCGACATCATCAGCAAGCGTAAGTACAGGCGGAACTTCTACCGCATCAACGAGCTCAGGTTCTTAAATCCTGAAGTAAAAAGCATTCAAAAAGGGTAGTCATCGACTACCCTTTTTTCGTTTCCGTTTTAAATGTGATCAGCTCATCACTTCCATCGACAGTTCGCTGCCGTTGGCTGTGTAGACCTCAAATCTTGAATCGCTCCAGTCGTTCGGATTCGTATATGTGAGACCGAACTGATTCTGGTAGACTTCATTCATGGTCAGATCACAGTCCTTATAGGTCATGACGATATTGCCTTTTGAATCAAAGACCAGACCGGCACAGCTGTTGAACTGAGCTGCGAAGAAGAAGTTCAGGATGTAGAGTTCATCATTGAGATTGTAGAGGTTCAGATAACCGTAGTCCTCATTGATGTTTGGTTCTACGTTTTCCAGCACTTCGATATCGCGGTCATTGATCGTCACGATATCATAGACCAGACATTTACCGTCCTGACAGTACAGTTCTTCCTTTTCCTTGCCTTCAAGTTTCAGGGTCAGACCGTCTTTGATCTGATAGGTCTGTTTCGCATGTTTCAGCGTGAAATCATAGGCGACCCATTCTTTTTCCATCTGATAGACATATTCTTTCTCATCAGGTTCCGGCTCGACAGGTGCAGGTTCGACCGGTGCTGGTTCCGGCTCAGTCGGAGTCGGTTCCGGTTCAGCAGGTGTATTTTTTGCGCATGCGCACAGCAGCAGCATGATCATGATCAGGATCAGTTTTTTCATAACAGTCACCTCCCTGTATTCATTATGACATATTTTACTTTAACAGTTATAATTAAAAAAAGGAGTTTTGACGATATGAAACAATATCTGGATCTGTGCCGTTTTGTACTGGAAAACGGTGAGAAAAGAGGAGACAGGACAGGGACCGGAACGATCTCAAGATTCGGCTATCAGATGAGAGTCGATCTTAATGACGGTTTTCCTTTACTGACGACCAAGAAAGTCTTCTATCGCGGTATTTTTGAAGAACTTTTCTGGTTCCTGAAAGGTGAGACCAATATCCGGCCGCTGGCTTTAAAAAACGTCAAGATCTGGAATGACTGGCCTTATGCCAAGTATAAAAAATCAGAAGAATATAAAGGTGAGACGATGGAGGAATTCATCGCGAAGATCTGCGAGGATGAACAGTTTGCGGAGAAGTGGGGCGATCTCGGCCCCGTCTACGGCAAGCAGTGGCGCAACTTCGGCGGAGTCGATCAGATAACGGAACTGATCGAGAACCTGAAGAACGATCCGTTCTCCAGAAGACATCTCGTTGTTGCCTATAATCCGGGGGAAGTCGATCAGATGGCTCTGCCTCCATGTCATGCGTTCTTCCAGTTCTATGTGAGCGCAGACAGGAAGAGACTTTCATGTCAGCTGTACCAGCGTTCAGCCGATCTGTTTTTAGGTGTTCCTTTCAATATCGCGTCCTATGCTCTGCTGCTGGCGATGGTCGCTCAGGTCTGCGGTTATGAACCTTACGAGTTCATTCATACTTTCGGTGATGCGCATATCTATCTCGACCATGTCGATCAGATAAAGGAACAGCTCTCACGTGAGCCAAGACCACTGCCGAAACTCTGGCTGAATCCGGAGATAAAGAGTATCTTTGATTTTACGATCGATGATGTGAAGGTCCTGGATTATGATCCGTGGCCGGCCATCAAAGGAAAGGTGTCTGTATGATCAGTTTTTCTGTCGCTATGGATCCCAATAAGGGTATCGGTATCAGAGGCTCTCTGCCCTGGCATCTGAAGGATGAGCTCAAACTCTTCAAGTCCAATACACTGTACAAAAATATCGTCATGGGTCAGACGACCTATGATACGCTTCCCAATAAACTGGCTGATCGCTATATCACGGTCATCTCCCTTGATCCTGAATATAATCCGGCCGATGTGAAGGTGGAGAACGATCTGATCGCCTTCCTGGAGGAACACAAGGATGATGAAACAGAATACATCATCTGCGGAGGTGCATCGATCTACAGACAGTCGTATCCGTACTGCCGCAAGGCGTATGTCTCATTCATTAAAGACGTCTATGAAGTCGATACGCGTTTTGAGAGTTTTGACCTGTCTGACTGGAACATCACCAGGGAAGTCGAATATCCTGATTTCATCTATCGGGAACTGGAACGCAAGGAAGAGAACTAGAAGTTCTCAATAAACAGTAATTACGAAACAGAAGGATTTCTTCTGTTTTTAAAACAGAAATGATGAACAAACACAGAAACGATACAGATGAACTGGCCTATGCAGTCCTGTCACTTGTCAGTGAGATCCCTGCAGGGAAGGTTTTGAGCTACGGAAAGATCGCTGAACTGCTGGGCAGGAAGAAGAACCCGCGACTGGTAGGAAAGATACTGAGTGAAGCTTCGTATTACGGTTCTTATCCGTGTCACCGGGTCGTGAATCACTGCGGACGCACGGCTCCGGGTTTTACTGAGCAGCGTCAGTTACTAGAAGCAGAAGGCGTAATCTTCAAGCAGAACGGCTGCGTGGATATGAAAAGATACAGCTGGGATATAGATGATGAATAGACAGCTGATGTGGATCTACGGTCTTCTGCCTCAGGAAGAGACCGGGATCATCTGTGATATCTGCAGAAAACAGAATGAAGATCTGAAACTGTCGGAACACTTTCTGGATTTTCCATTACACATTTCGCTCAAAAGAAGTTTCTATACAGCTGATTTTGAAAACGTCAGGGACGATATCCTGAAGATCACGGACAGGACGATCGAATGCGGAGAGATCTATCCTTATAAACAGAAGGATATGATCTGGCTGAGGATCACAAAAGAGGATGAGATAAGAGCTGTCCATGAGGAACTCGATGAATATCTGAGAGACAGGTATCAGATCGCGATCGACGGATTCGACCGCACCTATCTTCCGCACGTATCGCTGTTTCACAACTGTGATGAGCTGCGGAAAGAGAAGATGTATGAAAGACTGACGGAGCTGCTTCCGCCGTTAAAAGTAAAGATCGACCGTTACATCATCGGTTCAAAAGTTAACAGCAACGTCATATACGACAGAAGAGAAAAATGAGCAGCCGGAACGTTTCATCTGAGCTGTCAAAAAATAGTATAATGATTACATAGAAGGAGAATTTAACTAATATGTTGAGAACAAAGGCGGTCAAACTGACAGTTATACCAGCAATGGCTTTTCGTGTGAAGATGCCGGGTGGTCCGAGCATCACGATCCAGCGTGCTGATTACCAGCAGCCGGGCATCGCATCGATAAGCAGAACTTCTGGAGAGGCGATCCCTAGCAAGAATACCAATACGAAGATGTATCCGCCGGAGGCATTTGCGGAAGCTATCAAACTGACCAACGGTCTTAAGTACACAAGACAGAAGGATAAGAAGGGCGTCAAAGTGACCAAGGACATGGTCAAGGAAAAGAAAGCAAAACCGGTCGAGGAAGTGGCTCTTAATGAAGAGGCCTACCAGATGATCGTTGACAGATATACGGATAAGAAGGGTAACTTCTCTTATGATCTGATGAACAAGGAATTCATCCGTTTTGCGAAGACCAGCAGCGTCGTCAGAGACATGGTCGCTGAGAATCAGAGTGCGGCCAAGATCCGTAACTATGTCGTATACAACAAGATCCGCAACATTACTGGTATGGATCTGAGTGACAAGGAGATCAAGAAGATCGTTGAGAAGCTGGATGAAGCTTATCCGAAGGGCGTCTTCAAGGATCTCAACGAAGAGATCAAACGGATGCTCAGTGCCAGCAAGAAAAAGAAATAAGATGAAGGCTCAGCTATGAGCCTTTATATTAAACCGGTATGAAACTATATATCTGTTCCAACAATTTTACCGATATCCAGCAGAAACAGGCTGTGGAATGTATCAGGATCCTGGAAGAGAAAGGACACTCCTGCAGTGTGGCAAATCAGACCGCTGAACTCCTTTTTCAGGATGATGGGCATTGCCTGTTTTCGGCTGGCGAAAGCGATTTGATCCTGTCGTTAGGAGGAGACGGAGCACTGCTCAGAGCTGCACCACTGGCCATGGAAGCTGACAGACCTTTACTGGGAGTCAACTCCGGAAGGAAGGGTTATCTGTGCGCCATGATGGTCAGCGAGCTGAATGGATTTGATGAGATCCTGAAGGATTGCGAATACTCACAGCGCAGGCTGCTGGAGCTTACCTATCAGGGTGAGCACCACTATGCGCTTAATGATGTGATCGTCTCCAAGAACAATTTCGGTCAGACTGTCGATCTTAGTATCCTGCTGGAAAAGGAAAGAGTCCTGAAGATGAGAGGTGACGGACTGATCATCGCGACTCCGACCGGTTCGACAGCCTACAATTTTTCAGCCGGTGGTCCATTGCTGCTGAACGATACGGAAGTATTCGCGGTGACGCCGATCTGCGGTGATATCCATCCGACTGTCGTGCGCAATGACCGGAAGATCATCGTCAGAGTGAATCATGACAAAGCTGATATCTATGTCGACGGTCAGCTCGTAGGATCGATCGATGATGAGATCACGATCGGACGCTCAGAGAAGACGATCAGCCTGGTCAGCAGAAAACAGCCACTGGAATAGCATTACCTGATCAATCAATTATTTACAGCCGAAGGAAAAAACCTTCGGTTTTCTTTTGAGAGCTTATTTATGATCTGTTTAATAAAAAAGTGATATGATGGATAAAATTGGTTTTTTATAATAACAGGGGGAATTAGCATGATCAGGGCAATGGAGATCAGTGGGATTGTCATATCCCTATTTGCGTTTGCGTATGCTGCATGGCTTTATCTGTGGGTGAAAAACAGCCGCAGGAGAATGAGACGATCGAAAGGATCGCTCAGCTGATTCAGGACGGTGCCAGAGCTTTTCTGGGCAGACAGTACGGGCTGCTGTTCAGATTTGCGGGACTGGTAGCAGTGATTATTTTCCTTTTATTGCCTGAACCGGTCTGGAAGGGTCTTTCCATCCAGAATATGTTCATGGCTTTCTCATATATAGCCGGAACACTGTTTTCCGCTTTTGCGGGCAAGATCGGTATCGAAGTGGCGACGATCGCCAACGGACGCTGCGCCTATGCTGCCAGAGACGGCATCAAACCGGCTTTCATGACCGGTTTCAGGGGCGGAGCAGTCATGGGTATGGCTGTCGTCGGTGCCTGCAACCTGGGAGTGTGTCTGGTATACATGCTGCTGGCTGATCCGCAGGCAGTACTGTGCTTCAGCTTCGGTGCCAGTTCCCTGGCGCTGTTTGCGAAAGTCGGTGGCGGTATCTTCACCAAGACGGCCGATATCGCAGCTGACCTGACCGGTAAAGTCGAACTGGGCATTCCGGAAGATGATCCGCGCAATCCGGCCGTCATTGCCGACAATGTCGGTGACAACGTCGGTGATGTGGCAGGCATGGGTGCTGACCTCTTTGACTCCAATGTCGCTTCGTTAGCCGCAGCGATCGTTATCGCGGCAAGTCTTGACCGGGTCTCTTCATTCCATTCAAATGTTGCGACCGTCTTCTGCTATGCAGGACTCGGACTGCTGGCTTCCATCCTGGGCGTCATGACCGCCAGGATCGGCAAAAACGGCAATCCGACCAGAGCACTTAACTCTTCGACCTATGTCACGACCGGCATCTACACCGTCCTGACGGCTCTGGCTACATATATCTTCAATTTCCGTTTTGAGATCTGGGCAGCCTGTATCCTGGGTCTGCTGGTCGGTGTCATCATCGGTATCACGACCGACTACTTCACTGATGACAGCAAGTCTCCGGTCCACAACGTAGCGCATGCTTCACACACCGGTCCGGCGTTCACGATCCTTTCAGAGATCTCCTACGGTTTCCTGTCCACGATGCCGGCTATGATCGGTACCGGTATCTCTACCTTGATCTCTTATCGTCTCTGTGAGAATATCGATCCGCTCTACGGTTCTGAATATGCGCTCTTCGGTATCTCCATGCAGCCGTCGGAATGTTGTCGATCGTCGGTATGATCGTCTCCAATGACGCCTACGGTCCGATCGTCGACAATGCCAGAGGTTTGGCGGAAATGGGTTCGCTGGGAGATGAAGTCCTCAAGATAACCGATGAACTGGATTCTGCCGGCAATACCGTCAAAGCCGTCACCAAGGGTTTCTCCATCTCAGCTGCCGGTCTGACGGTCATCGCATTGCTTGGAACTTTCATGAGTGAAGTAAACAGCGCCGCAAGTCAGCTTGGTCTGCAGAGTGTTACCGGATTCGATGTCATGGATCCGCTGGTCTTCTTCGGCATGCTGACAGGAGCAGCGATCCCGGCCGTCTTCTCAGCCGTACTGATGCTGGGAGTCGACCGCAATGCGCAGCGCATGGTCGCTGAGATCCATCGCCAGTTCAGTGAGATCCCGGGCCTCAGAGAGGGCAAAGCCGATCCTGATTACCGCCGCTGCATCGAGATCGCAGCTGACGGTGCGATCAGAGAACTGATCCCAGCCGGTGCCATTGCGATCATCTCCACGATCATCGTCGGTCTGATCGGCGGTGTCTCCGCCATCGCCGGTTTCCTGGTAGGCAATATCGTCAGCGGTCTTCTGCTTGCGCTGTTCATGTCCAATGCCGGCGGTCTGTGGGATAACGCCAAGAAGTATGTTGAAGCCGGCAATGAGGGCGGCAAGGGTTCAGAAGCTCACAAGTCAGCTGTCGTCGGTGATACGGTCGGTGATCCTTTCAAGGATACGGCCGGTCCGAGCATCAATACGCAGATCACTGTCGTCTCTTTGATCGCTTCGCTTCTTTCGACTTTATTCCTGACCTTCTCACTGTTCAGATAACAGAAAACAGATCAGATAATTCAAAAGCGCCTTATACGGCGCCTTTTTTAAGCAATGTAGAAGAAGATGAGCAGGTAATGACACAGACTGCCCAGCAGTACCAGGATATGGAACACTTCATGTTCGCTCCAGTCTTTAGAGATCCTGATCTTGAATGCATAGATGATGCCGCCAAGGGTATACAGGATACCGCCTGTAAGCAGAAGGATAAAACCTCTGGGGTCAAGAGTCAGATAGATGGTACGGATCTTCATGATGGCCAGCCAGCCCATGAAGATATAAATGATCGAGGAGACATAGCGCGGACAGTAGACCCAGAACAGTTTCAGGACCGTTCCCAGTAGAGCCGTCGCCCAGACGATACAAAGCAAGACCAGTCCGTCTTTGCCTAAGGCATTCAGACACAGCGGCGTATATGTACCGGCGATCAGGAAGAAGACACTGATGTGATCGATCTTCTTCAGGATCGTCGTATATCTTTCAGGAAGTACAAAAGTATGATAGGCACTGCTGGCTCCGTAGAGCGTGATCAGTGACAGACAGAAGATGCTCAGACACACCATGAGCAGGGGATCAGAGTTGCTGATGCCTGCCTTGGAAAGAAGTACTGGTGTAAAAAAGATCGAAGCGATGAAACCGATAAAATGAGTCAGGGCACTGATCGGATCTTTGACGGAGATATAGGGTTTGTTTTCCAGCCGGTTCAGCTGGCGGATCCTCATTTCACTCATGTTTTTCCTCCTTGTTGGGTCACAGAAATAGTAATATAATAAACCTGTAACAGGTTTTTCAAAAACCTCTGATTGCATTGTATATAATAATGAAAAACGTGTCAAGAGTTATTGAAAAACCGCTGGAGGAGAAAATGTCCGAACAACTGAAAGAATTCCGTCTGCCTACCTATAAAGAGATACCGTCGGTCGGCCTGTATCTTGATCAGGTCTCGAAGTATATCAACGATTCACTTGCGGTCATACCTGAATGTACAGTGACCAATTCGATGATCTCCAACTATGTAAAGAAGAAACTGGTCCCCAATCCGGTAAAAAAACAGTACGGACGTGATCAGATCGCCTATCTGATCTTCATCGCCTTAAGCAAGCGTGTCCTGTCACTGGATGATGTGGCAGCCTTATTCAGGATCCAGAAACAGACCTGCAGCTGTGAAGAAGCCTATACATTCTTTTCGGGTTTGCTTGAAGACAGTCTGCGCCGGATGTTCAGGAATCAGCAGCTTGATTACGTCAAGGAAAAAGATAAAAACAAGGCCCTGCTCAAAAATATCGTCATCACGATCGTTCAAAGTATCCATCTCACGGAGCTGTTAAAGGACGCAGAAGGCTGAAAATGGCAGTTACGAGCTCATTTATGCATAAAAATGAGCTTAAATATAATGTTGTATAGCAATATTTTACCCACTAAAACAGGTGATTTCTATCATAGATTATCGATAAACGATAATATTGGGCTTTAAGAAGCTAATAGTATAGCAATTTTTGCCTGTTTTTTGAAAGCGTTTTCAGTAATAATCATACGTCACAAGAAAGATAATATAATACAATATTAGTTATGAGCGCTGAAGAGTTCAGAAAACAGCTGGAATCAAGAGGAATCGTCATCGATGACGAGATGATGAAGAAACTTGATGACTATGCCGCTTTTCTTAAAGAATACAACGAAAAGGTCAATCTGACGGCCATAACAGAGTATGAAGAAGTGCTGGATAAGCATTTCTATGATTCTCTGCTTTGTGCTTACCGGAAGCTGGAAGGAAGTCTCGTCGATGTCGGTACGGGAGCCGGTTTCCCGGGCGTCGTACTCAAGATCGCTTTCCCGGAACTGAAGGTGATCCTGATCGAACCAATCCGCAAGCGCTGTGTATTCCTGGAAGAACTGATCAGGAAACTGGAACTGAAGGAGATCGAAGTGATTAATGAACGCGGTGAAGATTTCTCACTGAATCACCGCGAAGAATATGATTATGTGACGGCGAGGGCGGTTGCGAATCTCAACAGTCTGATCGAAGTCTGCGGAGCCATGGTGAAGAAAAACGGCTGTTTCATCTGCTTAAGAGGGAAGGACGGCAGAAGTGAGATAGCTGAGGCTGAAAAGGCGATCAGGACCATGGGATTTACTGTTGAAAGTATCACTGATGAGCAGCTGATGAATGGTGACAGCAGAACGATCGCATATTTGCGCAAAGTCGCTCAGACGCCGTTAAAATATCCTAGGAAATATAATATAATAAAAAAGAACCCGTTATGAAAAAAGAAATAGTAAAGATCAAATTAGACAAGATAATCCCTAACAAGAACCAGCCGCGTCTGGATTTTTATGATGATTCGATCAAAGGACTGGCCGAATCGATCAGGATGAACGGACTTTTACAGCCGGTAACGGTCCGTAAGAACGGCGACAAGTATGAACTGATCGCCGGTGAAAGAAGATACCGTGCGTGCCTGCTCAACGGTGCCAGCGATATCGAAGCGATCGTCATGGAGAGCAGTGATGATGAGTCAGCCAAACTGGCACTGATCGAAAACCTGCAGCGTGAAGATCTCAATGCGATCGAACAGGCGATGGCGATGCGCCGCATCATGCAGTCGGAAGACCTGACTCAGGTCGAACTGGCTGAAAGACTTGGTTACAGACAGTCGACGGTCGCCAACAAGCTGCGTCTGCTCAAGCTTCCTGACTACATCAAGAAGGCCATTTCACGCGGTGAGATCACCGAGCGTCATGCGCGTGCTTTACTGAATGTACCGGAAGACAAGCTGGAAGAAGTCTATCTGACGATCATCAACCGGAACTACAATGTTTCCAAGACGGAAGAATACATCAGAGAGTATCTGCAGAAGAGCAAGAACCGCGGAGTCTCCAATAATCTGAAGATCGGTATCAATACGATCTCTCAGGCTTATGAGCTCTGCAAGAAATCTGGTATCGATTCGACGATGCAGGTAACGGAATATGACGATAACGTGAAGATCGTTATCCGGATGAAGAAATAAGGAGGCAGCCATGGCAAGAATAATTGCGATCGCAAATCAGAAAGGTGGCGTCGGCAAGACGACGACCAGTATCAATCTGGCTGCCGGACTGGCATATCTCAATAGGAAAGTATTACTGGTGGACTTCGATCCCCAGGGCAATGCGACTCAGGGCATCGGTCACCGCGTCGGTCTCAAGGATCTGACGATCTATGATGCGATACTCAACGGTGCCGATATCGAAGAGTGCATCCAGACCATCTCCAAACCGCCGCTCGACATCCTGCCTGCCAACATCAATCTGGCCGGTGCCGATCTGGAACTGGCCAAGATCGAGGAAGGAAGAGAACAGCTGTTAAAGAGAGCATTAAGTCCGATCAGAGATAAGTATGACTACATCATCGTCGACTGTCCGCCATCACTGGGCTTACTCAACACCAACGCCCTGACGGCAGCTGATTCCGTGCTGATCCCGGTACAGAGCGAGTACTATGCCCTGGAAGGTATCACCCAGCTCTTACAGACGATCAGACTGGTCCAGAGATTGTTCAATCCTGATCTCAAGATCGAAGGTGTCTTACTTACGATGTATGATGCCAGGACGAATCTTTCGGCAGAAGTCGGTCAGGAGATCCGCAAGCACTTCAAGGAGAAGGCTTACCGGACTTATATCCCGCGCAACGTCAAACTTTCGGAAGCACCAAGCTGCGGTCTGTCGATCTATGACTATGCGATCACTTCTGAAGGAGCCAAGGCTTATGTCGCTTTGACCAGAGAGGTCATCGCCAATAACGCGGAGGAAGTAAATGGCTAAGAAGAAACTCGGAAAAGGCCTGAGTGAGATCTTCGGTGAAGATATCGACAGCTTTCTGGATGATATCTCCAACGGATCTTCGCGATACGGAAGCAGTTCTTCAGAGCTGCCGATCAGACAGATAAGACCTAATCCTTATCAGCCCCGCAAGGAGTTCGATGAGGAAGGACTGAAGGAACTGTCTGAATCCATAAAAGAGAACGGCGTCTTCCAGCCGATCCTGGTCAGGAAATCGCTGCAGGGTTATGAACTGGTAGCCGGTGAAAGAAGACTCAGAGCTTCCAAGATGGCCGGCAAAAAAACGATCCCGGCGATCATCGTTGATTTCGATGACAGGCAGATGATGGAGATCTCGCTGTTAGAGAACATCCAGCGTAAGGATCTGACACCGATCGAAGAAGCGACGGCCTATGATCAGCTGATCAGAAAACTGGGCTATACTCAGGAAGAACTGGCCAGAAGGCTGGGCAAATCAAGAGCCAATGTCACGAACATGCTCAGACTGCTGAACCTGCCTTCAGAAGTCAAGAAATACGTCGATAAAGGGCAGCTGTCCTATGGACAGGCCCGGACCTTATTGGCGATCGAAGATCAGGATGAGATGATCGAGATGGCCAAGAAGACGGTCAAAGAAGGTCTTTCCGTCAGAGAACTGGAAACATCAGTCTCCAAAGGAAAGAAAGCAAACGGTAAAAAGAAGAAAAAGACGGAGAAGAAGGATCCGTTCATGGAGGACGTGATCCGCAGTCTGGAGAAAAAATACGCCACCAAGGTGGAAATACGCAACAAGATGATAAGTATAAAGTATACTGATACTGAAGACTTAAACAGAATTCTTGAAATAATGGGAGTCATTGAGGACTAAGAAAGGAAAATTACTATGAGTGAAAAAGAAGATAAGATCGTTCTGACTTTAGGTGAAGAAAAAGTTGAAGAAGAACTGATCCAGGAAGAAACAAAGGAAGAAACAGCAGAGAAGGACCATGCGACTGTTCCGGTATCTGATGTAGTCGGTTATGCAAAACTCGATGATTCTTCCCTGAGTGAAGAAGAGAAGAAGATGGTCGATGAATTCTCCAAGCAGATCGATATCAATGAGACCAACACGATCCTGCAGTACGGCGCAACGGCTCAGAACAAGGTCGCTGATTTCTCCGATACAGCACTTAAGAACGTCAAGACCAAGGATATCGATACTGTCGGTGATACTTTACTGGAACTGGTAGCCCAGCTGAAGAATTTCGATGTCGATGACAAGAATGACAACTTCTTCCAGAAACTCTTCAAGAAGGGTGCCAACTCGATCTCTGATGTCAAAGCCAAATACGACAGCGCCAATGCGAACGTCGACAAGATCGTCAAGATCCTGGAAAATCATCAGATCGTTCTGATGAAGGACATCAACCTGTTGGATCAGCTGTATGAAAAGAACCTGGTCAACTTCAAGGAACTGACGATGTATATCCTGGCCGGATACAAGAAGCTGGCTGAAGTAAAGGCCAATGATCTGCCGGCTGCCTTAAAGAAAGCGGAAGAATCAGGATTACCTGAAGATGCACAGGCTGCCAATGACCTGTCTGAGGCCATCACCCGTTTCGAAAAGAAGCTTCATGACCTGGAACTGACCAGAATGGTCTCCATCCAGATGGCTCCGCAGATCCGTCTGGTCCAGAACAACGATACACTGATGACCGAAAAGATCCAGTCAACGCTGGTCAACACGATCCCTCTGTGGAAATCACAGATGCTGATAGCACTGGGTATCGCTCACTCCAAGGAAGCTGTCAAGGCTCAGAACGAAGTCTCTGAGATGACCAACAAGATGCTGAAGCAGAATGCTGAAAATCTGAAGATGGCTACGATCGAGACAGCCAAGGAATCTGAAAGAGGTATCGTTGACATTCAGACCCTCACTGAGACCAACAAGAAGCTCATTGAGACCCTGGAAGAAGTCAAACGTATCCAGACTGAAGGTAGAGAGAAACGTCTGGCTGCTCAGACTGAACTGCGCAGGATCGAAACTGAACTGCAAAGAGAGCTCACGGACGTCGTCAACAAATAAGCTATTAAGGACAGATCGCAATACGGTCTGTCTTTTTAACAAGAAGGGTGTTATCTATTTCATATTGGTAGCCCTAATATTTTACGCAAATAATTTAGGTGGAAGGAGAAAGATAGATATGGAAGATAAAAAAACAGTAGATCAGCAACAGCTGGAAGAAGTTAGTGGAGGATTTGAAGAACAGACTGAAGAGATCAGAAAGTTCATCCGTAAGCATGACCCTGGATACAGGATCGACAATGATTTTGATATCATGAGATGGCTGATGTTTAAATCAGGGATCGGTTTCAGTGGCGTATCAGCCAATGTTGATTTCTTCAATAGCTATTCACTTTCAGATGGTACAAAGATCACTCATGAGGAGCTGATGAAAATGCTTAATGAGCGTTTTCCTGAATAAAGATCTGAACCAATAGAAAATACCAGTAAAGACAGCACAGAAATGTGCTGTTTCTTATATTTTGTGAACGATATAAAGAAGAGAAAAGACCGTGTTTCTTGTTGCAGAAAAACAAATTACGATAAAATAAATACAGGAGAAAAATAACATGGATAATAGCAAAAAATGTGCGATATGCGGAAATGAACTGACCAGATACGGTAATAAGAAGCTCAAGGATGGTATCCTGTGCCGTGACTGTGTCAAACTGGCTTCACCCTGGCTGAATGATGACGATTATCTGGCCAGAGATACCGAGGCTATGAAGAAGCATCTTGAATATCGCGAGATGAATAAGGAGAAACTTAAAGATTTTGTTGAAGAACGCAGTGTGAAGGGAAAATATTCCCTGTATCTCGATGAAGATACCAGACAGTTCGTCGTCAGCAAGCGCAAGGATTTCAAGAAGGATAACGCCGATCTGCTGTCCTATGATGAGATCGAAGAGCTGAGCATCTTTGAAGAGAAATACAGTGATGAACAGGAAGGCGTCGATCTGCTTATGGATATCAGGTTAAGCAATCCGGAGATCGACAATATCTGTTTCCGTATCAATGAATTTCCGGGATTGGAAAAGGATTCCGAAGATTATAAAAAAACACTTAGTCTGGCTTTTGAATACCTGAATGCCTTCGACGGTGAGAAGGGTATCGACTTTGAACAGACGGAAGGAGAGAAATATGAGTGAAAAACTGAACAGAAATGAAGGCGGCAGAAAGACCAAGATGGTCAAAGGCAACGTCTCCAGGATCAGAAGAGGATCGAGAAAGCTCGGTACCGGTCGGGTCGGCGAAAGCCTCGGACTGATGGACAGAGTAAGAGATATCGTGAGGGCAGGCAAGAAATGAAGAAAAGAAGATTTTCGTTTATCAAGTTCCTGCTGATAGCGATCGCCGTGATCGTGGTGATCAGTTTTATTTCATCCATGTTCATGAGACCGCAGACAGTGGGGCCTAATGCGACCCCGATCGATAACACTACGGATGACGGAAAGACCTCTTATGAAGGCTTCAATGCCGATGCGCTTTCCACATCTTATTCCAGCACCTGGAAGCTTACCAGCAATGTGGGAACGCTAAACAGTGCGGTCGTTGCCGGTGTACGTCCGAAGAGGACACAGATCATCGGCAACAAACAGGACAAGGTCCTGATCATGGTCTACATGTGCGGATCAGATCTGGAATCACAGTCTGCCATGGGTGTCTATGACCTGGTGGAGATGGCCAATGCGGATTTCAGTGACAATGTCAATCTGGTCGTCTATACCGGCGGTACCACCAAGTGGCATACCGATGCGATATCCAACAGATACAATCAGATCTATAAAGTCATGGGAGACGGAAAGATCCAGCCGCTGGTCGAGAATGCCGGGACCGGTGCGATGATCGACCCGGATACCCTGACCAGTTTCATTGAATATGCAACATCCAATTTTGAAGCCAACCGTTATGAACTGATCTTCTGGGATCATGGCGGGGGAACCGTTTCGGGTTACGGCTATGACGAGAAGTATCCGCGTTCCGGATCCATGTCACTGTCGCAGATCGATAAGGCTCTGACCAATGCCGGGATCGAATTCGATTTCATCGGTTTCGACTGCTGTCTGATGGCAACGACGGAAACAGCTCTGATGCTCAGTGAACACGCTGACTACATGATCGGATCCGAGGAATCTGAACCGGGCATCGGCTGGTACTACACCAACTGGCTGAGCAAGCTTTCGAACAATCCTTCGATGCCGACGCTGGAGATCGGCAAGAACATCGCTGATGATTTCGTCAGCAAATGCCGTCAGGATACACCTAGCCAGATCGCTACGTTGTCTGTCATCGACCTGGCGGAGATCGAAGATATCATTCCGAACAAGCTCAGTGCTTTCGCCAGTGATACGAAGGAACTGATCAGTACGGATTACCGCAATGTCGCTTCCGCAAGATCCGGAGCGAGAGAATTCGCTCAGGAATCTTATATCGATATGGTTGACTTCATCGGTCTGGCATCCAATATGCAGACTCAGGAAGGCAACGAACTGGCTCAGGCGCTGATGAGTGCTGTCAAATACAACAACACCAACGTCTCCAACGCCTACGGTCTGTCCGTCTACTTCCCTTACCGCTCGACTAAATATCTGGGAACAGTGCTCAATGTCTACAATGAAGTAGATATGAACGAAGAATATGCCGACTGCATCCGCAGCTTTGCTTCCTACCAGGGCGGCGGCCAGGTCTCATCAGGCGGTTCACATCAGGCTTATCAGAGTTTCAACAACTCCGATTATACGCAGTACTACAACAGCCAGAGTTCATCGGAAGCTCTGTTCAATATCCTTGAACTGTTCATGGGCGGCGGATACGGAACGGACAGCGGTTATTCAAGCTACTACAGCAGCGGCATGGATTCCTGGTTCGACCGTTCCATGACGAAAGAGATCTCTGACTATGTGTCAAAGAATCACTTCGACGGCGATCTGAACTGGAAGGATGACAAGATAACTCTGAGCGATGAACAGTGGGAGATGGTGACTTCACTGAAGCTCAATGTCTTCATTGATGACGGTTCAGGCTATATCGACCTGGGCAAGGATGCCCTGTATGAATTCGATGATAAGAATGCCCTGCTGAAACCGGAAGAACTGACCTGGATGGTCGCTTCTGCGGATAACGACAACTGGCAATTCGTTCCGTTCTACTATATGTACAAGACGACAGACGGTGACAAGACAGTATATACCGGCAGGATCCCAGTCTTACTCAACGGGAAACTGGCCAACCTCATGGTCGAGATCGATGATGATCTGAAAGTCATCGGTGCCAACTATGACTACCGCGACGAAGCCGACATGGTCTCTAAAAATCTCTATGAGATCAAAGAAGGTGATGAGATCGAATTCGTCTGTGACTACTATGACTACAACGGCAACTACGATGATTCCTACATCCTGGGCGACAAGCTGATCGTCAAGGATGAGATCTATCTCGGCGACATGTCACTGACAGAGGAAAATGCGCTGGCTTCCTATGAGTTCAAGGATATCTACCAGCAGGCCTACTATTCTGAGGCGATCAGATAGGAGAAGGGAATGCTGACGATCGGAAAACTTCGGGAATACGGTGCTGATGTCGACACCGGACTGCAGAGGCTGATGGATAACGAGGAGTTCTACCTCAAGATGGTGAATGTCTTTCTGGAGGAAAAGAATTTCAACAATCTGGAAGAGGCTCTGAAAGCAGGTGATCTGACAAAGGCCTTTGAGGCTGCACATGCCCTGAAGGGCGTTTCAGCCAATCTTTCTCTGACTCCTTTCTACAACGTCATCTATGAGCTGACGGAACTGCTCAGAAACGGCACGCAGATGGATTATTCAGAGTATCTCGATAAGATCGCCCAAGAGCGTCAGAAGCTCGAAGATCTTGTGAAGTAGCATATCTTAAAAATCTATTTAATGATAAGACTGTTCTGTTACGGACAGTCTTTTCTGTATGGTTAAGCGTAAAGTATAATTAAGACGATGAAATATACCTCGGACGGAAGATGGCTGCACATCGATATCGATTTCCTGTTCGTAAAGACGATCCAGGAGTTTTTCGATGAATATATCCCTTCACGCAAGGTCCAGCATCTTCTGATCCAGAACAAGCACATCCTTCTTGACGGCAATCCCGTCAAAAGGGAAGATGACATCGTCGGACTTAAACTGGATATCAATATCTATCCGGAGACATATGCATACGAAAAAGTCGAACTGAGACCGGACATCATCTATGAGGATGAACTGATCCTGGTCGTAAACAAACCAAAAGACCTGCTGGTACACTCTGACGGCAATGAAGAAATGACCCTGAGCAGGATCGTAGAATCATATTATGTTGATAAGAATTATATCTCGGCTATTCCGATCCACCGACTCGACAAAGAGACGAGCGGTCTGGTCATCTTTTCCAAATCCGTCGTCTTCCAGCCTCTGCTGGACAGGTATCTGAGTGAAAAGAAGATCAGAAGGAACTACCTGGCTTTCGTTTCCGGAAAGATGGAACCGGAAAAGACGATGACCATCGACACGGCGATCGGCAGAGACCGTCACAGTTCCGGAAAGTATGTGATCCATAAGGGCGGACAAAGTGCCCTGACCAAGGTGCGCTGTCTGGCCTGCAACAGAGCGAAGAACTGTTCGGTCCTGCTGTGTTCTTTAGAGACAGGAAGGACCCATCAGATCAGAGTCCATCTGTCTTCAGTCGGCTATCCGATCCTCAATGATGAACTGTATGGCGTAAAGTCGGATCTGTGTATCCGCATGGGTCTTTTTGCGCATGATATCGAGATGTATCACCCGCTTAAGGAAGATAATCTGAAGATCGAAGGCGATCTTCCGAAAGATCTGGAGAAACTGTATCTGGAGTGTCTGAAATGAAAACGAATGCGATGCGGATGCTGGACAGGGACAAAGTCCCGTATGAAGTACTGGAATACGAACTGGATAAAGATAAATTCTCTGGTGAAGCTGTTTCCGATCTGCTGGGACTGGAGTATAAACAGTGTTATAAAACACTGGCTCTTTTGCATGATCATGATGTCTATATCTGCGTGATCTCCGTAGCTGATGAGATCGATCTCAAGAAAGCAGCCAAAGCATTGAACGTCAAGAATCTGGAGATGGTCCATGTGAAAGATCTTTTAAAGCTGACGGGTTACGAAAGAGGCAGTGTCTCGCCGGTCGGGATCAGAAAGAATAAAGCTATCTGTTTCGATGATGAAGTGATGGAACATGAAGAGATCGAGATCTCCGGGGGAGCCTACGGGATCGGACTGAAAGTGAAAAGGGATGATCTGCTTAAATATCTTGATGCACAGGTAAAGGATATCGTAAAAGATAATGAAATATGATGCAGTGATAGTCGCTTCCGGCAAAGGGGTGAGAGCCAATTTGGGCTACAACAAAGCTTTCTATGTCATGAAAGACGGCAGCAGTGTGCTGATGCATACCGTCTCCGTTTTCAAGTGCGATGCGGACTGTGAAAGGATCATCATCGTTACAAATAAGGAATATATGGACAGGATCCCTGAGGATGAAAAGATCATTTTGGTCGAAGGCGGTCAGGAAAGAAAAGATTCCGTCCGCAACGGACTGAATAAAGTCGAAAGTGAATACGTCCTGATCCATGACGGAGCCAGACCTTTCCTTCATCCGGAAGCACTGGAAGAAGTCAAGGAAAAAGTTACCGAGGCAGGAGCAGTCGTCCTGGGACATATGGCTTTTGATACGGTCAAGATCGTCAATGATGGTATCGTGGAAAAAACGATCGATCGCAATACGGTCTTCATGGCCGAGACACCTCAGGCTTTTAAGAGCGAACTGATTAAGTACGCCTACGCAAGATGTGCCGATATTATTTTTACCGATGATGCCTCACTGGCAGAATCGCTGGGAATAAAAGTTCATATCGTGATCGATCGTTTTGACAACCACAAGCTGACGAGCGAGGAAGACTTCAGGGATCTATGATCAGGGAAGTGATCGTCGTCGAGGGAGTCAATGATACAAAAAGACTGAAGTCTTTTTTTGATGTCGAAACGATCGAGACACACGGGATGGGCTTAAGTGACAGGACCATCGATTTCATAAAGGAGATAAACGACAGAAGAGGAGTGATCCTGTTTCTGGATCCCGATACACCGGGTGAGAAGATCAGGGAGCGCATCAACAGTAAGATCCCGGGACTCAAGAATGCCTTCGTGATGAAGAAAGATGCCCGTACTAATAAGAAAGTAGGCATCGAACACGCCTCAAAGGAAATACTTGAAGAAGCACTGAACAATCTGATCACTTTCTGTGAACCGAAGGATTCTTTAAGCAAGGAAGAGTTCTATGAACTTGGACTCAGCGGAGAAAAAGATTCTGCGGCAAAAAGAGAGAAGGTGGCTGAACAGATGCATCTGGGCAAATGTAACGCCAAGACGATGTTTACCAGACTGAACATGCTGGGAATAGATAAGAAACAGCTGGAGGAGATCCTGTGATAGCCAGTATCGCTTATGTAAAAAAGACATTGGGGGAACTGAAGGCCAAGAAGAAGTACGGTCAGAATTTTATCATTGATGCCAATACCGTCGACAAGATCGCCCGCATCGCCTGTGATCCTGAACTGACGACGATCGAGATCGGGCCGGGTCTCGGGGCCTTGAGCGAGATGCTTCTGAAGTATTCCCGGGATGTCGATGCCTATGAGATAGACAGGGATATGTATGAACTGTTGAAACAGAACATCACCGATGAACGTTTCCGTGTCTTCCTGGGAGATTTTCTGGACGCCGATCTGAGTATCTATAAAGAGAAAGTGAATGTCTGCGGTAATCTGCCTTACTATGTGACGACGCCGATCCTGTTCAGACTTTTTGAATCGGAGCTGGATATGAAGAAGATCACAGTCATGGTCCAGAAGGAAGTCGGAGACAGACTGTGTGCGGAAGTGGGAAGTGAGGATTATTCCGCCTTGAGCATCGAAGTCCAGTATCTTTACGACGTGAAGACGGAGATGAACGTTTCCAGAAACGTCTTCTATCCGATGCCGCAGGTCGACAGTGCCGTCATATCCTTCACTCCCAAAAGAGAAAGAGACAGACAGTTCGAAGAGCGTTTCTTTGAACTGGTCAAAAACTGTTTCCGCATGCGCCGCAAGACCCTTCACAACAACCTGAAGGATCTCTATGATAAAGAAACGATTGACAGGGTCTACAGTGAACTGGGATGGAACGAGAAGATCAGAGCCCAGGAACTCAGCCTTGATGATTTTATAAAGCTCTACAACGTGCTATATTGATGATATGAGAGACAGAGCGTATGGCAAGATCAACCTTTCTCTCGATGTTTTCAACATCAGGGAAGATGGTTATCATGACATCAATTCGATCATGATCCCGATCGATTTTTATGATGAACTGGAGATCAATATCGCTGATGAGGATTCTTTTGAATGTAACAGATCCTACATCCGTTTCAACGAATACAACTCCATCGTGAAGATGATCGCTGTCCTGAAAGAAAGATACGGGATGGATGATCACTATGAGATAAAACTCAAGAAATGTATACCGGTCAAAGCCGGACTGGGAGGCGGTACGGCCGATGCGGCCAGTACGCTGAGGATCTTCAGAAGGCTTTATGATCTCAAGATGAGCGATGAAGAGATCATCGATATCAGTGTGAAAGTCGGTGCCGATGTGCCGTTCAACTATTTCAATGTTCCGGCGCTTGTCGGAGGGATCGGTGACAAGATCGAGACGCTGGAAATGAAGAAGGAGTATTATATCCTGCTGGTCAAACCGGGCAGCGGCGTTTCAACTAGAGAAGCCTATGAGAAACTGGATATGGAAAAGTGCGATCATCCGGATATCGAAAGGCTCAGGGAAGCCCTGATCAGAGGTGATAGTCTGCACGGTCTTTTGGGCAATTCTCTGGAGCAGAGTGCACTGATGCTGAACGACGAGATCAGGGGCGTCAAGGAGCTGTTACTGAGTTACGGATGCGGTGAAGTACTGATGTCAGGCAGCGGTTCGACGGTCTTCTGTATCGATGAAAACAGAGAGAATATCCTGAAGATCTATGATGAGCTCAAAAACAGCCGTTACTACGTCCGATTCACGAAAACGCTGAATAAAAGATAGTATAATTAAATGTGATTAAGGAGATAACAATGAATAACGCAATCATTTTTATCAAAGATGAGCAGGAAAGACAGTTATCCAAAGCACCTTACCTGGGCGGTAATCTGCTGCTGCACGCCGTTAATGAAGTAAGAAAGATCAAAAGTATCCAGAATATCTATGTCGTCGGAGCTGATTATGATGTTCCGGGCTGTATAAGAAAAGATGAGATCAGAGATGTCCTGGATGAGATAGAGAAGGAACCGGGCAAGACCCTGCTGATCTCACCGCTTTATCCTGATCTCAACGCCGATGACTACATGAAGATGATGGAAAAGGACTGCGACGGAGCAGTCATCATGTATGAAGGCGAATCCTGTGAAACGTTTGCGATCCGCAATGATAAACTCCATGATTTCCGCAATATCTCCTATCAGGGCGTCCAGATAAAATATAAAGCAGTAAAGAAGTTCACAGTTGAAGATGCACTGGAATCCAAGGAAGAGAATCTTGATAATGTGATCATCTTCGCTCTTTCTTCCAGTGTGAAACTGGTCAAGGAAGTATGTCACTATCTGAATATCCAGCCGGGCAAGGTCGATGTCAAGCATTTCGCGGACGGTGAGACACTGGTCGAGATCGGTCAGTCAGTCCGCGGCAAGAACTGCTACATCATTCAGAGTACCTGCAAGCCGGTCAATGAGACACTGATGGAGGTCCTCATCTGTATCGATGCATTGAGAAGATCATCGGCAGCTGAGATCACCTGCATTATCCCTTACTTCGGCTATGCCCGTCAGGACCGCAAAGCTTCTCCGCGTCAGCCGATCACGGCTAAACTGGTCGCTTCAATGCTGGAAGAGGCCGGAGCCAATCGTGTCGTGACCTTTGACCTGCATGCTGCGCAGATCCAGGGTTTCTTCCACTGTCCGGTCGATGATCTGACAGCTGTGCCGATGATGGGTCAGTATTTCCGCCGTAAGGGGTTCGATCCGGAGAATGTCGTTGTCGTATCGCCTGACCATGGCGGAGTTAAAAGAGCCAGAACACTGGCCGAGATGCTCGGCAGTGCCATCGCTATCATAGATAAGAGAAGACCGCAGGCCAATATCGCTGAAGCCTGCAACATCATCGGTGAAGTCGAAGGCAAAGATGTCATCATCGTCGATGATATCTGTGATACCGGCGGTTCACTGATCGCTGCCTCCAACATCCTGAAGGAAAAGGGAGCCAGAAACATCTATGTATGCATTACCCACGGTCTGTTCTCCAACAATGCCGCGATGCGTATCCAGGATTCTCCGATCAAGGAAGTCGTCGTCACCAACACGATCATCCCGCCTGAAGAGGAGATGGAGAAGACCACCAAGATCACGACGCTCTCGATCGGCTGGATGCTTTCAAAACTGGTATTGGCTGTCTCATGCCACACACCGGTATCGGAAGTCTATTCCCTCTACGAATAACGCACTGAACTGCCCTAAAGGGCAGTTTTTTAATAACTCAGGTGGTAAAATTATACCCGTAAGGTTCTGTAATAATAAGTATATAAACTGGTAAACGGGAGGTCCTGTATGAAACACGTACTGAATCATGATTTTGCACCGGAGTTTTATTTTGAGAAGATCTGTGAATATCCTCACGGTTCCTATCATGAGAAACCGTTGAGCGATTATCTGACGGAATTCGCGAAGGAACACGGACTCAGATACAGACAGTACGAAAACTGGAACGTCATCATCTATAAGGATGCTTCAGCAGGCTATGAGGATCATGAACCGCTGATACTGCAGGGACATATCGACATGGTCTGTGAGAAGGATCAGGACTGCGATCATGACTTCCTGAAAGATCCGCTCGACCTCTATGTGGAAGACGGTTTCCTGAAAGCGAAAGGTACGACTTTAGGAGCTGATGACGGCGTGGCTGTGGCATACATGCTGGCGATCCTGGCTGATGACAAGATCCCGCATCCGCCACTTGAGTGTGTATTCACCACCCAGGAAGAAGTCGGCTGTGTCGGAGCTTTCGGGATCGATTTCTCTGACCTTAAGTCAAAGAGGATGCTCTCGCTTGACGGTCTGGGCGGTACGACCTGTGACGTCTCTTCTGCCGGTTCCTGGCATCAGGTCCTGAACAGAAAGATCACCAAAGAAAACAGAAACAGCAGCTTCTATAAAATAAAGATCGACGGACTCAAAGGCGGACATTCCGGTTCGATGATCGACAAAGAAAGAGCCAACTCGATCAAACTTATGGCCCGTATCCTCTGTGAACTGAACAAGAAAGAAAAGATCCGTCTGGCACATATCAGCGGTGGAGATAAAGACAACGCCATACCGGTATATTGCGAAGCGCTGTTCTGCTCTGATGCTGAAGAAGCAGAACTGGAAAAGATCGTAAAAAAGATGAGTGACATCATTCATCATGAATACATGTATTCCGATGAAGGCATAACAGTCAGTTTTGAAAAGAGCGAAAAAGAAAGTGTCCTGTCTGAAGGTGACAGTAACGATCTGATCGCTTTCCTGATGGTGCTGCCTAACGGTTTACGTCATAAAAGTATGGTGATCGATGATCTGACCACCGCTTCACAGAATCTGGCCAGTATCAGAATGGATGATGAGCAGATCACGATCCGCTATTTTGCGCGGGCTCAGCTGCGTTCACACCTCGAGGAACAGGCTGAAGAGATCACTTTGCTGGCGATGAGATTCGGTTTCTTATCAACACTTGGTGATTATGCCCCAAGCTGGGAATACCAGAAAGATTCAAAGATCAGAGAACTGCTGTTTAAGGTCTATAACGATATAACCGGAAAACAGCTGACACCGATCGCTACGCACGGCGGACTGGAGACCGGCTACTTCTGTACCGGTATTCCGGGTATCGATATCGCTACCTACGGACCGCTGGTCCTTGACTATCACACTTCCCGTGAGGCGCTGGATCTTGACTCATTCAGGGAAGCCTACAGCGTCGTGCTTGAATTATTAAGAAGAGCTTAAAGGAAATAATGGATCTTAGTCTGTTTGCAGAGATGAAGAATGTTCTGATGATCGCTCCGGACTCTTATAAAAAGAAGCTGCTGGAGTATTTCTATCAGAACAGGATGATCGCCGATATCAAATTCATGGATCTCAATGAATATAAGAAGAGATGGTTTTTTGATTACGACATCAGAGCTCTGAAATATCTCTGTGACAGATATGGTCTCAGTGTAAGCAATGCCAGAGAGATCCTGGAAGTCCTGCATAATGTGGAAGATAAAAAATACGGTATCAGCAAGCTGGATACTTTGGTCGATATCAGAAAACAGCTGGATAAAGAAGGCCTGCTTATCTACGATCCGCTGTTCAAGGAATATCTGAAGAAAAAGAAGATCGTCGTCTGGGGATACGGAAAACTTGATGAAGCTGACCGCGGGATCATCGACGGTGAAGTCATCGAATATGGGTATGACGATAAGACATATGATCTTCACTGTTTCGAAGAGATCGAAGATGAAGTCGAATATGTATATGATATGATCTCTGATCTTTTAAGAGAAGGCACTGATATCAACAGGATCTTTATCCTGAATATGAACAGTGATTATGAAAGCTATATCAGACGCTTCAACAGATACTACGGCTTTACTCTCGATTATAAGAATGATGATACTCTGATCGGAACGGAAGAAGCTGCTGAATTCCTTGAGCTGATACGTAAGCTGTCCAAGGAAGAACTGTTTGCTTACTATCAGAACAGAGGTGATGAGAACAGTTCCCGTTTCCTGAATATCATCAACCGCTATACTGGCTATGATCTGAAACAGATGGAAGAATTCATCCGTGACGATCTTAAGAATACCAGCGTCAGCAGCAGGAACTTAACTGATACTGTTAAGTGTGCAGACATGTTCAGCTGCTTCACATCTGAGGATCATGTCTTCCTGCTGGGCTTCAATGACATGCTTCCGGCCATGAAGAGTGATATCGAATACATCACCGACAATATCCGTGAACTGGTCGGTCTTTCACGCTGCGAGAAGCAGAACGAAACGATCAGAGCGAATGCCTGTGCTTATCTCTCCGGCATCGCTGATCTGCATCTTTCCTGCTGCAGGAAGAGCCCGTTCAGGGAGTATCAGCCGAACCTGCTTTATCCGACTGAAAAGATAAACAGATTGACCCATGAAAGATCTTATGAATATGCAGACGACCTCAACAGAACGCGATATGCGTACCTGCTGGATCGGATGTACAGATACAATCTTCATGACGATGACATCGATCTTCTGTATAAGAGATACAGAGACAACGACTATATGACCTATGACAACCGTTTCAGCGGTATCGATGATGATCCAATCAACAGGGTGATGCTTTCATATTCATCGATGGATCAGTTCTACCGCTGTCAGTTTGCCTATTATGTTCAGCATATCCTGGGTGTGAATGATTTTGAGAATACTTTCTATACCAGGTTGGGAACATTGTGTCACGATGTTCTGGCGGACTGTTTCACTCAAGAGGATTTTGATTTTGAGCGCTCATGGGAAACAAACAGAAAGATAGTAGCCGGAGATGAACCTTTCCCTGAAAGCGAGGGCGAAGCATTCTTCTTAAATAAGATCAGAGAAGAACTGATCAGGGATATCGGGATCATAAAGAAGCAGAACAGTCTTACAAAGTTGAATAAACATCTGTGTGAGAAAGACGTGAATGTCATGATCAATGATAGAACAGGTTTTAAAGGCTTCATCGATAAAGTGATGTACAAGGAAAATGATGAAAATGTGATAGCTTCGATCATCGACTATAAGACCGGCAATACGAAGATCAATACCAAATATATGGAATACGGGCTCTCACTGCAGCTTCCTTCCTATCTTTATCTGTTATCCAATTCAGGACTTTTTGATAAGCAAATAAAGTATGCCGGCTTCTATCTTCAGCATCTCATCAACAATGACCGCAGGTATTATGAAGATAAGACAGCTGAAGAGGTCAAAGAAGACAGTATGAAACTGGAAGGCTATACGACTGCCGATCAGGAAAGACTTTCATACTGGGACAGCAGTATCGCTGAAGGGACCAGTTCTTTTATCAGCGGACTGAAGCTGAAGAAAGACGGATCGTTCTATGCAGGCTGCAAGGTCCTCTCAGATGAGGGAATGCAGGCGATGATCGATCTGGTCGATGAAAAAGTAAGAAAAGCCGGCAAGGCGATCCATGAGGGTGATTTCAGGATCAATCCTAAACTGATCGATGAAAAGAATGCTTCATGTGGTTTCTGTCCGTATGAAGCGATCTGTTACAGAAGATACCGGGACTATGAACAGTATACGACCGCTGAAGGAGATGAAGACGATGGCTGAGAAATGGACATTGCAGCAGGAAAAAGCGATCGCTGATTTCGGTCATAATATCCTGGTCTCCGCCGGAGCAGGCAGCGGCAAGACGGCAGTTCTGACTGATCGCGTTTACCGTCATGTCGGACAGCGCAAGATCAACATCAATGAACTGCTGGTATTGACTTTCACCAACAAGGCAGCTGCCGAAATGAAAGATAGGATCAGAAAGAAGATCATCAGTGATGAAGAAGGTCTTTTCGCTGACGAAGAGGAAAAGAAGACGCAGATAAACAAGATCGACAGCAGTCACATCATGACCTTCGATGCCTATGCGTTGTTTCTGGTAAAGAAGTATCACTATCTGCTGGGAACTGATAAGGACATACGGATAATCGACAGGAACATCCTGGAGATAAACGGCAGAAAGATCCTGGATGAGATCATGAACGAAATGTACGGCAGACAGGATAAGGATTTTACGGATCTGATCAGTACTTACTGTGTCAGAGATGACCGCAATATCCGCTCTTTCGTCATGGAACTGAACCGGAAACTTGAGATGATCTATGAAAGAGATGAGTATGTCAACACATATTCGGAACGTTTCTATACAAATGAAGCATTGGGAAATACCGTCACTGAATGCGCAAGGATCCTGAAGGAGAAGATCAGAGAGCTCGATGAATGTTTCAACGAATTATCCGAATGTGTGGAGAATGTCACTGATTTCTATACAGGTATCTATGAACTCAAAGCTGCCGAGACCTATGACGAGATCAGGGAAGCAGTCCGCAATTGTCAGAGCACCGGAAAGAGGCTGCCAAACGGCAGCGGTGCAGGGGACATAAAAAAGAAGATCAATAAACTGCTGGAAGATCTGAACGCTTCGACAGTAAACGATCATGATGAACTGCTGAAAGAACTCAAGTCAGCAGAAAGATACGAACTGTGTCTGCTGAAACTGGCCGAAGAACTGGAAACAAGGATGAACGGATACAAGAAAGAAAATGAGATGTATTCTTTCATCGATATCTTCAAGATGGCGATCAGACTGCTTGATGAAAATCCGGAAATAAAGGAAGAGATCAAGAACGGATTCAAAGAGATCCTGATCGATGAGTATCAGGATACCAATGATCTGCAGGATGAATTCATCAGGCGTATCGCCGATGATAACGTCTACATGGTCGGTGATATCAAACAGTCGATCTACCGTTTCCGCAACGCCAATCCGAAACTGTTCATGGACAGATACAGACATTACAAAGAAAATGACGGCGGAGAGCTTATCGAACTGTCTCACAATTTCCGTTCCCGGAAGGAGATCATTGAAGATATCAATGTCGTCTTTGACCGGCTGATGGATGAAAAGATCGGCGGAGCAAATTATGCGGCCGCTCATCATATGATCTGTGGTCGGAAAGATAATGAAATCCCTGCTCAGAACAATCACATCGAGATCCGTACTTATGATCCTGAAGACAGAGGCGACTATGATTCTGATGAAGCGGAAGCCTTTGTTATTGCCCGGGATATTCAAAACAAGGTCGGCAAGTTCATTGTGGAAGATAATAATGTACTCCGTCCGGCTGAATACCGTGACTTCTGTGTCATCATCGACCGCGGCAACAGTTTCGATCTGTACCGGAAGATCTTCACTTATCTGAACATCCCGTCTTTCATCGAAAGAGAAGAGAAGATGAAAGATTCTGATCTTATTTCTGTGATCAGGGCCGCTTTCATGTTGCTGAAATGTATCAGTGAAGAAGACTATGGCTATACGTTCCGCTATGCCTGGCTCTCACTTGCCAGAAGTTTCGTTTCAGACCTTAATGACAAACAGATCTATGAGATCTTCAGAAATGAGGGTTTCCAGGATTCAGATATCTGCAAAAAGATCATGACGATCGCGGAAGGCATCTCCTTCAAGAGCATCTCCATGATCCTGGATGAGATCATCGAAGTCTTTGATATCTACAAACGGATCTTCAGGATCTCTGATGTCCATGAGAATCTGGTCAAGATCGACTATCTCTATCAGCTTTCTCATACCCTGAACAGTATCGGCTACAGCTATAAGGATCTCATCTCCTATCTGGATGAGATATTTGAAGATAATGAGCGCGGCGATATCGAATACAGTATCGACAAGGGCGATGAGAATGCGGTCAGGATCATCAATATCCATAAATCAAAAGGTCTGCAGTATCGGATCTGTTACTATCCGGGACTAAATGTCCGTTTCAATGACAGTGAACTGCGTTCATCTTTCGTCTTCTCCCGCCGCAGCGGCATAATCATCCCGGTCATGGTAAAAGACCGCGGTCTGAGAAACAGTATCCGCAAATTACTCTATATCGATGAATATCAGGAAGATGATATCGGTGAGAAACAGCGTCTGCTTTATGTCGCGCTGACCAGAAGCCAGGAGAAGATCGTTATGGTGACACCGCTGGAAGACCATACGGAAAAGGGTAAGATCGTATCGGATCTGAAACGCAAACAGGCAGGCTGTTTCAAAGATCTTCTGGAATATGTCTACAGGGATCTGGACGATCACGGATTCATCGTTGAGACAGATCTGAATGATCTCGGTCTGAGCAGGGATTACCGTTCTCCTTTATACAGACCGCTGAAGGAACTAGTTCATGATACAGATTCCTCACTGCTCATGAAACAGCCGGTCCATGTCGAAGCTGTGGAACAGGAAAAGAGCAGGTATTCCAAGGAAGCAGGTCTGATCGCTCCGGAGACACTGAAGGTCATGGAGCTCGGTACCAGACTGCATTACTATCTTGAAACGATCGACTTCAAAGACATCGATCTGTCTTTCGTGGAAGAGAAATACCGCGATATGATCAGAGCTTTCTTTGACAGTGAACTGATGAAAGATGTGAAGAACGGAAAAGCCTACAAGGAATATGAATTCGTCTATGAGGAAGACAATGAAGTGAAGCACGGTTTCATCGACCTGCTTATGGAGTATGATGATCATTTCGATATCATCGACTACAAAACGAAGAATATCGATGATGAACATTATGATGAACAGCTCAACGGCTACCGCCGTTATATCAGATCTGTTTCAGATAAGGATGTATACTGTTATCTTTACAGTATAATGGATGGTGGATACAGGGAAGTCAAAGAATGATCTACATAATGTCTGATATCCATGGTCTGTATTCAAGATATACGGCCATGCTGAAAAAGATCGATCTTCAGGATGAAGATAAACTGTATGTGCTCGGTGATGTGATCGATAGAGGACCGCAGAGTTTTGAGATACTCGAAGACATCATGAACAGAAAGAATACGGAAATGTTTTTGGGTAACCATGAACACATGATGCTGACATATCTGGAAGGATCGGATACGGAGAGCTGGTTCTATGCCCAGAATGGCGGTAAAGAGACTTATCAGAAGTTCATGGGTTTCTCAGAAGAAAAACAGAAGGCGATCACTGATTATCTGAAATATGATACGACGATCATCCGTCACCTGAATGTCAACGGTCATCATTATGTACTGTCACATACATCTGCTTTGACGGATATCGGTGATATGTTTACGAAAGACTATGCGGACAATTTGATGTATGTCCAGAACATCGTCTGGAACATGCTTTATGATTCCGTCGACAGTATCCCTTCAAAGGAAAAGAGCCCTGAGGAGATCATCCTGATCTCCGGTCATATCATCACCAGAAGACTGGCTGAAAGTGATGAGGTCTTTATCAGGAAATATCCTAACAATTACACCTGGATGGATATCGACTGCGGCTGTGCAGTCGGAGGCAGTTTCGGTTATCTCTCCTGTGTAGAGATAAATGATGAAGGCGTCATCAGCAATATCCACTATGTAAAATAAAGAGATATCCGTGGATATCTCTTATAATGTTTTTCTGAATTCCTTTACAACATCCATGAATTCTTTGACCCTGTTAAGATCGACAGGGTTTTCAAATTTGCCGTCGACCTTGAAGGTCGTAGCACAGACGGCTCCGTCTGAAGCGGACAATTGTCTTACGATATTGTCTTTGTTGCAGCCGGTATTGCAGAAGATCGGTGTCTTCTTTACGGCATTCTTGACCTGGGTCAGGACCTGAGTATCGGTCTCTGATCCGGCTGTCAGACCTGATACACAGATGGCATCAGGACGGCAGTTGAATTCTGTGGTCTTGGCGATCTGGGCTATATCGCGCTCAGCCAGATATTTGGCTGCTTCCGGAACGATGTTGTAGAGCATCTTTACATTGTCGGCACCGATTCTGTGTCTGTGTCTGGCTGTCTTGCCCGGATCTGTATCCCAGATGCCGAAGTCGGAAGCATAGACACCGGAGATGATCTCTCTGATGAACTTGCCGTCAACAGCTTTGGCGACATCCAGAGAAGAGATCGGATCCCACAGACAGTTTACACCGTAAGGGATCGTAAGTTCATCTTTGACCTGGCCGATCACATAAGCCATGGCTGCCAGGGTTATCGGTTCCATCTTTGTCAGATAAGGAAGCGAATATTCATTGGAAAACATGATGCCGTCGACTCCGCCTTCCTGCAGAGCCTTTACATCTTTTCTGGCACAGTCAACTACTTTCTGTATCCCGCCTTCCTCATCAAAATAGGGATCACCGGGCAGAGGCTGCAGGTGACACATTGCGATGATAGGTTTCTTTACCTTGAAGAGTTCTTCCAGCCAGTTACTGGTATCTGCGTAAAAATCTAAAGCCATAGTAGACGCCTCCTTGTACCACGTTAATGATAATATGATGTTTTTTGTTTTTTCAATCAGTTTTATATCAATGAACAGGTTTTTTAGGGAAAAATATCATAAAATAAAGACAGGAGATAAAACGCTATGGACAATAATGAACTCAAGAAACATGCGCTAAATATCCGTCGCAATATCGTCACGATGGTATATAATGCGCAATCCGGTCATCCGGGAGGATCTTTAGGCTGTGCCGATATCCTCACCTACCTCTATTTTGAGGAAATGAATATCACCAAAGACAATGTCGCTGGCAAGAACAGAGATAAATTCGTTCTGTCCAAGGGACACTGTTCTCCGGCTTTATATGCCGTGCTTCATGAAGCAGGACTCATGGATGAAGATCTGAACAGCTTCAGACAGATCGATTCCAAACTGCAGGGCCATCCTAATATGAACTATGTTGACGGTGTCGATATGTCTACCGGTTCTTTAGGCCAGGGCATTTCCTGCGGCGTCGGTATGGCTATCGCCAACAAGCTCGACAAGAACGACAACAGAGTCTATGTACTGTGCGGTGATGGTGAATCAGAGGAAGGTATCGTCTGGGAAGCCCTGATGGCTGCCTGCCACTACAAACTGGACAATCTCTGCGTTATTTTCGATCTCAACCATCTGCAGATCGATGGCGATGTCGAAGATGTCGTCGGACCGTTACCGTTATTTGACAAGGCCAAAGCTTTCAATGCGAACACCATTGAATGTGACGGTCATGATTTTGATTCCATCAGGAAAGCCTTCGCTACTGCAAGGCAGACTAAAGGTGTACCGACTGTGATCGTCGCCAATACGACCAAGGGCAAGGGTGTATCCTTCATGGAAAACAACTATGCATGGCACGGTGCAGCACCGAAGGAAGAAGAATACAAGATCGCAATGGAAGATCTCAAGGAGGTTGACTAATGGCTCAGGAGACCAGGAACGCCTATGGCGAGAAGATAGCTGAACTTATACAGAAAGATGAAAATATCGTCGTTTTGGATGCCGACCTGACCAAATCGACCAAGACGATCGAAGCCAAGAAAGTCTGTCCGGAAAGACACTTCAATGCGGGTATCGCTGAATGCAACATGATGGGTATGGCTGCCGGACTGGCTGCTTCAGGAAAGACGGTCTTTGCCTCATCATTTGCTGTTTTTGCGACCGGCAGAGCCTTTGAGATCATCAGAAACTCCATCTGTTATCCGAAGCTCAATGTCAAAGTCTGTGCTACTCACGCCGGACTGGCGGTAGGTGAAGACGGTGCTTCCCACCAGTCAGTCGAAGATGTAGCCATCATGAGAGTACTGCCGAACATGAAAGTCTTTGTTCCGTGTGATCAGTACGAGACCAAAGCTGTCATTGAATACGTAGCTAAACTGAACGGTCCGTGCTATGTCAGACTGGGCCGAGGCAAGGTCGAAGATGTCTATAACGAAGATACCGTATTCGATCTGACCAAGGCTGATGTCTTAAGAAAAGGAAATGGTGATGTCGTACTGTTTGCGATGGGTCTGATGGTCCAGGAAGCTCTTAAAGCTGCTGAAGAACTGGATGCGACTGTCATCAATGTTTCTTCGATCAAACCGCTGGATGAAGAGACGATCCTCAAGGAACTCAAGGCTCACAAACGTGCCTACACCTGTGAGGAACACTCCATCATCGGTGGTCTGTATTCGGCGATCGCTGAAGCTAAAGCCAAGACTGATATCACTGTTCCGATCACACCGATCGGTGTCAACGACACGTTTGGTGAATCAGGAAAGATGAAAGACGTCTTAAAGAAATACGGGCTTACAGCTGAACACATCCTGGAAGTCGTAAAAGGATAAGCATAAAGGAAGAGCACTGAAAAGTGCTTTTCCTTTTGATCATATTATTATGAATGATTCTGAATTAATTTGTTGCTTCCTTCTGGGCTTTGAGTGAGTCCTCATAAGTCTGAAGGATAAGTCCATTATTGATGTAGGCGTTCAGGTATTTAGGCTTGAGCGCTTTTTCATAGTCATCGACCAGTACTTTGTATTCCGGAATGGAGGTGATGATCACATTCGGAATGATGAGACATTCATCTTCTTTTCCTTCGATGTAGGTGACATAGACATATCCTGAAGGAATGGATGTCTGATGCGTGGAGAATTTCTCGATGATCGTCGTATCGATCTTCTTCATGTCGTTGTCATAGACTTCGGCATTAAGTTTCCAGTAGACATGATTAACGAGTTTTGCATCTCTGGCGAATCTGACGAATGTTCCGTCTTTAATTTTAGCCAGGGCAACATCACCGTTGGATACAGCTTTCTTGATCAGATTCCTGTCGGCATTGAGATCATAATATGAGTAGCAGGTCGACAGCAGGAAGATGAACAGAACGAAAGCCGTGATGACAGGCACTTTATGATCGGCCCATTGTTCTCTGAACATCACCAGCAGGACGATACAGACGATGTCGGCGATGACGACCAGCGTAAGTAACAGTGTTGATTTTTTATATAGTTTAAGTTGCATGTTTCTTTCCTCTACAGAAAGAATTTTATCATTATTTGTTTGATTATGTGAATTATGTGAAGATTGTGTGAAAATTGTTGAAAGCGCTTTTACATTGTACTAGAATTGAAGTATAAGGAGGTTCATAAATTATATGAGCAATTTAATGTTAGGTATAATTCTGGGTCTTTGGTCAGGTGTGGCTATGGTCCTGGACTTATCCGGTTTAGGCGTTCGTACTCCTATAATTACAGGACTTTTAGCTGGTCTTTGCTGCGGTAACACAGCAATGGGCTTACAGGTCGGCTCTGTCATGCTGATCAACAGCTTAGGTTTCTATACTTATGGTGGTGCAACGATTCCTGACTTCATCACGGGTTCTATTTTCGGAACAGTCGTTGGTGCAAAGACAGGTAATGTTGATGCAGGTATCGTTGTAGCTCAGGGTATTGCGCTTCTGATGTCTGAAATGGATATCTTAGGCCGTGCTGCTACTACAGTATTCCAGCACATGGGCGAAGCTGCTTTAGCAAAGAACGATATCAAGAAGTTCGAGTTAGATACTCTCTTAGGCGTTCTTCCTTGGGCTCTTTCAAGAATGCTTCCAGTTGTACTGGGCATGGTTCTGATTGACAACGTTGTAGCATTAACCAACTTCGCTACAAGCATTGAGTGGATCGCAAACGGCTTAAGAGTCGTTGGTAAGGTCTTACCGGCTGTCGGTTTCGCTTTACTGCTTTCCTACATGGATCTCAAGAAATACTGGCCATTCTTCATTATCGGCTTCGTTCTTTACGCTTATGCCGGTATGGGTACAGTAGCTCTTGCACTGGTTGGTTTAGCTGCTGCTAGTTTCTTCGTAGGAGGTACTGAATAATGTCTAAAAAATTATCTCAAGCCGCTTTAAAAAAGGCATGTAACAGACACAACTGGGCATTACAGTGGTGCTGGAACTATGAAAAGATGCAGGCTGCTGGCTATGCATACGCAATGGTTCCTGTAATCAAAGAATTATATGATGGTGAAGAAGAACAGTGCCGTCAGCTTGAAAGACACATGCAGTTCTACAACACTCACCCAGGTTCATCAGCACTTATCGCTGGTGCCGGTGTTGCTCTTGAAGAAGGCGGACAGCCTGAAGTTCACGACAGCCTGAAGGTTGCCCTGATGGGTCCTTTAGCTGGTATCGGTGATACTATCCAGGCCGTTCTGGTTACTCCTCCATTCAACATCATCGCTGCTGGTCTTGCTAACGAAGGTTCAGCAATTGGAGCTATCTTGGCTTCAACTCTCCCTGTCTTAGCATTATTCATCCTCAGATGGCCGTTATTCAACTATGGCTACAAGCAGGGTGCTAACGTTATCAACGATGTATCAGGCGCTGGTACAATTGATAAACTGCAGGTTGGTGCAAACATCCTCGGCGTTACCGTAATGGGTGGCTTCGTTCCTTCAATGATCGGTGCTACATTACCTGTTAAATTAGGTTCTGACCTGACAATTGATGGTGCTACTGTTGAAGCTAAGACATTACAGGAAGTCTTAGATGCAATCTTCCCATGCCTCGTTCCACTTGCTCTGACATTCGGCTGCTACTACCTGATCAAGTATAAGAAGATGTCTCCACTTAATGTCATTCTTATCCTCTTCGTAGTTGCATTCGTATTAGGTGCTCTCGGCTGGATGGCATAATCTAAAAGGCTAGTTAGATTAAGGAAACGCAGGTTTTGAAACCTGCGTTTCTTTTCGTTTATGCTTGATGTAAGCGCTTTGAGAAGTGCTATAATTATTTATAGAAATATGGAGGAAATCATTTAATGATCACACATTTACGAATTGACAACAGGCTGATTCACGGTCAGGTAGCTGTAACATGGATGAACTCTATCGGTGCTGACAAGATCATCGTCTGCAACGACAAAGTCGCTGCTGATCCTATCCAGAAGATGGCTTTACCGATGGCCGCCAGAGGAAATACAGTTTATGTATTCTCAGTCGATGAAACTATCCAGTATGCAAAGGATCATCCGGATGAGACGATGTTCGTAATCGCCAAATTCCCAAGTGATGCTCTGCAGATTCTTGAATCAGGTGTTGAAGTAAAGGATGTCAACGTCGGTAATGCTGCTCCTATTCAGGGTACTACATACAAGATGGTCACCAAGTCTATCGCTGTTACTGAAGAAGATGCCAAGGCTTATCGCAGAATTGCTGAACTCAGAGGCGGTGTCCTCACCAGCAGACTGACCACCATGAACGAGACGGAAAACTTCCTTGAACTGCTGACAAAGAACGGTCTGTAAAATTTCCATAAACATTATTGAGAAAAAGAGCTTCGGCTCTTTTTCTTTCTGTCTGTGTTAAAATGATAAAGATGGAAAAAAATGAAACATTGGAATACAGACCGGTCGAAGAAGTGAAGCCGGAAGGAAATTTCCTCAAGGCGGTCTGTTTCAAACCAAAGATGGCTCCGATCATCTGTATCGCTATCGGTATTGCGATGCTGCTCGTACCGAATACATTGGTCAGACTGCTGGGTCTTTTCTTTATTGCAATGTCAGTGGCGGTGATCGTACTGGTCGCTGATCACAAGGTAGTCGATATTTTTGATAAGGGCGTCATGGTCTATGGTGACAATGAAAACAAGACAGCTCTGTTCATTCCTTTTGAGGATATAAAGGAATGGAGCGTCAAACACGAAGAAGGTCATGATGTGATCATGTTCGACCTGGGAGATGATCGCAAGATCTACAAGGATTCATTCGAAGCCGACACAGTCTTCAGGACACTGAACAAACTGATCAGAGAGAAGGAATCAAATTACATCAAGGTCCAGAAAGCCAGAGAAAAATCGCTTTCGATACCTGATGCTCTGAGAAACATTAAAAAGAGTTTTAAAAAGTGAGTTTGAACTCACTTTTTATATCGTCTTCAGTGTTTCAATGATCCTTTCCTTACTGTCTTTCGTAAGTGTATCGGTAAACATCTCATAGGTGATATATTCAAAATCGATCGGCAGCACATACGGACCGTAGCCGTTGGAGTAACTGATCAGGATCTCCTTATCAAGATCGATATAGTTCATGTAATGAGAGAAGATCTCATTAGGGAAGAAGATGATCTTCACACTGCCGGTATCCAGGGCAACGATCATTGCTTCTTCGATCAGTTTGCCGAAGATCATGTTGTTGGAACTCTCGAGCTTGGCTCTTTCGATCTGACCCAGTCTGATCGTTTCTTTCTCCCTTTCACTGAGATCGCTTCTGATCTTAGAAAGATCGATCGGTGTGAATTCATGTTTAAAGCTGATCGGCACTGATTTGTATTTCAGTGACAGCGGAGTCCTTTCGGCAGGAGTATCGATAAGGGAGATGATCTGATCATACAGCCTGTCTCCCAGTTCTTTCAGGGCATCGTAGTCCTGACCCGAGCGGACGAAACGGGAGGATATATCACCGGCAGCTCCCTGCATGAAGGTGAAGTCGGTTTCAGGATATGTATCTTCCAGCCTTTTCAGGACATAGCCCGGATATTCAGCTGAGAAATATGGAACATTGGCATCCAGGATCGTCGGATGGCAGTTGTTGCAGACGATCGTGAGGAAGTTGTTTTCTTTTTCAAAGAATCTCACGAGACACAGATATTCGTTGCCGGTCTCATAGCCGGAGATCCTCGATTTGCCGACCGCATTGGTATGCAGACGCTGATAGGAAGTTGTAATATCTGAGATGTCACGGTATTCCATTTTGACCGTCTCTTTGACCAGCAGATCATAAAGATAATTCACATATTCAGGATCACGAACGCTGTTGGCATAATGGGTATGCGTTGCACTGGTTATGACACGGATCCTGTCATCCTGATAGTATTCACGGAAAACTTTTTCCAGCATGTTCCGATGTTCAAGATCGAAGGCCAGCAGATCGAAGGAAAAATGAATGATCCAGTTCTCTTCATCTGCCAGGGCAAAGACCCGCGCATAAAGATGATCGTGGTATTCAAACAGTTTTTCTGTCTGACAGGAGTGACCGCACTGCGTGGTCGGGAAAGGTGATTCGATATTGATCTTCGTAAATGAGTATTTCATTGATCCTCCTTGATCAGTCCGAAATGGATCAGTCCGTTATACAGACCGTCTTCATCTATATCATCAGTGACGTAGTCAGCTGCTTCTTTGACAAAATCGGGGCTGTTGCCCATGGCAACACCGATGCCGCAGTGTTTGAGCATTGCGATATCATTGTCTCCGTCACCGAAACAGATCGTTTCTTCTCTTGTGATGCCGTAATGATCACAGACTGCCTCGATGCCTGAGACCTTGGACATGCCTTTAGGTACGACATCGAGTGCACCCTGATGCCAGATGGTGACTTCAGCGATATCTTTGAGATCAAGGATCTCTTTGGGCATATCTTCACCTTTGAAGAAAGCGGAAGCCATGTAGATAGGTTCATCACAGTATTCACCGACTGGCGGTACTTCAGAAGACACCGCATCTTGAACATGTTTTACGATCTCATCACAGTAGTTGAGGATGACTTTATGCGGGGTCGAGAAGTAGATCGGGAAACGCTTTTCATTGAAGTATCTGAGCAGTGTCTCTTTCAGCTGCCCATCGATGACTTTTTCATAGATCTTGTTGCCTTTGGAATCAAAGGCTACCAGACCGTTGCTCAGGATCATGCCGTCGACTTCTATCTCACTCATGTCGAACTGATCTAGTTCGACCAGAGCTCTGCCGCTGCATAAAAAGGAAAGAATACCGTTTTCTTTCAGTTTCTTTAATGCATTAAGAGCGGATCTTGGAAAGGAGAGCGTCTGATGTGAATAGAGGGTCCCGTCAAAATCCAGAAAGACGATCCTGATCATTGTTTTCCATCCACATTATAACATCTGCGTTATTGTATAATGAAAGCAGGAGACGACATGAAAAAGATCAATATCGGTGTTATCGGTTCCGGCTTCATCGTTCCTGTTTTCATCAGACAGACCAAGGCTTTTCCGCAGTTTCGTCTGTGTGGCATCTGGGGAAGACACATGGAGAAACTGGAACAGTACAGAGAGGATTTTGAGTATCTGACGACTGATCTTGAAGAGATACTAAGTGATGAAAAGATCGATACGATCTATATCGCTTTGCCTAACGCTCTGCATTATGCCTATGCCATGAAGGCTCTGGAGCACGGCAAGAATGTCATCGTGGAGAAACCATTCACCGTAACGGTTGAAAGTGCCCGCAAGCTGATATCATATGCCCGTAAGAGAAAACTGATCATCTATGAAGCGATCATGACGCTGCACAATCCTCTGTACTGCAGGGCCAGAGACAGGGTGAGAGATCTTGGGGAGATAAAGGTCATCGCCTGTAACTTCTCTCAGTATTCAAGAAGATATGACCGTTTCAGAGAAGGTGTCATCCTGCCGGCTTTCGATCAGCGGATGGCCGGTGGTGCTTTGTATGATCTTGGTATCTACAATATCCATTTTGTGACCGGTATCTTCGGTAAGCCGAAGAAAGTCAGGTATTTCGCCAATATCACCAAAGGCGTCGATACTTCCGGAACGCTCGTGCTGGATTACGGTGATTTCAAAGCAGTCTGTATCAATGCCAAAGACTGCAAGAGCGAAAGCTACGGGATGGTGGAAGGTGATAAAGGCTATCTGCGTTTCCGCGGTTCGACGAGCCGCTGCTGTGACTATATCATGAAATTCAATGACGGAAAGCAGGAACACCGATCCGTAATGAACGACGAATTTGTCGGCTGGAGATATGAGCTGAAGGAATTCCAGAGGATCTATAACAGCAGGGATCTGGAGAAAGCATATGCATACAATAAACAGACACTGATCAGTGTTGATGTACTGGAAAAGGCCATGAAGGATGCAGGCCTTAACTACAAGGAGGAGAAAATATGATCAATGTAGGAATAATCGGTTCAGGTTTCATCGTTCCGATCTTTATCGAAGCGACTCAGACTGTCAAAGGATACCGTTATGTCGGTATCGCTTCACCGGTCGAGGAACAGCTGAAGAATCTCAAGGAGAAATACGGTATCTCTTATTATTCACTGAATAATGATGATGTCCTGAGCGATCCGAAGATCGATGTGATCTATGTCGCTGTACCAAATGGCTTGCACTATGAGATCGCCAAAAAGGCTCTGGAAAACAATAAACATGTCATCGTGGAGAAACCGTTCATGCCTTCATATGCCCAGGCGAAGGAACTGATCGATCTGGCAAAAAAGAAAAAGAGGATCATCTTTGATGCCGTCACACTGATCCACATGCCTAACTACGAAAAGATCCGTGCACTCTTGCCGGAACTGGGTGATATCAAGATGATCGATATCAACTTCTCACAGTATTCTTCCCGTTACGACAAGTTCAAGAAAGGTATCGTCTTACCGGCATTCGATTATAAGCAGGCCGGAGGTGCGCTGATGGATCTTGGTATCTACAATATCAACTTCATCACAGGATTATTCGGAACGCCTAAGAAAGTCGAATACTTCCCGAATATGCATCAAAAGATCGATACTTCAGGTGTACTGGTGATGGACTACGGCAGCTTCAAAGCGACTTCCGTAGCAGCCAAGGACTGCCGGGCACCGCTAAGCGTCTGTATCCAGGGCGATCTCGGTTACATCAAATCCGATGAGGCATCCAGCGTGATCATGCATGTGAGACACGTGAAAAACGACGGAACAGTAAAAGAATACAAACTGAATAAGCATATGGATTCACCGCACTATCATGAATACACGGTATTCAAACAGATCTTTAATAAGAAGGATCTGAAACAAGCTCAGAAGCTCAACAGCTTCACGCTCAAAACGATGAAGGTCCTCGATGAAGCACTGAGCAGCGGAAAGATTAAATTCAAATAATAAAAAAACCGGTCTTGATCAAGACCGGGTTTGTAACAATTGGGATCTGAACTCAATAATCGTTCTTTATCTTTGTGACGAGAGCCATGATCGAGATGATGGCGCCTGTCAAAGTCAGGAAACCGACGATATAGCTGCAGTAGAGATTGATGCCCTGCATATTTTCTACGATCGCATACAGTGGCATCATGACCGACAGAAGCAGCAGCAGGACGATCAGGATGATCAGACGCTGCTTACTGAAACCTCTGGCCATTGTGACATGGAGGCTTTCTTTCTTGATCGGATGCCAGTTTTCGGCGACCGGAAGTTTATAGAAGAAGAAAGCTCTGAAAAGTGTCTCATACAGGATGAACATGGCGATGAAGACGATCAGTGCGCTCGCATAGTTCATCGAGAACATCGACAGGATACCGGCAGAGACGATGATACACATCGGAAGCATGGCGCTGTAGATCGTATATATCTTCACATCACTGCTGGTCAGGATGTAGCCTTTTTTGGTCACGACATCATAGAAGATGGTCCCTCTTTTGGGATCCTGATAGATGAACAGACCGGAAAGGTCAGAAGCTTTGATAATTTTTCTCTGAGGCATATTTCGTATCCTTTACCATCTCAATTATACACATTTTCTTATGTTATTATTATATATAGAGGAGAATAAAAAAATGATAATTCAGAGTAAGAGAGTCTACATTGCATCCGCTTTCGTTCCTGCTCAGATCGAGATCGAAGACGGTGTGATAAGAAGTATTTTTGATTATGATACAAAACCGGTCGATCAGGACTATGGTGAACTCAGGATCGTTCCTGGCTTCTATGATGTCCATACACACGGTTATCACGGCTATGATGCGACAGCCGGAGGCAAGGACGGATTGAAGGCCTGGCTTAAGGATCTGCCAATGGAAGGTGTCTGCGGTATCTGTCCGACGACCCTGACTCAGTCTCATGACACTCTGAAGAAGGCTGTAGCGGAGATCGCGGAAGTGAAGAAAGAGGAACCGGAAGGTGCGGAGATCCTGGGTATCCACTTTGAAGGTCCTTATCTCGATGTCAAATACAAGGGAGCACAGCCGGAAGAGTATATCGTCAAGGGAACAGTTGAGGAATTCAAGGAATATCAGGAAGCCTGCGGCGGAATGATAAAGATAATCACGATGGCTCCGGAACATGACGAGGATTTTGCTCTGACTAAATACTGCGCCAGCACAGGTGTCAATGTTTCGATCGGTCATACCGACACCACATATGAGACAGCTGTGATGGCTGTGGCCAACGGTGCCAGAGGATTCACTCATACCTATAACGGCATGACAGCATTGTCTCACCGTGCCAACGGTGCAGTCGGTGCTGCGTTCAGATGCCATGATACCTATGCGGAATGTATCTGTGACGGCAACCATTCGACTTATGCCGCTTTGAACATCTTTTTCAGAGAGAAACAGGGTTACGGGATCATGATCACCGATTCACTTATGTGCAAGGGATATGAAGTCGGTTCAGTATTCGATTTCGGCGGACAGGATGTCGAGATCTATCCTGACGGTTCAGCTCATATCACGACCGGCAAGAAACAGCTGGCTGGTTCAACGCTCAGAGTCAACGAAGGTCTGAAGATCCTAGTCGAAAAAGCTCTCGTGCCGTTTGAGATCGCGATCGATGCAGCGACCATCAACCCGATGCGTTATCTGAGGATGGATGATCACAAGGGCAGGATCCTGGCCGGTTATGATGCGGATATCGTCGTACTGAACGATGACTATTCTGTAAAACAGACCTACTGCAAAGGCAAAGCTCAGCTGTAAAGAATGAAAAGAAAAGGACTGATCATTTTATTACTGATCCTGATCCTGACAGGAGGTATCGTGATGTTTACAGGACTGTTCGGCAGAAGAAAACCCAAATCACTGGAACAGATCAGAAAGATGGATCCGAAGTATGAGAATCTGGTAGGGGTATCTCATTTCAGCGGCGGAGGCATGCTGGGAGAAAGATATTACACTTCTCTGGAAAAAGACAAGGAAGGGAATCTGATCTACCGCGTGGAAGAGAGTCCTGAACATTCATATCCGACCCTGGTCCATGAATATAAGCTGCCTGATGACAGACTGCTGGAAGAACTGGACAGTATCGTCAGAGAATACAATATGTCCCGCTGGGATGAATTCCCGGAAACAGGTATCGAAGTCCTCGATGCGCCTTCGACGGATACGACTCTCTATTTCCTGCCGGAAGGAGAGAAATACCGGAAGTCTGTGCGGATCGATTATGACAAGGATATGCCCGATGGAGCATATCAGGTCCTGAAACAACTGCTGAATACTGCCGGTACGGCTGCAAAAGCAGAATATCTGAGTGACACGTATCTGACGGACTGGAACGATGACAGAAAAGTCAGAAGCGGAAGAGAGATCGAAAACAGTGAAGAAGATATCGATCTTCTGGTGAGCGGATACTGGGAAGGTGATGAAAGTGATTCACTGGACAGCTACAACGGTCAGGAATTACGTACCCATTTCATTTCAGATAACAGTGAGTATATCGATTATGAAGTAAAGGAAACGGTGATGGAACCGTTAGATGATTATGACAGTTCCTGGTATCGGATCTTCACAAGCGAAGGAAGGGAACTGATCCTTACGGCTACACTGGAGACGATGTATGTCATCCAGAACGGTGAAGTCAAACAACTTAACAGGTATAAATAAAACAACGGCTAGGCCGTTGTTTTATTCTTTATAGAGAGGATATCATCAGTATCCCAGCATTTTCAGCAGTTCAGGCGTCGGGTTGCAGTAGACCTTGTAACCCGGATTCTGAGCGTAGAAACTGCCAAGACTCATGGTATATCTGATCCTGACATCACCGCTTGCGGAGACATTGCCTTCCGAGATCGTGATCGTTCCGTTTATATAGTCGACTTCATCGACGCACAGGACATGTCCTGAACCGTCATAGGAGTTGGTCGTTGAGACGATTCCTAAGGTCATCGGGCGGCTGTCCAGCTGGAAGTAATGTTTCAGATTGCCGTCTTCATCATAGTAGACAGCTGTCTCATAGACTGTACGGGCAAACTGGGAACCGTCACCGGCAGGTGAATTTCCAGATGAATTGAAGCCGTAGACATCATAGAACCACATCTGGGCAAAGAAGGTACACCAGTATCCGGCTGTGGCACCGTGGATCTTTCCGCGGCGGTAAAGATCGAAGGCGTGTGACCAGACCTGCTGACCTGCTGCGCTCCACTTCTGATACCATCCTCCGTAGGCATAGTAATCGAAGTTGCTGTAGACAGGTTTAGGCAGCAGTTCCTCGATCTCGACATACTCTTTCTCTTCTTCCTGCTTCAGAACATTCTCTGTCACATCGCGGTAGTTTTCCAGTTTGCGGCGTGAGATGACGACATCGTATGGAGAACAGACATCTTTCGCGATCGTACTGGCACTGACGATCTTCGGCATGAAGAAAGCAACTGAAAAGGTCATAAGACATATCAGCAATATAACAGTGGCAGTAGTATTAGGAAGAGCTTTATGATCTGCTCTTAGATTTTCAAATATATTCTTTTTCATACACATCAACCGTACCTTCCAGGGCAAATACCCTGGGTACAGTTATAAATTATAATATATAATTTAAGTATGTATAGGTATTTCTGCACTTATTTGCTGATTTTAGTGAATGTAATCGTTTTCTTTTTGGTGAGAAGCGGAAAATTGGATGTTGAAGACCTCGGATTGTCATATCACATGGTGTTCAACAGAGGCCAGTATCACCGTCTTGTCACGTCTGCTTTTACGCATAAGGAGCTGATGCATTTCTTCTTCAACATGGTATCCTTATACAACATCGGTACCTTTGTAGAGTATGCATTCGGGCACCTGTATATGCTGGTGATCTATTTTGCTTCGATGATCTTCGGACACCTGCTGGCACTGATGATCAGACACAGCAATCATGATGACTATACGATGTCGATCGGCGCTTCCGGTGCCATCTGCGGCATCATGGGAACCTATTTCCTCGTCGTCATGTATTTCTACGGTTTCTCCGGTATCTATGACCTGGCCAGGCCGATCATCAACCTGATCCTGATCTCAGCTTTGCCGGGAGTGGACGGAACATCACATTTCAGCTGCATGGCTGTCGGAATGGCCGTATCCTATATCATCCTCAAATTTTTGTGGTGATTGAAAAACAGAACAGATAAGACGATAATTGATGTCATGGAGGTTTTAAAATGAATAACTTTGATAACTATGTGGAAATAGATCATATCAGCAGGACCGACTTTCTTTCCAGAGTCTTTACATATCTGGGACTGGGTCTTGGTCTGAGCGCTGTCGGTGCATATGCGGGACAGTATCTTCTGCCGCTGATGGGTAGCGCCTATATGTTTGGCATGCTGGCGCTGGTGATCGCTGAGATGGTTCTGGCTTTCATGATCGGACATGATCTGGAAAGACGTGATACGGCAACCGTCAGAATGATGTTCATCTTCTATTCGCTGATCAACGGTATGACACTGTCAGTCGTTCTGGCTGTCTATACAGCTGCTTCTGTACTGTTCGCATTCGTGACGACGGCGATCGTCTTTGGCTGTATGGCCATCATCGGCAAGACGACGAAGCTCGATCTGAGCCGCTTCGGAACATTGTTCTTCACCGGTATGATCGCCTGCATCGTTCTCTCACTGGCCAATCTGTTCATCTTCCATGCATCAGGCATGGAGATCGCCTTATGTTATATCGAGACGATCCTGTTCCTGGGTCTGATCGCCTATGACATGCAGATGATAGACAGATATTATTCTCAGGCGGAAAATGAGAACTATGCGATCTTCGCTGCTCTGCAGCTGGAACTTGATTTCATCAATCTGATGCTCAGAGTCTTGCGTTTCTTCGGTGTCAGAAAGAACGATAACTGATTAATAAGATCTTATTGTTTACAAACTCACAGCAATGTGAGTTTTCTTTTATACGTTATAATGATGATATAGAAAACGGAGATAAAAATAATGGAAATACTGAAGAAGGCTGACTATGAAAAAATGATAGCCGGATCACGTGACCGGCGCATGAGCTGGTGGCGGGAAGCCCGTTTTGGCATGTTCGTGCATTTCGGACTGTATTCGATCATTGGCAGACATGAATGGGTCATGTCGATGGAAGGTATAGATAAGGAAGAATATGAAAAGTATGCGGATCAGTTTATGCCTGAAGAGGGATGCTGCAGGAAATGGGCGAAACTGGCGAAGCAGGCAGGCATGAAATACATGGTCCTGACGACCAGACATCATGAAGGTTTCTCACTGTGGGATTCCAAAGTCAATCCGTTCAATTCCGTAAATTATGGCTGTCATCGTGATATCGTGAAAGAATTCGTGGAAGCCTGCCGTGAGGAAGGACTGAAGATCGGCTTCTATTCTTCGATCATGGACTGGCGTCATCCGGACGGAGAAAGATGTGCCTATGACAATGAAGCACGCAAGAGATTCCTTGATTATATTGAAGCACTCAATACGGAACTTCTGAGCAACTACGGCAAGATCGATATCCTCTGGTATGATGTCGCTCAGCCGATGGAATCATGGGAAGCCTGGGATTCACTGGGCCGCAATCAGCGTCTGAGAGCTCTGCAGCCGGACATCATCATCAATGACCGTTCCCGTCTGCCGGAAGATTTCGGAACACCGGAAGGCAAGATCAGAGTCCTGGACAGAGACTGGGAAGCCTGCATGACTTTCAATGATATCGCCTGGGGTTACCTTGATGAAAGACAGGCTCTGCCTTATGCCTACACTGCTCAAAGGATCCTGAGGATGCTGAACCAGTGTGCGTGCAATGGCGGAAATCTTTTGTTAAATATCGGTCCTAAAGCAGACGGATCGATCCCAAGCGATGTGGTCAAGCCTCTCACAGAAGTCGGAAAGTGGCTGGAAAAGAACGGTGAAGCAGTCTACGGACGTCTGCACCCTAATTTGATCTCCGGATCATGGTACAGGGGAGGAAACGGCATCTCAGCCATCACTTACGCTGAAGATCTCAAAGCCGCCTATCTCTGGAACTGGATCTCACCTGAAGGCGGAAGGATGTATTTCGATGGTGTTTATACTAAACCTGTCAGAGTAACGAAACTGTCGACCGGCGAGGATATCGATTTCCGTTATACTGATGATTATCGCATCGAGCTTAATGGTCTGCATGTTGAAGAAGATGAATTCGTTCCGGTCTACAAGATCGAATTCGACGGACCGCTGGACTACAGACCGTTCCATAAATATCCGCAGATCTGGTTATAGAAAGAAGACGCCTGAAGCAATTCAGGCGTCTGTAATGAAAAAACACCATACAGGTGTTTCGATTGCTAATGGCGTCCATGGAGAGACTCGAACTCCCGACCGTCCGCTTAGAAGGCGGATGCTCTATCCAACTGAGCTACATGGACAGCATATGTATACTATCATATTATCTGTCTTTAATTCAATATTGAAATAATAAATAATAATGGTATTATAAAAAAAGATGTGCCTATAGCTCAACTGGATAGAGTGTTTGGCTACGAACCAAAAGGTTGCGGGTTCAAGTCCTGCTAGGCACGCCAATATGTACATGACCGCTGACACAGATCGCGGTTTTTTTGTGCAAAAATACAGAAATTACAATCTTTCAGACCAGAAATGTCCCTCTTTGGAAAAATCAATTACTTAAAATAGAGGTACAGGGACATGTGCAAGCGCTTACATATGTCCATTGCTGATAATAAGGAGAGAAAATGAAAGGTATTCATGTAACCAGTGAAATAAAGCCTTTAAAGAAGGTTTTATTGCACAGACCAGGTAAGGAACTGCTGAATCTCACACCGGACAGACTGAATGAACTGCTGTTCGACGATATTCCTTATCTTAAGATCGCTCAGGAAGAACACGATGCATTCGCCAAGATCCTGAGAGATAACGGTGTCGAAGTCGTATATCTTGAGGATCTGATGACTGAGGTTCTGGAACAGAATCCGAAACTCGTTGAACCGTTCCTCTATCAGTGGCTGTCTGAAGGTAATATCAAGACCAAGAGATGGCAGGACAAACTGTATAACTATCTTATTTCCAACTACCATGGTAAAGACCTTGTCTTAAAGACCATGGAAGGTATCACTCTCAAGGAGATGGGAGACAGCATCAAGGCTTACTCCCTGCAGGACCGTATCGCACCGAGCGATGATCTGATCGTCGATCCGATGCCTAACCTGTATTTCCAGAGAGACCCGTTCGCTTCTGTAGGTGAAGGTGTCTTCTTGCACAGAATGAAGTTCCCTACCAGAAACCGCGAAACCATCTATGCTGACTACATCTTCAAATATCACCCTGATTTTGCAGGTCTGATCAAGCGTTACTATGATCGTGACTACCACGCAAACATCGAGGGTGGTGACGTATTCAATCTGACTGATACGGTACTGGCTATCGGTATCTCTCAGAGAACTTCTCCGGATGCAATCGAACTTGCCGCCAGGAATCTGTTCAATGATCATGACTGCAAGATCCGTACTGTACTGGCCTTCAGGATCCCTGAATCCCGTGCCTTCATGCATCTGGACACTGTCTTTACCAGGATCGACTATGACAAGTATACAGTCCATCCGGCTATCATCGGTCCGCTGGAAGTATATGAGATCACTCCGACTCAGCGTGAAGACAGAAATCCTGACGACCTGCATATCCAGCGTCTGGACATGAAACTCGAAGACATTCTGGCAAAATATACCGGTGTTGATAATGTCGAACTGATCTACTGCGGCGGTGATGATCTGATCGCAGCAGCCAGAGAACAGTGGAATGACGGTTCCAACACGCTGTGTATCGCTCCGGGAACGATCGTCTGCTACGAGCGTAACGATGTCACCAATGCGATCCTGCGTGAGAAGGGCCTGAATGTTCTGACCATCCCGAGTGCCGAACTTTCAAGAGGAAGAGGCGGCCCGAGATGTATGTCTATGCCTATTATCAGAGAAGACTAATTTAAAGGAGAAAAGAAAAAATGGGAGTTAATTTAAGCGGACGCAGCTTCCTGAAGCTGCTGGACTTCACACCTGCCGAGATCAGATACATGCTGGATCTGGCGGCTGAATTCAAGAGACTGAAGAGAAATGGTGTTCCTCATGACTATCTGAGAGGCAAACAGATCGTTCTGCTGTTCGAAAAGACTTCGACCAGAACACGCTGCTCATTCGAAGTAGCCGGAAGAGACCTGGGTATGGGCGTTACATATCTTGATCCGGGTTCATCACAGATGGGCAAGAAGGAATCTCTTGAAGATACTGCAAGAGTATTGGGCAGAATGTATGACGGTATCGAATACCGTGGCTTCGATCAGTCGATCGTTGAAGAACTGGCTGAAAAATCAGGTGTTCCTGTCTGGAACGGTCTGACTACGCAGTTCCATCCGACTCAGATGCTGGCTGACATTATGACCGCTGAAGAGAACTTAGGCGACATGAGAGGCAAGAAACTCGTCTTCATGGGCGATGCCGGAAACAACGTTGCCAACTCGCTGATGGTCGTCTGTGCCAAGTTAGGTATCAATTTCGTTGCCTGCGGTCCTGAAAAGCAGATGCCTGCCAAGGAACTGGTAGAGACCTGCCGCAAGATCGCTGCCGAAAACGGAAGCACGATCACTCTTACTGAAGATGTCAAAGAAGGCACAAAGGGTGCTCATGTCATCTATACCGATATCTGGGTATCCATGGGTGAACCTGATGATATCTGGGCTGAAAGGATCAAACTTCTTGAACCTTACCGCGTGACCAAGGAAGTCATGGCCAACGCTGATGAGCACGCCATCTTCTTACACTGTCTGCCTTCATTCCATGATACGAACACGACGATCGGTGCTGATATCGCCGAGAAGTTCGGTGTCAAGGAAATGGAAGTCGCTGACGAAGTATTTGAATCAAAACAGTCAAAGGTATTTGACGAAGCTGAAAACAGAATGCATACGATCAAGGCTGTCATGTATGCAACGCTGAAATAATCATGGGCAAGCGTTTAGTTATAGCACTGGGCGGAAACGCTCTGGGCAATACGCCGCAGGAGCAGCTGGAGCTGGTCAAGAAGACCGCTTCCACGATCGTGGATCTGGTCGAGGAAGGCTATGATGTCGTTGTCGGACACGGTAACGGTCCGCAGGTCGGCATGGTCAACCTGGCATTTGAGAATTCTCACAACAAGGTCGGCGGAACACCGGAGATGCCTTTCCCGGAGTGCGGAGCAATGACCCAGGGTTACATCGGTTATCATCTGCAGCAGTCGATCGGCAGAGAACTCAAGAAAAGAGGCATGAACAAGCCTGTTGCGACAGTCGTTACACAGGTCGAAGTCGACAAAGCTGACAGTGCCTTTGAAAATCCGACCAAGCCTATCGGTTCCTTCTACACCAAGGAAGAAGCAGCGAAGATCGTAGCTGAGACTGGTTATACCTTCATTGAAGATGCCGGCAGAGGTTACAGAAGAGTCGTTCCTTCACCTAAACCGGTGTCGATCGTCGAACTGGAAACAGTTGAAAAACTCGTTTCTCAGGGCTGCATCGTCATTACGGTCGGTGGCGGCGGTATTCCGGTAGTAAAAGCCGGTGACTGGTACGAAGGTGTTGCGGCTGTCATCGATAAGGACAGAGCTTCAGCAAAACTGGCTCTGGATCTTAAGGCGGACATGCTGGTGATCCTGACGGCTGTTGATAAAGTTTCCATCAACTTCAACAAACCTGATCAGAAAGATCTTTCGGAAATATCGCTTGAAGAGGCCAGACAGTATATCGCTGAAGGTCACTTCGCCAAGGGCAGTATGTTGCCGAAGGTCGAATCATGCATCGATTATGTTGAAAAAACTGAAAACGGAAAGGCTCTGATAACTTCACTGGAAAAAGCCAAGGAAGCACTGCAGGGCAAGACCGGTACGATCATCCACGCTTAGTGGATAAACATATTCCATAAGAAAAATAAAGGGGGAATAAATGGAAAAGAAACCTAGAAAGATGCTTACGTCTTTCACTATCCTGATCCTGATGATCCTGGCTCTCGCCGTATTATCATGGATCGTTGCTGCTATACCGGACAGCGGTGTTACAGCTGCCGGATTCTCTACGATCATCAGATCGGTCGTTGACGGATTCTCTAATGCTGCAGGCTCAGGTGCTGACCTGATCGCCTTCATCTTCTGCATCGGCGGTTTCCTGGGCATCGTCAATTCTACAGGTGCTCTGGATACCGGTATTGCTACACTCGTCCGTAAACTGAACGGCCGTGAAGAGATCCTGATCGCTGCTGTCATGTTCGTCTTCTCTATCGGTGGTACGACATACGGCATGTGCGAAGAGACTGTTCCGTTCTACATCATGCTCGCATCCACAATGGTCGCAGCCGGTATGGATACTCTGACCGGCGCACTGGCTGTTGCGCTCGGTGCCGGTGTCGGTGTTCTCGGTTCAACGATCAACCCGTTCTGCACGATGGCTGCTGTTGGCGCTCTTGACGGTGTCGGCATCTCTGTTGATACAGGCAAGATGATCGCTCTGGGTGTCGTGCTCTGGCTGTCTTCTTATGCTATTGCTTTATACTTCGTCCTGAAGTATGCCAAGAAAGTCAAAGCTGACAAGGGCTCTACTTTCCTTTCACTGCAGGAACAGAAGATCATGGAAGATGAATTCTCCAAGGGATATGATGCCAATGCCAAACTTTCAGGCAAGCAGAAACTCGTTCTCTGGATCTTCGGTCTTTCATTCGCTGTCATGATCTGCGGTTTCATTCCTTGGGAAGACTATGGCGTAACTCTGTTCTCAGGATGGTCTGAGTTCATCATGGGTGAAGGTATCCCGATGGGTTACTGGTACTTCGATGAAGGCGCAACACTCTTCTTCATCATGGCTATCGTCATCGGTTTCATCTACGGTATGGGCGAAGCTGAATTCGTTGAAACATTCATCAGAGGTTCTGCTGATCTGATCTCTGTTGCCTTCATCATCGCGGTTGCCAGAGGTGCAACGGTCCTGATGGGCAATACAGGTTTAGGAGAATGGCTGGTCAACGTTATCGCCGATACTCTGCGTGGTGTTCCGGGCTTCATCTATGCTCCGCTGGCATACATCCTTTATCTGCCGCTGTCATTCCTGGTACCTTCGACTTCAGGTCTGGCCGGACTGTCAATGCCGATCATGGGTCCTGTTACTGACCAGTTAGGATTCTCTGTTGAAGTAATGATCCTGATCTTCTCTGCAGCCAACGGCCTTATCAACCTCTTTGCTCCGACTGCCGGTGCACTGATGGGTGGTTTACAGACTGCCAAGATCGAATATCCGACTTATATGAAAGCTGCACTTAAGCCGATCATCGTCATCGGTATCGCCAATATCATTATCGTAACTGTTGCGATGATGATCATGTAAGCTGATCATAACAATCTGAATAACAATTCTCAGTTGCCTCGTTCTTTATGAACGAGGCAACTTGGTTTATAATGAGAAAAATGAAGAACGCCGATCTGAGAGAGATCCAGGAACAGTACTGTTCGAGTTATGATAAGCGTAAACTCTGTTCTTACGATATCGAATATATCGATTCTGAAACCAAACCGCTGATCCATACTTCATCCAGGTTCTGGTTCTTTTTATCAGGAAAAGCTACGATCATGATCAATGGTCGGGAGTATCCGGTAAAACAGAATTCCTTTGTGGCGATCCTGCCCTGGGATACGACCATCATCACCAAAGTAAAAGAACCTATCCATTTCATCAAGATCGTCTACAACAGCGAATTCCTTTACGATGTCCGTTATAACTACAACACTTCAGGTGAATTTCTTTCGCTAATCAATCCGATCGTCGAGAATCCGGTGATCCAGCTGACGAAAGAAGAAGTGCGTTATGTCACGATGGTCATGGATCAGATCAAGGCGGAAGTCGGAACAGAATCGATGTATGATATTCCCAAGGAAAAGATCCTAAGCAATATCTTTGTCTCCAACAAGCTCATCGAACTGCTTATCGCTTTCGTCCGTATCGCTTCCAAAGTCGATCTCAAGCGCATCGACGGCAAGTCGATGGAACTGGATGACCGCCCGGCGATCTACAAGTACATCTATTCGCATATCTCTCAGAACGTCACACTTAAGGTACTGTCGGAGATCTTCTATATGTCGGAATCATCTATCTCCAAATATATCTCGGATGTCACAGGATTGTCGTTCTCAGATCTGGTCAACGAAATGCGCATAACCAAGACCGTCGATCTGCTTACTTATACCGATCTTTCCCTGAATGATATCGCTGAATTCGTCGGTTTCTCCGATGCTTCTTACCTGATCAAGACCTTTACCAAGCGTATGAATCTTTCACCTTCTGAATATCGCAATATCTATCAGGCAAAGGAACATATCTTCAAGGAGAAAGACAAATCAGTCAGTTTCGAGATCCTGTCATATATAAACAATCATTATACGGAAGATATCAAGATCTCCGATATCGTGGATAAATTCAAAGTCAGCTATGTCGATGTGAACCGATCATTGTTATATCTGGTCGAGAAAAACTTCGATGACCTTCTGCATTATCTGCGCATCAACAGAGCTTGCGAAATGCTGCTGACCGGAGATGATCCGATCGTTGAGATCGCTGCTGCTGTCGGATACAACAACAACAAGACTTTTACCCGCAATTTCATCAGACTGAAAAAAATGACACCCGGATATTTCCGCAAGAACATCTCTCTGCAAAGAGATGCCGAGATCATAAGTGAAGAAGAAAAAACCGATGAATGAAATAATAAAACAACTTTTTACTGATCTGCATGAAAATCCTGAAAGCTCGGAAAGAGAAGAAAAGACCAGAAAGATCATCACTGAATTCATGAACAGAAACACTTCCATGGAATACTATGAACTTCCCGGAGGTTTTTATTATGTCTATCGTTCACCGAAAGGTCTCAAGAACATTGCGATAAGAGCTGATTATGATGCGGTGACCTGTGATGATCACAAGGCCAGACACCTGTGCGGACATGACGGACATGCGACATCTCTATGTGCGCTGGCTTTATTGCTGGAAGAAAAAGGCTGTGACAACAACGTTTTTCTTCTGTTTCAGTCGGCTGAAGAGAACGGCGAAGGCGCAAAGAAATGCCTGGATATATTCAATGAAAAGATCGATGTGATCTATGGTCAGCATAATCTTCCCGGTTTTGCATTCGGAAAGGTATTTACCTCATACAATACTTTTGCGTGTACTTCCTGCGGGCTCATCATCAGACTCAAAGGAAAAAGTAGTCATGCGGCTTATCCGGAACTTGGAATCTCTCCCGGTCATCTTAGCGCAGAGATACTTAAGAAGATAGAAGGATACCATACTCTGGAGAAGATGATCACCCTCATTGGGGTGAAGATCGGAGAAAAAACTTTCGGCGTCATGGCACATGAAGCAGAGATATATCTGACTCTTCGCAGCACCACTGACGAGAATCTGAAAGAACTGGAAGAGGAGCTGATCTCCTATATCGATATGAACAAGGGAGAACTGAAATTCTCTTATGAGAAGATCGATCACTTTCCGGCTGTCTTCAATGATAAAGAGGAAGCACAGAGAGTACTGGACAGACTTGACGGCGAACTTCTGAAAGAACCGATGCGCTGGAGCGAGGATTTCGCTCACTATCTGAAAGGACATAAAGGTGCCTTCTTCGGTATCGGTGCAGGGGAGAAACATCCCGGTCTGCATACAGCAGAATATGTCTATCCTGTTGAACTGATCGATATCACAAGAGACTGTTTTTATGGTTTGGTGAAATGAGATACAGACTGGCAAAAGAAAACGAGCTCCAAGAGCTCTGTGAATTATATGATCGCATCATCCTGCAGCAGCAGTACGATGAATACGGACCCGGCTGGACCAGAGACGTCTATCCTGCCAGAAGCGATCTTAAAGATCATCTGAATAAAGACCTTGTCTATGTCATGGATGAAGAAGGAAAACTAGCGGGTGCCGGTGTTATATCGTTACATGAAGATGAGATGTATAAAAAAGGCAAGTGGTCACGAAAGCTGAAGGATGAGGAAGTAGCTGTCTTGCATCTCTTTGGTATCGATCCGGCATTCAGGGGAAAAGGATATACGCAGGAATTTCTGAAGTATATCATCGAGGAGACAGGAAAGACATCCAGAGCGATCCATCTCGATGTCGTAAAAGGGAACATTCCGGCTTACAGAGTCTATGAGAAAGCCGGTTTCATGTCGGCAGGTGATCTGGGAGTCTGGTATGAAGATACCGGTGATATCACTGTCGATCTGATGGAGTATAACTATTAAAGATGCAGACAAATGTCTGCATCTTTATCTTTTTATAAAACTGTATTTCGCTTATCGATGTCCAGGATCTCGATCCTGTTTTCACCACCCAGGTTCTTACTGATAAGTTCAGACAGTTCATTCAGCGCTGTCTCGAATTCCTCTGTCCTTGAAGGATCGACCAGTTCGATGATCATGAAGGCATTCTTCGTATCTTCTGTCAGCATCGTTCTGACGCCTTCACGCCAGTTCCAGCAGCGGCAGATCGCACCCTGATCATCTTTGTAGCAGATCTCTCCGGCATACGGAGATTCGTTCTCATCGTCACCGCCGTAGGTCACGAACTCTTCGTTTCCATCAGCCATCGTCAGGCAGATATTGCCGACGAACTTGTCGATGTCTTCACCGCCGCATGGCATTGCGTATTTAAGTGAGACTGAATTGTAGATATCGACCAGCGGATTGATATTGCCGATATGATTGCCTTTGTAGACACGTTTGAGCAGAGCCTCGATCGAAGATCTGGCTCCTTTCTTCGTCTTGAACTTGCTGAAGGCATCACGCCAGACAGATATGACTCTGTTTTTGGACAGTTCCGCATCCGGAAGATACTTAAGGCATTCTTTCTCGCCGTTTCTGAGCAGTTCAGAATACTGATCTTCTTTTTCGATCTTGTTGTTGATGCCCTTGCATACGATGATACCGATCTTTGCTTCAGGGAAGAGTTTCCAGAAATCGTTTCTGATGATGAATCTGGTCTGTCCGTCATCGGCAAATTCTTCATCCTGACCGAGATCACGAACGACGACTTCTTCTTTCTTCACTTCTTTCTTTTCCTCTTTCTCCATGACTTCCGGAGCATTTACACCCAGCAGATACAGAGCGTTTTTCAGCGTGATCCTGGTCGCTTCAGCCAGCGCAAGTCTTTCGTTGGTCAGCTGCGGATCGTTCTTGTCGTTGATCTTGCAGGAGCTGTAGAAAGAATGGAAATAAGTAGCGAGCTTATAGACATAGTTGCAGATCTTGTTAGGACTGCGGGTAGCAGCAGCTTCGGCTACGACTTCCGTAAAGGAGTTTATGTGCTTGAGCAGATCGACTTCCTTCGGATTGCTTAACCGTGTATAGGTATCCTGTTTTTCAACCTTTTTATCCGCCTGTTTCAGAACTGAACAGATACGCGCATAGGCATACTGAACATAGTATACCGGGTTGTCATTCGACCTGGTCCTGGCCAGTGTCAGGTCAAAGTCAAGATGTGTATCCAGAGCCTTGGACAGGAAGAAGTATCTTGCGGAATCGATGCCGATATCGTCGACCAGTTCTCTCAGTGTGATCGCATTACCGGTACGCTTGGACATCTTGACTTCCTGACCGTTTTCGATCATTCTGACCATCTGACAGATATCGACCTGCAGATTGTCACGCGGATAGCCCAATGCTTCCATGGCGGCCTTCATACGCGGGATATATCCGTGATGATCGGCACCCCAGATGTTTACCAGCAGCTCATAGCCTCTGTCGTATTTGTACAGGTGGTTGGCGATATCCGGAGTCATATAGGTATAGTAACCGTCTGATTTGCGAAGGACACGGTCTTTATCATCACCGTATTTTGTCGCCGCGAACCAGACAGCTCCGTCTTTTTCATAAAGCAGGCCCATGGAATCCATCTTTTCAATGGCTTTATCGACCATGCCCTGATCGACGATCCACTGCTCGGATACCCAGGAATCAAATTCACAGCCGAAATATTCCAGGTCTTTCTTGATCCTTTCGAGTTCCATCTTCTTGCCTATCTCTTTGAGTTCGGCTACAGCTTCCTCTTCCGGCATTTTGATGTATTTGTCACCGTACATCTCATTGATCTCTTTAGTGATCTCGATGACATCAGGTCCGTGATAACCGTCTTCCGGCAGGGTGAAATCCAGACCGTAGAGTTCTCTGTAACGGGCGAGGATAGATTTGCCCAGATTGAGGATCTGTGCTCCGGCATCATTGATGTAGTATTCTCTCAAGGCATCATAACCGGCGGCTTTCATGATCCTGACACAGGAATCGCCCCAGCAGGCGCCACGCGCATGTCCGCAGTGTAAAGGACCGGTCGGGTTGGCTGATACATACTCTTCCAGTACTTTGAGTCCGTTACCGGCGTTGGAGTGTCCGTATTCATCTTTGGCATCGATGACGGTATTGATGACTCCGGCCATCGCATCCTTCTTGAGCCAGAAGTTGATAAAGCCCGGTCCGGCTATTTCGATATCCTGAACTTCGTCAAGTCGATTAAGCAGTTCACTTCTGAATTCTTCAGCGATCTCCTTAGGAGCGCGTTTCAGGAGTTTGGTCAGACGCATGGCGATATTGGTAGAATAGTCACCCTTGGTATTGTCCTTAGGGATCTCGACCATCGCGAGATTCTCATCAGCTTCGATGCCGTATTTTTCCTTGACGATCTCAGCTATGTTTTGTACGATCTTATCCTCAATATTCATTTTCATTCACCTCGATACGCATCAATTTTAACATATAAACAGGATAAACTCCCGATAAAAAAGCCGGCAATGCCGGCTGTGATAATCATTGTATCGATTATCAGTCTTTATCGGTAAGATCCTTTACGACATCGACGATGTCTTTGGCACCGAGCAGACCGTTTTTCTTTTCATAGGCTCCTGTACCGGACCCGGTCGCCGTGACGATCGCATCAAGATCATTGACCAGTCCGCTCACACTTGCCACAGTATCCATGCCCAGGATCGAAGCGACATCGGAGATGATCGTTGCCGTACCGGTAATGCCAAGATCACCGTCTTCGACAGTCGACTTTATATCCCTGCCGGAGACGAAGGCACTTATGACTGATGAAACACCAGGTATGCCTAACAGATCACAGACCATTCCGATGTTCTCCAGAGACGCGTCAGACTTCAGATCTGGTTTTAAGATCGGCAGGATCAGTCTGATCATGATGTCTTTCGGATCGGCATTGAACGGAACATATCCGACGATCTGTTTATCGTTTTTCAGCTGTTCGAGTTTTTCTTTGATCACGTTCAGCAGTGATTTATTAATCACCAGACCAAGAGGGATCTTTTCCAGATCGTCTTTCTTCTTTGCCAGGACCTCATTCAGTCTTTCTTCATCGTTGATATCGCAGATATACAGATGTGCTTCAGCTTCAGCAGCAGCCTCATCCGGCTCTGTTTCAGAATCTTCTTCCGGTTCGACTACTTCCAGATAATGTCTGTTTTTGAGCGTTTTGATCAGTTCTTCATCTTCTGTGCAAACAAAGACGGTCTTGTCTTCCAGCGACGGTTTGAGATTATCTTCTTCATCCTCTTCTTTCTTCGCTTCTTTTTCGCCTTTCTGTTTCTTTACTGAAGTGACATCAGTTTTCTTCCGGTTTTTCTTTCCAAGCATCATCATCGCTGCTGCAGCTCCAAGAAGGAGAACGGATCCGCCGATCAGAAGCGGTGAGATCCCGGAATCATTAAAAGTCTGATTGTCAGAAACGGTCTGGTTATTGTTCGGGGTATTGTTATCATCGTTACCGGAGATCGCATTGATGGCTCCGGCTTCGGCACTCTCTTCGCCGATCGTCAGTTCAACGAGATTGCTTTTGGAAGGAACATAGTTCTCATCATATGATTCGACACCGATCAGGACTTTCGTTCCGGCCTTGACTTCTTCGTTTTCACCGAAATACAGTTCCTGATCCGTGATCGTGATCTTGCCGGTGCCGGTCAGATAGACTCTGACTCTGTCGTTGGTATCGACCGTCATAATGCCAAGGATCGACAGGATGTTCCCAAGACTCAGAAATCTGCCGATACTGTTTTCGAGTTCTCCCTCGATCAGCATATACAGCTCATATTCATGAGCGATATCTTCCTTGGTCTGAGTGATCTCTACTGTCAGTTTTCTGGTCCTGGTCTCATATCTGACCTTGTCGAGAAAGATCTCTTCTGATTCGATCCATTCCTCGATACCTTCTGTTTCATCTGCCATGACTATCGAAGTCGAAGGGAAAAGACATGAAAGGACAAGAGTCATGATCATGATGATCTTGTTTATAGTACTGATTCTGTTTTTCATAATGCCTCCACTGCCTATACAGATATTGTATTCTATTTGGTCGGATTAAAAAATCGTCTAAAGGTATATTATTATAATCAGCAGGGGGAGAGTGTATATGAAAGACAGACACGAAGAGATACAGAGGTCATATAAACAGCTGGGTGATTTTGGAAGCGTCTATGACGGGATCATGACCCGTTCGACGCTTTTAGGCAAAGTGCTGGACAGTGTCGTCTGGGGACTTGATGACGACAAGGCGGCAAAGTATCTGAATGATGCCCTGGCACCTGTTGAGGAGGATTTTTCCGGAAGTCTGCTGGAAGTGCCGGTCGGCACCGGCGTCCTGACGATGCCGGTATACAGGACCATGAAAGATGCAGCGATCACGTGTCTTGATTATTCGGCTTCCATGATGGAGAACGCGAAAAGAAGAGCTGAAGCCATGGGGATCACAAATGTCACTTTTGTACAGGGCGATGTCGGTGCACTGCCGTTTGCGGATGAAACCTTTGATATCGTTCTGTCACTCAACGGTTTCCATGCCTTTCCGGACAAGGATGCAGCCTATCGTGAAACATATCGCGTCCTGAAGAAGGGCGGTATCTTCTGCGGCTGTTTCTATATCGTCGAAAAATTCAAACGTACTGACTGGTTCGTAAAACATCTGTACATGCCGAAAGGATTCTTCACACCTCCTTTTGAGACAAAGGCAAGCCTGGAAGAGCGTTTAAAAGGTCTTTATGAAAATGTTGAAGTCCATGCGGTAAATGCGGAAGGGATCTTCTGCTGCAGAAAATGATCGTTTGACAAGTTTCAGGAAAAAAAAGTAATAATGATTTCAGCCGGGACAAAACCCGGCATTTTATTTGCTTAAAATGATGCGGATCATTATAAATAATGATCTTGAAAAACTGAATAAAAGATATATAGCGGACCGGAATCTAATGCGGTCTTTTTTTGACTGTCATGATAAATCATCATGTCCGGCAGATGATATAATTAAACAAGAGTACAATGAGAATTCCAATCCGCATCCAGATGACTACCGGTGAAAACGGCGCAACTGCGCTGTTTATGATGCTGGGCTATTTCGGCAGGTTCGTATCGATGGAAGAACTGCGTGAAGTGTGTATCGCTTCCCGAAACGGTTCAAGTCCTGAACAGCTGAAGAATGCAGCAGAGAAATACGGTCTTGTATGCGAGACCAAAAATCTCACGATCGAAGAACTTAAAGAAGAAAAGATGCCGGTGATCGTGCGCTGGAAGAAGCGTTACTATACGATCGTCAAAAAAATCGGCAAAAACAATATACATATCATCGATCCGGCCAAGGGTGAATACAAGTCGCCGATAGATTATTTTGAGCGTAATTATTCCGGAGAAGCTCTGATATTCACCAAAGGAAAAGACTTTGTCTCAGGCGGACACGAGGAATCGATGTTTGCCATAGTCAAAGACAGGATCAGTCCGATCATAAAACCGATCATCATCATGGTGATCCTGACACTGATCTGCATCTGGCTGGATACTCTGCTTTCCAAGGGCATGAAGTACTATATGGACAGCATCGTCAGCTATGACGGTTTCCTGGCGGAAAACGGATCAGACTTCAGTGACAAGCAGACGATCGATCAGGCCCGTGATATCCTGGCCTGGTTCATCATGATCCTGCTGTATATGGGAACGCTCTTTCAGCTGCTGTTTTCGATCGCAAAGAACAGAGTCGTCAATCAGACCAGCCGGAAGATGTCGGCTCAGTCCAACAGCAGGATGATCAAGAAGATGCTGAGTCTGCCGCTGTCTTTCTATGAACAGTATTCGGCCGGTGAACTGATGGGCAGGCTCGACAGCAATGAGAAACTGGAACAGTCGATCATGAATTCACTGGTACCGCGGACTATCAATACGATGATGACGATCTTCTATTTCTTTTTCCTGTTCTCGTACAACAGTACGATCACGATCATCTGTCTGGCTATTGAAGTGATCAACTTCATCATTACGATAAGACTGCAGAAAAAGAATTCCATCATTTCCAGAGTCAATGCGACCAGTTCCAACGAATTCAATTCTTCCGTCCTCAACGGTATGAACATGATCGAAACGATCAGATCGACCGGATCGGAAAAAGATTTCTTCAATGCGTGGTACGGTTCACTGATGCAGGTGAAAGACAGCCAGGCCGGTACGATGCGGATGAACAGGATCATCTCAGCCGTGGACAGCATCCATTCCTTCATGATCGAAGCGGTACGTCTGTTCATCGGTGCGTATTTCATCAGTATCGGCAGGATCACGCTCGGTACGATGTCCCTGTTCATGAATATCTTCAACAACCTGCAGAGTTCTCTGAGCAGTGCACTCAGTACCATGAATACGATGCAGACGATGCGTACCAATATCGAAAGAGTCAACGATATCATGGATCGTCCTTCTGAAGATGAGATCCCGCTGGAAGAAGGAGTAGAATATGAGAAGCTCAGCGGACGCATCAGTGTCAAAGATATCTCCTACCGCTACAACAAGGGAGATGATCCGGCTCTTGATCATGTTTCGCTGGATGTGGAACCCGGGCAGATGATCGCTCTGGTCGGCGGAACGGGCTGCGGCAAAAGCACTTTACTGAAGATCATGGCCGGTCTTTATACGGCCGAGAACGGTGACGTCTTCTATGACGGCAAAAAACGTGAAGAGATACCGGATGCGGTCTTCCATTCATCGATCGTGACGGTCGATCAGGAAGCCGTGACTTTTGATGATACAGTCTACAACAACATCCAGATGTGGGATGAGACGATCGAGGATTTTGAAGTCATCCTGGCTGCCAGAGATGCCCAGATCCACGATCGTATAACCTCTGACAGACAGGGCTACAATGTCCGTATCCAGGAGAACGGACTCAACTTCTCGGGAGGTGAGATCCAGCGTCTGGAACTGGCCAGAGCTTTGGCTCATGAACCGACCGTGCTGTTTCTGGATGAGTTCACTTCAGCACTGGATGCCCTGACGGAAGACAAGGTCATCAGATCGATCAGGGAGAAAGGTACGACCTGTGTGATCGTCGCGCATCGTCTTTCGACGATCATCGACTGTGACAGGATCTATGTCATGCAGAAAGGAAAGATCGTTGAGCAGGGCACTCACGATGAGCTTTATGCTAAGGACGGAATGTATAAGAAACTGGTGAGTTCACAATGAGTTTTAATTCCGAACTGATAAAACGCAGAGAAGATATAAACAAGACTCTGGAGAAATATGCTGACAAGGCCCTGATGGAAGACAAGCAGATCCAGAGTATGGAGAAAGGCCTGGATGATGTCCAGAGCGCTTTACTGTACATTCTGGACCGTTTCAATATCTCTTCTTCAAGAGTCTACGGTTTCTATCAGATCGATGATCTGGTCGTCAGGATCATGGAAGGCGCCGGTGTCATGTACCGCAAGTCTGACGACATTCTAAAAGAAACAGAAGACAGGACCCAGTATATCCTGTGCTTTGATAAGAATGATAAACCGTATGTGATCGGACCGACGACGGTCGGTTACCGCTGGATGGATCCAAACGGCAAAAAGAGCGGTTTCTGTACCAGGAGTTTCACCCGGTCCATGAAACCTGAATGTTATGTCTTTACCCGTCCACTGAGCTGGCATTCATCAGTACTGCAGACTTTTATCGCCTCAGTCTTCCGTTATCTGACTTTTAATGATGTCATGCTGCTGCTTGTCTCCAGCGGCATCATGACCGGTATCGGTCTGGCTCTGCCAAAGATCAATCAGTGGATCTATAACGACTTCCTCAGTGATCCAAGCGGACAGCTGGATAAGTTCAGGATGATGTTTGCCGTGTTCATCAGCCTGAGTATCGTCAATACGACGATCTCCGCTCTTAAATCAAAACTGCTTTTCGGTATCCGCAACCGGATCTCAGTAAAAGTCCAGGGTGTCGTCATGGCCAAGATCCTGGAACTGCCGCGGGCCTTCTTCTCCAGTAACTCTTCCGGAAAGATCTCGAAGCGACTTTCACAGTGTAACAATCTGACATCGGCGATCGTCAATGTCTTCCTGGACATCCTGCTCAATTTCTCATTCTCCGGTGCCTATCTGATCCAGATGAACAGTATTTCAAAGGATCTGTTCATACCGGCCGTCATCTTCTCGATCGTCAGAGTCATCTTCTCGATCATCGTTTCTGTTTGGGATGCAGCCATCAATAGCGAGACTGTCAATATCAGCATGGAATCAGACAGCTTCTTCTATTCGGCGATCAAGGGCATCATGAAGATCAAGAGCATGGGCGCGGAAAAGAAGATCTATGCGAAGTGGGCCGATATGTACCGTCGCATCCTGCATAACAACTACAGCAAGCCATTCGTGATCCGCAATCAGAGTCTGATCATCTCGGCGCTTTCGACAGCAACGACCATCACGCTGATGGGTACGACTGTCTTTGCAGGTCTGACAAGAGAAGACTACATGGTCTTCACATCTTCATTTGCCATGGTCCTCAGCGTCATCAATACCCTGATCGGAACGATGGAGACCGTCTTCAGGATGAAGACGATGGCTGAAAACATCAGTCCGATCTTCGAATATGAGTCGACCCAGAGCGGATCGAAGGAATTCGTGACATTACTTCGCGGCAACATCAGAATCGAAAATGTCCACTTCCGCTATGACCCGCTGCAGCCTCCTTGCCTTGACGGCGTATCCCTGGATATCAAAGCCGGTGAGAAGGTCGCTCTGGTCGGTGAATCTGGATGCGGCAAGTCGACACTGCTCAAGGTCATCATGGGCATGGAGATGCCGGATTCCGGTATCGTCTATTATGACGATAGAGATATCATCAATCTCAATCTGCGTTCGCTGCGTCAGAAGATCGGTTCCGTTTTCCAGTTCTCTAAACTGTTCCCGGGAACGATCTACGACAATGTGATCTTCGGCTGTTTTGAGACCGTAGATGAGAGCCGTGTCTGGGATGCACTGGAAAAAGCCTGTATCGCCGATTATGTCCGTGAGCTGCCTCTGGGACTCAATACCGAGGTATCACAGTCCAATTCCAGCGGTTTCTCCGGCGGACAGCGTCAGCAGATCCTGCTGGCCAGAGCCCTGATCCGTAATCCAAAGGTCCTGGTCCTGGATGAAGCGACATCGGCTCTCGACAACATCACGCAGAAGAAAGTCCTGGACAGCGTTCTGAATCTCAATACGACGGTCCTGATGGTCGCTCACCGTCTTTCGACCGTCATTAATTTCGACCGGATCGTCATGCTGAAAAAGGGCAAGATCGCTGAATCCGGAACCTATGACGAACTCATGTCCGCTAACGGTCTGTTTGCACAGCTTGTCAATAAACAGCTGATCGAAGAAAAGAAAGAAGAAGGGGAAGATCCTGCTGATCAATAAGGAGATACAGAAAAATGTTTGATTCATTATTTGAAAAAGGTCTGCTGAATTTTATCATGCTCTTGATCGTTACGACCGCTTCCTGTTGGATATTGAGCAGGATCCTGGTAAAAGATATCGACCGTTTCAGAGTGAAAAAAGGTGAAGAATCTGCCAACATGTATGTGATCAAGACGATCAGATTAATGATCTGGATGGTCGGTTTCTCGATCGTATTAGGACAGATCAAAGCGATCAAGCCTTTAGGCGATTCGCTGCTCGGAGCCAGTGGTATCCTGGCAGTAGGCATCAGTATCGCTGCCCAGACCACTTTCAGCAATTACATCTCCGGTTTCTTCCTCACTCTGCATGAACCGTTCAAGGTCGGTGATGTCGTTTATCTGAAAGAAAAGAACATCTCCGGTACGGTCAAAGAGATCACTTTCCGTCATACCTGTATCGAAACGAAACAGGGAACACTGATCACGATCCCCAATACCGTCATGAACACGGTAATGATCGAAGACCTGTCGTATTCCGGCTATACGAGACCGCTGGAATTCAAGGTCGGCAATGAAGTCGATCTGGATAAACTGAAGAAGATCATCGAAGAAGTTCTGGAGAAGAATGAGCTGGCTTTAAACAAGGAAGCGAAGATAACCGTAGACAGTTTTGACGGTGACAGTTACTCGATATCCGTACCTGTCTCAGCCAGAACGATGAAAGAATTTGTCGAACTGAAAAATACCATCATTCCTGAACTGAATAAAGCTTTCCGGAAGCACAAGATCAGGATCATCTAAACATCTTTAGTCTGAATGAAAGACTGATAACGATACGTGAAAGTGAGTGATCGATCACTCACTTTTCTGTTGGATACATATCAATTAGAAAACATGGCTGGAGTAGTATAATATTAATATATCTGACACAAAACAATGAGCAGAAAACCTTTAAACAAAAAGATAATACCATTCATTCTCTGTATCCTGATAATGGTCTTTTCTGCTGTGCAGGCGATCCCTTTATCTTCTGAAGAAGGAAATTACGATTCAGGCGGAGGCAAGCACAACAGTTCCATCAATGTCGATCCGATCGGACAGGATGAAGGTTATTCAGCCGTCCTCTACAACAACAAGAACGGTCTTCCGACTTCGGAAGCCAATGACATCGTTCAGACAAGTGAAGGCTTCATCTGGATCGGTTGTTACAGCGGACTGATCCGATATGACGGAAGTCATTTTGAACGTATCATTGATGCGACATCAAGCGTCAAGTGTCTCTATGTCGACAGTAAAGACCGCCTGTGGATCGGTACGAACGATGAAGGTGTCAGTGTTTATGAGAACGGTTTATTCTATGAATGGAATATGATGATCGGCATGAAATCCAATACCGTCCGCTCCATCACGGAAGACGATAAAGGAAATATCTTTGTCGCTACCACTATCGGTCTGGCGATCATTGATCAGGACAGACAGCTCAGCTATCCGGAAGATAAAAGACTCAGTGAAGCTTTCATTCAGGAAGTCAGGACTGCTGCTGACGGTACAGTATACTGCGTCAACAATGACGGTGATCTGATCACCTGCAGAGACGGTAAACTCCTGAAATACTATGAGCTCAGTAAAACAGAGCTTAAAGGTATCAACTGTATGCTTCCTGATCCTGAAGAACCGGGATCCTTATATATGGAATCAAGAACGAATGAAGTGTTCCACGGTTCTCCTGAAGATGATCCGAATGATTATGAACATATCGATATCTCACCGCTGTATCAGCTTGATTCTTTTGAATGTTTTGACGGTGATATCTGGATCTGCGCCCGCAACGGTATCGGTGTGATCAGGGATGACGGTTTCCATGAACTGAAGAATGTGCCGATGGACAGTTCCATCGGACATATGATGACTGACTACGAAGGAAACCTCTGGTTCACTTCGACCAGAGAAGGCGTGATGAAGATCGTCAACAACCGTTTTACGGATATCTTTGACCGATATGAACTGCCAAAGAGAGTCGTCAATTCTACCTGCATATATGACGATGATCTGTATATAGCTACCGATACAGGACTGATCGTTCTGGATGAAGATAAAGTCGTTTCAAAAGTGCCTCTGAATTCAACAGTCGTCGATTATGAAGGCAACAAAACAGACGATCTTCTGAAGATGCTGGAAAACTGCCGGATCCGTTCCATGATCCGTGACAGTCAGGATCGCCTGTGGATCTCGACCTGGCGCCGTTACGGTCTGCTGTGCTATGACCACGGGGATCTTCAGATCTATAACACGGATAACGGTATGACCATCGATGCGATCAGGACCGTCTATGAATGTAAAGACGGATCGATCCTGGTGGCAGGCAACGGCGGTGTGAATGTGATCCGTGATGGTGAAGTAGTCGCTTCCTATGATGAGAAGGACGGCATCTTCAATACCGATCTGCTTAATGTCACCGAGGGAGAGAATGGAGATATCATCGTCGGTTCAGACGGCGGAGGTATTTTCATCATCAGTGTTCAAGGAACGAAACATCTGGGATATGCTGAAGGCCTGCATTCAAACTCCGTAATGCGTATCAAGAAAAGCCGCTACAGAGATCTGTACTGGATCGTTACAGGCAACACCATCGCCTACATGAACGACAGATACGAACTGACCTCAATAGAGACTTTCCCTTATTCTAATAATTTCGATCTGTATGAAAACAGCAAGAACGAACTCTGGGTTCTCAGCAGTGACGGTATCTATATCGTTCAGGCCGATGAGATGTTAAAGGATGAAGGCATCAACGCTGTCCATTACACGATGTCTGACGGTCTGCCCTGTATCGCGACAGCCAACTCCTACAGTGAACTGACAGATGATCATGATCTGTATATCGCCGGAGCAACAGGTGTTGCCAAGGTCAACATCGAAGCACCGTACGACAGCATCACTGAACTGCGTTTCTCGATCCCTTATGTCGCAGCTGATAACGATCTGATCTTCCCGGATGAGCAGGGTCGTTTCATCATTCCTTCAGACACCACGAGACTGACCATCTACGGGTATACCTTTACATATTCACTGGTCGAGCCTTTCGTCTATTATCAGCTGAACGGGCTTGATGAGGATGTTTTTGTGGAAAACGCCAGTACAGCTTTCCCGGTCTATTATACGAGCCTGCCGGGTGGTAACTATACCTTTGATGTGGAATTGCGATATTCACCGCAGGAAGAAAGCCTCACGACTTCTGTCGAGATCATCAAAGAGAAAGCTTTGTTTGAAAATACCTGGTTCTATATCGCTTCGGTATCTTCGTTTCTGGCCATCGCTTTTGGCGCGATCACCTACTATATCGAAAGAAGAGAACAGAAACTGATAAATAAGCATAAGGAACAGAGTGAGAAGGAACGCATCGCCAGTGAACTGTCGATGGGTTACAATATCCAGCGCAGCATGCTTCCGCACATCTTCCCGCCTTTTCCTGATCGTGAGGAGTTTGAACTCTATGCTTCGATGGATCCGGCCAGGGAAGTCGGCGGCGACTTCTACGACTTCTTCCTGATCGATGACGATCATCTGTGTCTGGTCATGGCTGATGTCAGCGGTAAAGGCATACCGGGAGCACTGTTCATGATGGTATCCAAGACGATCCTGCATAATATCGCGATGTTCGATGAGACACCGGCAGAGATCCTGAAGCACACCAACGAATCGATCTGCTCAAGCAATACCGAGCAGATGTTCGTCACAGTCTGGCTGGGTATCCTGGAGATCTCGACCGGTAAGTTGATCGCTGCCAATGCCGGACATGAGTATCCGATCGTCAAGAGGCCGGATGGAAACTTTGAGATCCTGAAAGACCGTCATGGTTTGGTCATTGGCGGTATGGAGAACGTCACTTACCAAGACTATGAACTCGTTCTTGAACCGGGTTCCAAGATCTTCCTGTATACCGACGGTGTTCCTGAAGCAACTGACAGAAACGAGGAACTCTTCGGTATGGAAAGACTGGTAGAAGCTTTGAATGCTTCACCGGATGATGATCCGGAACAGATCCTGAAAAATGTCCGTGCAGCTGTCGACAGATTCGTCAAAGGCAACGAACAGTTCGATGACCTGACGATGCTGTGCATAGAATATAAAGGAAAAACGAATGACAATAAAGAGTCACAGCAGTGACTCTTTGTTTATCTTAGTAACACTGATCATCCATGACACAGATCAGACTGTTTCTTCCTGTGGGATCGTTTCGATGTTTTCTTCCGGGAAGAGCGGATCTGTATAATATGGATCCTTGCGAGCCTTGTTCATGAAGATATAATTGACGATATTGATGATAAGACAGATAAAGGCTATCAGTAATGACAGCATGCCCCAGTCGGTAGCATCGAATGCTTCATCAAGACACAGATCATAGATACCGTGGATCATTGTTGAAACAAAGATACCCAGAGGCACCGGATTCTTGTTGCCTTTCTTGTAGCCTTTGGCGATGATGTATCCCATGATCAGTCCGAAGACAGCATGCATGTTCGTGATGCCGCGAACGAGGATCTGGGGGACATTGGATTCAAACATATAAACGACTGCTTCCATGAGTTCGAAACCGATCGCGGAGATCGTCGTGAAAGCCATCAGATCCAGGAAACTGAGATTCGCATGATTCTTTCTGATGGTCTTGTTTGCCAGCAGATATTTCATCAGTTCTTCTGAGAAGGCCTTCAGGATAAAGGCGCTGAAAAAGACTTCAATGATCGGGAATCTGTCACTGATATGGCTAACCTTGAACAGGATGTTGCACAGCAGCGAGAAACCGAAGACCGGAAATCCCAGCATCAGTCCGTTCCAGAGCAGATTCCAGCAGTCTTTCTTGTAGTCTTTGTCGTCTTTGTGAGCAGAACGCAGATAGAAATAAAGAGCCAGCGGTACGAGGTAGCTTGCCAGCAGTGCTCCGACCAGTATCAGCATAGTTCAAATCCTCCTGAGTTTTATATTTGATTATATTTTAGCTTATAAGGAAGTCGGTGTGCCATGTGTATCAGGTGTATAATTCAGTTAGGAAATGAAACTGAAAAAATACATGATCGATAAGGATGCCAGACTGGCACCTTATCTTGAAGCGATACCTGAGATCGTCAGATATCAGGCTGCTACAAAAGTGATCCTGGGGATCTGGCTGTTTTTGCTGGGCAGGCTGTTCAGGCTTCTTTTGAACAGTACCGGAAGAGTAGCTGTAACTTCAGGTGATTTTACATTCATCTTTACGACCTGGCAGGGTATCCTGATCATTCTGATCGCCCTGGCATCTTTATTTGTATATGTTTCGCTCGACCTCAATGCCAAGATCATCCTCAGCCGGAATCTGCTGTTGGAAGAAAACGTCTCAGTCTGGCGCAGCTGTATGGAAGCTCTTAATTGCATCTCGCGCTTCCTGAGTATCGAAGGGATAGGTATCCTTATTTATATCGTCCTCATTGCCCCGCTGCTGGGTATCGGTTTCTCGATCTCCCTGACCAAGGGTTTCTATATTCCGACTTTTATTTCTTCAGTCATAGGTGATACCCCATTATATCTGATCCTGTCGAGTATGGCAGTGATCGTTTTCATTGCGACCGGTATCGGCAATCTGTTTATGATGCACGGTATCATCATCGATAAACTGCCGATCAAAGAAGCAGGCAGACAGTCACAGAAGATCATCAGGGAAAACTGGAAAGATTATCTGTGGCAGAATATCGTCTTTATTCTGGTCATGGCTGCTGTGCTGGGCATCGTCATCCTGGTGTTCCTGGTCCTGCCGCTATTTCTGACAGATATACTGCCGTTAGGGGAAAAACTCAAACGCGGACTGACGGTCTTCTTCATGCTGGAAGGAACGCTCATGTCACTGATAACCGATCTGATCGCGATACCATTCTATATCATGAAGATGACACAGCTTTATTTTACATACAGGGACAACAAGGTCTTCAGCTATCAAGGACGGGAAGTAAAACTGCGTAAACTGGATCAGTATGGACTGATCGCTGTTGCCGCCGGAGTAATCGTGGTGACCGTCTTAATGAGTTCAAACTTTGACCGCATCTTCCCTCTGGAATCACAAGTCAAGATCATCGCTCATCGTGGTGGAGGAGCAGAAGGTGCTGAGAATACCGTTTCCGGACTGGAGAAAGCCTGGAGTATCGGAGCGTATGGCAGCGAGATCGATATCCAGCGCACCAAGGACGGACACTACATCCTGAATCATGACGGCAACTTTGCCAGAGTGGCAGGAGATAAGCGCAAGCCGGAAGATATGACGCTCGAAGAGATCAGAAAACTTTCCGTTGACGGTGAACCGATCCCGACGCTTGAAGAGATACTGGAAGCAAGCAAGGGCAAGATGATACTGTTCATCGAGTTGAAAGGCAATACTGCCGATCAGCAGATGGCTGATGATACGGTGAGGATCGTCAAAGAATACGGGATGGAAGATGAGACAGTGCTGATCTCACTCAAATATGAACTGATCGATTATATCGAAACGAAATATCCGGAGATGCAGACAGGTTTTTTGACCTTCGCTTCTTTCGGTGATACTGCTTTACTGAACTGTGACTACCTGGCTCTGGAAGAAGAGTCGGCAACCGCTGATTCGATCGCTGCTGTCCATAAGCAGGGAAAGAAAGTTCTGATCTGGACTGCCAACAAGAAAGGTTCACAGCGCTATTTTCTGTGTTCAAGTGCTGATGCGGTGATCACGGATAATGTCACTCAGGCTACGGAAGTACTTAACGAGATCCATAACCGTTCTGATATCAGAAGGATCATAGACCGGATCAAAGAATTCATAGGGTAATAAGAGGAGACAATAAACATGGAACTTTATATCGATGATGCCGAGATAAAAACCATCAGCAGACTGATCGATCTGTATCCGATCGACGGTGTGACGACCAATCCTTCGATCCTGGCCAGGACCGGAAAAGACCCTGCAGAAGTCCTGCAGGAGATCCGTGATATTATTGGTGAAGACAGGACTCTGTTCATTCAGGCTGTCGCTCCAGATACCGAAGGGATCGTTGAAGATGCCAGGAAGATCTCTGAAGTATTCGGCAAAAACACGATCGTGAAGATAGCAGCTGTTCCTGAGGGATTCAAAGCGATGTCCATCCTGAAAAAGGAAGGGATCAGGACCTGCGGAACAGTAGTCTATACTCCTTTGCAGGCTTACCTGGCTGCCAAAGCCGGTGCTGAATATGTAGCACCGTATGTCAACAGGATCGACAATATGGGTTATGAGGGAGTGGCGACTGTAAAAAAGATCCAGGATATCTTTGACAGCAACGGTTATGACTGCAAGATCCTGGGAGCTTCTTTCAGGAACTGTAATCAGGTACTGGAATTGTGCACATACGGTATCGGAGCAGTTACCTGTTCGGCCGATGTCATCGACAGTTTTGTCAGGAATGCCGCGATCGATGCGGCGGTAAAAGACTTTGCGGATGATTTCAGAAAACTGACCGGCAAGGATTCGATGAGAGAAGTACTGAAATAATATGCAGAAAAAAGGACGAGTTGAATCTCGTCCTTTAAATTATTGAACTGCTGAATCGACAAGTCCCAGTTCGATGTACAACTGGTAGTTGTCATCATATAATCCACACACGACATCCATACCGACATTGGGACTGAAGGCTTTCTGTGCTACCAGTGCCCAGGAACCGTATTTCTCATACAGCTGTTCCGGTGTCGGTCCTTCTTCCTGACCGTATGTCTCCAGATTGCTTTCCTTGACCTTGGCCAGTTCTTCCGGATCATCTTTGGATGCTTCCAGACGCAGTCTGTTTCTTTCAGTCGAGACGGCTCTGGCGATCTCTTCCATCGATTTGCCTTCATCTCTCATTTCGTAGAGGATATCGAGCATCGATTCCATCGACTCATGATAGGCCTGGCGCTGTTTTTTGGCATCAGCCACAAATTCAGGATCGGTCCAGTCATATTCCGCATAAGTCCCCAGTCTTGTGGAATCCGGGTCAGGGGAGAAACCGTATACTGCATCTGGATTCTCGATGATGTCTTTCATGGCTTCCGGGTTTTCCCGCGGATCATGAATATAGGTAAAGACTGTCTTTTCTTCTGTCGGTCCGGTTTCGACCGGTTCTTCCTTTTTTGCGCTGCATCCTGTTATGAACAGCAGGATCATGACAGATATCAGTATTCGTTTAAGCATGATTGTTTCTTCCTTTATTTCGAATTGAACTTCAGTGAATTCGGTTTTTCAGACTGCTGATGGTAACGGTATGAGTAGTCTTCTATTGATCCGGTAAAGATCGTCATCGACAGACTCTTTTCATCGACCGGATTGAACCTTTTACCGTCAAACTTGATCTTGTATTCCAGTTTCTCACCGTCAAAGAACAGTGAAAGGTCAGCCTTGGCTTTCGGATCATGAGCGAAGATCGTCTGGATGATCAGCTCTTCGATGACTGATGTGATATTATAGGTCAGTCTGTCGGTTAGATGCTGAGAACGGCGGAATTCCTGGATCGAAGCATTGATCTTCTCCAGGTCATAATCTGCTCCGTCGATATGCAAATCCAGAATGCGATGATTGGCGATAAAGGCTTTGGTGCGCGAACGGGTCGGATTATCAAAGATCTTTTTCGGGCTTCCTTCCTCGTAGATCTCGCCTTCATCCATATAGAAGATCTTCGTCGATATCTCCCTGGCAAAACGCATGTCATGAGTTACGATGACCATCGTCGTCTTGCTTTGAGCCAGCCATTTGATCGTATTCTCCACTTCAATGACCATCGTCGGATCAAGGGCGGAAGTAGGTTCATCGAAAAGGATGACTTCCGGATCCATGACCAGTGCTCTGGCGATAGCTACACGCTGTTTCTGTCCGCCTGATAACTGACTTGGCATCCTGTCGGACTGCTGATAGAGACCGACTTTCTTCAGATAAGTTATGGCTTTCTCTCTGGCTTTCTCCTTATCTGTATTGAGGATATCCATCTGCGGGACGACCAGATTGTCTAAGACGGTCATATTATTGAAGAGATTGAATGACTGGAAGATCATACTGACTTTTCTTCTCAGTTTCACGATGTCGTAATCAGGTGCCGTTATCTCTTCATCGTTGAAGAATACTTTACCGCTCGTCGGTCTTTCCAGACCGTTTATCATCCTGAGCAGCGTGGATTTTCCTGTACCGGAAGGTCCGATGATCGTTACGACATCACCGTCATCGATCACACCGTTGACATCCTTGAGCGGTGTAGCATTTTTATATTCTTTTCTGATGTGTTCAAATCTGATCATCGTATCTCACCTTCTTTTCTATATAGTCTCTGATCGGCTTTTTGATCAGGACTACCAGCAGGGTACACAGCAGATAATAGATCACGGCTGTCACGATCAGCGGGAACAGGGCATCATAGGTCCTTCCTCTGATGATATCTGATGATCTCGTTATGTCATTGACAGATACGTAGCCGACGATAGATGTATTCTTGATCAGGGCGATCACTTCCAGGATATACGGATCGAGGACGATCTTCAGCGCCTGAGGCAGGATGATATGGAAGAATGCCTTGAGACTGTCATAACCCAGGGCCATGGCTGCTTCAGTCTGACCGTAGTCGACTGAGGTGACACCGGATTTCAGCAGACCATAGAAAGTATGGGCAAACATGAAAGAAAAACCGATGATACTGACAAGTGTACCGCTGATCGCGGAGCTCTTGAAAGCAACGTAGAACAGCAGCATCAGCAAGACGACAGCCGGCAGTTTTGCCAGCAGTTTCTGGACGATGTCCGCAAGTTTGCCAAAAGGACTGCAGGCTTTGGAAAGCATGAAGATAAGCAAGCCTAGCAGTGTTCCGCAGATGATGGAGAACAGGGATATGAGCAGAGTCGTAAAAGCTCCTGAAAGCAGCAGTTTATAACGGTCTTCTTCAATGAAGTTCCGGTAGAAACTGTCTTTGATCGTGGTGATGAAGTCTTTGTTTTCGGCGACATTGCCGTTTCTGATCATCACCACATCTCTGCCGTTATAGGTCGGAGTGCAGAAATTGACGCTCTTGCTTCGTTCAGGTGTTATGTAGATGCCATTGAAGGCGACATCGAATTTATTCATCGCCACGGAAGTCAGCAGCGCATCAAAGCTTACGGTACTGATCTCCAGATCATATCCGTACTCATGACAGAATTCATTCAGCAGTTCAACTTCATAACCCTGAAAGACGCCGTTGGAGATGAAAGAGAACGGAGCAGCATCAGGAGTAGTGACACATCTGATCGTTCCGTTGATCCCGCTGAGTTCATATTCTGTCTTCTTCTGTTGTGCTCCTTCAGGATCGATCCATTTGTTTCTCAACTCTTCGATATGACCGTTGTCATTTATCTTTGAAAGATATTCATTGAATTCCTTCATTATCTCGATCGAATCGTCAGAGAAACAGATACCGTATTCCACCTGTCCGACGGCTTCATCAAGATACGATACCTGATCGTTCTGACTGACCATCATCATCGCGACCGGTTCATCAGAAATGAAACCGTCGATCTTGCCGGCAGTCAGGCCGAGCAGGAGCTCGGAACGGGAATTGAAGTAGATGATCTCGGAATCAGGAAACTGTTTCCTGATCAGTTCATCAAAAATGGAACCGGACATGCATCCGATATCACGACCGTTGAGTTCTTCTACAGAACTGATAAGAGAATCTTCTTTCTGTTCAAAACAGCCTGACAGGCATGTGAGCATGCATATGACTGATAGAGACAGAAGCAGTTTTTTAAAAATAATATTCATACAGATTTTATTATACTCAATCAGACTTCATAACAGAGTAAAACCGTTATTTTGTCTTAGCCAGATAGCGATCTTCGTCAGTGATCTCCAGCAGTTCAGCAGGATCACCGTTAAGATCTCCGTGACCTTCTTTTTTGAGTGCTCCGCACAGACAGCAGCGATACAGTGACACGATATAGTGTTCTGTCGGTCCTCCGTAGGAACTGTAGTCCATCTCACCGCAGTCTTCTTCATAGATCAGTTCCCAGACATGTGAACATTCCATTTATTCCGCTCCTTTATATTCAATATTATAGCGAAGATCAAATGATCTATTAAAAACGGTCAGTCATAATATAATGGAAGAAACAGAAGTGACAAAGGAGCAATAAAACATGTATCGGGTATTGGCTTGTGATCTGGACGGGACCCTGCTCAGGGATGATAAGACGATCTCTGCGGAGACTGAAGCTGAACTGAAAAGGATCAGTGATAAAGGCGTGATCTTTCTGCCTTCAACAGGCAGGACACACAGGGAGCTTCCTGAAGCTCTCAAAGGCCTGCCGTTTCTGCGCTATGCTCTGTGCTGCAACGGCGGAGCGGTTTACGATTATGCAGAAAACAGATATATCTATGAAGATGCGATACCGCATGACCTGGCTCTGGAAGTTCTGGAATATGTGAAGCAGATACCGGTATTCGAAACAGTCGTCGTCAACGGAGAAAGGATCGTCAGAGGCGACGAGAATGATGAGGTCTGTGAATACATCCGCAAGGTAGCGGTAAAGGGCATCCTGTTCAATTTCAAAGGTGCTCATGATGTAAAGGAGGCTTTTGCGCAAAAACATCAGGATGCTCAGAAATTCCTGCTTTATCTGGGTGAAGGTGCCGACAAGGCAGAGGTGATGAACGATCTGAGTGAAAGATTTCCGCAGCTTATGATCTCCGCTTCAGGACCAGTACACATCGAAGTGAATATCAGAGGTGTTGACAAAGGAAAAGCTCTCGAAAATTTCTGTAAAATGATGGATATCCCGATCGAAGAGAGCGTCGCTTTCGGTGATGCGGAAAACGATATAAGCATGCTGGAAGCAGCAGGCAAAGCGATCGTCATGGGCAACGGTACGCAAGCAGCCAAGCAACACGCGGACATCATCTGTGATTCCAACAATGATGACGGTGTACGAAAGATGATCGAAGAGCTCTGGAAAGAATAAAAAACAAAACAAGGTCCGAAACGGACCTTGTTGCATATTATTTGGTATTGTCTTTTTTGACAGATCCTGTATCTTTCATGCCATCCATTAGACCTTTGACATATGTTTTCAGAAGACTGTCTGTTGTGATGGAGAATCTGTCCGATAGCTGTTTCAACAGACTGTACGGAATGACAAGATCATTGTCCTCTCCCCGGCGGGATCCGTCATAGCGGCCAAGACCGTAGATGTCGAATTTGATCTCCAGGGGATCGGTATCTTCATCTCAGGCTTTGAGCATGTTTTTCTGTCTAGTCGCGTTGAGCCTGGCTGAAAGTTTTCTGATCAGAAAGCCGAGTGAACAGGTCAGCAGTAAGACTAGAAGTATGCTGATATAGAACGGTGTAAAAGTATTGAATTTATACAGATCTTCCCATCCGCCTCTATCTTCAGTCAGGATCACGACATTAAACAGATACACTATCGAATATAGTATGAAAGGCTGTAAGCAGATGAGATAGTCTTTATTTGAATATACGTAATTCGATTCTACGAACAAGTATGAGATCAGGACCATTATCGGACATATGATATGAAGATAGAAATTGCTGCCGCCAAAGGCAAAGTATTTGTCAAGGGGAGCGATGAAGAAGAATACAAACATAAGGATAAAGGTCGCACACAGTGTACCTGAATAGTGAAACATCGACAGCCATTTGGGATAGGTGAAATACTGTTTTCTGATACCGTTGATGGCGTAGGGGATGATGAAACTCGATGCCGCAGCAGTCAGGATATTGGCTAAAACGGTGAAATACCTGAACAGGTCAGATATTTCTTTACCCTTAATCGTGTAGTTCACCAGATCATAGCCTATCGCTGAAAGAGACACTACCAAAGTAACGATACAGGCGATCAGTGTGACAACACTTCTGTAGCGATGCAGTTCGATAAGATATTCTTTTGCTTTTTCTTACAGGCATATCGTTCTTTCTAAACATAAATAAAAAAAACCTTTATCTCTTCATGATCTTTTCAGCGATCATAAAGATCAGGAAAAAGATATGCAGCATCGTGATCGAGAAACAGACCAGTCCGGCTACATAGCCGATACCGCCTTTGCCATACCTCCAGATCAGTTACAACATCGGATTGCCATAGGTATCTTTCAGGAAGAAGAAATTCACTTTGAAACGGGTATCGATGGCATATATTATCAGCATCAGTATGAAGATGATGAGGATCGATCTCCAGAGTCCGCTGTATGAAAAAGAGAATTCACCGGCAGCGTACCGGGCAATGACATAGGCGATTATCAGCGCGTGATAAAGAAACTGCTGGATCGTATAGAAATTGAACACCGGAAGAATCGATGTGGTCGGAAAGATGAGTGCCATAACAGCTGCCGGCATGAACAGCATGAGCAGCAGTTCTGTCATGATGGTCTCGCCGGGAAAGATCGAATCGATGATGATGGAATAGCCGGCGAAACTGCATACTTCCAGAGGAAGGTTTTCCAATACCGGAACACCTGTAAATTTCATGACGATCAGTTTGATCACTTCACTTATAAGCAGCACGGCAGCGATGCTTCATAAATAATGATCCGGCTGTTCTGATCTGAACCGATATATAAATATGTAATAAAAACGATAAACAGAACGGTCGTCCCCAACATCAGTATATGACTTAAGGAAAACTGTCCGTAACCGTGTCCTTCAGGTATCTTGCTTTTGTGAGTCCAGAAGTATTTTACATCAAAATCGTCTCATCTTCAGTATCTGCTGTCAATGTGATAGACCCGGTGATCATGCGGGTGTACAATTAAATCAGCAATTATGAAAAGAACAATATCAATATCTTTAGTAAAACTGATCGCTTTCCTGCTGATAGTAAGCCTTTTTTCAGGCTGCTCAGCTGGCAGAAACACTTCCATAACGGATTACAGACAGCTTAACAGTAAGGATATGAAAGTCGGTGCCTGGACCGGTTCGATATCGGAAGGCGATGTGAAAAGAACGCTTCCTGAAGCGCAGATCGTAGGATTTAACGACTGTCTTTCCGGATATGCGGCTGTTCAGAAAGGCGAAATAGATGCTTTCGCATATGATCGTCTGCAGATGGAAATGGCTATCAGGAACGGACTGGAAGGAGTCAAAGTACTGGATGAAGATATCGGCGGTACAGATATCTGTGTAGCTATCTCACCTAAGACTGCCATCCCTGATCTTAAAGAAAAGGTAAATCAATATCTCAAAGAGAACAGAGATATCCTTGATGATATGTATGAACGCTGGTCCATCAAGAGCGACTATGAAATGCCGGATATCGAAGAGGCCAATGATCCTGAGTATCATCTGATCGTCGCTACCAGCGGAAGAGCAGAACCTTATACTTATTATAAGGATGGTGAACTGTGGGGCTATGATATCGAGCTGGCCAAAAGATTTGCGTTATGGATCAATGCCGATCTGGAATTCAAAACATACAATTACGATTCCATTATTGACGCAGCCCTAAATGGTGAAGTCGACTGTATCATGGCCAATCTCAATGTCACTCCTGAACGTCAGGAAGTGATCGAATTCTCTGATCCGGTCTGTGAATTCGTCACAGCTCTTATGGTAAGAGATCAATAGTATTATTCATGAAATGTGACCATTCTGCCTTTTTTCTACAGTAGATAGATGAAGGAGGAAGACAGTAATGAAAAAAACAGTGATATTTCTGCTTCTGATGGTGCTGCTGGCTGGATGTGCCACAACAGAAGAGGTCATAAAAGAAGATGATAAAACCGCTGATCTGCCGGTAAAAGTCGTATATGGAAGACGCTGGATCTATGGAGCCAATTACGAAACAGAAGATCCTGAGCTGATCAGTGCTCTCGTATCCGCTCTGGATAATATCGGGATCGGTGATGAAAGCAATTATATGGTCACCGACTGTACTGATCTGGTCTTTCTGTATTATGAGGACGGTTCTTCGAAGACTTATGAATTCGAGGATCAGTGTATCGTACAAGACGGTAAAAGGTATTATGTGTCAGGGATCGATGGAGTGAAGAATATCCTCTACCTGATAGCTGAAGCAGATAAGCAATAAAACGAGACTGTTTAACAGTCTCGTTTTTCTGATCGTTCATTCTTCATCGACCGTACCGTCATCGATCATCTTCAGCAGGATGGCGGCAAAGGTGATATCGAATTGTGTTCCCATTCCGTTCAGGATCTCATTCCTGACTTTTTCTTTATCCAGAGCATCTCGATAGCTTCTTGAGGAAGTCATGGCATCATAGGCATCAGCGAGAGCGATGATCCTGGCAGTCACCGGGATCTGTTCGCCTTTAAGTCCTTCCGGATAGCCTGTTCCGTCATAGTGCTCATGATGGTAGTGTGCACCGTCGCTCAGATAGGGAGACTGTCGGATACTGGAAAGGATCTGATAGCCAAGAACGGGATGCTGCTTGATGTTTTCAAATTCTTCTTCCGTCAGTTTGCCCGGTTTGTTTATGACGTCATCACGGACACCAATCTTGCCGATATCGTGAAGCAGACCGGAGAAATAGATCTGTTCGCATTCTTCCTCTGAAAGACCGGCTTTTTCGGCGATCTTTCGTGAAAGGACAGCGACTCTCTTGGAATGGCCGCTCGTGTATTTGTCTTTGGCGTCGATGGCATTGGCCAGAGCTTCAGTCGTCTCTTCAAACAGAGCCGCTTCTCTTTCCTGCGCTTCCTTGTAGAACTGGATCTCTCTGGTCCTGGCTTTTCCGACTTCATCGCCAAGCGAATAAAGAGTGTAGACAAAGAAGACGATGACGACAGCGACCATCGTGATACTGGTAAGAGAGATGCCGTAGAACAGAAACTGGATGATCGAGGCGACCGTCGGTAAAGCGATACTCAGCGCAAGGGCAACGACAAGGCCCTTCTTCAGCCTGTCTGAGTATTGTATGAGCAGTGATTCCTGGATGATGATGACCAGAAAAGGCACGATATAACTGATGAAATTATATGGGGAACGCTGATATCTGTTCTGATCATCAAAGGTATAATACAGACCAGTGATCTGCGAGACGACGATCAGAAAGACGCCGATCGCAAACAGTGCTTCACAGATCCTGAAACGTTTCGGCAGACTTTTCATCCCGCCTTCATTAAGGAAGAGATCGCCGATGAAATAGGTGACCAGAAGGGGTATTAGGAGCGTAAGAAAGTAGGTCATCCCATTGGTGAGTCTCACCATGAGACCGCCGAAATCGCTCGTGTCTCCGCGATATACGTAGGCGAGCCGGTCAAAGTTGAGCAGCAGCATGGAACAGATCTCCATGAGAGCAAGGATACTTCTTCTTCGACGTGACATGAATTTGGGCATCAGAGACAGGATCGCAAGGACGCCGCAGACGCCACTCATGTACATCATAATGTCAAGCTGATTAGCACGTAAAAAGTCCATAATAGCTCCCCTCTATACTCTTATCATTCACCTAATTCATGATTAATACAAGAGAAAAGATCAGATAATTTACGGAAAAAGAGTTTTATAAAACTGATCAGTAAAGATGACACAGAATGGCGGATAGAGAGATAATGATTTACAGATGAAAACCTGCAAAGAAAAAAGCGATCAGACAACAATGAACGACATGATCAGAAAAGCCTGGATCCTGTTCATCAATACTTTTCTTATTTCCATGACAGCGAATTCCGGATATGCGATGCTCAGTGTTTTCAAGAACCGCTTCGTTGAGAAATACGGATGGTTCAGCAAAGAGGATATGGACGACTGTATCGCTCTGGCCCAGAGCTGTCCCGGTCCCATCGCCTGTTCATCAGCGACCATCATCGGCTATCTGAGCTGCGGTATCATTGGAGCCCTGGCAGGAGAGCTTGGTGTCATCCTTCCGCCTTTTATCACCATGGCGGCCGTTACTTATTTCTATACTTTCATATCATCCAACATCTATCTGCGTATTTTCATAAGCGGCATGCAGGCAGGCGTATGTGCACTGCTGCTGGATATCGTTCTGGGCATGTTTTCAGGAATAAGGAAGAAGAATGATGTCTTTTATTATGCAGTGATCATCCTGTCATTCCTATATGTAAGAGTAACTGATCTTTCGATCTTCTATCTGGCGATCATCTGCATCGTGACAGCTGTCGTTAAAACACTGATGATCAGAAGAAAGGTGGAAAAGATATGATGTTTGTGATCAAGATCTTTTTCAGTTTCCTGAAGATCGGTATCTTTGCCTTTGGCGGAGCTTATGCCGTCATTCCGCTGGTCGAGGAACAGATGGTGACCAATACCGGCTGGATGACATTCAGCGAGTTTTCTGATCTGATCGCGATCGATGAACTCACTCCCGGGCCGATCATCATCAATGCAGCGACTTTTATCGGCATGAAGCTGGCAGGTCTTCCGGGAGCGATCGCTGCGACGCTTGGCTGCATCATGCCTGGCTTCATCATCGTCCTGACGCTGATCTGTCTTTACAGCCGCTACAAGAAGATCCCGATGATCTCAGAGATCATCAATGTTCTCAAATGCATGTCGGTTGCCCTGATCTTATCAGTCCTTTTGAAGATGATCATGAACTGTGTTTTCCCGAGCGGTCTGAACAGTATCGATATCCTTTCTCTTGTGATGATGACGGTCGGTTTCTTTATCCTGAAGAAATATAAGCCCAATCCGATCTTTATAATATTGGGATGCGGGACGATCGGTCTGATCGCCAGTCTGATGGGTCTTAAATGATCCGGCAGTTTCACAGACAAATCGATCGCAAGCAAATTATGATAAACCGATGATATAATTTTATAAATATCGTTATTATAACGTTGTTTAAGAGAGACAGAAACAAAGAGGTACCAAAATGAATCTTAAACTGAATATTAAGAATAAATTCATCATTCTTGTAGTTATATTTGCGACCATACTGAGTGGCGTCGCTCTGTTCATCAGCTCAAGGACCATCACCAAGATGGTCGATGAAAGCTATCAGGAGAGGACCGATGAGATCGCTGCAACGGTTGCCAGAGTTATCGATTCCGAAGCAGCCGGAAAAATTACCGAAGAACTGATGACCATCTATTATTCGATCAATGACAAGGTCAGTTCGGAAGAATGGGGTTCTCCGGAATTTGATGCGTATGTTGCGAAATTTGAGCATCTGCGTGATACCGATGAGTTCAAGACGCTGTTAAAACAGCTGAGATCTCTTCAGGAAGTAAACAATGTCGACTGTCTCTATCTGATCAGTGTCGATTATGAAGGAAAGAATTTCATCTATGTCGTGGATGCGGCTCTGGAAGATGCATGTCCACCGGGCTGTTTCGATCCTTTATATGAGGTCAACTTCGGAATAATCGAAGATCATGATATCGGTTTCCCTGCCTACATCACGAACACGGAAGAATACGGCTGGCTGGTCACTTCAGCTGCGCCGGTCTATAATGCCAAGGGAGATCTGGTATGTTATGCCGGTGTCGATATCTCCATGGATGAGATCAGGCAGGAACAGCAGAGCTTCATCACATCTCTGGCTATCGCCATGATCCTCATGACGATCATCATCTGTTTCATCACGATCAGGATCCTGGATGGTTCAGTAGTCAGACCGATCAACCTCCTGTCAGCTGCTGCTCTCAAGTATCATGAGTCTAAGAACAATGAGAAGACTTCATTTGAAGAGATCAACATTAATACCGGTGATGAGATCGAGAGCCTGCACAAGTCCATGATCCAGATGGAAAAGGATATTGACAATTATATCGAGAACCTGATCAGGACCAGAAAACAGCTTTCGACATCCAAACAGGAAGCTGCCGAGATGAATGAACTTGCCCACAAGGACAGCCTGACCGGTATCAGAAACAAACTGGCATATGACCAGGAAGAAGAAAAACTGAGAAAAGAACTGAAGAAGGGCAACAAAGAGTTCGGTATCGCAATGATCGACCTCAATGATCTGAAATCGATCAATGACACTTACGGTCATGATTACGGAAATATCAGTATTAAGAAGATCTCTCAGATCATCTGTGAAGTCTTTATCCATTCACCTGTCTTCAGGATCGGTGGAGATGAATTCGCTGTCATATTAAGGAACAACGACTATGACAAGATAGAATCGCTGGTAGCTGAATTCAATGAAAAACTCGCGGCACAGGATAAAGAAGATTTTGAACCGTGGGAAAAGGTCAAAGGTGCGATCGGATATGCCCTGTATGATCCTGAACAGGATCATAGTGTAGATGATGTGTTCAGAAGAGCAGATCAGGACATGTATCAGAAGAAGAAAGCTATGAAAGAAGGTCAAAACAGCCGATCATAAAAGACGAAAGCAGGATCACACATCCTGCTTTTCTATTATTTCAGTTTTTCGTTAGCGAGTACTGCTTCTCTGATCTTATCGAAACAGATGATCCTGTTTATAGTCTTGTTTATTTCACGGATCGCGGCTTCTTTTTCTTCTGCAGAAGCATCTTCTTTAAGTGCTTTATCCAGATTGAATTCCAGCCACGTCAGACGTCCTGTTTCAGCATCATAGACATCGGCCCAGTTTATCTTAAGATCGAGGCGTGAGTTTCTGAAATAGCTGTCCAGGTAAACATCGAACATTTTTTCATCGAAGCGAAGATCATCAGCACCGGACCAGCTCAGGGCTGAACTCATGATCTCCCGATAAGGATTATTGAAACCGACAGCTTCCAGATCGATGATCCTGAACTGATCTTTGTTCCATAGAACATTCTTCAGGTCATAGTCATTGTGACAGAAGGTCAGTACTGAAGGAACCTTACTGATGGACTGATTGCAGCGGGAAAGAGTGTTCTTTAATAGTTCCAGATTCTCATTCAGCAATTCAGCGAAAGGAAGGGAAGCTTTCTGACAGCGTTCAAGATAACGGTCGAAATCGATATCAAGAACAGCAGAACTTTTTTCGGTTTCCCTGACTTCGATATTGTGGATCCTGGCAAGCTGTTCAGCAACTGCCTGACAGTGATATTCCGTAACATCATCAATACTCAATGGCATACCATCGAACCAGGCGGCAAGGTAGAAATAGCGGCCGTTTACTTCCAGCATCTTGTTTCCGTCATATGCGATCGGATATACAGCATTGACGCCGGCTTTTGAAAGCATATCTTCCATTCTGCTTTCTTTCTCAAATTCTTTAAGTGCATATTCCTCTTTGAGAACGCTTGGATTGATCAGTTTGACGGCGTAATTACCGGTGCTGGTACTGAGTTTATAAGATTCGTGCAGAAGACCGCCGGGCAGCAGGATAGGGGTATCAAGCAGATCTCCCAGATCATATTTATTCAGCAGGTCCTGAAAGAAAGTATTTGTTTCCATAATGCACCTCTCTAATAATATTTTATTGATTTATGTTCAAAAAATAAAATGGGGCCTTTATGTTGTCCGGCTAGATGGGAAACGATACAGAGTATAGTGTAGAATTAATATAACAAAGCTTTGAAAAAAGCAGAATCGATCCGTCTGCTCCGGTCTCACGGATAACTGATAACAATGAGATAACATGATAATGAAAAATAATCAGCTGACAGAATGGGCAAAGCAACATCCGATCAAAGCAGGTTTTCTGATCACGATCATCTTTGTCGTTCTGCGCAAAGGGCTGCATTAGACGATTGGTTTCAGGGTAGTACATGAGATCCTGGATGTGCTCTGGCCATATCTGATGGTCGTTGCATTCAATCAGACAGAAGCATTAAGAAAAAGAGGCTTTTTCCGGACCTTGTTTTTCGGCCTTCCTTTTCTTATCCTCAGTATCTTTCTTTTCGTAGCCAATATCTCCAATCTTTCTCAAACGCCGGAGATCGAATGGTATCCGCTTCCAATGATCCTTCTAGGTATCTTTACGGGCTTTGCGGTCGGCTTCCGTGAAGAATCGGTATTCCGCGGCATACAGGTCAATATAATGACCGATAAATATCTTAAAGACAGAAAAGGTATCTTCAGGATCGTTGCGATATCTTCTTTCTTCTTCGGCATCATGCATATGAGCAATATGATCATAGGGGCATCATTCGTATTGTGCCTTGGTCAGTCTATCTATGCCTTCGGTGTCGGTACTCTTTTTGCCGCCATGTATCTGCGTGGTGACAGTCTCTGGGCACTGATATTTATCCATGGCCTGTATGATACTGCACTTTCTGCTGCCACTTTATTCACTGCGACTTATGGAGGAGATATGTTGTCATCTCTGGCACAGAATCAGGAAGAGTCCTTAATGAGTATACTCACGACCAATCTGTTCTCGCCGATCTATCTGGCGATCGCACTGTTTCTGCTGAGAAAGTCAAAGTGCGAAGAGATAATTAAAAAGTATAAATCCAGACAGTAGATATGTCTGTCACGATAAACAGTTGTCTGTTAAAACTGTTTTCAGATATAACACAAAGGAGAGATCCCGAAATGGCATTACATGATCCGATAGGTGTATGGTTTTCTGAACTGGAGGATAACTGGGAAGAACGCGATTTTCATCATGAAAGCGTACGCAGCAAAGAAAGCTACCGTTATTACGGCGATCTTCCGGACGGCTTATGTTACGGAGCTGTCTTTTTTAGAGCAAGCGATCCCTGGCCTCCTGCCGTGTGCATAACGATCTGTGATATAGACGGCAATTCATTGCTTAACAGCGCCGTATCCGAAGACTTTCGTACATGGCTATATGAATGGCCCGAGGCTGTCGTTTCCTCGCCAGGCGGAAGAAGTATCGTGTGTATGATAAACGGCAGGATCTACGGATGGACGCAGGATAAAGAAGGTTTTGTCAGCGATAACGGAAGCTTTCTTGATGAAAGACTTGAAGGTCTTAAGGTCCTGGATGCCAGAATGCATAATAACGGCATCCTGCAGTTAAAACTGGAAGATGGCAGAACAATGGGCTATCTTTGCGACGCAGATGTCATCCTTTATCCGTGGGTAAACGGCTGGATCGCCGATAAAGATGAAAGCTGGAAGATCGCCGATTCCTGCAAGGAAGGTGTTCTTGATCCATGTCCTGAATCAGTCACCGTAGTAATCAGAGAAGAAGACAGATGGGGTGAATATGAAGGCTGCGGCGTGCATAAAGCTTATATCGAACCGGGGACAAAAAGGATCGAAGGCTGTGTACTCTCAGAAAATCCGGACTTAATGACAATAACCATACCAGATTCTGTTGAATACATTGAATGGGGAGCGTTTCTTAACTGCAGAAATCTGCAGAAACTCTTCATTGAAGGAGATCTTTCCCGTGTGGCAAATTGGAACAAAGGTGCTTTTGAAGGCTGCCCGTGTGAGGAATACTATCTGTCCCTTTATAATATGAACAGCTGATCTTTTTAACGGTTTTCAAAGCCAAAGATCTAAAAACTGCTTAGATCATGTTTTTCGATAAAGTTTAATTCTAAACGGATGGCTTAGCCTGCAGATAAGAACAAACAGATACTATGTATTAGATAATCCCGATTGAATATGGATCGTTAAAATGTAAATATGGAAATAGTACAGGAATGCCCAATATATGAAGGATACTACAGAATATCAGATCTATATCGGCTGTCGTGATTCTCAGCTGAAGGATGAAATTGTAAGTGAAGACGAGCTCAGAGAAATGGTCGTGCAGTTTTTCAGGCGTAAAGAGATCGACTTCTCGATGTTCAGTGCCAAAGGCGGATACCTTCATGAAGACGGCAGATTTATTTCAGAGAATTCCTTATGTATAAACATAATAGGTTCTTACGACCTTGATATTATAAAGCTCGCAAGAAGCCTTTCGATGTACATGAATCAGGAATGTTCGCTGGTCGTTAAAGACAGTATCAAAGCAGAGTTTTGTTGAGGTGAAATCGGTATGAATGATAATCAGTTCATAAAGGGTATAAAATACGAGATCTTCATCGGCATCAAAGATAAAGATACTTATGAAGAGATCTTGAATGTCGAAAGTTTTAAGAAAATCCTCGTTGAAGTCTGTACGGAAAAACAGATCAGTTTTTCCTTGCTTACACAGTTAGGCGGTTACACTCATAATAAAGGTTATACGACAGAGACCAGTCTGAGAGTGATCATTATAGGTATCAACGAAGAAGAACTCATACTTCTGGGTATGAAACTGAAAGAACTGATAAATACAGATACCATCCTGATCACAAAGACTGAAATGGAATACAGTTTCATGTAGAAAACATAAAGATGTCTTTCTTCATGTTTGCCAAAGAAGCCAGTGGCTCAGTGATCTGCCTTTAAAAGATATCCGCTATGCTCAGATCATCGTACCTAAAAGTGAAGGTATCGGTAATATCCTTTCATTCTATGCGAAGATGAAAGCTTTCTTTGACCGTTATAACATCATTACGACGATCGAACCGGGCAGTTCAAGATATCCTGATCGGATGCTTTCAAAGTATTTTGCGATGAATATCGCACCTGAAGATTCAAATGAAAACAACACAGTATACATAATCAATTTCTTTGCATCCTGGTTTGCCCGGCTTGTCGGAAAGACCTGCGGCGGTGAATACAACATCACTTGTCTTGATCCTGATTTCCGTAAACAGATGGAAGAGTATGCGGAAGCGGTCATGGGCAATAAGCGCATGCTGGGGGTGCTGTTAAGGGGATCGGATTTCTTTATTTCCGATATGGCGGCCTTAGCCAAACCGGTTGATGCGAAAGTGGCGATACCTTACATCGAAAAGTGGTTCAGGGGAGACGGATATGACGGCATCGTACTGGCGACGGAAGATGCGGATATGCTGGAAGAGATGAAGAAAGTCTTCGGATCCAAGCTCATAGCCATCGCTCAGGAACGCTATCGCGTCAGACAATTCGAAATGGCCGAGACCATTGCTGAACTCGAACATGAACTGATGGATGAAGAGACCTATGACATCCACGTTGAAGATACTACCGTCAATTATTTCTATGCTTTATATCTGCTGTCCAGATGTGATAGTTTCATCTATTCAAACATCTGCGGAGGAGAGAGACTGACGCACATCTTCAACAACGGCAGATTCAGAAAGGAACTGTGCATTGCACAGATGTTTTTAAACCCTGATCTTCAAAAGAAATAAAAGGACACTGAAGAAGGAAGAAAAAGATGTATAAGAAACTCAGTACAGACGATCAGCTTTTCTACTGGTTTGTTTCTGCTGATCAGACATCAACGATAAAGTGGGAGATCAGCCTTTCCGGAAAGATCGATGAAGACGCACTTAAAAAGGCCGTGGTCAGCGCAATGAAGATCCATCGCTGTTTCAGACAGCGTCCTGTCATCGTTGAAGGCAGAGTAAAGGCGATCGAAGAAGAAGATATAAGAGAAGTACCGGTCTTTCGAAAAGACGAAAAGATCAGAGTGCTAGGAACTGCCGATACACTGGGTTTTCTTTTCTTTTTCAGCTATGAAGATAAGGATCTGGTCCTGAGTCTGTTTCATGGTCTGGCTGACGGCAAGGCCAGCCTCAATTTCCTGAGGACGGTATTGAACTGTTATTTCAATGAAAGCGAAGGCTTGCACTTAAATGTTGGTGAAAAAGACAGTTCTGCTGATGTTTCTTTTATGGAGGAGATCCTTAAGGAATATAAGGATACAAAACCCCTTGGCAGATTTGATGCCAGACAAAGAAATGAAGAGATATTTGAACTGCCGTTTGAACAGTATGAATTAAGTAAACGGACGTGGCGTATCTTTGAAATAGAAGTACCTCTGAAACCTCTGCTTGCAATAACAAAAAGCAATGAGAGTTCTATCGTTCCTCTGTTTGAAGCATTGATCGGTCAAACTTTGCGGGAAAGATATGATGTAGGTGATAAGACGATCCTTGCCTATACGCCAGTGGATATGCGTTCCATATTCAACAAAGACAGTGGCAGCAACGCTTCCAGCAACGTTTCTCTTGCTTACCGGAAAGAACTGGACAGATACGAACCGGGAAAAAGATCCATGCTGCTTAGAAGCATAATGGATCTTCAGATCCAGCCCGAGAATATCGTTGAAGGTCTGAGAACTAAAATGGGAGCTTACCTCCAGGCGGACAGTCAGCCTTATCCGATTGAACTGATCGTACCGCAGATCAGAAAAATGATGGTGGCAGAGGGAAATAAAGATCCACATACATACGGACTTTCCTATCTGGGCAAGATCACTTTCCCAGAAGAAATTGAAGCTATGGTGGATTCCGTCAAGCTGAGCGTCAGTGTCTATTCTTTTCCTTTCATGATCGAAGCCTGTGAACACAGAGGTACGATCTGCATGGTCATCAGTCAGCTCTTTGCTTCTGATGAAGTGGCCAGAGCGATCTTTGAAAAGATCAGAGAACTTATTCCGGAAACAGAATTTGCCGACAGGGGTCTGCGCATATATGAACGGCTTGATCTTCAAAAGCTTGAACATCAGGACTGATCTTTTTTCAATAATAGAATCAAAGTTAAAGTGATAATGAAAAAAATAAAGAGAATATTTCTTCATATTATTCTTATCCTGCTCCTGATCTCTGGCAGCTTTTTGGCTGTTGTATTCAGACAGGGATATCTTCGTTATAAAGAAGAGATAAATGATCTGCCGATAGACAAGGCAGTGGAATCCTATACGGATAAGGACGATTATGTTCCTTTTGATGAGATCAGTGAAAATTTTGTCAACGCAGTTATTTCGGTAGAAGACAAACGTTTCTTTGAAAGAAAGGGTTATGATCTGATTGCTTTATGCAGAGCGTTATATCACAATTTTCTGGCTAAGGATCTCATAGAAGGCGGATCAACAATAACTGAACAGATCGCCAAGAATCTGTATCTGGGAGGTTATATCGGTGATCTGAAAGAAAAGACAGCCGGAATATTCATGATGAAAGCACTCGAACAGAAATATTCAAAAGAAGAACTCTTTGCCCTATATGCGAATATGAATTATTACGGAGACGGATACTGGGGGATCGGCGAAGCCGCAGAGGGTTACTATGAAAGCAACGCAAAAGATCTGACCCTGGGACAGGCCGCAATACTGGCGGGCATACCAAACGCACCGGCTATCTATCAGCTCTCTGATGGTTATGAGCTGGCGAAAGAAAGACAGGAATGGGTCTTGCAGACAATGGTGAACAATCACTATATCAGCGATGAAGAAATGAAAGAGGCTTTAGGCGAGGATGTGCATCCGATTATAAAACAGCAGTCATCCAACTGAAAAGAATCATATAAACCTATACAGGTTGAATAAAATGAACTTAGATTCCATCAGTAACAAGCAACAGGACTAATAAGCCCTGTTTTTGTATAATCAAATGAGAAGAAGTCTGCTTAACAATGACAAATGTTTCATCATTAAAAGAAAGAATATCTCTCAGTGGAAATGCCTTGAAGCTCATCGCCATCATTGCCATGACCGTAGATCATCTGGCCTGGATGGGGATCGAAGATTACGCTCAGGCACTTACACCTGCACAGATCATATTGCACTGTATAGGACGTCTGACCGCACCGATCACGTTTTTCTTTGTAGCCGAGGGCTATCACCACACCCGTGATTACTGGAAGTATCTGGTTCGTATGACAGCACTGGCATTAGTCAGTCACTTTGCTTTCTGTTACTTTGCTCATCAGAGTTTCAATCCTTTTGGCAATGAGCTGTTTAATGCAATGAGTATCATCTGGGCTTTGATGTGGGGTCTGATTTTTCTGAAGGTCTGGTACGAGGAAAAAATGAATATCTCGCTGAAGATACTTATCACTGTGGTCGGCTGTATACTGACGGTCACATCTGACTGGAGCTGTGCTGCACCTTTGGCCATCCTGATGGTAGGATGTAATCGCGGCAATTTTCACAAGCAGATGCTCTGGCTTATGGCAATAATCACACTTTACGCGGTCGCCTTTTTCATTTTAAAAAATCCTGCATATGGGATGGTGCACATGGCCTGCTGGTTTTCGGTTCCGCTGCTGTCTCTATATAACGGGCGTCGGGGCAAACTGCGCTGGCTGGGAAAGATCTTCTACTTTTATTATCCTGTCCATCTGGTTTTGATCGGTTTAGTTACTCATGATTTCTTTTCCTGATTCATACTGTGACGAGGTATGGGAATCTGAGTTTATCTAATCAGTACTATTACATATAAAATAATCAAAATGGTTCGTTTTTCTGCATAGATAGAATCATAATAAGACCAAAGTGTAAGAATGGACTGGTGTCCATTTTTTTAATATAATTATTAATTAAGAATATCTATCAGTATATATCATTGTTACAATCTGTAAGGGAAATAATTCCATGAAGAACACTGTCAAAAAATTAACTATGATATCACTGTCAATGCTGATGGTTTTTACGTTGCTGCCAGGTATGAGCAGGAATGTAAATGCGGATGAAAATAAGCCTGTTTCAGGCACAGTGTATCGTATAGATCAGGACAGGATCACATTAGAGGACAGCGTATATCTTACAGGTGATGTGGATGGTGAAGGTGTTCTTCCCAGAGGTTCATATTCTTTAAGTGATGAAGGTGTCTCTGAGGACAAACGCACTATCAGATTGTCTTCAGGTGCTGACCATCTGGATCTGGGAATAAACGACCGTAACGGAACACCAATAGGTATTGAATGTGTTTCCGGAGACGGAACAAGGGAAAAACCTTATACATTTGTACTGATAACCGATACCATTGCATGGAATTCCAATGACATATCAGAAATCAGCAGATCTTCAGGAAACACGACTGTTCATGGAATAAGTGTCAGTATTGCAGGAAACAGAGGCGCACTGTGGAAGGAAAATGATATATCGATCACAGATGCGGATACCGCAAAGATAACCTTTGTTTCAGATATAGGAAAAATAAAATCGATAACGATCAACGGAAAGCCATCTTCCGTGACTGGTTTTTCTTCGGGCTGGACTGTAAGCGACACATCGCTCACCTGGAGCGGTGAAGCAGACGATTCAGTATCGCTGTCCCGTTTAGAATCTCTGGAGATCAGAGATATCACATCAATAGTATTTACAGTAAAGGCAGAGGGAAAGATCGGCTACGAAACTAAAACAGTTTCAAAAACTGTTGAGGATGCCGCTTTCACCAATCCTCTTTCACATATCGGTGACAGTGATGTTACATATTCGATAAAAGAGGATACTGATGTTGCGGATATTGATTCAGAAGGAAAAGTAACCATTAAAGGTGCCGGTACAGCAACCATCACTGCTGAGGTTAAAGATACTGACAGATATGCATATCCTGTCAAAACAGCATCCTATACTCTTACAGTAGCACCGGCTGCTGTCCATACTCATGTATGGAGCTATACTGTCGGAACCGATGATGACACCAACAAAATCACAGCTGTCTGTTCCGGTGAAGGCTTATGCAGTGAAACAAAAGACAGTCTTGTTCTTACCATAAGTACACCAGAAAGCGAAATTGTATATGATGGTCAACCGCATCCCGCTGTTTTAAATACCGGTTACAGCACAGTGGCTTTTCCTGATGCAATAACTGACGTTTCATATACAAAAGATGGTGAAGTCACTGAAGGTGAACCTGTAGAAACAGGAACATATGTCGCAAGCGTTAATGTCAAAACAGATGATGAAACAGTAACTGCTTCTGTTACTTATGATATTGTCTCAGATGCTGAAGGAACAAAAGATCCTGTAACAGATCCGGAAACATCAGTCATGTCTGATAAAACGGATGAGAATGAGACAGGTTCTTTGGATAATGATCCGACAGCTACTTACGATATCGTGTTTTCAGCAAATAATAAACAAACTGTTGTTACGGATATAAAGCTGCCGTATACACTCAGTTGTAATGAAAAAGCAGACGGTGAACTCGATGCGATCATAAAAGAGCTTTATGGTCTCAATGAATCTGCAGAATGTGATAAAGCTAAAGAACCTGTTTCGACAGATGACTGGAACGTAACAGCAGGAAAAGAAAACGGCTATCATTTTATTACGGTAAATGCTATGACTGCTGATCCGGAAACAGTTAAAGGCCTATATTATAATAAAGAAACAGCTGAAGATACGAAGTCACCCTATTTTGAATATGCTCTTAATGTCGTTTGTGTAGAACATAAAGAGGAAACAGAAAACAAAACCGAAGAATCAATAGAAATGAATGCTTATTCTACAACTGAGAATATCATTGGTGAAGTATTCGCCAACATGATAAACGAGTCTCTCAGAAGTGAAAAAGCTGACGGTTCAGGCAGCAGGGTAGCTTCGCTGGATGATTATCCTATTGAGCATCATGAACGTGACTGGTATGGGAATTCTGAAAGACTCAGAGATCTCGATGATGGCAATTATCTGGTATACCGTGATTCATTCCTGATCCTTTCGGAAAAAGAAAGCAGCAATTACGAAGTATTGTGGTCGAAAGATAGAAGTATAGCGTATGTATCTCCTGCCATTCCGGCAGATCAGCTTGAAGGAAAGACAGGCATTGTTTTCCTGAGCAATGATATCTCAACAGACACGGTAATTGTATTTGGCTCTGCAGCAGAATATAAAAAGGACACCATGATGATCCCTGTTTTGGATACATCTGTGATCACTGTTAATATGTTATTCAGCGATGGCCGTTTACAGGCTTCTTCCAATAATAGTAACAGCAATAATCAAAAACGAAGCTTAAGCAAAAGCGGCAGTCAAGAACAAAACTTAGAAGAGAGACCGATAATACCAACTGTAAATTGGGATACGAAGCCTGAAGGAACCAACTGGAAAGGTGAGCTCAGTGATTATAGTGTAGAGGTCAATGACGCTGGTTATGATTTCGATATCTGGGATTTGAGCTTCTATTTCTATCTCTCTCTCGGTGTTCATAGTGACTTTGCGATAACTACTTCCGGAGCAACAAAAGATAGCAACCTGGAAAAAGCAAAGGTAGCTTCTATATCCATTCCGATAAATAAAGTAGTATCGGTTGCTATGATTTATGACATATTAGTACAATTCGATGGTACTCCGATCATAATCAAAGGAAGGATAAATACTGAGTTGGATTATGCGCTTGGGATAAATTATGGTGTACCAGGTGCCGATATCAAGAACTTCAAGACCCCTGTTGATCTGACAGAAATCAGTTTGGTAAACGCAAGTGATGCGAACAAAAATATACTTTTCTTTGTCGGATCAGCTTTTGAGAGTAGAATTGGCATCATTGAATATGATTCAGGATGGCCATTTTATATACACATCGGTCCTATACTTTCACTTGAAGAGTACTGCTGGGGCGGTTACTTTTATGGTGCAAAACTTCATAAAAATGAGTATTCAGAGCCTGATACTTCAAAAAGTGAGATTCATGTATGTACCAAAACCGGAGATAACGGATGTTGGAAGATAGATTGGCATGAGTGGCAACATAAGTCTTTTGATATAACTATCAATCTGTACTTTGACAGTTGGACTTTTAGTATTAAGTCTGATGAAGAAACTGGGGCTTCGGGATATCTATATAATTCTCTGACCTATAACAGCGGTATAAAGGAAGGTTTCTGTCCGCATATCTATTACAATGTCCCGGTTGCCGTATGGCGGCAAGAAGATGATCATACAATACCTGTCAACAACATGACTGTAACCGCCATGGACCATGGAGACGATTTACCGAATTATTGGACTGCAGATACCGAGGAAAGCAACACTGCAACACTGTTCCTCCCTTGGCGTGAAAACTACAAGTACAGAATTGAAGCAAACGGAGTGATCGGTGGTCAAACTGTTACCGGATACGAATACCAGCCAAACAATATGGTTAAAGGTATGAACGACAGAGTCGATATTGTTATTAATATTGACGCGAGAATAAATGTTAGTGTAAACAAAGTTTGGGACATCGATATCAGCGGAAATGACAAGCCTGAAAGCATCAAAGTCGTTCTTGAGAGTCGTGATGGCACCACCGGCGATGATGGTGATTGGCATATATTAGAGACGGCCACACTTAATGAAGCAAATGAATGGCAACATACGTTTGCAAATCAGTATAAATATATCAAAGACGATAGCAAGATACTTCCTGTAGAATATCGTATTCTGGAACTTTCTGAAGGCTGGGAATGGAACGCTGAATACCAGTATCTGAGTGATACGCAAAAAGAGAATGCTAAGAATTTCATAAAAAACAATAAGGTTTCTGACGACGGAACCGTAACCTACAGCATCCCTAATACGACATCGCAGAATAAAACTCAATACTGTGCGTCATACGAGACCTACGGACAAGGTGGTGGTATAAGTGCAATCAACACTACAATTACCAATAAAGCCATCTGTACAGTTAATATCAACAAGATCTGGCACACTTTGGGTATGGAGAAACCAAGCCTGTATTTGGCGCTTTTGTATGCTCCTGAGGATGGATGGGAAACAGAAGCTGCAGAAAAGGACGTCCCTTCTGAGTGGATACCAGTGATCAACCCGAGAGCAGGAAGTACGAACTCGCTGAATGAGCTGATTCAGAAAACGATCATGAAGACAAAGGGGGATCTGGGATTCATTGGAAATGTCAGGCTTGCTATTACGGAAGTTAAAGAAGCGTCCGGGTGGGAGACAAGCTACACGGTCGATAAATACCGTGAAGGCATTCCTATGCAGTTCAAGGCGGCAGAACTGGATTCAAAGATAGTAGAAGATCTTCTGAGATATGAATACGATAAAGAACAGTCAGTAACCGTAAAATCTTTTGGTAATTTCAATTCCGTTTCCGGTATTGCGTACAAAACAGGTGATGGCACGATTCTGAAAGCAGACGTTATCAACAGCAGTATACCGGTAATCGGAGGCAGTGTCATATGGAAGAGAAAAGGTGCATCAGAGAAACCGGAAAATGTCACAATCACTATATACGATGATAAAAATAATATAGTTGATACTGTAACTGTATCTGCACCTACGGATGCGCCTAATTCCGATATCTGGAACTGGATCTATGAATCTGAGAATTTGAAACCTGATGTCACATATACCATTAAAGAGACGATCCCTGCTGTTGTAGGGGGAATTTGGGTCCCGGAAATAAAAGGTCTGGATGCCATCAATCACTGGTACGAAACTGAACAGGTACGTATTAGGATAAGGGCTATATTTGAATTTGGAAATCAAGACCCTCTCCCAGGAGAAATAAATGTTGATCTTCTTAATCCGGACGGAACAGCAGCAACAAAGGATATTATTCTGGAAAAAGATAGTGAAGAATATGGTAGTTACACGTATGTGTTTACACCTGAAAATATTAAGGAGAATTTCTTCAACTATTCCATTATAGAAACCTCTGAAATGGAAGATTATTTACCAGACTATCATGATGTTGAAGTAACAATGAAAGATGGATTCCTGTACTATGACTTTGTTGTAATTAACAAATCTCAATTCGTTAACGCAAGTGGCACCGTTAAATGGGAAGGTGATACAGGAAGAGAGTCTATGCGACCTGAAACAGTAAAGCTTAACATCATGAACGATAAAGATGAAATTGTTCGCTCTGTTGAAGTTCCAGTTGATGGAGACGGTAAATGGAATGTTGAAAGATTGCCAGTTGTAGATAGCACCGGAAATACTATCAGCTATCATGTGGTAGAAGATGATGTGAAAGACTATGTTGAATGTTATGCCGTTCCTGTCTATGATCAAGATACGAGAACATATATCTGTGATGTGACGAACGAATTGGGCTTATTCACGTTTAAGATAGAAAAGGTGATTCAGGGATACCCGAAACCAGAAGATAAAGATGAGGTGTTCAGATTCCTGGTAAGTCCATATAACAATGGAGCTCCTAAAGAAATGCCTGAACCAAGTAACCCGAAACCTACAATAAAGGGAGAAGGCATAGCAGTTGAAGAGCTGATCATTGATAAACCTGGAGTCTATGCTTATGTGATCAAAGAACTCGAGGGAAGCAAGGGCTATGATTATGATGATACAGAGTGGATGATCGTTATAACCTTGTCCATTGATAAATCCGGAAGACCTTCTTACAATAGCTGGATAAGAGAAGTACATCCGGAAAGTGGATCACATTATATTCCTGTGAAAACTAACGTTGTCACATTTATTAACAAGGTTAGCAAGCCATATATTCCGCCAAGGACTGGTGTTGAATAGCGATGCTGCAAATCACTTGAACGTGTTGATAGAAAAAATTCTATGATGATCTGTATTTACTGATGAACAAAACACAAGCTATAGAAGAAGCTTAAGATAATCAACAAATCTCATCAAATAATGTCATGAATAGGCGATCGGTTTCGATCGTCTATGTTTTTTCAGTTCACGCATACTGAATGCTCATTGTTGTATATGTAAAATGATCTTTTTGACTATATAATAATTTGTGAAAACACCATGAAAAATGAAGTAAAAAGAAGAGAATTAGATATAAATCAGTTTGAATTACGTTTTCGCAGACGTTATATTCTCAAGAAATCATTAAACATGCTGGGTAATGCCTTTATTGCTTTCTGCGGTATAAGTTCTATTCTTTACTCTGTTTTTGTCTATGGATCAAGTTTTTTCGATCGGCTGAGGTACATGACCTTTGATGGGACTATTTTTACAATACTTGTCAGTTTGGTATTCGTAGTCGTGGCTGTCTATGAAGCCGTTTATGAAACAGAACTGACTTACCGGAACGTCTACTTCCTGCGCCTTTCTTCTGCAACGACAGAGTTTGTCATCTTTGCGGTCGTCATGATCGGTCTGCTGCCGATCGTTCCTGACAATCCGGACATTACATCTTATACGGGTTTCATGATGCATATCGTCATTCCGATCGTCGCTATTGCCAATTTTATTTTCAATGATGCACCGTTAGGAAAAATGAAGATTTTTGAACCGTTCAACGGGACCATGTTTGTAACAATCTATGCTATGATAATGACGACTCTGTTTGGTCTTGGGATCCTGCCGCCGGAAAAAGCACCATATTCTTTTCTGAACTTCAGGGATCATTCTTTATTGTTTTCCATTGGCTGTCTGATCGTTATTTATATCATCGGATATTCGATTTCATTTCTGATGATTATTCTGAATAAACATCTGTCATGGATCTGGTTTGCTGATCTGCATCACTTAAGAAAACGAAAGAAACGATCATCTGGAAATGGATGAACAGTAAAAAAGCAAAATGAAAAACAAATGGTGGATATGATGATAAAAGAGATATTTGGAAAAGTAAAAATATATAACAAAGCTCTTATTGTTAATAGTGTTAAAAGGATTAGGTTATGAAAATGAAGAGAAAAACAGTATTAGGTATGCCGGCAGTTTGTTTCAAAATCTTTACAGCAGTATGTATTGTGGGCATTCTGATCGGTTCATTATATGATTACAGGATAAATGTCGCATTGGCAAACAAAACAGAAATCGGTTCTTTCTTTGCCACCTATGGTTCCTATTTTTCTTATTGCCTGTATCCGGCGGCTGGCGCTTGCCTGTATGTCGGATTAAAAGCAAAAGGGGAAAGATTCAAAACCCTCGCAACCGTTCTGGCTGTATTGGGATGGTTCATGGCCGTTTACTATTCAAACAGCTATAACGGCAAAGTAGTAAGAGCTCTATTTGCTTATACGGCAGGAGAGAGTTCGGCATTTCTGTCGGTTTTGAGTTGGCTGTTCTGGGCTGTGCTGTATTCGTGGGTTCCGTTTGTAACGGTAAAACTTCTGGATGAGAGAAATCCGGATAAACTGATTGCAGTCGGTGCGGCAATACTTATTGCCGGTATCACATCAGACAATGTCAATCTCTGGCTCAAACAGGTCGCTTCGCGTCCGCGTTATAAGTATCTGATCACTCTGGATGATCCGTTAAGCGAGTACAGAGACTGGTGGCAGATGGTACCGAATCTGGCAGGAAGCAATGATAACTTCAAAAGCTGGCCAAGCGGCAATATGACCATCGCCTGTATGATGTTTGCCTTACCTATGATTACTGATGTATTTAAAAAACAAAGTGAAGGGAAAAACCGGGTTGCTTTCATTATTGCCTGTGTATTTGTTGCATTATACGGATACAACCGTATCCACATGACAAATCATTTTCTTACAGATGTCTGTTTCGGTATGCTCATCACTTATCTGATATTTGCAGGTATCAGTATGGCGTTTATGAAAACGGTCGACAAAGACTGATTTATTCAATATAGGCAGAATTAAAATATGTAGATAAAGACATGGTCTCCTGGCGATTTGTTGCTGGGTGTATGGGTAAACGTGCGATCATGTCTTTTTCTATGGAGAAACAAATAAGTCCTTTCGGACTTTATGTTATAAAAGGTGATTCCCTAGGGACTTCAACCCTTGACCATCTGATTAAGAATCAGTAGGCTTTTTTACAAATAACGATGTATTTAAAGGCGTTTTTGAAGTACTACAATTCTTTTGACAACCAAATAGACGACACTTTATTTACATCTATTTTGAACAAAGAGCCAAGGTTGTGCCATTATTTTGGCACATCCATGGCACATCCTATGACTTTTATTTCTTTCATAAGAAAATTCATGAATGTGATGTTTTCGATGTTATGGAGATTAGAAAAAAATCGCCGTCATAGAAAGAGGAATTGTAATTGAAATCAGGCCAAAAGAGAAAGGCCATCACGTTTCTCACATTCATGCTCACTTTCAAGGGGAAAACATATCTATCTCTCTTGTTGACGGAACCGTTTTAGCCGGTAATATTTCTAAGAAAAATGAAAAAATAGCGGTGAATTATGTTCGTTCGCATATGGATGAATTGTTGAACGACTGGACTGAGATACATGGAGAATTAGCATCTCCGAACATGTATGCAAAAAGACCACACAATTAGGATAAAGATAAATGACAGTAATATCTATGATAGAAGAAATTCATTGTAGAAAAGCCTGGAAATATATGAAATTCAATTCTTTGAAAACGTACTAAAAATAAGGTTATATAAATAAGTATTAAATCCTATTGTTACTGATAGGATTTAATAATATAATAATAGTAGTAAAATTAAGGAAGGTAAGAATTAATATTATTTATCACATATAAATTGATATTCAGGCTTATAATAGTGATAGAAGAGTATTCAAAAAAAGAATTTGAAGACATATAAATAGAATTAGTGAGAAAGGAATTCAAAGTGAAAAAAGATCCTTTTAAAGAGTATCTTAAGGAATCAGAACCGGGGAAGCGTGATAAAGGCTATGCCTGGCATACGGCTATCGGTTTACAGGCAGTTGATGGATTAAAAACATCAGAGTATCTTGTCAATACAGCTGTAAGGAATATTGAAGGAGAAATCTCTTTTGAAGAAGCAGATAAGCTTTTGAATTCGTATTATGAAGAGAATGCATCTCGTAACGAAGACGATCGTACGGAAGAAGCCGATAAGGTAAGTATCAGGATCGCAAGGCTTCTTTCTGAGAGAGCCTTTAGCTTTACTCCGAATGAATATCTCTCAATACACAAAAAGCTGTTTTACGGCATATATTCACACGCTGGACAGATCCGAAATTACAACATCACAAAAAAAGAATGGGTGCTTAATGGAGAGACCGTAATCTATGGCAGTGCTACAGAACTGAAAGCTACCTTGGATTATGATTTTTCTGAAGAAAGAAAGTTTTCCTATCGCAATCTTCCGATGGACGAGATCATTCATCATCTGGCTGTTTTTGTCTCCGGACTGTGGCAGATCCATGTATTCGGCGAAGGCAACACCAGAACAACTGCCGTATTCTTTATTAAATATCTGCGTACTCTTGGTTTTAATGTGACGAATGATATCTTTGCGAAAAATGCCTGGTATTTCAGAAATGCGCTTGTTAGAGCAAACTACAACGATCTGGAAAATGGTATCAGTGAAACAACAGAATATCTGGAACTGTATCTAAGAAATCTTCTATTAAACGAGAACCATCCGCTTCATAACCGGGCATTGCATATCAGCAATATCTTCAAAGAAAATGAAAAATCGGACATTGGAGATAAAAAACCGGACATTGAAGCATTAAAATCGGACATTCAAAAAGAATTCGGGCCAAAGACCGCAAATTATATTCTTGATCTGCTCGAAGCATTCCCTAGGCCGACAGTATTTGGACGTTCAGATATGATGAAAGTCATCAATATCAAATCATCCAGGGCATCTGAACTATTAAAAGAAATGGCAGATAAGAGAATAATCGAACCTGTATCAGGACAGGGGAAAGGCAAATATCGATTCAGATGAACACCTACGGTTATTGCCGTATAAGCACGTCTCATCAGAACATCGAAAGACAGATCAGGAGTATTCTGTCTGTTTTTCCTGATGCGATCATAATAAGGGAAGTCTATTCCGGAACATCTCAGGATCGTCCCGAATGGAATAAACTGCTTAAGGTATTGAAACCAAAAGATTCGGTTGTATTTGATTCTGTATCCAGAATGAGCAGAGATGCGGATGAAGGATTCAGCGAATACCAGGTTCTATATAATAAAGGAATAAACCTTGTTTTTATTAAAGAGCCACATATTAATACTGATACATACAAAACAGCCTTGACCAGACAGGTAGATCTTACCGGTGACAAGGTCGATTATATCCTGGAAGGTGTAAACCGTTATCTGATGGAACTGGCTAAGGAACAGATCAGACTTGCTTTTGAGCAGTCTGAGAAAGAAGTTCAGGATCTTCACCAGCGGACAAAAGAAGGTATGGAGACCGCAAGAAGAAACGGCAAGCAGATAGGCCAAAAAAAGGGAAACAAGCTTCTGATAAAGAAAGAAGAACCGATAAAAGCAATCATCAAAGAAAAGTCCAAGGACTTCAATGGACATAATTCCGATATAGAAGTAATGGCTATACTGGCTGCATCCACAATCAGGATCATTGATGAGAAAAACAATATAAAAGAGATATCAGCAAGAGTATCAAGGAATACATATTACAAGTATAAAAAAGCATTGTCGGAAGAATAATCATTTATCAATTAAGTTTGGTTATTTCATTTTCGACTTTCATAGATTTTTTTGACAACCATTTTTTGAAAAATTGAGATTTTCAAAAATTTTGACAACCATTCTGACAACTTTTCAATAATAAACCATACGAATATCAAACAGCACAAAGAAAACAGTGATATGGTACGTAAATCAATAAATTCATCTTTATATACATGTTTATAAATATATTTTGTCAAGTTTACAAATATATACATAAATGATATGATGATATCGGAGTTATTTATGACTGTTTTACAGACTGTTTTTAATCCTGAAATGATAAACAAGCCTCTTTTCATAGAGGATTTTGTAAGTGACAGTCTCAAATATGATTCCGTCAAAACGCTTCTTTCGAGATATGTGAAATCCGGTGATTTGAAGAGGTATTCGCAAGGAATATATTATGTTCCAAGAAAAACAGTATTGGGAGAGAGCATTCTATCTTTTGAAAGCATCATCGAAAGAAAATATATCAACGATAACGGAAGACAATTTGGCTATTATTCCGGAAACACCCTGTTGAATCTGACGGGGCTGAGCACACAGGTTCCCAATACTCCGGAGATTACCACAAACAAAGAAAGTAACAGAAACAGAAAAGTAAAAATCGGAAACAGGTATGTAGTCCTTAGATGTTCAGAAACAGAGATTAACAATGATAATGCACCGTATCTGCAGTATCTGGATATCTTCAGATATTCTGATTTACAGACGCTGAAGGAAAGCAAAGATAAGGTCATTGCCTTCTTTGACAAGCAAAATCTTTCGTTTGAAAAACTGTCCTCAATTGAACAGTCAATGCCTATGAAAATAAGAAAAGCTTTGAGGAGGTCTGGAGTATATGATGAACTTGCATACAGATAGAAATGCATTCTCTGATATCGTTGATACAGTATCGGAAAAGACCGGTTTTGCCAGAGACATCATTGAAAAGGATTATTATGTGACGATGATATTAAAAGAATTTTTCAATGAAGAGAAAGGGCTTGTTTTCAAAGGAGGAACAAGTCTTTCCAAGGCTTATCATTTGATTAACCGTTTCTCCGAGGATATAGATCTTAACTACATCGATCACGATGAACTCAACAGAAAGAAAAGGAAAGAAATCAAATATGCTCTGAAAGATGTGACAGACAGATGTGGATTGATCATTTCCAATTTCGAGAATACCAGAAGTAATCGCGATTTCAACCGCTATGAAATAGAATATGAAAAATCTTCCCCGTTATCAGGCATTCTGAAATCCAACGTCATTGTTGAAGTTGCTTATCAGGAAAGATCCTATCCATGTGAAAAGAGCATGATCAACTCGTTGATCGGAGAGTATCTGATAGATATGGGAAGGCAGGATATCATCGATCTTTTTGACCTTAAGCCTTTTGAAGTGACAGTACAGAACTATAAAAGGACCTTTATCGACAAAATGTTTGCGATCTGCGACTATTATCTGTCCGATACTATCAGCGAACATTCGAGGCATCTATATGATCTGTATAAGATCCAACCTATGATTGTTTTTGACAATAGTTTCAGACAACTGTTCGAACAGGTAAAAGTAGAAAGAAGCAAAAGCAGAATCTGTTTATCTGCGGTATCTGAGAAGAAGATACCTGATTTGTTGAAAGAAATTATAGAACACGATATTTATAAAAGGGATTATGAACAACGGACTTCAACACTGCTCAGCGATAATGTTTCATATGAAGAAACTATAAAAGGTTTGAAACAGACTATTGTTATCTTAGACGAAATGGATCTATAAATGTATTTTATGATCAGAATATAACGGTATTGATATAAGAAACAAAAAAGGATCCAATTTGAACTGAACCCCAAATATTGGACACACCAATAGGAGGGGTTTTTTATGAAATTGAGTGAAGAAGACAAAAGGGAAATCATCAGACTGAACAGAGAAGTAGGCGTACCTAAATCAGAACTGGCCAGAATTTACAATGTCG
>JAFRKA010000017.1 GCA_017432005.1 Erysipelotrichaceae bacterium
AAACATCTCGATAAATAAGAATTTGTCAGTTCACCTTATAAGACTTTACATTTCTGCTATTTTCTTTATCGTATTAGCGGTTCGGATTGTAATCATCTCGCCGATTCCTGGGCTTGCTGATTTTTTCCACCAGTTTGCTTTGGCATATTTTTTCCTGTCAAATGACCAGAAAACGCAATTACCGCATATACATATCTGTTCCAATCCCTTTGAAGGGGCACCTATTCTATCTGCCACGCTTTCAATGTTATTGGGAGGAATTGCAAATATCAGATTGTCATATATTTCCTTATTGTCTGTTCCCCACCATTCGGGAGCCAGATTTAACAGAGCTTTTAAACTGAACTGTGTTAAAACAATAACGGGGACATCCATATTAAACTCATCTTTTATCACAGCATGTATCTGCTCCGCCAAAAAATACGGATCGGTTTCTTTAGCAGAAAAGATAATATTGCCACTATTAAGATAAGTATTATCATCTGAATAATCAATTAATGCATCCTTTAGATCCGACATGGATATTTTATTCCTGCCGCTTATATTTATACCTCTGAGCAATGCTATATATCGTTCCAAATAAAAATGCCCTCCATCTCTACATCCCGACAAACTACGATTTGTCTTTCTCTTTCAATTACAATTGTAGCAAGTTGCTACAAATTATTATTAGTTAGATAAACCAGAATTTTACCGTCAAAACTACGTAATCCGATTCTTGCAGATGTTTTTGGAAGAATGAGACTTATGGAGCGAAGAGGAAGTGGTTTTAAGAAAATCCTTGACGCCTATGAAGCTGAGGAACGCTATAAGGAAGAATTAAAACCATTATTTTATACGGATGGATATAATTTCTTCCTTACGTTGTGGAATCTCAACTATGCTTATGATAAAGCGCAAAAAAGCATGATGTCGGATCGATAACATCTATTGTTGCTAATAAAGGAAAATCCTTCATTAACGCAAGTTGAACTGTCAGAGATGATGAATAAATCCAGAAGAACTATACAAATGTTGATGAAAGAACTACTGGATGAAGGAACGATTGAAAGAATCGGATCCAGAAAAACAGGATCATGGATAGTGAAAAAGAAGTAAGGTATACAATAGCGCCGGATCATGTTGCGGAAGAATTTGGAGGATAAAAAAGCAATGAAGGAAGCTTTAAAAAGAATAGTTGATAACTTTCATAAATATAATTCGGAACATATGGCGGCACAGGCATTTGGACTGAGTGAAGACATACTCTATCTACAAGAAACTCCTTAATGACCAGTTATCTGACATATGTCTGCTTTGAGAATACGACAAATAATAGACAAGGCTGTTATAAGGGGAGCATATTGGGAGCACGAAAACTAAAAAAGCCTTTATTTAAAGGCTTTTTTAGTTTTCGTCTATTCCCACTCAATAATAACAAAAACTCATAAATTTACTTTTAATAGGCTTATTTATGAGTTTAATTGTTGATTTACCGACAGTTTTTTACCGGCAATCAGCAGGATTCTTCCTGCTTTACTTATTTCAAATTAAAGACTTATTTTCTATGATGATTTAATTAACTCGATATTTGCTTAATACTGAGAAGCCGGGATACTTTCTTCTTTTTTAGCAATAAACTTTTTGAGTTCAGCCTTATCGATAACCGGTCTGCCATGTTCTTTTTTAAACCAGACAGCATAAGAAGCCTCGACCCAGCTTATTTCTTCTTTAGTAGATCTAAGTTTGTATCCGGAATTCCAGATGGTTCCTGAACCAACAACCTCAACACCAGCGTCTTCATATTCAGAATCCGAATAATCGGAAATTAAAGCACCGCCTGATACCTTATCAAGCTCGCCGTCTTCAATTCTCTTTGCGTTTTCAATTATCTTGTTTTCCGCCATTGTTTGTTACTCCTTTTTTCTTGACATAATTATATACGATGGCTGTTGATACTTTGGCAATAAATACTTTATTTTTTTGCTGATTAATCAACAAGCTTTTTATGTACATAGTCAATAAAGGGGGGGTTCTCTGTCTCGTGTTCGCTCATTGAAAACACTTCTGAAAGTTTGCCGTGGTTCTCTCTCTTGATGTTTTCTATAGTGTCTTCTTCCAGATAGTATTCAAAGTCAGGGACTTTCAAGTTGTTGCTGTGAAGTATCTTCTGACGATCAAAGAAACGGTCACTGAAATCTTTATATAAATACTTTAGTAAGTACTGAGAAAGCTCAAACTCCCCCTGATGCTGTATTGGAGTTGCAATAGAGAAGCCCTTTCTCCATCCTTTGAGGTCGTAGTATTCAATGGTCTTTATTCCCACTCGATCGTGCTGACCGGTTTATCGGACATGTCCCAGAGGACTCTGTTGATGCCCGGAACTTCTTTGATGATCCGGTCTCTGATCTTATAGAGAGTTTTGTATGGGATCTCATATGATTTGGCAGTTACTGCGTCTCTGGTGTTGATCGCTCTGATGATAGCTGCCCAGCCCATGTAGCGTTTGCCGTCTTTGATGCCTGTCGATTTGAAGTCAGGGATGACACAGAAGTACTGCCAAGGCTTGTCTTTTAATTTGTCTATCTCTTCTCTGACGATCGCATCAGCTTCTCTTAAGGCATTGAGGCGGTCTTTTGTGATGGCTCCGACACACCTTACGCCAAGACCAGGTCCCGGGAACGGCTGTCTGTAGACCATATTCTTAGGAAGGCCTAAGGCTTCGCCCACAACTCTTACTTCATCTTTATAGAGATACTTGACCGGTTCGACCAGTTCGAAGTTAAGTTCTTTAGGCAATCCGCCGACATTGTGATGGGCTTTGACGCCTTTGGATTCCAGGATATCCGGATAGATGGTACCCTGAGCCAGGAATTTTATGTCTTTGAGCTTTTTGGCTTCTTTCGCAAAGACATCGATGAAGACCTTGCCGATGATCTTGCGTTTGGTCTCCGGATCGGCTACGCCTTTGAGTTCTTTCAGGAATATGTTTGAGGCGTCGACATAGATCAGGTTGGCACCGAGGTTCTCTCTGAAAACTTCGATGACCTGTTCCGATTCGCCTTTTCTCAGCAGTCCGTGATTGACGTGGACACAGACCAGCTGATCACCGATGGCTTTTATCAGTAAGGCTGCGACGACTGAAGAGTCGACACCGCCTGATAAGGCCAGCAGGACTTTCTGGTCTTTGACCTGTTTCTGTATCTCTGCTACCTGTTTTCTGATGAAAGCTTCAGCAGCTTTCTTATTGGTTATTCTTTTCAGTGATGAAGGTCTTTTATCCATTGATGCTTCCTCCGTTACTGTTCTTCAACAGGACGTCGTGTGCTCCGCCTTCCGCAATGGAAGTAGAAGAGACCAGCGTCAGTTTGGCTTTCTTCTGGAATTCCGGAATACTCGTAGCACCGCAATTGCACATGGTGGATCTGATCTTGTGTGTCGTCAGTCTGACGTTTTCTTTCAGGCTTCCGGCATATGGTACGTAGGAATCGACGCCTTCCTCAAAGGATAGCTTGGCTGATCCGCCCATATCGTAACGCTGCCAGTTGCGGGCTCTGGCGCTGCCTTCGCCCCAGTATTCCTTGTAGTATGTACCGTTGATCATGACCTTGTTGGTAGGAGATTCATCGAAGCGGGCAAAGTATCTGCCTAACATGACGAAGTCGGCACCCATGGCCAGAGCCAGCGTGATGTGATGATCGAAGACGATACCGCCGTCGGAACATACAGGAATGTAGACACCGGTCTTTTTGAAGTAGGCGTCTCTGGCTTTGCATACTTCCATGACGGCAGAAGCCTGTCCGCGGCCGATGCCTTTGGTCTCACGGGTGATGCAGATCGAACCGCCGCCGATACCGACTTTGATGAAGTCTGCTCCGGCATCAGCCAGGAAGTTGAAGCCTTCCGCATCGACGACATTGCCGGCACCGCATTTTACTTTGTTTCTGTATTTCTTATGGATCCAGGCCAGCGTCTCAGCCTGCCAGTCGGAGAAACCTTCGGATGAATCGATGCACAGGATATCGGCTCCTGCGTCGACCAAGGCCGGGACACGTTCCGTATAGTCACGGGAATTGATGCCGGCTCCGACGATGTATCTCTTGTCTTCATCGAGGAGTTCATTCGGATGATCCTTATGTGATTCATAGTCTTTTCTGAAGACCAGTGATTTCAGATTGCCTTTTCTGTCGATGATCGGCAGGGTATTGAGTTTGTGTTCCCAGATGATGTCATTGGCTTCAGACAGCGAGATGTCATCAGTGGCAGTGATAAGTTTCTCCTTCGGGGTCATGAAGGATTCAACGGTTGCGTTCATCGGGGTTCTGGAGATGCGGTAGTCTCTGGAAGTGACGATACCCAAGAGCTTGCCTGTACCGGTCCCGTCAGCTGTGACGGCGATCGTGGAGTGGGAGGTCCTTTCCTTGAGATCCAGGACATCTTTCAGGGTCGCGTCTGGTTTGATGTTGGAATCGCTCGGTACGAAACCGGCTTTGTATGATTTGGCTTTTCTGACCATCTCAGCCTGAGACTGTATCGTCTGAGCACCGAAGATGAAGGCTACACCGCCTTCGGCAGCCAGGGCGACAGCCAGTCCGTCACCTGATACGCTCTGCATGATGGCGGAGACCATCGGGATGTTCATGGTGAGGGAAGGCTTCTGACCTTTTTTATAGCGGACCAGCGGGGTCTTGAGTGAGACGTTGTCAGGAATGCATTTCTTGGTAGTATGACCCGGTATGAGCAGATACTCATTGAAGGTATGTGATACTTCGTTAAGCAGTTTTGCCATAAGATTTCCTTTCTTCTAAAAGTGAATAATACTTTAGCGTTAACTAAAGTATTATTGCTTGATTTATTTAATTATATATTCTTTATGAGCTGGCTTTATCGCCAAATGTCAGGATCAGATTCAGGATGATGCCCATGATAGCCGCACCGGCTACACAAGGTACGCCCATGCCGAAGAACGGGATCGTTCCGGAGAAGGCATACTGACCGCCCAGACCGATGATGCAGACGAGCGCGATGACCGCGATGTTCTTGGAATCGAACATCGAGACACCTTTGTCGATCAGGATCGCGATACCCTGAGCAGCGATCGCACCGAAGCAGTATACTTCGATACCGCCGATGACAGCCAGAGGGATACCGTAGATGATCTGGATCAGCGGCGTGAAGCATGATACAACCATGGCAATGATCGAAGCGCACATCAGGACCGGTACGGAGAAGACTCTGGTGATGGCCATCAGGGAGATGTTCTCACCGTAGTTGGTGCCGGCCGGACCGCCGACGATACCAGAGACCATGTCACACAGACCGTCACCGACCAGGTTGTCACCCAGCAGCGAAAGCATGTCGTAGCGACCCTTGCCTTTTTCCTTGGCGACATCGTTGATGTAGATCTCGAGCTGATACATGTGAGCTGTCGATTCCGGAATAGTCGCGATGGCGATCGGCATGATACCGATCAGTGCTCCCCAGGAGAAATGCGGGAAGGTGAAGGCCGGTAAAGCGAAGATGGAGCCATCTCCCAGTTTGAAGGAAGAAGCAGCCAGAGCTTCAGCCGGTACGGCACGGAACAGATTGATGCCGCCGACAAAGTATACGAGTGCAGCTGCCACACAGCCGGTGAGGACGCCCAGTAAGAGCGGGAGCTGTGAGAGCAGGCCCTTGAGATATCTTGAATAGATACAGGTCGAAAGGAAGGTGATGATACCGATAGTCAGCCAGGCATAGGCGACCGGTGAACCCTGTTCGACCGCCAGTCCGTTGATGTTGTTGCCGATACCGATGAAATCAGACATCGCATTGGCAGCCAGGGTCAGACCGATGACCATGGATACGGAACCGGTGATGGAAGCCGGCAGGAATTTTTCAACTTTTTCCGGACCGGAGCGTTTGACGATGAGACCGGCAGCGATGGAAACGAAACCGGACATGATGATACCGAACTGGGCTTTGGAGATCAGCTCAGGCGGAAGGATGCCGGTTGCCTGCCAGCTGACCAGCTGATCAGATGTACCTTCAGCGAAAGCCATGGCTGAGACAGCCGAGAGATATGCGAATGATGATCCGTAATAGAGCGGAATGCGGCGCTTCGTGATCAAAATAAAACACAGGGTTGCAAGTCCGGAAGCGAAAATCGTTGTGGAGACCTGAAATCCTGTGATCAGAGCGACGGTAATAGTGGCCGGGAACATTACGATGACCTGCTGGAGTGCGTAAAGCAGCAGTTTCCCAGCTGACGGCACTTCATCTGGTAAGTATCCCATTCTAGAATTCTTTTCAGACATATGTCTACCCCCTTGAACGCAATGAGCCCCAAAAAGGGAAAAATCCCCCTGTCCGGAGGATTTCCATATCTCTTTCAATAAGTTCAATCCCATCCGGAACTCAAACTCATTTTTACTAGAATAACAGAATCGAAAACCCATTTCAATACTTTTTTACAAAAATATGTTCATGGGTGATTTCAGCTCAATAATATATACCAAATTTATATATGAACTTCTTTTTTCAGTATTTTCATTTCGATCAGATAGAGGATACAGGAAGAAAGGATGATGAAAGAAAGATAGAGGATGATCTCGACAGGAATAGAGAATCTGACCGCGATATCATGAAACACTATCTGAGTAGTCGGATAGGAAAGCGTGATATAGAACATGTTCGGTTCTCTGTAGATATCGTTCAGTACAGCGTGAGAGGTGACATTGATGATCTCGGCAATAAAAGCCATGATCAGAAAGACGATGACGGAAGGAAAGAAACGGATATCTTTCCTGTTTCTTAATATCAGAAGGGCGATCATACTTTCAGTGATGATCAGACCGTGGTAGGCAAAGGAATGGATGAACAAAAGGACCTGATCTCTGAGCATGTCGTACGGCAATAACAAAGCTACGATATCTGATAAGAGCGAGAAAGTCGCCAGAAACACCAGCATGGCATTCTGTTTCTTTTCTTCGAGATAGATCGTTATGAAAGAGACATACATGGCCATCGAACACAGCTGCCACGGGAAGAACCAGAGGTTGAGCTTACGGTCAAATACATAGATGAAACAGAAGACCTGTTTGAAGATCTCGGCGATACACATGGCAGCTCCGAGACGGTGAAGGATGACCAGGAGTTCGTGTTCATCTTTGTTTTTCAAAACATGATAAAAGATGATATTGAAAAGACATATCAGAAACAACGAAATGATATGAAGCGATCCGAAAAGCTGCGGCGTACTGGAAAAACAGAAACCCATTCTAAGCCCTCACACGCAGTCTGCGGTTCAGCAGGAAATAAAGCAGATACAGGACGGCTGTGACGATCCAGGACAGCGGATAGCAGAAGATGACTTTGACCGGTCCGTCGATCGGATAGAATATGCAGTAGGAGATCCTGAGGATACAGATCGCGAAGATCAGGATCAGGACCGGAACTTTGGTCATGCCGCAGGAACGGAAGACCGCATCCAGCGGTTCGATGAACATGTATATAACATACGATCTTGAAACGACCGTAAGCATCCTCGCACTGATATCGAGAGCTGCCTCATCTTTTAAGAACAGGGAAAGCAGATCACGTCCGCAGAAATAGAAGAATACTGAATAAAGTAATGCGCTGCAGGCTTCTAAAGCCATCGAAGTATAAGCGATCTTTCTGACTCTCTGAATGTTGCCTTTGCCGTAGTTCTGGGAAGCCATCGTGATCGTGGAGGTAGCTACTGAACTGGAGAAGCACCAGAAGAGATTATCGACATTGTTGAAAGCGGTATAGGCTGCGATCGCATCAGTACCGAATTCATTGATCTTGGACTGGGCCACCGCATTTGACAGGGCAAACAACATACTCTGTACCGAGAAAGGGATACCGATCCTGAAGATCTTCTTCAGATCATTGGGATCGAAACCGAAGTCTTTGAGTGAGAACTGGTAGAGATCCGGGGTGCGATCAAAGATGAGCAGGATGATGATTGCACAACTCAGATGGGCGATGAAGGTCGCCAGAGACGTTCCCAGGACACCCAGTTTAAGTACGGCACCGAGCAAGAGATCGAAGCTGATCTTGATGAAGGCCGTGATCAGGATGAAGTAGACCGGACGGCTGGAATCTCCGAGTGCTCTTAAGATCGAGATACCGCACTGATAGACGAAGTAAGGCATCAGGGATGAGAAATACAGATACATATAGGTCAGTGACAGGGGAATGTTTTCGGCAGGTTCGCCCATCACTTTCAGTAAGGACGGTGCCAGTAAAGACATCAGGATGCTTAAAGATCCGCCGAAACAGATCGCGGTAAACATACCGGTCCTGACCGAACTGCTGACTTTTTCTGCGTCACCTTTGCCGTAGGATTGAGCTGTTAAAACGGTTATGGCGGCTGTAAGTCCGCCGATCAGGTTGAGCACGATATTGATGATCGAGGTGGCAGAACCGCCGACAGCTGCCAGAGCTTCCTTGCTGACGAAGCGTCCGAGGATGATACTGTCGATGAAACCGTATAGTATCTGCAAGAGATTGCCCATGAAGACCGGAAAAAGGAACAGTAAAGTCTGTTCCAGGATCTTGCCGTTAAGGATGTCTCTTTTAGTTGCCGGTCTGAACATTCTTCCTTCTTCTTCCCACCAGTTTCTTTAAGGTTTTTTCTTCCAGCTTCAGGCTGCGGAGCTTCCTTTTGAGATCTTCTCTTTCATTCAGTTTTTTAAAGATCTCAGAGAGATCTTCCTTGCCTACCGGACCCAGATAATCGTTGCGGATCTTCTTGCCGTCTCTGTAGGTCAGATAATAGTAGCCTTTTTTATTGCGATAAAGGACATTCACATGTCCTTTAGGCATTTTCAGCAGCTTTTCTTTTATCTCTGACTGTTCAGCCAGGTTGTCTTCCAGCTGTTTAATATACAGAGTTTTATCGTTTTTCACGTCTTTATTGTAGTTTTTTGCTATACAAAAGACAATATAATGGTGATAAATGTCATTTTCCCTGTTTATTTGAAGGAAATGAGGGGTTTCGGTGTGTTAGAATTAAGACAGAAGAACTGGAGGAAGAGGCCGGGAGAGATTTCTTGGAAACACCGAAGGGGCAAAAACTCTCAGGTAAAAGGACCGGTCTTGGACAGACTCTGGAGAGCAATTTCATATGCACCAAAGAAGCAATCCTCATAAGGGAGAATCTTTCAGGTAAAAAAACAGAGACGGGATTTTTTCCTGTCTCTTTTTAAGGAGGAGAAAAAAACATAATGGAACTGAAGACACCTTTGTATGAAGCTCATGTCAAGGCAGGAGGAAGGATCGTACCTTTTGCCGGCTATCTTCTGCCTGTACAGTATGAAGGCGTGATCGCTGAACATCTGGCTGTCAGAGAGAAAGCCGGTCTCTTCGATGTCTCACACATGGGCGAGATCACTTTCAAGGGCAAGGGAGCACTCGCTTCACTGAATCACATCCTGACCAACGATTTCACCAACATGCCTTTAGGCAAGGTACGTTACAGTATCATGTGCTATGAGGACGGCGGAGTCGTCGATGATCTGCTGGTCTATAAATTCGGTGAGGAAGACTACTATGTAGTCGTCAATGCATCCAACCGTCACAAGGACTTTGAATTCATGAAGGCTCATCTGCTTGAAGATACGGAAATCGAGGACATCTCTGATTCCGTCGCTCAGGTAGCTTTACAGGGACCGAATGCCAGAAAGATCATCGGCAAGCTCATGAAGGAAGAAGACATCCCGGAAAAGTACTACACGGCCAAGAGAGATGTCCTGGTCGGTGGCATCAACTGTCTGGTATCCTACACGGGCTATACCGGTGAAGCAGGCTATGAGATCTATACGGCCAACGAGAATGCGGAGAAGCTCTGGGACATGCTGCTTGAAGCAGGAAAAGATGAGGGCCTGATCCCGTGCGGACTCGGTGCCAGAGATACGCTCAGACTTGAAGCATCCATGCCGCTGTACGGTCATGAGATGGATGAGACGATCTCGCCGTTAGAGACCGGACTGGATTTCGGTGTCAAGATGAGCAAGGAAGAGTTCGTCGGCAAGAAGGGTCTTGAGGAAAGAGGTGAACCGAAGATCTGCCGTGTCGGCCTGAAGATAATCGACAAGGGCGTCTTAAGAGAACACCAGGATATCTATGTCGGTGATGATAAGATCGGTCATACGACCAGCGGTACCTTCTCACCATTATTCAAGACTTCGATCGCCATGGCGCTGATCGACAAGAAATACAGTGACATCGGTACGGTTGTGGAAGTCGATGTCCGCGGAAGAAGACTTAAGGCAGAAGTAGTAGAGATGCCTTTCTATAAGAGAGAAAGATAAACATAATAAGGAGGAATTCACATGTTTAAAAATCCGGAAGAACTGAAGTACACAAAAACACATGAATGGGTAAAGGAAGAAGACGGACTTTATGTCGTCGGTCTGACTGATTTCGCTCAGGACGCATTAGGCGATATCGTCTTCGTCAATCTGCCAGGTGTCGGTGATGAAGTTACCGCCAGCAAGGCCTTTTCCGATGTCGAATCCGTAAAAGCCGTCAGCGATGTCTTTTCACCTGTCAGCGGCAAAGTCGCTGAAGTAAACGAGGCGATCGTCGATGATCCGGCTTTAGTCAATAATGACTGTTACGGTGCCTGGCTGATCAAGGTCTCTGATGTGACCGGAACGGAAGATCTGCTGGATGCCAAGGCTTATGAAGAATTCTGCGCAAGTGAGGCTTAGTCATGGGCAGATACATTCCTGATACTGCAAAGCAGCAGGAAGTGATGCTGAAACAGATCGGTCTGAACAAGATCGATGATCTCTATTCCATGGTGCCTGAGGAAGTCAGACTGAAAGAGCTGGATATTCCTGAAGGCAAGAGCGAATACGAGGTCCTGGAGGATATCAAAGCTCTGGCTGACAAGAACACCGTCTATTCTTCTGTTTTCAGAGGAGCCGGTGTCTACAGGCATTACATCCCTGCCATCGTCAAGACTATCACCTCCAAGGAAGAATTCCTGACCGCCTATACACCATATCAGGCTGAGATCTCGCAGGGTGTCCTGCAGTCGATCTTTGAATATCAGACGCAGATGTGCGAACTGACCGGACTCGATGTCTCCAACGCGAGCGTCTATGACGGAGCAGTTGCCGCTGCCGAAGCCGTCTTCATGACGCTGGAAAGAAACAGGAACACCTTCCTGGTATCTTCAACGATCGATCCGGAGACACTGGCTGTCATCAAGACTTACTGTGAGAGCCGTGATGTCGATCTCGTAACTGTTGAAAGCAAGGATCATAAGACTGATCTGGAAGACCTGAAGAGGAAACTGGGCGATGATACAGCCGGTCTCTATGTCGAATCACCGAACTACTTCGGGCTGATCGAAGATGTGGAAGCGATGGCTGAACTGGTCCATGAACACAAGGCCAAGATCATCGAAGGTGTCGATCCGATCTCTTTAGCTATCTACAAGACACCAGGCGAGATGAATGTCGATATCGCTGTCGGTGAAGGCCAGCAGCTGGGCATGCCGACAGGATTTGGCGGACCGTATCTTGGTTTCATGACCTGCAAGAAAGAAATGATGAGAAAGCTTCCGGGCAGGATCGTCGGACAGACCGAAGATCATGACGGAAGAAGAGCTTTCGTATTGACTCTGCAGGCCAGAGAGCAGCATATCCGCCGTGAGAAAGCTTCGAGCAACATCTGTTCCAACGAAGCGCTCTGTGCGATGACGGCTTCCGTCTATCTGGCTGCCATGGGACCGAAGGGTCTTGAGAAAGTCGCTCTGTCTTCCTACAACAACGCTCACTATCTGGAAAGCGAACTGAACAAGCTCGGTTTCACAAGATGCGATGACGGTGAATATTTCAACGAGTTCCTGACCAAGAGTCCTGTTGATCCGGATAAACTGGAAAAGAAACTGGCCGAAAAGAAGATCCTTTCCGGACTGGCAACGGCCGAAAGCATCTTATGGTGTGCTACAGAACTCAATACCAAGGAAAAGATCGCTGAACTTGTCGAAGCGATCAGGGAGGTCATCTGATGAAACTCTTGTTTGAAAGAAGCGTTGAAGGAAGAGGAAATGATTTCCTTCCGGAAATAAAGACCGGAGATAAGAGACCGGCCGATAAATATCAGCGTAAAACGAAACTGCATCTGCCGGAGATCGCCGAAGTCGATCTGGGCAGACACTATACGGAACTGGCCAAACAGACGCACGGTGTCAACGACGGTTTCTATCCGCTGGGTTCCTGCACGATGAAATATAATCCGCGCATCGATGAAGAGACTGCATCACTCAAAGGTTTCACTGATCTGCATCCTTTGCAGCCTGTTGAAAGTGCTCAGGGTGCGATGGAACTGCTGTATAAGACCGAGAAGCTGCTGTGCACGATCACCGGTATGGATGCCCTGACGTTTGCTCCGGCAGCCGGTGCACATGGTGAATACACGGGACTGCTGCTGATCAGAAAATACCATCAGGAACACAACGACAGTGAGAGAGTCAATATCATCGTTCCGGATTCCGCTCACGGAACCAACCCTGCTTCAGCAGCGATGGCCGGCTTCAAAGTCGTCAATATCCCTTCAGGACCTGACGGCGGCGTCGATCTGGATGCCTTGAGGAATGCGGTAGGTAAGGATACAGCCGGACTGATGCTGACGAACCCGAATACCCTGGGACTGTTCGACCCGAATATCCTGGAGATCACGAAGATCGTCCATGAAGCCGGAGGACTGTGCTACTACGACGGTGCCAACCTCAATGCGATCATGGGCCGCGTCAGACCGGGTGACATGGGCTTTGACTGTGTCCACCTCAATCTGCACAAGACCTTTGCGACTCCGCACGGCGGCGGCGGTCCGGGCAGCGGTCCGGTCGGCTGCAAGCAGTTCCTGGAGAAATATCTGCCTTGTCATAAAGTCGCGGAGAAAGATGGCAAGTATGTCTTCACTGATCCGGAAAGATCCATGGGTCAGGTCAGAAGCTACTATGGCAACTTCTTGGTCGTCGTCAAGGCTCTTACCTATATCCTTTCATTAGGTAAGGAAGGCATCAGGGAAGCCAGCGGCAAGGCCGTACTCAATGCCAACTACATGATGAATCAGCTCAAGGATCACTACCATGTGGCCTATGATCAGATCTGCATGCATGAATTCGTCCTGGGTCTTGATGATCTCAAGAAGGAGACAGGCGTATCCGCCATGGATATCGCCAAAGGTTCACTCGATTACGGTATCCATCCGCCAACGATGTATTTCCCGCTGATCGTTCATGAAGCCCTGATGTTCGAACCGGCTGAGACCGAAAGCAAGGAAACGATCGATGAAGCCGTGAAGATCTATCTGGAACTCTTTGAGAAAGCACACAGTGATCCGGAATATCTGCACAATGCGCCTCATCACTGCCCGATCGGCAGACCTGATGAGACCAAGGCAGCCAGAGAACCGGTACTTCGTTACGAATTCAATGACTGACATTTACGTTCTGGAGACTGACAGTTTCAAGGCATATCACAATCAGGCTCTGGAAAAATATCTGCTGGAAGATGTCAAAGATGACACGGTCATCCTCTATCTGTGGCAAAACGAGAAGACGATCGTCATCGGCCGCAATCAGGATGCCTATGCAGAATGTGACATCGCCAGACTGGAAAAAGAAAACGGCTACCTCGCCCGCAGGATAACGGGCGGGGGTGCCGTTTATCATGACAGGGGCAACCTGAATTTTACTTTCGTCTGTCCGAAGGATCTCTATGATCCGGATGAACAGGATGAGATCATCCTGGTCGCTTTAAGATCCTTAGGTATCGAGAGTGAGAAGAACGGCAGGAACGATCTGCTGGTAAACGGAAGGAAGTTTTCAGGGCATGCCTATTACAAAGGCAAGAAAGGCTGCATCCACCACGGGACACTCATGGTCGATGTAAAGGAAGAAGATCTCTCCCGTTTCCTCAATGTCTCATTGAAGAAACTGGAAAACAAGAACGTCTCCTCAGTACGTTCAAGGATCATCAATCTGAAACAGGTGAAAGATGATCTGACTGTGGATATGCTGAAGAAAGCATTGATAAAAGCTTTTGAGGAACACTATCACGGCATATCCAGACCATATGACATTGAAGATAAAGCGCGTATACAGAAACTGGAGAAACAGTTTGATGACCCGTCCTGGCGCTATGGAGATAAAAAAGATTACCGGTTCACTAACGAGAAGAAGACGGCTGAAGCATTAATTAAAATTGCCTTCGATCTTGAAGATGACAAGATCAGAGATCTCGTCATCTATACCGATTCGCTCGATCCGGAAGCCTTTAAAGGTGTAAAGAAAAAACTGATCGGAAAAAAGATCAGTGAGATAAATGATACAGATGAAGAAACACGGCAGATCGCCGGAATGATCAGGGAGGTATGTGATGAGATATGATGTCATGATCATCGGGGGAGGACCCGGTGGCTATACGGCAGCTTTAAAAGCTGCGAAGAACGGTCTGAACACGATACTGTTTGAAAAAGACAAGATCGGCGGGACCTGTCTCAACCGCGGCTGTATTCCGATGAAAGCACTGATCGAATCAGCCCGTCTTTATCAGCACGGAAAACATTCTGAACTTTTCGGAATCAGCAGCGAACCTTCATTCGATTACGAAAAGATCGAAGCCCGACGTGATGAAGTCGTGAATACATTGAGGACCGGTATTGAGAAACAGCTCAAGGCTGCCAAAGTCGAGACTGTCATGGGCGAGGCGAAGATCACTGCTGAAGATAAAGTCACATGTAACGGTGAGACCTATGAAGGCGACAATATCATCATCGCCACCGGATCGGTAACAGCTAAACCGCCGCTACAAGGTATCGAATTATGCATAACATCTGATGATGTCCTGGAAAGAAAATTCAAGAGACCGGAATCACTGATCATCATCGGCGGCGGTGTCATCGGCTGTGAGATCGCCGATGCGCTGAATGCTTTGGGGACCAGGATCACGATCGTGGAAATGGCGGAACGCCTGATCCCGACAATGGATAAAGAACTTAGTCAGAGACTGAACATGTTTTTCCGAAAGAAAGGCATCGAAAGTATCTGTCAGGCCAGAGTATCAGCGATAAAGGAAAACGGTAATAAGAAAATTGTCTATTATCAGGACAAGAACGGAAACGATCAGGAAGCGGAAGCTGAGGAAGTACTGATCGCCACCGGAAGGAAGGCCAACGTAGCTGAACTATGCGCCAATGATATTGGACTGAAGATCGAAAGAGGTGTCGTTCATAAAGACGGCAAGACAGATATAGATAATATCTATGTGCTCGGTGATGCGGGTGCAGGAAACATCCAGCTGGCTCATTTTGCGGAAGCACAGGGCGAGAATATCATCGACATGATCCTTGGCAAAGAGATAACTAATGATCTGAGCGTCATACCGAGCGGTATCTATACTGATCCGGAGATTGCTTCCGTTGGAGCAACTGAAGAAGAACTCAAGGCTCAGAACAAGGAATACAGAGTAAGCAAGTTCCTGACCGGAGCCAACGGCAGATGTCTGATCGAAAACAGTGAGAGCGGCTTTGTGAAACTGATCATCTGCGACGATGTGATCGTCGGCGGACAGATCATCACTCCGCATGCGACCGAACTGATCGGCGAACTGGCGATCGCTGTTCAGAAGAAGATGAGTGCTGAAGAATTCGGGAAAGTCATTCATCCGCACCCGACGATCTCGGAAATGATGTGGGAAGCAGCCAAATAGTTCAATAACAGGCTCTTATCACATTTCGGAATAATTCAAACCATAACAAAACAGAAAATTGGAGAACAAAATGAAGAAATATTGTCTGATGTTTATTATTGTCTTTTTGTTTATGTTAAGCGGCTGCGCTAAAGCAAAGGAACAGACAGAATCAGCAGAAAGCCCGGATGCTGACTGGGATCTTCCGGAAACGATCGAAATGTCTGATGATGTAACTGCGCTTTTTGATAAAGCCATGGCCGAACTGACCGGTGTTGATTATGAACCGTTAGGCTATCTTGGCGAAAAAGACGGCGTATACTGTATCCTTTGCCGGGCAAGAGTTGTTTATCCGGATGCCAAGCCCTATTATGCGCTTGTTTATGTCGGCAATGACGGCATTCACAATATCTGGGATATCTGGATGGGAGCTCATTCCGAGAAAAAAGAATAATAGAACAATCATATACCATCAAAGTGCTGTTATTCTCTCACTTTGATGGTTTTTTATATATTTTTAATATATATAATAGGGAAAAGATATGTTATCATAACTAATAGAGCATTGAGGAAAAAAGCCTCAAAACAGACTATTTTGAATATATTATGAGAATAAGAGCTAAACAGCCGATACTGCTCCTGATGATCCTGATGATGCTGATCACGACAGGAACAAAGAAGATCGTTGCGGATGATGACATAACTGACGGATCCGATGATTTTCAGGTCCAGCAGAATGAAGATAATTCAGAAGAAAATACTGATGGCAGTTATGAAGACATAACTGTTCTTTCAGGTGATGAAACTGATGATGTTCATACCGATGTGACAGGCGTAGACATCACCGATCCTAACAATGGCGAAGTAACTGTTATTTCAGAAGATGATCCGGATGTCATCACAGATAATATCGATGGATCACAAGATACAGAATCAATAAATTATCCTTCTCAGTCATGGATCGAAGAAACAGATGACGTGAGAGTTTTTGCTTATGCGCCAGAAGGTGTCTTCCCTGAAGGTACTGTCATGCATGTATCTCCGGTAAGTGTTGAAAGTGCAATTGAAGCAGCACAGGAGATAAACGATGAACTTGAAGTTGTTGATGCTGTGGCAGTTGATATCACCTTCCATTACGAAGAGGAAGAGATCCAGCCTCAGGGTGAAGTCAGTATCCGACTTGTAGCCAAGCGTCCTGTTGAAGGTGATTCTCATGATGCCATAACGGTCGACGATAACGGAGAAGCAGAGATCGTGGCTGATGCCTCAGCACAAGTCTCAAGTTTTAATACGGATCACTTTACAGTATACGGAATCATTGGTACTGATTCCTCTACTGAAACTCCGGAGCAATATGATCCAGAAGTCGTACAATATGCACGTAAGACATATAGGTTTTATAATGGAGATCCTACGATATCGATAGATAATTGGAGTATTTTCGATACCAGAACTTTCAGAAACGGCGACATGCTGGAATTACCAGACAATCCATCCGGCAGCACTGCATATACATTTGAAGGCTGGTTTATTAAAGACGGAAGTGGAAATCTGAGTATCGAATTGATCAATGGTGATACAGTTACTATTGACCCTGCTTCATTGCCTTCTACAGATGATGGAACAGTCAGAGATGTTACGATCAATGTTTATGCAAAATACAGCACAAAGCATAAGATAACACTGTATCAGGACAGAGAAAAGAAAGTTATCTACGAAACCATAATTGCATATCAAGGTGAGACTAAAACATTACCTACTCCAGAAGAAGTAGAAAGAAAAGAAACTGTCGTAGCAGCTGATCAAAAAATGGTCGGCTGGACATATCCTGATCAAACTGACGTTGTGACACAGGTGACTATCGCCAACGCAGATGTTGAGTTAGTTCCTATATTTGTTCATGCTCATATGGTCAAATTTAATTTGGTTAAATCAGCATTCGATGATATCGCCATTCCTGATCAGCACGTTCAGGATAATAGTTGTGTAATAAAACCTTCATACATAGAAAACAACGTTTACAGAGGATACAGATTCAAAGGATGGTATACGAGTAACACATTTGAAGAGTCAAAAAAGTTTGATTTCCTTCAAGCGCTTGTATATGAAAGCCCTCTTTCAATTACTCTTTATGCTAAATGGGAACCGGAAACAGTTCATTTTACTGTTGAAGTATATCAGGAAAATGCACATGCCAATGATGAACAGTTTAAAGTGTCTGAATCAGATTCCGTAGTATGGAATTTGGATAGGACGGATCTGATTGATTTTATTCTGACAGAGTATAAAAAAACCACATATGGAGGAACAGGTTTTCACTACAGCGGAAGCGGGATCATGAACAGTGATGAACGTCCGTTTATTGAGATAGTAAACGGGAGTAATGTGGTCACATATGATTACAACGGAAATCTTGTTTCAGGTGACGCACATAACGCAAGAGTAATATATGATGGTTCAACTGAGGTTCACGTTTATTATTGTCGAAATATTTATAAGATAAACTTCCTGTTCTCAAACAAGGGGCAGCTGCCTAACGGTAAATGGCCAGTAAGTTCAAATGATTATTATTATTTTCCTGACGGCAACAAAACAAAAGTTTCCAGAACTCTGAAAGATGGAAAAGCATATGCGCCTTCAGGATATGCAGATACAGTTCTTCCAATAATCAATGCTAAGCATGGAGAATATCTGTATGAGTGTACTCATGTCACCAACACACAGTACAGCGCTATGTTTGATGCGTTCATGGCTCATCCAAACTGGTATTTCGATAGACAAGATTTCAACGGTTCAGGAGAAACGGTTTTTAACGAAAGCAATATGACTTCACCTGTAGTTCCTGTTGATGATAATGCCAAAGACGGAGATAATCTATATGTTTTGATTTACTGGACAAGCGGAGAAAAACTGTATAAAGCCAAGGCGCTTTATTACGACGATGTTTATACGGTAGATCAAATAAGATCAGGTATTGCTTCACATGTAAAGGAAACCCATGTATTAAATACCTACTATATGCCTAAAGGCGATTATGGACACGGGCATACGTATACGATCAATTCAGCATCTGATGGTTATAGGCTGGTTTATGTATCAAATTATTATAAAGTCAAATTAGCAGGATCAACAGGAGTTGTTGACGAACAGTCTTCTCTTCCTGATGGCACTCATACGTTCTACTGGAAAAACGGACGTGGAGATCAGGGACCTATTGGAGATGGAGAGACTATCTACCTTCATTATGTTCCGGCGACTTATACGATCACTTTCAAACAGACAAAACATTCAGGAAAAGTAAACGGTCACTTTATTTCAACAGGTACCAGAGAAAACGATGTGGTCATTGAAAACGTCTTGTATGGTCAGGATATCACAGAAATAATTAATAATAATGAACCGAAAACGCAAAACTGGACAACAATTAAAGACGATAACAACAACACATATACTTCACAAGCAAACGTCTGGTACGGCGACACAGAAAACGGCGCATTACCAACAAAGATGCCGGCGAAGAATCTGGTATTCTATAAAGAATGGACAGGCAACACTTATACAGTAGTATTTGACCTGAACGGACATAAGGTCGATGGACAAGAGATACATGTTTATAGGGATATTTCTTATCACGGAACCATTCCAAATCCGCAGGCAAGAGGCTTTACGGAGCGGACCGGATATTTATTCGGCGGATGGACCCCATATAAAGCGAAAATAAATTCGGATGGCAGTATAGAGCCAACAGGAAATCCAATCACAACCTTCTCGATAAATAAGCCTATTGACGACAATTATTATCTTGTTGCTGAATGGCATAAGAATGCTACCTTCAAAGTGTTATATGATCCGGGTGATCATGGAACGATTAACAGAGGTACGATCGTTGATGACCCGCAGACATACAACTATATAGCAAAGGCACCGATCAAATACATTCCAAATGCCGAACCGGGTTATCTCTTTATTGGCTGGGCAATAGGCGGTGTCACAGGTAGTGGTACCACGCTATACGGATCCGGCGATATGATCGAGTACTCTGCAGAGAACGATGCGCTTGGAGCAAAGACTGAAGAAGAGAAGACCGATGATACGATCCTGCTAGTCGCGCAGTACGATCCTCTTGAGCTTACGACAACAGTTAAGTATCATTCCAACTATCCGTTGAGCAATACTGAAAAGACTTTTGTAACGGAAATACAGGATGTTAATGCTGTGTTTGAGGTCAAATCACCAACTGACGATTCTCTGAAGTTTGGTACGACATATATAGCAGATAACGGTTGTGAGTTTGAATTCGTCAAGTGGACGAATAAGGAAGGCGAAAAGGTCTTTACCACCTACAGTAATAATCGTGAGTATTTCAGTTCCGGGGATAAAGTTGCAGCCGGTCAGCCTGATAACGCTGTGAATCCTGGTACGAATGATCTGTATGCTGTATGGAGAGTCGTAAATAAATACATTACTATCAACGTCGAAAAAGAATGGAGCGATGACGAAGACAAAGACAGTATCAGACCGGAAGTCATTACATTCAGATTTGTGATCGATGGAGTAGAGGTGCCTGAGGACATCGAGATCAGAGAGATCGATGGCAAGTGGGAATGCACCTTCGAAGGTCAGCCAAAATACAACACTAATACAGGAGAACTGTTAAACTACAGTGTAAAAGAAGTCAATGTACCGAGAAATTATAAAGTCACTGTTAATTCTGAACAGGCAGAGACAGAAACCGATCTGATGATCACAAATACTCATGTTCCGGGAAGGACAGAAGTATCGGTCACAAAGGAATGGAATGACAAGAACGATAAAGACGGCATCCGTCCGAAAGAAGTTCGTGTTCAGCTCCTGGCTGACGGTGATGTGATTCCTGATATGGAACCGATCGTTCTCAATAAAGAAAACAATTGGACTTATACCTGGAAAGATCTGATCAAGAACACCGGTGATGAAGCTGTTAAGTATTCCGTTAGGGAATTGGATGAAGACGGCAATCTTATCGAAGAAGGAAAAACCTTGATCATCAAAGATTATGATAAGTCCTACACTGTATCATACGAACAAAGTGGAAGCAGCTGGACGATCACCAATACGCATAAAGTCAAATCAGATCGTAAAGGAGGCTATGAGCTGCCTAAGACCGGTATCGAATGATCCGATCTGATCATAACTAAGCTAACCGAAGCATCAGCAGATATTGCTGGTGCTTTGTTTGTATGACGGGCATGTCATACATCTAGGGTGAAAGTCCCAAGGAGCACCTGTTACCGGTGAATCCGATAGCGACTCCCAAGCCTGACTTTCGTGAGGAAGCGGGGAGAAGAAGGGATAGCGAAACTGTGGCTCTACGTACAGAAACCTGATACTAAGGCGCTTATGGCGGATTAGATGACAAACGACATCAAAGTCCCAAAAGGTAACCGTAACCCATAGGCGTAAATCAGGAGAGTAAACAGGGAAAGATGTATGGCTTATCCCGTGAGATCTTGCGGATGATGAGCCTAAACGGTTTAATACGCCTATAGTAAGTCAGTCGAAAAAGGTTTACCGCAAGAAGTCAGCCGAGGTCGTAGTACCTGAAAGGGGAAGGGCCGAACAGTTAAATCGTGTCAAATGAATGAAGAAAGTTTTATTATCATATCCGACAAGGTACAGGTGATGACGTAATCATTGCCCAAGGCCTATACACTTAGGATCTAGGTGAGAAAAGAACGGAAAGGAGTAAGACACAGGAAATGTCGAAGTTATTGGAACAGATACTGTCCTTTGACAACATCGAGAAAGCCTATAAGGCCGTATACGCCAACAAAGGCTCAGCCGGAGTTGATGGAATGAACGTATATGAACTTGAAGGATATCTCAGGGAAAATCTCGACAGTATCAGGACGCTCATCAGGAACAGGGAATACTATCCCTTGCCTGTAAGAAGGGTGGAGATCCCCAAACCCAATGGAAAGATGAGAAAACTGGGCATACCTGCCGTAGTCGACAGAGTCATTCAGCAGGCGATGGTGCAGATACTTTCACCGTTATGCGAACCATATTTCTCGGATTACTCCTATGGGTTCAGGGAAAACCGATCATGTGAAAAGGCCATCATCAAAGTCTTGGAATATCTCAATGACGGATATGACTATATAGTCGATATCGATCTTGAGAAGTTCTTCGACAACGTGCCCCATGACAAACTTATGTCCTATGCCCACAACATCATCAACGACGGCGATGTGGAATCACTTATCTACAAGTTTCTCAAAGCTGATGTGATGATCGAAGGTAAAAGATATAAGAATGAACTGGGAACACCGCAAGGCGGCAATCTGTCTCCGTTATTATCCAACATCATTCTTAATGAACTGGATAAGGAACTGGAGGCAAGAGGATTACACTTTACCAGATACGCAGATGACTGTGTCATACTGGTAGGTTCTTCTTCAGCTGCCAACAGGGTGATGAAGTCGATCACATCATGGATCGAAAGAAAGCTCTCATTAAAGGTCAATGCGACCAAGACCAAGGTAGTAAGACCCTCAGGCCTCAAATATCTGGGCTTTGGATTCTACTACAATACAGGAAGCAAGACCCACAGGGCAATACCGCATGAGGATTCATTAGCCAAGTTCAAAAGAAACCTTAAAAAGATCACTTCCAGAAGCTGGAGTATCAGTTTCAAAGAAAGGATCATCAGATTGAACTGGCTCATTAGAGGATGGATAAACTACTTTGCGATCACAGACATGAAGAAAGTTCTGCATATAAAGGTGTCACCGCATCTGCGTACCAGACTCAGGATCGTTCTGTGGAAACAATGGAAAGTGCCATCAAAAAGACAATGGGCTTTACAGAAACTGGGAATCGACAAAGACCTGGCTAGAAAGACTTCCTATTGCGGAAACAGATACTTCTGGGTAGGTACAAAGACCTGTGTCCTAAGAGCAATATCCAAAGAAAAACTAAGCCGCGCCGGCTTAGTTGATCCCTTGGATTACTACTTAACCAGACATAATCTTAAACTGAATTTGGTTTAACTGAACCGCCCACTGCCGAACGGCACGGTGTGGTGGTGTGAGAGGGACTAGAAATTAGCCTCTACTCGATT
>JAFRKA010000032.1 GCA_017432005.1 Erysipelotrichaceae bacterium
ACTTTCAAAATAAGATTTCCATGCGTTCCCAGCCTCAAAAAATGAAGTGTTATTATGAACTCCGACCATTAGACGTTCCTCAAATTCCTTATAAACAATCTTCTTTAATTCTGCCATAATTCTTTTCCCTCCTATATATCTTATATCAACTTATTTCATGAACATAGCGTTTATAAAAATAAAAAACAAAATTTATCCTGGCCTCTGGCTTAAGATTTATTTGCAAGCTCATAAAAGTATGAGTTTATAAACATATTTCGTGATTTCTGAATAAACATGGTATTCTATCGATGATGTGAGATGAACACGCCCCCTGTCGAGTTGGGGAAACGCTTTATTCCACATCTTTTTATTTTGGAAAAGCATATGATCATGGATACCGTTCGAAAGAAATATAGAGAATCTTTCAGACTGATGTTCTTTTGTGGACGTTCGCTGCCGTATGCTGTAATAGAATCAATAATGCTATATTTATAATTGAGTGAAGACACGAACGAGAATTCTTTTGCATTCTCTGTTCATAATCGTATAGGTTTATAAACACAATTCAGAAAATGATCACGGCTCCGATTATTCGAGGCTGAATTATAATTAATGAGTAGTACGAGATCGGAGTTTACGAATATGAAGAAACTGTTTACAGCCATAAGGAAATCTGATCTGGAAACAATAAAACAGATCATTGAAAAGAAGCCGGAACTGGTCAATTGTACGGCAAAACAGCCTCCCAAGAAGGATGACGGACAGTCGCCTTTGCAGGTCGCTCTTAAAACCGGGAACACGGCAATTGCAAACTATCTTCTGGATAATGGTGCGGATGTCAATTTCATTGAGGATGGATCCTGCTGCAACCAATGGAGGACACCTGTGCTGCATGATGCCATCAACTGTGCGGTGATGCTTTGCAGGTGGAATACCGACGATCAATACATGGGATTCCGTGTTTTCTCGACAAAGGAGAGGGCTGAGGAAGGTCTGGCCGTTCTGAAAAGGATGCTGGTCATGGGGGCGGATGTGAACGCTTTGGATTCCTATGGCAACTCCGGTCTGAACCGCTTTGCACTCCAGGCAAAACAGATCCTTCCTTCATTCAATTACGCGGAGCATTGCGAAGGCAAAGACAGAGTATTTACGGATGAACTTCATGAAGATCTGAAGAAAGTGCTCCAGGCACTGAAGGATGCCGGAGCGGATCCTTCCTACAAGGCTCCGAATCTTGGATACTCTGTCAGGGAATTCTGCAGCGAAGGCTCCATATCGATCCTGTTTGAAGAAGTTTTTGGATAAAGAACGCAGTTCAAGCAGAATGACAGATACCACTTTGCAGGGCGCTTCATGATCGCATAACCTAACGAACAGTATACATGGGATCATCAAGGATCTGACTGATATATGCCGGAATGAAATCGATTCAGAAGCCGTAAAAGAAAAGACAAATATTAACAGATCTGCGCAACAGATTCCCGAATATCTAAAGCTACTCGATAACGGCATTTCGGATTTCGGGGATGGCAAACATGATAATGAATTTACAGATTATATCAATTGCTTCATCGACAAGTTCACCACTACGGCAGACAGAGAGAATCTGATCAGGATGGTAACGACATACATTAACAAAGTCAATAAAGCATTCTATGATTTTGATGATAGGATCCTTTTGCAAAACTACGCAAGAGCATGCGCTTCTTAATGAAATGGACTTTTAACATAGCAGGAAGAGACACATGAAAACAGAATTAACATGCATTTTTTATTTCACCATGCACTTCTCTAGCAGATCATGCTCTTTCAGGACTTCGATCAGGGTATCGCCGATCTGATCGGAAATCGGAGCGACACTGACACCCAGTTCTTTCAAAGCTGCGATCTTGTCTCTGGCGGAACCGCCTTTGCCATTGACGACCGCTCCGGCATGTCCCATGCGTTTACCCGGCGGGGCGCTGACCCCACCGATGAAGGCGACCAGCGGTTTCTCCATATGTTCCTTTGCCCAGGCGCAGGCAAGCTGTTCATCTTGCGAACCGATCTCGCCAATCAGCACGATCGCATAAGTCTCTTCATCCTCATTAAATGCTTTCAAGACATCCAGAAAGTTCGTTCCTTTGATCGGATCCCCGCCGATACCGACAGTCGTACTTTGCCCGATCCCTTTTTTCGATAACTGCTTGATCGTTTCATAGGTCAAAGAACCGGAACGGGAGACGATGCCGATATGACCTTTCAGATGGATATCCTGGGGCATGATCCCCAGTTTGCATTCATCGACGGAAATAAGACCGGGACAGTTCGGACCGATCAGTCGGGTATGGGAATCCTGCAGACGGTCATGGACTCTGATCATATCTAAAGCCGGAATGTTTTCAGTGATACAGACAACCAGATCCAATCCGGCATCGATCGCTTCGATGATCGAATCTGCTGCCGCCACAGGCGGAACGAAAATGATCGAAGCATTCGCTCCTGTTTCTTCTTTGGCTGTCTTTACATCCGCAAAAACCGGAACATCGAAGACGGTCGTTCCCGCTTTCTTGGGGTTGGTACCGGCAACGATTTTCGTACCGTACTTCAGCATCAGTTCCGTGTGCAGTTTCCCCTGCGTTCCGGTGATACCCTGTACGATGACACGCGTATCCTGATTCACAAAAACGGACATCAGCGTTCCTCCTTCAGCAGTTCTCGCATCTTCTCGCAGGCTTCGATACAGGACGAAGCAGGATAGATGTTTCCTTTGCAGCTGGCGATATATTCATGCGCTTCCGCATCGCCATTGCCTTCAATTCGACAGACGACCGGACCCTGATAGTTCGTTTCCATGATCGCTTCGGTGATCCCCTTGGCAATCAGATTGGTCCTGGCAATGCCTCCGAAAATATTGATAATGACACCTTTGATTCCTTTTTCCCGGATGAGAAGCTTGAACGCCTTATTGGCCCTGACATCATCGACCGAACCGCCCAGATCAAGGAAATTCGCCGGCTTGCACCCGGTATAGTTGATCGTATCCATCGTCGACATGCCCAGACCTGCGCCATTGCAGATGCAGCCGATCTCACCTCCTAAAGAGACATAGGACATCCCATCATCGGATGCTTCTGCTTCCAAAGGATTCTCCTCCAGGATATACCGCATTTCCACATTTTCCGGCTGACGGAACAGCGCGCCTGAATCAAAGGACACCTTCGCATCCAGACAGATCGGTTTCCCCTCGCAGACCGAGAGAGGATTGACCTCGATCAGACTGCAATCCCGTTGAACAAACAGCGCATAGATCTTCTTCAACAAGTCCGTAAAATCCTCAGCGGTCTTGCCGGTAAATCCCAGTTTTTCTGCCAGTTCCATGGCAGCCTTTGCGTCAACGCCTTTATCTGAATCAACAGGCATACGCAAGATCGCTTCCGGATCCTTTTCCGCGACTTCTTCGATTTCCATGCCTCCCTCTTTGGAAGCGATGAAAACGCATTTCCCAAGCTTGTTGTCGATCAGAAGAGACAGATAGTATTCCTTGTCATGCGTGGTCTGTTTCTCGATATATAGCTTGCGTACCACTTTGCCTTCCGGACCGCTCTGTTTCGTGTATAATGTCTTGCCAAAGAGCTCTTGGGCAGCCTTTATTGCTTCCTGACTGTCTTCAGCGAGAAGGATCCCCCCGGCTTTGCCTCTTCCGCCGCTATGTACCTGTGCTTTGACAACGACCTTCCCTTCCGGAAATTCATGATCCATGATCCGTTTGACATCCTCCAGATCAAAGGCCGGAAAGCCATCCGGCACAGGAATGCCATAGTCTCTGAATAGCTGTTTTGCCTGATATTCATGGATATTCATAACGCTACCTCATAGCCTGCCTGAAAGGCCTGCAGATTGATCTCCAGGATCCTGGCAGGAAGTTTTGTTTTCAGTACCTCCAGCATCTCTTCCGGAGCGATCTTCAACAGTTTCGTCATGACTCCCAGTGCCACGATATTGGCACAGATCGTCTTCCCGGTCGTTTCTTTGGCGATCGCCGTCAATGGAACCTGATAGGTATGGGGATGACTTTGATCGGCATCTTTGACCAGGTCGCTATCAACCAGGATGATCGTATCCTGATCGATATCTTCCGTATAGAGATGGTAAGACTGTTCCGACATCGCCAGCAAAAGATCCGGACAAGTCACTGCCGGATAGCATTCTTCTTCATCGACGATCAGTTCGCTGCGGCAGGCTCCGCCTCTGGCTTCCGGACCATAGGATTTCAAAAGAACGATCTGCTTATCGGCAATGATTCCATAATAATAAGCCATCAGATCCCCGATCAGCATCATTCCTTGACCGCCGGTTCCGGCAAAACGCAACTGAAAATTATCCATTGGCTGCCTCCTTTGCCTTGGCGATATTTTCCGCATAGATATCACAATACTCCTTGCGGTCATCTTTATTGACAAATTCGCCCCAGACGACTTTATTCTCCAGTTCCTCCGTTGAAAGATCCTTTGCCTTCTGTACGCTGACCAGACGTTCCTTCCAGCGAAGCATCATCTGTCCCGCATCGCCTAAGCGATTCAAACGGCCAAACAGACTCGGACAATCGCTGGCGCAATCCACGAAGGACAGACCGTGATGCTGAAGGGCTTTTCTGATCAGTTCCTTCATCTGCAACGGATAATAAGTAGCTGCCCTGGCCACATAGGTCGCACCGGCACTTTCCGTCAGCTTGCACAGATCAAACGGCGGCTCATAGCTGCCATAGACAGATGTCTTGGTCTGGGAACCGATCGGCGTGGTCGGCGAATACTGTCCCCCGGTCATGCCATAGTTAGAATTGTTCATGCAGATGACGGTCAGATCGATGTTCCTTCGGCAGGCATGGATCAGATGATTTCCACCGATGCTGGCGCAGTCGCCATCGCCAGTCAGGACGATCACATGCAAATCGGGGTTTGCCATCTTCAGACCGGTCGCAAAAGCGATAGCCCGGCCATGATTGGTATGCATGCAGTCAAAATCCAGATAATTGACCGCTCTTGAGGAACAGCCGATGCCCGAGACAAAGACGACCTTGTCCCGATCCACCCCCAGTTCATCCACAGCCCTTAAGGTACTCTGCAAGATGATACCATTGCCGCAGCCTGGGCACCACATCGTCGGCATCTTATCCAATGCCAGATATTTCATATAGATGTCATTGCTCATACTTATTTGCCTCGATAATCGAATTCAGGATATCGACATCCCGAATCGGGTTGCCGTCATACAGATTCTTCATGACCAGCTTCTGGCTGCGATCGATATCCTCCGTCACGACCTGGTTCAGCTGGCCGATATTCATTTCTGCCGTCACAATAGCTTTACAGACAAGATTCAGTTTTGAAAAATCATGATGCGGGAAAGGCCACATCGTGATCGGACGAAACAAGCCTGCCTTGATGCCCATTTCCCTGGCCTTGCGTACCGCCGTCTTGGCGCTGCGGGAAGTGATGCCGACCGATACTACGATGATATCCGCATCCTCCAGCATATAGTTTTCATATTTCTTGATATGTTCATCATAGTCATCATCGATCTTTGCCATCAGATGACCTATCGTGATCTGCAATCCCGTCAGATCCTGATTGCTGATCGGGAAACCGGTCTCATCATGAGTCAGACCGGAAAGATGCAGATGGTATCCCTGGCCGAACGGCGCCAGAGCTTTAACCGTACTATCGGCATAATGGAACGGCAGATAGTCTTCTTTGGCGACATCCGGTACAGGTCTATCGATGACTTCGATCTCTTCCGGAGATGGCACATAGATCTTTTCCGACATATGAGCCAGGATCGCATCATAAAGCAAAATTACCGGCTGGCGGTATTTTTCGCTCAGATTGAAAGCCCGTATCGTTTCCCTATAGATCTCTTCGACCGAATTAGGCATGATGACCAGATTCGGATGATCTCCATGCGTTCCCCATTTTGTCTGCATGATATCGGCCTGGGCCGGCAGGGTTGCCGAACCGCCGGAAGGACCCTTCCTCATGACATCGACGACGACGCACGGGATCTCGTTCATATACGCCCAGCCGAGATTCTCTTGCATCAAAGAAAAACCCGGACCGCTGGTTGCCGTCATCGCCTTCTTGCCCGCACAGCTGGCACCGATCACCGCACCGATCGAAGAGAGTTCATCTTCCATCTGCATAAACACGCCATCGACCTGAGGCAGCAGTTCGCTGCAGATCTCCGAGATCTCGGTTGCCGGAGTGATCGGATAGCCCGCAAAAAAACGCATCCCGCAGGCGATTGCTGCTTTTGCGCACGCCTCATTGCCTGTCATGATCTGATAGTTACCCATTGTCATCTTCTCCTATCGTGATCGCAAAATCCGGGCAATGATATTCACATTGCCTGCAACCGATACAGGCTTCCTGATCCTCGACCTGTACCGTTTCCTGCTCCAGTTTCAGCACTCCTTTGGGACACAGCGTCACACAGATGCCGCAGCCTTTGCACCAATGCGTATTGATATTTATTCTTCTCATATATTCACCATTACCTATATTATAACGCTATGTTCATGAAATAAGTTGATACTGTCCAAATTGATGGACAATGTGGTTCTTTGAATTGAAATATCATGATGCCAGAGAGGTGCTTTCTATGATAAACAAAGACTTTCTGGAATCCTTATCCCCTGTAGAAATACAGATGGTGCATCAGTATATCGGCGTATTGTTTAAAGACAGGATCAAAGATGATACATCCAACTTCGACAATCTGAAGGCAGAGAAATGTCCCTGTTGCGGATCCAGGCATTTTGTAAGGAATGGCCACGATCCAAAATCAGGAAGACAGAGATATATGTGCAAGCAGTGTCATTCCAGTTTCAAGGATTCAACAAACACTTTCTTTTCCCATTCCAGAGTAAGCTACAATACCTGGATCACATTCATCGGATGCGAGGTCGTAGGTCTTTCCTTAAGGCAAGAGGAAGCAATATGCGGCGTTTCGAAGACCGGCTGCTTCAATATGCGTCACAGGCTTTATCACGCGCTAAGCGAGTATCAGGATTCAAGGAAGCTGGAAGGCTTATGTGAAATTGATTGTGCCTATACTTCCATCAACCTCAAAGGCTGGAAGAGAGATATGCCAAGGCATTCCAAGAAAAGAGGAAAACATAAGCCTGACAAGAACCACAAACAGTTAAGAGGCATCTCTCATCACAAGATCTGTCTGCTGACCGCGATCGATGAAAATGATCATATTCTGTTCAAGATCGCAGGGACAAGAGAAGAAGATCTTAAGAAATACCAGTCCTTCGCAGATCGCTTCTGCAAAAAGAGCACATTAATCTGTGATGAGAAGCAAAGCATCGCATGCTTCGTCAGGAAAAATCGTTTCGGCTACGACTATATCCCGTCCGGTTCATTCAAATCAGATAAAGGAAATACTTTATCTTCCATCAATCAGTTTCATCAGGAATTTTCCGAACTGATCAGAAGGAAACACGGTGTGGGAACAAGACATCTGCAGTCCTATATGGACTTCCTGGTCGTTACAAAAGAGCTTAAATATAAACTCGAACTCAAGAAGATGAACACCAGGCTCTATATGGACATCATCGACCATCCGATCTTCTGGACAAGCGATGATATCTGCCATATCCCGATGCCTGTTGATGTCTATGAAGTCTACAAGGAATACGGATATGCCGATCCAAGAAGTCTTTCTTAGGTATCCGAATATTACTGATATAAGTGATATTTCAAAGAACAAGGAACAATCTGTTTATGAAAATCAGTTACATCAACCTATTTCATGAACATAGCGTTACAAAATAGTTATTTCATATCTTTCTGTCCTTACATAACATTATAATTTATATACTTCAGTAAAGTGCACCCTATTGATACTGTCTAAAATCACCTCAATAAGGTCTATATACGTTTATATGAGGCAGTTTTGCTTCAAAATATAATTCTAGGACTACATGAGGTGTTTTCTATTTCTTATATATCTATAGTTTTGCCGAGGCATTCCACATGGTTTTTTGTTATTAGATAGATGTTTTTCATTGTTTTATAAGAAGTCGTAAAATGGTCGTATAGAAAAGGCACTTGTTTATAAAAGTGCCGATAAATAATGCATTATTTTACAAAACTACTACTGACTCTTAATCAGAGGGTCTAGGGTTCGAATCCCTAGGGAATCACCACTTATAAATCAAGGACCCAAAATTGTCGTGAACCCCATTATTTGGACAAGTAATTAAATCAACTCAATAATAAGGCCTGGCTTCTTGCCTGACAAGGGGTCAGACCTTTTAATTTGACCTTGATACGTTTTGTATTGTAATACTCTATGTATTCTTCGATCGC
>JAFRKA010000018.1 GCA_017432005.1 Erysipelotrichaceae bacterium
AATATATCTGTTATTACAACAACGAAAGGATACAGAGCAAAACAAAATGGATGCCTCCTGCAAGATACAGGGAAGCATCCATCTCAAATCGTGTTATAACTTAGTTAATCAATATGTCCAGAATTCTGGGTACATATCATCAGGATACATGTCCTTTTAATTTAATCAAGTCTTTTTACAACGTATTGGCCATCTTCCAGATCGACCATGATCTTTCTGGTATCATAATTCTCCAGAAGATACTTCGCTATCAGCGATTCGATGGCACGCTGGATATGACGCTTCATCGGTCTTGCACCGTACGTCTCATCAAAGCCCAGTTCGACGATCTTGTCCATAGCACTCTGACTGACAGTAAGTTCGATATCCGATTCAGCCAGACGCTTTTTCAGGATGTTGAGGAATTTCTCCGCAACTTTTTCGATCATCTCTTTATCAAGAGGATTGAAGACGATGATCTCGTCGATACGGTTGATGAATTCCGGTTTGAAAGTCATCTTGACGATATCCTCATAGGCCTTCTGTTTCTTTGCTTCGTCTTTTTCAAACGCAAACTCAGAACCCAGGTTGGATGTCATGATGATGATCGTGTTCTTGAAATCGACGGTGACGCCTTTCGAATCAGTGATCCTGCCGTCATCCAGTATCTGTAAGAGGATGTTGAAGACATCCGGATGAGCTTTTTCGATCTCATCGAGCAGAACGATCGAATATGGTTTTCTTCTTACGGCTTCAGTCAGCTGACCGCCCTCTTCATAACCGACATATCCAGGAGGAGCACCGATCAGTCTTGAAACAGAGAACTTCTCCATGTATTCAGACATATCGATCCTGACGATCTTGGATTCATCATCAAAGAGCTGTTCAGCCAGAGCTTTGGCGACTTCGGTCTTTCCGACGCCTGTAGGACCCAGGAACATGAACGAACCGATAGGCCTGTTGGTATCAGAGACCTGAGCTTTTGACCTTAAGATAGCGTCAGAGACCAGATCCAGAGCCTTATCTTGACCTACAACTCTGAGCGAAAGCTTATCCTTCAGTTTCAGCAGTTTCTCTCTTTCGGAAGACATCAGTTTTGAAACATCGATATGAGTCCATTTGGATACGACTTTAGCGATGGACTGTTCATCCACGATCTCTGAAAGCATCCTTTCTTCACTGTCTTCACTCGACAGATCCGCAAGCTGTTTCTCCAGGTTCGGGATTGTTTCATACTGCAGTTTCGAAGCTTTTTCATAATCGGCACTGTTCTGGGCTTCGGACATCTCCAGTTTGGCTCTTTCCAGAGCTTCTTTCAGTTCCTTGACCTTTCCGAGATCTTCCTTTTCCTTCAGCCATCTGGCGTCCAGGACCTGTTTCTTTTCCTTGAGTTCTTCCAGATCCTTTTCCAGTTCTTCAAGACGCTTCATGGCCTTCTCGTCTTCATTTTCTTTCTTCAGCGAGACTTTTTCGATCTCCAGTGTATCGATCTTACGGCTGAGCTCATCCAGCTCGACCGGTTTGGAATCCATCTCAACTCTCGTCGAAGCGCAGGCTTCATCGATCAGATCGATCGCCTTATCCGGCAGAAAACGGTCGGATATATAACGGTTGGACAGCGTCGCCGCAGCGATGATCGCATCATCCTTGATCTTGACACCGTGGTGAGCTTCAAAACGGTCTTTTAGTCCACGCAGGATCGAGATCGTATCCTCAACGCTCGGTTCATCGACACTGACTTTCTGGAATCTTCTCTCCAGTGCCGAATCCTTTTCGATATACTTGCGATATTCATCAAAAGTCGTCGCACCGATACATCTCAGTTCGCCTCTTGCCAGCATCGGCTTGAGCAGGTTGGCTGCATCCATGGCACCTTCCGTCTTGCCGGCACCGACCAGATTGTGGATCTCATCGATGAACAGGATGATCCTGCCGTTTGCATTTTCGATCTCTTTCAGAACGGCTTTGAGACGCTCTTCGAATTCGCCGCGGTATTTTGCGCCGGCAATGAGCGAACCCATATCCAGTTCGATCAGATCTTTATCTTTAAGTCCCAGCGGAACATCGTTGTTAAATATCCTCCAGGCCAGACCTTCGACGATAGCCGTCTTGCCGACACCCGGTTCACCGATCAGGACTGGATTGTTCTTGGTCTTGCGTGAAAGGATCTCAATGACCCTTCTTATTTCATCATCTCTGCCGATGACCGGATCGATCTTGCCGTTGCGCACGTCTTCAACAAGATTGCGTCCGTATTTCTTCAAAGGATTGAGATTGTTTTCATCTTCTTTGTTATTGATCATAGTACCACCTCTTTCCATACTGTATCGATCTTCGATATCATTCCGTGAGAAGCTGCAGTATTTGCGCAGCTCTTCACATACGGATGAATTGGAGAACAGCACGGCGATAAACATATCGAACATGGAGATATATTTATCTTTACGCTGTTTTGATTTCCGTAAAGCTTCGTTATAAGCATTGGCTACATAGCGGTCGACACTGGGGTTTTCGATCGAATCCGACTTTGGCAGTCTTGAAAGATAATCATCATTGACCGAGATCAGTCGGTTGATATCGGTGTGGAAACTGCCGAGCAGATCGATGACATCCTCTTCCCCCAGGAAAGCCGCCATCATATGTTCACTGGAAAGCTCGGGATTGGAGTTCTCTTTACAGATCTCCAGAGCCTTCATCAGGACTTCCTGCAGTTTTTCTGTCATCAGTTCAGGATTCATGATTTACCTCCTTTTAGCACATTAACATTATGAGTGCTAATCATATTTAATTTTTTAAGTAGGTCTCCCTACTTAAAAGATTTTTTGAATTTTTCGAATACACTGTCTTTCTTCCGGTTAGCCAGCTTCTCGTAGAGTTCCCTCTCCTCTCTGCTGAGCTTCTTCGGGATCTCGATCTGTACTTCGACATACTGATCACCGGTATTTCTGGTCCTGAGATCTTTTATACCGTAACCCTTCAGTCTCAGCTGCTGACCCGGCTGTGTTCCAGCCGGGATCGTCAGTTCGACATCACCGTAAGCCGTCGGAACATCGACAGTCGTTCCCAGCGTGGCATCGATCGATGAGATCGGAACCGTGATGCGGATATTGTTTCCGTCTCTGCGGAAATACTTATGCGGTCTGACTCTGATCTCGATATAGAGATCTCCGTTAGGTCCGCCATTCTCTCCGCGTTCACCGTATCCTGCGATCCTGACCTGCTGACCGGAATTGATTCCGGCCGGGATCGATACTTCGACCTGTTCCTTGACACTGTTGTAGCCGCTGCCGCCGCAGTGCGGGCATACCTTCTTTATCCGTTTTCCGGAGCCGCGGCAATCAGGACAGACACTTTGCTGCTGAACGACACCGAATGGGGTACGGGACTGTCTGACGACTCTTCCGCTGCCCTTGCAGGTCGGACACGTTTCGATATCCGAGCGGCTTTCAGCACCGCTGCCGTTACAGTAGCTGCAGACTTTATCGACCGTGATGTTGATCAGCTTGTCGACACCGTGCACAGCATCAAGAAAATCTATATCCATAGACATGTAGCGGTTGTCACCCTTGATCGGACCGGTCCTTCTGGAAGAAGAACCGCCGAAGTTAAAGCCGGAGAAACCGCCCATGCCACCCATAAAGCTTGAGAAGATATCACCGAGATCATCCATATCCATACCGCCGAAACCGGAAGAGAACCCACCGCCACCGAATCCGTCCATTCCGGCATGACCGAACTGGTCATAAGTCGCTTTCTTCTGCGGATCCGAAAGGACTTCATAAGCTTCGTTGATCTCTTTGAACTTGGCCTCAGCATCAGGAGCCTTGTTTACATCCGGATGATATTTTTTAGCCAACTTACGATAGGCTTTTTTGATTTCATCTTCACTGGCACCTTTGGATATGCCTAAAACTTCATAGTAATCACGTTTGTCGGCCATGATACCTCCCTTCTATTTCTTATTCAGATTGAAAATTACTTTGTCTTGAAATCAGCGTCTACGACATCATCGTTATTGTTGCCGCTGTTGTTGTTGAAGCCACCGGCATTAGGATCGCTGTAGGTCTGCTGACCTGCATTGGCCTGCTGCTGATACATAGCTTCAGACATTGCCTGAGCAGCCTTCTCGAGTTCATCGAGCTTGCTCTTGAGATGAGCGTAGTCATTATTATCGATAGCTGTCTGTAATTCATCTCTTAATGCTTTGACCTGAGCCTTCTGGTCTTCTGTAACGTTGGCGTTCTCAGTTTCTAACTGCTGGTCGATCTGCGCGATGAAACCTTCTGCTTTGTTCCTCAGTTCGATCTCTTCTTTTCTCTTGTCATCAGCTTCCTTGTTTTCTTCAGCTTCTCTGACCATCTTGTCGATCTCGTCTTCACTCAATCCTGAAGAATTGGTGATCGTGATCTCCTGTTTCTTATTGGTACCCTTATCGAGTGCTGATACATGGACGATACCGTTGACATCGATATCGAATGTAACTTCGATCTGCGGGATACCTCTTCTGGCCGGAGCGATTCCTGTCAGCTGGAAGTTGCCCAGAGTCTTGTTGTCGGCAGCCATCGGTCTTTCACCCTGAAGGACATGGATATCGACAGCCGGCTGGTTATCAGCTGCAGTCGAGAAGATCTGTGACTTCTGGGTAGGAATAGTGGTATTCCTTGGGATCAGAACGGTCATGACACCGCCTAATGTTTCGATACCGAGTGATAACGGTGTGACATCGAGCAGCAGGACGTCTTTGACGTCACCGGCAATGACACCGCCCTGGATAGCAGCACCCATCGCAACGACTTCATCAGGGTTGACAGACTTGTTCGGTTCTTTGCCCAGTTCAGCTTTGACAGCGTCCTGGACCGAGATCATTCTGGTGGATCCGCCGACCAGCAGGACCTGATCGATCTCACTCGGCGTAATGCCGGCATCTTTCAGAGCCTGTCTTACCGGACCGACAGTCCTGTCGACCAGGTGTTTGGTCATCTTATCGAAATTAGCTCTGGTCAGATCCATATCAAGATGCAGAGGACCTGATTCATCAGCTGAAATGAACGGTAATGAGATGTGCGTCTGGACCATGGAGCTGAGGTCTTTCTTGGCCTTTTCGGCAGCTTCCTTCAGTCTCTGTAAAGCCATACGGTCAGCTTTCAGATCGATACCGTGATGTTCTTTCTTGAATTCATCAGCCATCCAGTCAACGACGACATTATCGAAATCATCGCCGCCCAGGTGGTTATCACCGGCCGTAGCCAGAACTTCAAATGTACCGTCAGCCAGATCAAGGATAGATACATCGAATGTACCGCCGCCCAGGTCGAATACCAGGACTCGCTGTTCCTTGTCGGTCTTGTCGATACCGAAGGCCAAGGCTGCAGCTGTCGGTTCGTTGATGATCCTTTCGACTTCGAATCCGGCGATCTTGCCGGCATCCTTGGTCGCCTGACGCTGTGCGTCATTGAAATATGCAGGGACCGTGATGACGGCCTTTGTGACCGGTTCACCGAGATAAGCTTCAGCATACTTCTTCATATACTGTAAGATCATCGCTGAGATCTCCTGCGGAGTATAATCTTTGCCGTTCACATGAACTTTTTCGTTTGAACCCATCAGTCTCTTGATCGAAGAAACTGAATCTTTATTTGTTACGACCTGTCTCTTGGCCGCATCACCGACGATGATCTCGCCGTCTTTGAATGCGACGACTGAAGGAGTTGTTCTGTTTCCTTCAGGATTGGTGATAACTTTTACTTCTTTGCCTTCCATTACGGAAACGCAGCTGTTTGTTGTACCTAAATCAATACCGATAATTTTGCTCATATCATTTCCTCCTTATTCGCTTACTTTGACCATAGCCGGTCTTAAGATACGATCTTTCAATACATAACCCTTCTGTAATACTTCGATGACTGTACCCGCTTCAGTATCCTCTTTCTTTTCCTGCATGATAGCCTGTTCCAGATTCGGATCAAACGGTTTATTCAGACAATCGATCTCTTCCACGCCCTCATTCTTCAGGGCACTGATGAGCTGATTGTAAGTCATCTCGATACCTTTCTTGAAACTCTCATCACTTTCGTGAACTTCGGTCGCCAGCGCTCTTTCCAGATTGTCGATGACCGGAAGGATCTCTCTGGCAAAGCTCTGGATACGATATTTCCTGGCCTGTTCCGCTTCCGCATTGAGTCTCTTTCTGAGATTCTCCGTATCAGCGTAAGCCCGCGCATAATCGTTTTTGAGCTTCTCTATTTCCTTGTTGAGTCTTTCTGTTTCCGATTCTTCATTGATATCTTCAACGATCTCTTCTTCAGCTTCTTCTTCCTTGACCTCTTCAGTCTGCGGAACTTCAGCTTCTTCGACCGTTTCTTCTTTGATCACTTCTTCTTCGGAAACTGTTTCTTTTTTCTTTTTTTTCTTTTCCGCCATAGTCATCCTTTCTAATTGAACATATCCTCGATCTCCTTACAGATGAAATCCAGAAGATTTACTACGCGGCTGTATTCCATTCGTCTTGGTCCTACGACCATCAGACGCGCGTTCTCATCAGGATTATCCGAGATCTTGATCTCACTGGATACGATCGCAATATCGTCTTTCCAGACCAGTTCCGTTCCTTTCGGTGTCACGGCTACCACTTCATTGCTTCCGGTCTGTTTATCGACCAGACTTCTGAACAGTTTTGAATCATCGAAGAACTTGGTCAGTTGCTTCAGTTTTTCAACATCCGCATATTCCGGCTGATACATCATGTTCGTCGTTCCGTCGAAATAGATCGTTTCGGAAGCGAACTTGACGAATGCTCCGGCAAATGCGTTATATAGCATCTCGAAACGCTGTACCGATTTAGTCAGTATAGGTCTCAGAGATTCCAGTTTTTCCGGCAGATCATGAATAGGCGTCCCCTTCAGTCTGTCGTTCAGGATATCCGTACAGGTCTCGATATCTTCGATCGTGACGGCATCCTGGAAGTTGAAAGTCTTGTTTTCGGTATATCCTGTATTTGTTATGAAGATACAGACGGCCGTTTTAGGGTCGATCTGGAATACTTTGATGTGTTCCAACGTCTGATTCTTCGCATCCGGTCCTAGCATGCCTGAGGCCAGATTGGTCATCTCCGAAACGATCCGGCACGATTCCTTGATCGCATCTTCGATGTTCGCACTGCGCTTGTCAAAGATATTGGCGAGCGCATATTTCACTTCATCGTCCATATCTTTCTTTAACAGGTGTTCACAGTAGTACTGATAACCCTTGTTTGAAGGGATACGGCCCGCGGAAGTGTGCGGTTTTTCCAGATAACCGAGTGATTCAAGAGTAGCCATATCATTTCTGATGGTCGCACTCGAATACGGAAGATCATATTTTTCGACCAGCGTTTTTGAACCTACAGGCTCAGCTGTAGCTACAAATTCATCAACGATGGCTTTCAGTATTTCTACCATTCTTTGCGTCAATGCCATATAGCCGCCTCCTTTAGCACTCTTCACTTTCTACTGCTAATATACACCATTGTTTTAGCACTGTCAACATAAAAGTGCTAAAAATGTCAAAAAATAAAAACGCCTTCCGTAAAGCCGAAAAACGTCTGTTTACGATCTTTTATCAGCAGTTCATCTAAGCTGCTGATAAGTCACTGACACAATAAAACATCTGCTTTATTGATCGAAAAAAATAAAATCAATCCCTATGCGAACAGTTCTTACGAACTATTTATAGAGCTTCTTTGAAACTTCCTTCATGATAGCCGACGGTATGTATTCACTGATATCGCCGTTAAAGGAAGCGATCTCTTTCGCTATCGATGACGACAGGAAAGAAAGTTCCGGTTTGGAGACCATGAAAACTGTCTCGATACTGCTGTTAAGCGTCATATTGGCGGTCGCCAGAGCCAGTTCCGATTCATAGTCAGATACAGCTCTGATCCCTCTGACGACGATCTTACAGCCGTGTTTCTCTGCCAGTTCGACCGTCAGGCCTTCGCCGATGACCACTTCGACATTCTTGATCTTTCTGACGCACTTCTCGATCATCTTCTTTCTTTCTTCCTTGGTAAAAGTACAGGTCTTGCTGCGGTTCTCCATGACCGCGATAATGACATGGTCATAGATCCTGGCTGCCCTCTCGATCACATCAAGATGACCGACAGTGATCGGATCGAACGTTCCGGGATAGATCGCTTTAATCATCAGTTCTCCTTCCTGAAATACAGCAGCTTGCTGATGCCGTATCTTTTCTCTTTATATTTCCTGAAATCAAGATACTCATCATTAAGATCAGTATCCTTCCTTACTTCAAATATCATTATACCTTTTTCCGCCATGTTCATATATCGGCTGACATAGAAAAAAATATCCTCATAGCCCTTGAAATCATAAGGCGGATCACAGTAGATATAATCAAAGCCAGCCTTCTCTTCCTGTTTCAGACATTCCTGATAATCAAGATTCCAGACCTTTGCCTCTTCATGGATCTTTTCCAGATTGCTTCTGATGATCTTCACCGCATCCTTGTTGATATCATTGAATACGACTCTCTTTGCTCCTCTGGAGATCGCTTCCAGTCCGATCGATCCCGAACCGGAAAAAAGATCGAGAAAGACCGTATCAGAATAGATCGTGATACTGGAAAACAATGCTTCCTTGACCATATCCCTGGTCGGTCTGGTGATATCTTCACCTTCAAGCGTCCTGATCGGTGTTTTCTTGTATTTGCCTGCTATTATCCTCATGTTCAGTCAGACCGTTTCTGATCAGTTCATTCTGACTCATCCCCAGTGCAGCCATCGATGCCACCATCGAAGATCCGCCTGAAGAGATCAGCAGCAGCGGAACACCGGTAAGCGGGATCAGTCCGCTGACTCCCCCGACATTCAGAATGAAATGCGTTATGAAATATATGAACACCCCGAGAAGGATGATCTTTGAAGAAGTGAACCTGGCCCTGAACGATCCAGTGATCAGCGGGTACAGCATCAGCCCGTAAAACAGCACCAGACCGCTGAAACCGGCGATCCCCAGTTCCTCAACAATTACCGGCAGGATGAAGTCGTTGGATGGGTTGGGGAAATTCATATATTTATGAATGGAATTGCCATAACCCAGTCCCAGCCAGCCGCCGTTGGCAAAACTGACCAGTGACATGATGACGTGATAGCCGCGATCATACTGGTAAAGGAATGGATCGGCTGAAGCCAGGAAACGGCCGACCATATAGTTGTCGGCGTGTTTTTTCAGAAACTCCGTAAACAGAGGGCTCATTACGAATAAAGCCAGCGCGATAACAATCAGAATCAAGATAAACATATAAAAATGCGTCTTCTTCAGTTCCTTGTATCCCGGGATCAGTGCTGCACAATAGCAGATGATGAAAAGAACGATCGCTGAACCAAGGTCGTGCTGGACCACAAGGATGATGAAGAAATATACGAAAGCCATGGCGACATATGCCCAGAAATATCTCACATTATTTTCCCCGCGATCCTGTCCAAGCATTTTGGATGCCATGACGATCATGAAGACCTTCGCAAATTCTGAAGGCTGGATCGTTGCTCCTCCGGGTAACGGGATCCACGCATAGGCACCGCCGATCGGCGGGAAAGCCCGGCAGATGGCCAGGGAGCCCATGATCCCGATGTATGTTCCTATATAAATAAAAAGTGCCAGACGCTGGACGCGGACAAAGAGAAGAAAAAAATAGGCGGCGGTTCCGACTACTACATAGATGGCCTGTCTCGTGATGATACCGCTGAGATAAGCAGTATCTCCGACGGCGTTGCCCATCTCCGCTGAAGCGATCATCAGCGATCCGAAAATGATCAGAACGAAGGTCGCGATCGTGATGCGTCTGTCACCGGGGATCAGTCTTCTTTTTCTCTGCACAAAAACATTTTAACACAACAAATGTGGTATTATATTTATATATGCTGATCAACAATGACACAATAATCAAAGACTGCGACGCCCTGATCAGGAGAAGATCGGCCGATGTTCCTCTGCCTCTTTCCGACCAGGACCGCGATATTCTGATGCAGATGATGAAATACGTCGATGATTCGACTGTCCCGGAGATCGCGGAAGAAAAGAATCTGCGTCCGGCTGTCGGCATCAGTGCCATTCAGATCGGTATACCCAAGAAGATGACAGCTGTGATCCTCAAGGGCGCTGACGGCAACAAGGTCTGTGAATACGCCTTGGTCAACCCGAAGATCATCTCCAATTCGGTGGAACAGGCTTATCTTGAATCTGGTGAGGGATGTCTTTCCGTCGTTGAAGATCATGAAGGCTACGTCTACCGTTCAGCCAGAGTCAAGGTCAAAGCCTATGATGCTTTGACGGATAAAGAAGTCCTCATCAAGGCTGACGGATATCTGGCGATCGTGCTTCAGCATGAGATCGATCATTTCAAGGGCATCCTCTTCTACGATCATATCGATAAGAACGATCCGTTCCGTAAAGATCCGAATGCTCTTGTTATAGAATAGACATTGTTTTAGAATTATTGAAGATAAAGATCGACACATAATCCATATGGGGAGGTTTGATGTATTTTTCTAGAAAACTTTTGAGTCCCGGTGAACGCGGTTCTTCCAGCGGATACAGCGGAACAAACTACGATCCACAAAAAGATACACTGGTATATGCTTTGGGCGGACTCGGTGAAGTCGGCAAAAACATGTACTGTTTTGAACATGACGATGAAATAATCATCATCGATGCCGGAGTCAAATTCCCGGATGATGAGCTTTTAGGCGTTGACTATGTCATCCCTGACTATACCCATCTGATCAAAAACAAAGATAAGGTCAAAGCGCTGATCATCACGCACGGTCACGAAGACCATATCGGCGGCATCCCGTTCCTGCTGCTCACCTGTCCGGTAGAGAAGATCTATGCACCGCGTTTTGCGAAAGCACTGATCGAAAAGAAACTGCAGGAAAGAAGAAGACTGGCCGGAACGGAAGTTATCGAGATCAACTGCGATTCCGCGATCCAGACGGATCATTTCCGCATCGGTTTCTTCAATACCGTCCACTCGATCCCGGATTCCCTGGGCGTCCTCATCAATACGCCAAACGGCAGAGTCGTAGAAACAGGAGACTTCAAATTCGACCTCACTCCGGTCGGTCAGAATTCCGATTATCAGAAGATGGCCTACATCGGTGCAGCCGGTGTTACCCTGCTGATGTCGGATTCGACCAACGCTGAAGTCGACGGTTTCTCGATCTCCGAGAAACAGGTCGCCTCGGCGATCAACGACATCATGAAGAAAACCACCGGCAGGATCCTCATCTCGACTTTCGCTTCCAACGTCAACCGTCTGGCTCAGATCATCAAAGCAGCCAAGAAGTGTGACCGTAAAGTAGTCGTCTTCGGACGTTCGATGGAGAATGTCGTCGAGATCGGACTGCAGATGAAAACGATCGATGTTCCTGAAGATACCTTTATCGCTCCGGAACTGGTGAACCAGTTCCCTCCTGAGAAACTGTGCATCATCTGTACGGGCTCTCAGGGTGAAGCACTGGCGGCATTAAGCAGGATCGCCAACGGTTCCCATAAATTCGTCAAGATCATCCCCGGTGATACGGTCGTCTTCTCATCGAGTGCCATTCCGGGCAATGCCCTGAACATCGGCGGGATCGTCAATCAGCTGATGCGCAACGGCGCCAGGGTCCTCGAGAACTCTGCCCTTTCTTCCCTGCATACCACAGGTCATGCTTCCAAGGAAGAACAGAAACTGATGCTGCAGCTGATCAGACCAAAGTATTTCATGCCGATGCATGGAGAATACAAGATGCTGAAGCTGCATGCCGACTCGGCTGTCGAGACCGGTATCCCAAGAGAAAACTGCTTCATCTGTGCCAACGGCGATGCCCTGGTACTGCATGAAGGTGAAGTATACCGTTCCAATACGCGTATCCAGACTGATGCCATCTATGTCGACGGCAATGATATCTCCGGACTTTCGACTTCCGTACTCAAAGACCGCAAGATCCTCGCTGATAACGGACTGGTCGCGGTGGTCGTCTGTATCGATTCCCGCAGCAACAAGATCCTGTGCAAACCGGGTATCGTCTCCCGCGGTTTCGTCTATCTGAAAGATTCGCAGACACTGATCAAGGAAGCGGAAGCTCTGGTCTATGATGCGCTGCGCAATGCGATGAAACAGAAAGTGACGTTCGGTGATCTGAAGAACTGCATCAAGAATACGCTGGAGCCGTTCCTGTATGAAAAGACCAATCGCAACCCTATCGTCATACCGGTCATCCTGAATCATGTCGATGCACTCAAAAAGGAGAATTGATCTCCTTTTTCTTTTATACCAGTCTGTCGAACAGTCTGTAGAAGGCCTTGCGGCTGCTTCTTGGCATGTTCACACATTCTTCGATAGGCATGGATACGATCTCATTGTTCCTGATGCCTACGCAATGACCGCCAACACCCTGTACCAGCAGTTCTACAGCCTTGGCGCCCATCCTGGAAGCTAAGACACGGTCAGATGGTGTCGGTGAACCTCCTCGCTGGATATGGCCAAGGATCGTAGCTCTTCCGGCAAAACCGGTCGCCTTGGAGATCTTGTCGGCCAGCGATTTGACATCGCAGGTCTTCTCCGAGACGATTACGATCGCATGATTCTTGTGCTGAGCTTCAAGATAACGCAACTTCTCAAGCACAGCTTCCTCATCATAACCCGTTTCCGGAGTGATCAGAATCTCAGCACCGCAGGAAATACCTGAATAGATGGCCAGGTCACCGCATCTGTTGCCCATTACTTCAACGACTGAACAGCGGTGATGTGAATTGGATGTATCTCTGAGTTTATCGACACATTCAACGACCGTATTCAGGGCCGTATCAAAACCGATCGTATAGTCCGTGCCCTCGATATCATTATCGATGGTCCCCGGTAAAGCGATACAGTTGACGCCAAGTTTGGTCAGGGCATCAGCACCGCGATAGGTACCGTCGCCGCCGATGACGACGACTGCATCGATCTGATGCTCTTTAAGTTTTTCAACGCCCTTGCGCTGAACAGCTTCATCTGAGAATTCCGGAAGTCTGGCGCTGCCCAGGATCGTACCGCCTCTGGCGATCGTTTCCGAAACAGAATTACGGGTAAACGGTTCATACAGGCCTTCGACCAGTCCCTTATATCCGTCACGGATACCGACGACTTCGATACCGTTGGCCAATGCCGCTCTGGTGACCGCTCTGATCGCCGCATTCATTCCCGGTGAATCACCGCCGGAAGTCAAAATACCGATTTTTCTCAACATATCTAGCCCCTCCTCATATTGGGTCCTGATAGGACAAAACTGTCAGACAGGATATCTATTCTTTCCATCAGCCGGCGCGCATTCATCAGATTGGATTTCTCCCTGCGGTCGTACTGATAATGTTTCAAAAGTTCTTCCTTGTTCAGATTGGAAGTAAAGATCGTCATCTTCCTGTTCTCCATCCTGTGATCGAGGATCCTGAACAGGATATCATCTCTGACGAATTCCGAGACCGTCTCCGATCCGATATCATCCAGGAAAAGATAAGCGGCATTCTTCAGGACAGCGATGTTCCTGTCGATCATCTCGGATGCACTGCCGTAATATGATTTCATCTCATTGAAGAAATTTGATACCTTCACAAAGGCGACCTTTTCGCCATTCCTGACTAATGAATTGGCCAGTGCTGTACACAGATAGGTCTTTCCTGTTCCCAGATCTCCGGAAACATAGAGACCTCTGTCCGTTTTCTTGTGCAGGATAGCCGCCAGACGCAGATAAAGCTGTTTCTGGTCTTCTGTATAACGGACGCTGTTGAGATCGAGTGTGATCAGATTCTCCGGTACATCGCAATAGACATAGCGGTTCCTCAGCTGGTCTTTCCCCAGTTTCTGAAGCGCATGATCGCAATACTCCACTTCTTCGATCAAAACCTGATCATAGGTGAGCACAAGTCTTTCTCCTTTTGAAGGCTGGCAGCACTCTTCAAGCCCGCTGCAGTTCCTGCACGCTTCTCTTGATCTCAAGACCCGCAGAAACGTTCCGCTGTTGTCTGAGACGAACGCATCAGAAAGACCGTTTTCTTTGATGAAATCATTCAAATATTCATTATTTCTGATCTGATCTGTATCTTTCATTTTTTACCCATCAGTTTGAGCAGTTCCTCTTCGTCCTCTTTGGTCATGAAAGGATTGCTGCTCGGATCATAGATCGGAAGTCTGTCTTCACTGACAGTCTTCTTCTCTGCCGGTTTATCCAGCCATTTCAGAGCTTTCTCTGCTGTATCGATATCATTGCGATGCAGATCGGCTGCCGTTTTGGTCAGATACTTCTCTACTAATCTATTATCACAGTTTTTCAGTCCATATTCCACCAGAACATTGATGACCGGTGCCGGAAGATGATACTTGTCTGACAGATTGCGCAGTACATAGCGATCAGACTCCGTCACTTCCTTGCCGTTCTGAAGAGACATCAGGAATGTCACGCAAGGCACATCATATTGTCCCTTTTCGACTTCTCTGTAGACGCCGTTACTTCTCATGCAGGCCTTTTCCAGTTCCCTGAGATCGAATTCATCAGAATCAAAATCTGCCACTTCAGCCAGGATGACTCTCATGCGGTCATAGGAGACATCGTAAAGATCGGCACAGACTGCTATCTTCTGTAAGATATCAGGTGTCCTGAAACGCATTGGAAACAGGGTCGGAGAGATATCCTTCAGGAAGACGTTCACATCGAACATCGTGCCGAAATCATAATCGGTCTTTTTCGCTGTCCTTTGTTTGCGGATATATGTCTCATCGCTGCTGCTCCAGCCGGAAAGTTCCCCAGCCTTAAGAGTCTTCGAGATGTTTTCGAAACCCTTATGATCATTATCTTCACGTATCTCCGCCAGCAGTTCCTGATAGTGCGCACCGGAAGTCTTCATGATGAAATGTCTTACAAAGACATCGTCTCTGATGAATTCCTTCATCGTCAGCGGTCCGTTGAAGATGAAGATGTAATGATCGTCACGGCGCAGCGTGCTTAAAAGCCGGAACTCATTCAGGATATCGCAGTTCTTTTCAAAACGGTCGATCGAAAGATTGAGCGAGACGAGCAGTTCATTAAGTTTTGAAAAACCGAACGTATTGCCTTTCAGGACCAGATATTCATAGAAAGCCAGAGCTTCGTTTCCGATCAGAGGTCCATAGAAAAAGACAAGAGATCTTAGTCTCTCGTTTGAAAGTTCCGCATTTACTTCGATCCTGTATAGATCCTTACCTAACATATTATTTCCTTCAGCCATTCTTCGACATACGAATAAAGCTGTTCAAGACTACCATTATTATATATGATTTTGTCAGCCCTTTTGGCCTTTTCTTCAACACTCATCTGGGCATCCAGACGTTTCAGCAGTTCATCTTTGCTCATACCTCTTTCACCGACTCTTTCGATAAGCAGATCAAGATCCGTCACGATCAGCAGATTGTGGTCAAAATACTCATCCCAGCCAGTTTCAAATAACAGCGGCACCTCCGCAAATAGTGGATCCTCTTTCCTTTCCTGAAGTCTTTTCAGGATCAGCGGATGCATGATGCATTCCAGGATCTTTCTTTTCTCCTCATCGGCGAATATCAGTTCAGCCAGTTTCTTCCGATCCAGTTCATCTTCACTGAAGCACTCGGGAAAGATCTCCTTTACTTTGAGATAGCCTTCTTCACCTTTATCCAGCAGATGGCGGTTGACTTCATCGCAGCTGAAAACAGCGTATCCTTTCTGAACAAGATACTCACAGACGACACTTTTGCCTGAACCGATGCTTCCGCTTACCGCAACCTTCATCTTCTATCCTTTCTGACACTTTTCACAGTAATAAGTCCCTCTGCCTCCGACCGTGATCTTTCTGATCGGACCATGGCAGATCGGACATTGCTTCATCGTATGTACATTGAGCGAGAGCTGAAAACGACCGGTGACACCCAGTGATGACGTATATGACCTGATCGTCGTTCCTCCGGCTTTTATCGCCTTCTTCAGAATCTTTCTTGTCTGGCTAATCAGATCCTTCAGCTGTTCATCATCAAGCTCGCAGGCTCTTGTTCTGGGATCAGTACGGATCGCAAACAGGATCTCATCCGCATAGATATTTCCTATACCGGCGACAAAACTCTGATCCAGCAGGACCTGTTTGATCGGCAGTTTTTTATTCTTCAGATATTCCCGGCAATAGCGGACACTGAATTCATTGCTGAAAGGCTCCGGTCCCAGATCCTTGAAATCACGATATTCATCGTCTTTCTCTATTAGTTCCATCCTGCCGAATTTCCTGACATCGTTATAACGCAGTTGTGTACCGTCATCCAGATAGAAGATGACATGATCATGTTTGGACAGCGGGACAGTCTCATCAACGGTAAAATACTTTCCTTCCATCCTTAGATGGGAAACGAGCGTCAGATCGTCCATTTCGAAAAGCAGGTATTTGCCTCTCCTTTTGAAATCCCGGAAATGCTGGCCAAGCAGTCTTTTTCTGAACTGCTTTGGATCTCCGACGATGATCGGCTTATACAGGATCTTTATGTCTTTTATCTCACGGTCTTTGATCCTTAATTCCAGAGTATCAAGGACCGTCTGTACTTCAGGAAGCTCAGGCATTATTTGGCCTCATACCAGTCTTTTCCGATCGCCAGCGTCGAATCAAGTCTCGTCTTCATCGTGACAGCGCCTGACATGATCTGAGGAATGATCTTCTTCATCTTTTCGATCTCGTTTTCAGGCACATCAAAAATAAGCTCATCGTGCACCTGTAATATCAGCCTGGATGACATTTTCTCCGCTTTAAGTCTTTCCGCAGATTTCACCATTGCGACTTTGATCAGATCGGCAGCTGAGCCCTGGATCGTCGCATTCATGGCAGCACGCTTGCCGAACTCTCTCATCATATAGTTGCGGTCATTTATCTCGTTGATATAACGGCGGCGGTTCATCATCGTCCGTACATAGCCGTTCTGTTTACAGAATTCGACCTGCGCATCGAGATATCTCTTGATGTTGGGATAGGTCACAAAATAATCATCGATGAACTTGCGGGCATCCTTGAAGGAGAGCTGAGTCTGATTGGCCAGTCCGAAATCGGAGATCCCGTAGACGACACCGAAATTGACCGCTTTCGCATGTCTTCTCACCAGATCGCTCACTTCTTCTTTCTTCAGTCCGAACACATCCATTGCTGTCTTGGTGTGGATATCGATACCGCTGTTGAAAGCCTCGATCATCTTCTCTTCATCAGCCAGTGATGACAGTACGCGCAGTTCGACCTGTGAATAGTCGGAACTCATCAGCACATTGCCTTCAGACGGTTTGAACGCTTTTCTGATCTCCCGACTCTCATCGTCCCGGATAGATATGTTCTGCAGGTTCGGATCATAGCTCGAAAGTCTGCCGGTCTGGGTGATCATCTGCGAGAAGACCGTATGGATACGGCCGTCCGGCATGATATATTTCTTGAGCCCTTCGGCGTAAGTTGAATAAAGTTTGGTGTATTTGCGGTATTCCAGTACATCCGCAACGACCGGATGATACTCGACCAGCTTTGACAGCACATCGGCATTGGTCGAACCCTTCTTGAGATCTGGAAGATCGAGTTCTCCATACAGGACTTCAGCCAGCTGTTTGGTAGAAGCGATGTTGAAAGTGTGACCGACAGAATCATAGATCCTTTTTTCCAGCAGTTCGATCTTTTTACGGGTATTGGATGCGATCTCGTCAAGTTCCTTTTCATCGCAGCAGACACCCGCTTTTTCCATATCATAAAGCACACTGACGAGCGGCAGTTCGACATCCTCATAAAGATGCCTCATTTCCTTCTCATCCAGTTCCTTGTTTACTTTCTCATAGATCTGCGCCAGAGCAGCGCCGATCTCACAGGCATAGGCAGCGATCACCTCTTGCGGTGCTTCAAGCGGTTTCTTCTCGGTGCCGAAGATCTCTTTCAGTTCTTCGATCTGACCGAAACCATAATTCATGATGATGCTCCTGAGATCAGCGTTGTAGTTGTTGGAAAGGAAACACATCAGATAGATATCGTCGGTGTTCTTCCCGATCTTCAGGCCGTTGTATTCCATCGCATGCATGAGCGCTTTGAGATCAAAGACGGCTTTCTTTTTATCGGAAGCCAGATACTTCAGGGCATCCTTGTCCTTTTTCAGATCTTCTAATGTAATAAATCCGCATTTCTCTTTATTCGCAAAGCAGGCTCCGTAGAGTTTTCTCTGATAATATGAGAATTCATCAGAGACAAAGAAGATGATCGCATCATTAAGAAGATCCTTGTCGATCTTCTCACATATTATAGTTTTGTTTTCTTTCTTTACCGGCTTGTTTTCCGGTTTTCTGATCAGGGAATACATCTCATACTTCTCAAAGAAAGCATTTCTCCCCTCATCATCGATATCAAGTCGGAAATCATCGAGATCCCTGTCTATATCTACATCAGTCTTGATAGTCGCCAGCGTCTTGGAAAGGAAACATGAATCCTTGTCGCGGATCAGCTTCTCCTGCAGTTTTCCTTTTATCTCATCGATATGTTCATAGATGCCTTCACAGGTATCGTAGTCATTGAGCAGCTTCACGGCCGTCTTGTCACCGACGCCTTCGACACCTTTGATATTGTCTGATTTATCACCGGCCAGACCTTTGTAGTCGATGATCTGATACGGCTTGAGACCGTATTCGTCCTTTAAAGCCGGTTCATCCATCTTGGCGATATCAGACATGCCCTTGCGCATGACATAGACACTGGTCGTATCATCGATCAGCTGCAGCATATCTCTGTCTGATGAAAGGATGCAGGTCTCGATCGGATACTTCTTGGCCAAAGAACCGATGATGTCATCGGCTTCGATCGTATCATATTCAAGATACGGGATCCTGTAGGCTTCGAGCATCTCCCTGACGAGCTGGAACTGTCCGATCAGTTCCTCAGGTGTCTCTCTTCTTCCAGCCTTGTAGTCAGGAGCGATATCGTGCCTGAAAGTGTGCTTGCCCTTGTCGAAAGCGACGACACAGTAATCAGGAGCGATCGTCTTGATCGCCTTGTTCAGCATATTCGCAAAAGCGTATACCGCATTGGTGTATACGCCTTTACTCGTTTTCATGATATTGCCGTAACCTGTTGCATAAAAAGCTCTGAACAGAACGGAATTTCCGTCTATGAGCAGCAGTTTCATTTATTCCTCTTCTACTTCTGTTTCTTCAGCTACCGCAGCCGGACTCGCTGCTGAAGTCATGATGCTTTCAAGAACACTAAGGTTCTCATACATCAGTGAAAGATAATCCTTACCGGATTCGATCTCACTCGGGGTGAGTGATGAGATATTTCTCAGGGTGATACGCTTCAGACCCAGTTCCTCTTCAAGCTTTGTGAACAGATCCACCATCTCGACGGACATGTTCGGTTCGTAGGCAATGAATTTCACATCATCGTTCTTGATCCTGGCTTTGATCACTTCCAGCTGGGCATCGCTTGGCAAGGCTCCGTATTTGGAAAGGCAGACCGGATAGACCTGGAAGCCGAAGTCTTTCTGCCAGCAGCCGAACGATCCGGTCATGGAGACGAACTTGATCGTCTTGTTTTCCTTGACCAGTCTGCTGGCCAGTGTCTGGTATGATGCATCCAGCGCAATAAGATCATCAGCTACCTGCTGATAGTTCTCTCTGAAATAAGCCGACTGTTCGACATAGTTGTTTGAAAGGTAGTCGTAGACGTCTTTGGCCATGCAATACATGCCGCTTGGTGATAGCCAGATGAACGGATCCAGATCATACATATCCAGATCGTTGAAGGCATCAGATTCATAATACGGACCTTCGATGAACGAGACCTTGCCGTCGACGACGACCGGTGTATATCTCTTATATTCATAGAGACAGTTCAAGACCGAAAGATCTCCAGCAGCCAGATCGATACCCATCTGGGAGATCTGGTCGTCATAGAGGTCCATATACGGTTCGAGATTGCCGATATGGAAAAGAACGGAAGAATCCTCGACGATCTCCTGATAGTTTTCGACCAGATTGGCGATCTGGACCAGTGATTTATTCTGAATGGAAACAGCCTCGATCCTGTTGCCGCCGATCCTGGATAAAAGATAGCCGATCGGATAGATCGTATAGGCTGTATAGTGCTTGACGCTGCTGCACCCGCACAGTAGCAGCACCATGACCGTTATAATCAGTTTCCTGAATGATCTCATACTCATTTATTATACCTTATTGATCATATACCGTGCATAGTAGATAGGCTTGCCTTCAGCTGTGAACTTAGCCTGATAAGCCGTCATCGGTTCACCTTCACGGTAATAGTTCCTGTCAGCTTCCTGCAGCTGGAATGAAGACTCCTTGAAATATTCCAGTGAATCATCATAAAAAGACTCATTATCGGTCTTAAAGACCAGGATGCCTTTGTCTTTAAGGATCTTTTCATACTTCTTCAGAAACGGCAGATAAGTCAGTCTGCGCTTGTGATTGCGTTTCTTGGGCCACGGATCGGAAAAATGCAGATAAATTAGATCGATACTGTTTTCCGGGCAGATCTCTTCGATATTTCCCGCATCAGCCAGCAGGACATAGAAGTTGTTCAGTTCCAGGTCCTGGGCCTTCCTGATCGCTCTGGCGACGCAGGTCTCCTCTTTCTCCAGACCGATATAAAGGACATCCGGATCGGCTTTGGCAGATTGAGTGATGAAATCACCCATGCCCATGCCTATCTCAAGATATACAGGTCTGTCAGAAACGATATCCTTAAGGTCACTGATCAGATATTTTTCTTCATTTTCCAGAAACGGAGCGACCCATTTCTTTTTTCTCATGCGCATACAACCATTATATACCGAACGGATTTATTATTCAGTTTTAAAAAACAGTTATAGAATAGACGTGGGAGGACTTGATTATGAATAAAGATAGAGCAGAAAAGATCTTATCCAGACCGGCCAATGCGGATGCAGTGCTGATAAGCGATCCGGCAGCGATCTACTACCTGACAGGAAGGTGGATACATCCGGGCGAAAGGTTCCTGGGACTGCTTTTGAGCAGAACCGAAGAACCGAAACTGTTCCTCAATATCCTCTTTCCTTTTGAAGAGACGGCAGGTCTGAAGATCATCTCCTACAGTGATACGGATGACATCACTGAACTGCTGGCCAAACATATCAAGAGAGACTGGGTCCTCGGTGTCGACAAGAATCTGACAGCCTCATTCCTGCTGCCGATGCAGAAAGCCGGGATAGCCAGAGACTTCGTCAACGGTTCACTGGCGGTCGACAAGACCAGAGCCGTGAAGGATGAAGAAGAAAAACAGCTGATGCGAAAAGCATCAGCCATCAATGATGAAGCCATGGGCATCTTCAGAACACTGGTAAAAGAAGGCATCAGCGAAAAAGAAGTCGCTGAGCAGATGTTAGGCATCTACAGAAGTCTGGGAGCCGATGATTTCTCCTTCGGTTCGATCGTCGCCTTCGGCAAAAATGCCGCTGATCCTCACCATATGCCTGATGATACGAAACTGAAGGAAGGCGATGTCGTGCTGTTCGATGTAGGCTGTGTCTATAAAGGCTACTGTTCAGATATGACCAGAACTTTCTTCTTCCGCAAAGGCCCTAATGAAGCCCAGAAAAAGATCTACGATCTGGTCAGAAGAGCCAACGAAGATGCGGAAGCGATGATCAAAGCCGGAGTAAGACTCTGTGACATCGACAGATGCGCCAGAGATATCATCACTGAAGGCGGTTATGGAGAATACTTCACTCACCGTCTCGGTCATTTCATCGGTATCGAAGTCCATGAATATGGAAATGTCTCAGCTGCATTCAGTGATCTGACCGAAGCAGGAAACGTCTTCTCGATCGAACCGGGCATCTATGATCCTGAGACGATGGGCTGCAGGATCGAAGATCTGGTCATCGTGACCGATGAGGGATGTGAAGTACTGAATCATTATCCGCACGATATTGAGATTATAGGATAGAAAATGCCGGCAACTAGTACCGGCATTTTGATTTATTATTTCTTGTTACCGAAGAATCTGATCTCTCCGAAGTGTTTCTTTTCTTCCTGAGCTTCTTCTTTCTTCTCTTCTTTAGGAGCCTCTTCCTTGCGATTCTCCTTCTTCTTTTCCTTCTCCGGTCTAGGCAGCAGTTCCTTGGCGGAAACATTCACTCTGCCCTTCTCGTCGATCTCCATGACCTTGACCTTGATCTTGTCACCGATCTTGAGGACGCTCTCCGGTTTGTCTACACGCTCATGACTGATCTTGGAGACATGTAACAGTGCATCCTGGCCCTTGAACAGTTCGACGAAAGCACCGAATTTTTCCAGTCTGACGACTGTCGCATCATAGATCTCACCGACTTTGGCTTCCTTGGTGATCTCATCGATCATAGCTTTAGCCTTAGCGATAGCTTCCTTGGAAGTATGGTAGATCACGACTTTACCGTCATCATCGATATCGATCTTGACATCATCGCAGTTTTCAATGATCTCGTTGATCGTCTTGCCACCGGTACCGATGACTTCTCTGATCTTGTCGGTCGGAATATTGAAAGTGACCATCTTCGGAGCGTATTCGCTGACTTCCTTGCGCGGTTCAGCGATCGCTGTAGCCATATTGTCAAGAATCTCCATCCTGCCCTTGTGAGCCTGAGCCAGAGCCTCTTTGAAGATCTCTCTGGTGATACCTTTACACTTGATATCCATCTGTAAGGCAGTGATTCCTTCTCTGGTACCAGCGACCTTGAAATCCATATCGCCATAGTGGTCTTCCATGCCCTGGATATCAGTCAGGATGGAATAATTCTCACCGGTCGTGATCAGACCCATTGCCACACCGGCAACAGGAGCCTTGATTGGAACACCGGCTGCCATCAGTGACATCGTACCGGCACAGATCGAAGCCTGTGAGCTCGAACCGTTGGATTCCAGGACTTCTGCAACCGTTCTGATCGCATACGGGAATTCTTCTTCCGTAGGAAGGACCTGCAGCAGTGCTCTTTCACCTAAGGCACCATGGCCGATCTCTCTTCTGCCCGGAGTGCCCATTCTGCCGACTTCACCGACACAGTATGGCGGGAAGTTGTAATGATGCATGAATCTCTTTTCATCGATATCCGTCAGGTCATCGATGATCTGATTATCACCTAAAGGACCTAATGTCGTGACAGAGAGGACCTGCGTCTGTCCACGGGTAAACATTGCTGAACCGTGAACGCGCGGCAGCAGATCGACCTGTGAGTCTAAAGGTCTGATCTCATCGAGAGCTCTGCCGTCCGGTCTGATCTTCTCATCGGAAATAAGTCTTCTGACTTCATTCGCGATCGTCTCGGTGCAGTATTCACCGGCCTGTTTGGCAAGCAGTTCGGCTTCTTTTTCAGAAAGGGAGCCATCATTGAGGAAGTGTTCCTTCATCTCATTGGTGATGCCTTCTTGCGCAGTGTATGATTCCAGCTTGTCATGGATCGAAACAGCGGCTTCCAGACGGGCCTTGCCGTTTTCATTGACATAGTCTCTGACACGCTGATCGATCTCGTAGAGGACGACTTCCATCTTTTCCTTGCCGACTTTGGCAATGATCTTCTCTTCCATCTCGCAGAGTTCTTTGACCTTGTCATGACCGAACATCAATGCATCCAGCATCAGTTCTTCACTGACCTCATGCGCACCGGCTTCGACCATGTTGAGAGCTTCCTTGGTTCCGGCGACTGTCAGATCGATGAGCGATCTGGACAGCTGTTCAACGCTCGGATTGACGACGAATTCTCCGTCAACATAACCGACTTTGACGCCGGCGATCGGACCGTCAAACGGGATGTTGGAAATGCACAGTGCCAATGAAGCACCAAACATCGCAGCCATTTCCGGTGAACAGTTGGTGTCGGTCGATAATACAGTATTGACGACCTGAACTTCATTTCTGAAACCTTCCGCAAATAACGGGCGGATCGGTCTGTCGATCAGTCTGGCTGTAAGCGTAGCGTGCTCAGAAGGTCTGCCTTCTCTTCTTAAGAAACCCCCCGGGATCTTGCCTACAGAATAAAGCTTTTCTTCAAAAGATACTGTCAGCGGGAAAAAATCTGTGTCTTTCGCGACACTGGAGGCACAGGCAGTTGACAGTGTGACTGTATCACCGTACCTCACCAGGACAGACCCTCCGGCCTGCTTTGCGACTTCACCGGTCTCGACGCTTAACTTACGACCGTAGAAATCAAAATCAAATACTTCTTTCATTCGTTTCTTTTCTCTTCTTTCTTAATTTAAACGTATTAATTCTAACATATAATGTAAATAAAAGGTACGAAAAGAAAAAAATGAAGGAAATCTCCCCTGCCGTATATACAGTACTGAAGATCCTGAACGATCACGCATATGAAGCCTACCTCGTCGGAGGAGCTCTCAGAGATGTTCTGTTAGGCAAAAAAGCCAGCGATTACGATATCACTACCAGTGCTGATCCTAATGCGATCAGGATGGTCTTTTCTGATCACCGTCTCTACGATATCGGAAAGAAACACGGCACGGTCGGTGTACTGATCGATGACGAGACGATCGAGATCACACCTTTCCGTCTTGAAGCAGAATACTCCGATCACCGCCATCCCGATAAGGTGAGTTTCACCGATTCGCTTCTGGAAGACCTCAAAAGAAGAGATTTCACCATCAATGCCCTGTGCATGGACAGAAACGATGAGATAAAAGACTTATTCGGCGGCATCGATGATCTGAACAACAGGATCATCCGCTGTATCGGCGATCCTGAAGTCCGTTTCAACGAAGACGGATTGAGGATCCTCAGGGCTGTACGTTTCATGTCGCAGCTTAACTTTACGATCGAAGAAGAAACGTCCGCAAAGATCATAAGTTGCAAAGATCTGCTTAGATACATCTCGGCTGAAAGAAAAAGAGAAGAACTGCTCAAGACACTGCACTATCCTGCTGCCTTTAAAGCTCTTGAGCCTTACATCGAAGTCTACAGGACATTCATGAATATCGATGTTCCGGACAGACAGATCAACAATTTCTCCAATCCGCTGTTTGCGCTGGCCTGCCTGACCCATAACTGTGACAATGATTTCCATGCGCTGAAATATTCCAATGAAGAATGTGAACTGCTGAAGAACCTGATCCAGGCCTCTCATATCGATCCGGATGACGATCATCAGTTCATCAGTATCCTCTCTTCGATCTATCAGGAACAGATCCTTCAATACCTGGAAGAGTATCATCAGAAAGACTTTAAAGAAAGATTCTCTAAACTGAACAGATACATGATCATGCTGAACGATCTGAAGATCAGCGGCAGTGAGATAGAGAACTGCGGCTTCTCCAGCACACAGATCAGTCAGGTCAAGGATATCCTGCTGGATCTGATCCATCATCAGCAGCTGGAAAACGATCCGGAGGCCCTGCATAAACAAGTTCAGGAAATTATATTATAATTAACATATGGAACTGAAGAAGATCGAACGTGAAGAATATGACCGTCTGGCAGCAGCTGAACCTGACGCGGGTTTTTTCCAGTCATCACGCTATGGTGAATACATCGCCGATAAAAACAGCCATCTGCTGTTTGTCGCCGGCTATGACCATCAGCTGATATGTGCATTGGCAATGTTCATCGTGCGGAAGGATTCCCTTTTCGCCAGAGGCTACAGCGCCTATTCGCCCTGCGGATTCCTCATGAACTTCTACGATGAAGATGTCCTTCGAGAATTTCATCATGAACTGAAGAAATTCCTTTCATCACACAAAATAAACAAGATCATTCTCGAGCCTCAGGTCAGAGCTGATTTCAGCCGGATCGGCAAGGAACTCGTTTCATTAGGATACAAACAGAGCGAATCGATGAAGCAGTATGAGATATCTTTAAAGAATTATCAGAGCGATGATGATTTTGACGGTCTGTCCATCGAATTTATCGAGGAAGACGGGATCCCTGAAGAGATCAGCGAAAGGCCAGGAGTCCACAGATATCTTGATCTGCAGAGGAATTTCCCGGAAGTAAAAACGATCAGTGCCTATCTGGATATCGAAAACAGCCGTCAGAAGATCAGCGATACCGGCAAGAGTCAGCAGTATCTTCATTTCCTTGATTCCCAGGAAGAAAACAGGATCCCGCTCTCCTGCATAGCCTTTATCGATTATGAAAAAAGATGTGATCTGCTTTTCGCTGAAGAACTGAATAATGATTCACCGATCGACGGCAAAAAGCTCATCCTGGATCATTTATGTAAAAAACTGATTGAAAAAAAGTATAAAAAGTTCTATTCTTTACAATGTAGCGGTAAACTTGACGAAAACGAAATGATCGGCAGGTTCACCTGCAGTATCTGAGCCGACTTAGCTCATCAGGTAGAGCAACGCACTCGTAACGCGTAGGTGGTAGGTTCAAGTCCTATAGTCGGCACCATTTAGCAAAGTCAGAAAAACGCCTCTAAAAGGCGTTTTTCTTTCAAATAGGCTATTTTAAAGGGTTTTAGAAAGATTTCATTAGCGGGCAACCTGAAGCACCAGTACCCAAAATCATCCACAAAACTGACACAAAAATGGTATTTCTGACACAACTGCGACACAAAATCGACACAAAAAACAAATTTAATTGCCTGCACCCTTACGCAAACGTAATGACTGATAAAAAAGAACCCATACAGTCGTGTACGGGATCGTTTTTCCATATATGTTCTGATGAATAAATCATCTATGATCGTCCTGTTGCGGTTCTTTTGAGATCAGTACACAGATGATGAACACTATGCCTAAAGCGATCATCAGGATGCCCATCTTGTTCATGAAATCACTGATGCCTTTGAAATATAAAGTCATGATCCCGCCCAGGATCTCCATTACTCCGGCAAAACAGAGTATGCCTTTAGTCGAGAAAGTTATGCCGAAAACACCGGCAATGATATTGATGCCCGGAATGATGTAGATCGAAAGACGGAGCAGAGTCGCTTCCAGATCAGTATTAGGCAGTATTTTCACGATGACTTCGTCATTATCAAAATGATAGGCGATCGCAAAATACATGATCACGGCGATCAGCAGTTCGCAAACACATATTAAGCGGGATACTTTTTTACTCATACACGTTAATTCTAATAGAAAATCTTTTTCAGATAAAGGCCATTGGGATCCGCATTGTATCTTCTGGTAGTCTTGCTTGGATGTTCGAACATCTCATCGATATCCTCCAGAGTCTTGAGTCCCCTGCCCAGATCGATCAGAGTACCGATCATGATCCTGACCATATTGCGCAGAAAACCGGTGCTCGTCACTCTGATGATCAGCAGATCTTTTCTTTCAATGATCCTGAATTCCGTGATAGTCCTGATCTGATCAGGATATTCCTTGAGACTTGAAGTATTGAAAGACGTGAAATCATGGATACCGAGGAATTTTTCCGCACCTTTCTTCATCAGTTCCACATCTAATTTATAGAAACACTGATAAGCGAATCCGTTGAGAAAAACATCGTATTCACCGGTATTGATCACATATTCATAAGTCTTCTTCTTTACCGAATAGCGCGCATGGAAACGATCGCTCACATGTTTCACTTCCCTGACATGCATATCTTTGGGGAGGAGTGAATTCAGCGAGAATTTCAGTTTTCCCTCTTCCTTGATCTGATCGGAATCAAAATGAAATACCTGTCCGTACGCATGAACACCGGCATCGGTACGGGAAGACATGACGATCCTTATTTTCTCACTGAATATCTTCTGCAGGACGCCTTCGATCACATCCTGGATAGCCAGAGCGTTGATCTGTGACTGAAAACCGGCATAATTGCGGCCGTCATAGGCGATCGTGACTTTATATCTCATAGATAGAACCTTGAAGCGATCGATACAGCCAGAGCAGCCATACAGATCAGGATGAACAGATAATCCGTGAAACGGAATTTGAGGATATGATATCTGCTGCGCTTGGCTCCCGGAACATAGCCTCTGGCTTCCATGGCATCAGCCAGTTCATAAGCTCTTTCAAAGGCGACCGAGAACAGCGGTACGATCAAAGAAAGGATGGCGGCGATCTTCTGGGAAAGCCTGCCGTTTTCAAAATCGACTCCGCGTGATTTCTGGGCATTCATGATCCTGATCGTCTCTTCGATGATCGTCGGAATGAAACGCAGGGCGATCGAGACCATCATTGCAACTTCGTGAGTCGGGAAATGAATGATCTCCAGCGGTTTCAGGAGCCATTCGATACCCAATGTCAGATCCAGCGGATTGGTCGTAGCCGTCAGTAAAGTCGTGATGGAGATCATCAGCAGCAGCCTTACGATCACAAACAGCGTATTGAAGATCGCATCACGGTAGATGGCATAAGTGCCGATCATGAACATGACTTCACCGGTCCTGATCGTCAGGGTATTGATGACCAGTAAGAAGATCATCATCATGATCATCGGTTTGAAAGACTGGACGATCATTTTGATGCCGATCTTGGCACACAGCAGCGCGATAGTGATCAGGATGGCGATAAACAGAAAGACCCACCAGCTCTTAGGGACAAAGACCGCGGCGATCATCAAGAAAAGACCGATCAGTTTGGCACGGGGATCGAGTCTGTGCATCAGGGAATCGACAGGGATGTATTTACCGAAGACCATATTGTTCATCGTTTCACCTGCTCAGCGATCTCTTTCGCAATGACGTCTAGTGTTCGTGCCTGCTTGGACAGTTTAAAACCATTTTCGATCAGAGCGTTGCGGAAAGTGACGATCTGCGGTTCCAGCAGATCATATTCCGCAAGCTTCTGCCTGTCACAGAACAGATCGAAAGTCGGTCCGTGATATTTAATCTTGCCATGAGAGAGCACTACGGTCTCTTCACAGTAGTTATAGACCATCTCATTGTCATGTGAGACGATGATGATCGTCTTGTTCATTTCTTTATTGAGCGATACGAACAGCGCGATCATCTCTTTGGCGCCGTGAGGATCCAATCCGGCTGTCGGTTCATCCAGGACGATGATCTTCGGATCACAGGCAATGATGCCGGCGATCGCTACACGACGTTTCTGACCGCCTGAAAGTTCAAGAGGTGAAGCTTCAAAAAGATCTTCACTGATGTTTACCAGCTTCAGAGCCTCAGCAGCTCTTCTTTTAGCTTCATCGATAGAATAACCAAAATTGAGTGGACCAAAAGCGACGTCCTTGATGACGGTCTCTTCGAAAAGCTGGTACTCCGAAAACTGGAAGACCAGTCCGACATCTTTCCTTAACGGTTTAAGAAAACGCTGTTTCTGTCCGGCAACGATGTTGTAGTCAAGGATCTGCAGACTGCCTTCATCCGGAAGCAGAAGTGCATTGAGATGCTCGACCAGCGTAGATTTGCCAGACCCCGTCTCACCGATAATGGCCGTGATGATGCCTTCTTTGATATCCAGATTGATATCATCAAGAGCCTTATGGGCATAAGGCATATCCTTGTTGTAGATATAACTTAATGATCTGAACGATATCGGCATAACTCAGCCACCATCCCTTCCAGATCATGAGCTTTAAGCTTGATCTTGTTTTTCGCAAAGACTTCTCTGACCAGTTCGACGAACGGTACATCAAGATCGATCTTACGCAGCTTCTCCGCATCCGCAAAGACCTTCTGCGGCTTGTCATGCATGAAAAGCTTTCCTTTATTCAGAACGATGCAGTCATCAGACTGCAGTACTTCTTCTATATCATGAGTGATGGAGATGATCGTGATCGTATCATCACCGGCCAGATCATACATCAGTTTCTTGATCTCTTTCTTTCCCTTCGGGTCCAGCATCGAAGTAGCTTCATCAAAAATAATGATATCCGGCTTCATGGCCAGGATACCGGCTATCGCTACCCTCTGCTTCTGACCGCCCGAAAGATTCTGCGGTTCATAGTCAAGATATTCCGTAAGACCGACTTTTTCCGCATATTCCCCGATGATCCCTTCCATATCGGCGCTTTCCACCTGCTTGTTTTCCAGACCGAAAGCGATATCGTCTTTGACGGTTGAACCGATGAACTGATTGTCAGGATTCTGGAAGACGATGCCCAGTCTCTTTCTGATGGCCGAGATATTCTGTTCGTTGACTTCCAGTCCGTCGATCAGGATACTGCCATTTTTGACCGGCAGCAGTCCGGTGATCAGTTTGGCCAGCGTCGATTTGCCTGAACCGTTGTGACCGATGATCGTGACATAGGAACCCTTCTCAATATCAAAAGTGATACCATCAACTGCTTTACGGGTATCATTGTAGGAATAATCAACGTTTTTGATCTCGATCAGACTCATTACTAATTGATTTTATAATATTTCAGATAAAAAAGCACTGCTAACTGAGCAGCGCCAGCTTTCTGTTCAAAGCTTCATATGCTTCATGAAGATCATCCAGATGCTTGACCGTCATCTCCATCGGGCACATTCCGTCCCCTTTGCGGTTGATTATATATTCCACCAGTTCATCGTAATGATAAGGTATGCCGTATTTCTCAAAGATCTCCTGACCGGCTTTCGACAGTGTTACCGTATATACTTCCTTTACGCCCGACAGACACAGAAGCATGGCTGAAGCCTTGCCGATGAGCTTATCGGCTACGATGAGGTCCCTGAAATAATAAAGATCCTCATTCATCTTTGAAATCACCGGCTTGATGCCTCTTTCAGATGAGTGATAACCATTGGAAGCGACCAGTGAATAGTTATTATCAAGCAATTCTTTTTTAATATTCATATATCCATTGTACACTACTTTTTGCGCTATAATAGAAACTAGATAAGGAGAGAATAATACATGCCATTAGTAACATCAAAAGAAATGTTTGAAAAGGCCTATAACGGCGGTTACGCTATCGGTGCTTTCAACGTTAACAACATGGAGATCATTCAGGGTATCACTGAAGCTGCCAAAGAATGCAATGCTCCGGTCATCCTCCAGGTTTCCAAAGGCGCCAGAGCCTATGCCAACAGGACATATCTGATCAAGCTGGTAGAAGCTGCCTGCATCGAGACCGGTCTGCCGATCGTTCTGCATCTGGACCATGGTGATACATTCGAGACCTGCAAATCATGCATCGATGACGGTTTCACTTCCGTCATGATCGACTGCTCATCAAAACCATTCGATGAGAACGTTGCCATCACCAAACAGGTAGTTGATTATGCTCATGCACACGGTGTCGTCGTTGAAGCTGAATTAGGTACACTGGCTGGTGTTGAAGATGAAGTTCAGGTATCTGCTGAAGATTCATCCTACACAAGACCTGAAGATGTCGAAGAATTCGTCAGAAGGACAGGATGTGACTCACTGGCGATCGCCATCGGTACTTCTCACGGTGCCTACAAGTTCAAACCAGAACAGTGCACCAGAAATGAGGAAGGTATCCTCGTTCCGCCACCACTCAGATTCGACATCCTCGAAGATGTATCAAGAAGACTTCCGGGCTTCCCGATCGTTCTGCACGGTTCATCATCTGTTCCGCAGGAATATGTCAAGATGATCAATGAGAACGGCGGCAACATGCCTGATGCCGTAGGCGTTCCTGAGTCTCAGCTCAGAGAAGCTGCAAAACTGGCTGTCTGCAAGATCAATATCGACTCTGACCTGCGTCTGGCCATGACCGGTACGATCCGTCAGTTCTTCAATGAACATCCTGAGAAGTTCGACCCGAGAGAATATCTCAAGCCGGCAAGAGAGAACATCAAGCAGCTCGTAAAGCATAAGATCATTGATGTCTTAGGCTGCGACAATAAGATCTAAATAACAGATAACGGTGATCATCAGATCACCGTTTCTTTTTTTATTTCTTCTTTTCGATCAGACAGACGCTTTCGGCCATGGCTCCTTCGCCTCTGCCGATAAAGCCCATTCCCTCACCGCATGTCGCCTTGACGTTGATACGATCTTCTTCGCAATGAAGATGTTCTGCGATGTTATGTCTCATCTCATCGATATAGGGAGCCATTTTAGGTTTCTCGATGACGATCAGGGAATCGATGTTCACGACCTCATACCCGTTCTCTTCCATCATCTCATAAGTCTTATCGAGAAGGATCAGTGAAGAGATATCCTTGAATTCAGGACTCTTATCGGAAAAATGCGTTCCGATATCTCTTTTGCCCATGGCACCGATCAATGATTCGATGATCGCGTGTAATAGCACGTCCGCATCAGAATGACCCAGCAGTCCTTTCTCATAAGGAATCTTCACCCCACCGATGATCAGATCTCTGCCTTTGACCAGGCGATGCACATCTTTGGATTGCCCTATTCTCATGTCAGTTTCACCTCTCTTATATCATCAACGACTTTATCGTAATTCTCACACAGGATCTCTTTAGCCTGATGTCCACCGGATACCAGTACACAGTCGATGCCCATCGCTTCAGCAGTCTCCACATCATGCAGGGTATCACCGATCATCAGACAGTCTTTGGGATCTTTTCCTTGCATCCACTTGATCGCGATATCGACTTTTGATTTCGCATAGATGTTTCCGATACCGAGTACTTCATCAAAATACTCGCCGATCTTCAGTTCCTCCAGCTGTTCTTTGAGCGTTTCAAGGCTTGAAGCACTAAGAAGGATGTTTCTGTTTCCAAACTCATGACTCTTCTTCAAAACTTCGATGACTCCGTCATATACGCGATATTCATCTTTCAGAGCTCTGTAATTGTCATACCAGTATTTTCCGATTTCTTCATAGGAATTGACTGACCAGTCAAAACCGACTTTCTCATAGTATTTCTGGACCGGAAAAGTGAAGATATGCAGATACTCATCCAATGTCAGAGGACCTCTGTCTAAGCCGAAATGTGCGATCGTCCTGTTTTCTGCTTCCAGACATACCGCAACATCATCGAGAACTGTTCCGTTAAAATCGAAGATCAGGTATTTCACATTCATAATTATACAAAAAAAGACTCTTTCGAGTCTTCAGTATTCATCGTTGTCGTGAACAGTCTCCGGTTCTTCCTCGTCTTCTTCGGTCTCATCTTCGCCGAGCTCGATCTCCGAAAGATCGACATGCGATTCTTCGTATTTGCGTCTTTCGATCAGATCCCATTTGTTATCCTTCAGGGAAGCAAAACGGGAATCAAGAGTCAGGTCAGAGTAGAACTGTGCGATATTATCCGAGGAAACACCGCAGATCTTGGATACATCTTCCCAGAGCTTAGAAAAATGAACAGCGCGCTTCTTCTTTGAAAGCACATCATAAGCGACATCTGTCATCGATTTAGCACTTGCCATAACGCTTTAATTCTCCTCGTAATACTTTATTGTGATTGTCCTTTCCTCATCATCGATGAGGTAGCGCATTACTAATATATCACTATATTTTTTAAAATCAACCACTTTCACATCAATTTTTATTTTTCCTTCTTCAGTAGATATCAGTGCATAACTGTCGGTATCCAGATGCAGTTCCAGCAGGTGGCCAGGACAGCGTCGGAAAAAGCAGATACCGTCATCACTGACTCGCATTTCGCATTGCGCCATATCATGATCGACATAAGAAAAACAGTATCTGTTTTCAATGTCGTTCACGAGCGTTTCATCGAAGAGGTCCTGTGACGGATTGTGGAGTGATACTGCCGCATTCATTGAAGATATTTTTACTCATTCAATTTAATAAGTCAATAATAAATGATAAAATGAGGGCATGGATTACAGAAACAAGAAAGTACTGGTCATCGGACTGGCCAGATCGGGAATGGCTGCCATCAGAGTACTAAACAGGCTCGGTGCAAAAGTATACCTTTCGGAAAGAAAAATGCCGGAAGGTGACGATCTGGAATATCTGAACAGTACCGGTGTGACGATATACGACCAGGATATGTCGGTATTTGAAAAAGACTATGACCTGGTGATCAAGAATCCCGGTGTTCCGCCGGTATCAGCGATCGTAAAAAGACTGGAAGAAAGAAAGATCCCCATCATCACGGAGATCGAACTGGCTTTTGACATCGCAAAACCTCAGCATTACATCGCCATAACTGGCACCAATGGCAAGACGACCACGACTACGCTCATGTATGAACTGCTGAAAAGCGCATTTAAAGATAAAGCACTGGTCGGAGGAAACATCGGTACGCCATTATGCGAACTGGTGCTGGACCATGACCTCACGCAACAGGAAGGTTATTATATCTCACTGGAGATCTCCAACCATCAGCTGGTTGATATCGACCGCTTCCGTCCGCAGATCGCCGTGATCATCAATATGACACCTGATCATCTTGAGACCATGGGTTCGCTTGATGCCTACTACCGTTCCAAAACGGAAGTATATCGCAATATGCGTGATGACGATGTCTTCCTGCTTAACAGCGATGATGACATCGTTAAACAATACACTGAAAGATATCCGATTAATTGCCGTATCAGGACTTTTTCGCTGGAAAAGAAAGACTGCGATATTTGTATCGCCGATGATCACATCGTAGTCGACGGTGAAAAGATCCTGCCTTTAAAGATGATCCACCTGGTCGGCAGACACAACATCCAGAATGTCATGATCGCCGTTGCGGCTGCCAGGATACTCGGTATCAGTAAAGAAGATATCTGTAAGACCGTCGATGAGTTCAAAGGCGTGGAACACAGGATCGAATTCGTCAGAGAACTAAACGGCGTAAAATACTACAACGATTCCAAAGGTACCAATACCGATGCGACGATCACCGCTCTTGATTCATTTGATAATGGTGTCATCCTGCTGGTCGGAGGATATGAAAAAGGACTGGATATGACTGAAATGAGAAAACATCTGTCCTGTGTGAAGAAAATCATCGGTTACGGTGCTGCCGGAAAGAGGATCAGTAATGACCTCGTCAGTGATCCGATCGTCGTGAACGATCTTAAAGAAGCGCTGGATGAAGCCGTGAAGATCGCGGAAGTTGGAGATACTGTTCTGCTGTCCCCTACCACATCCAGCTTCGATCAGTATTCCGGTTACGAAGAACGCGGAAGACACTTCAAGTCATTGGTCAATGCCTTATGAAAAAAAGATATATCGGAGTTTTTGATTCAGGACTGGGCGGACTTACGACCGTCAGAGAGATCGTCAGTGAATTGCCTGATGAAAACATCGTCTTTCTCGGTGATACTTTAAACATGCCCTACGGATCAAAAACGAAAGAAGAGATCATCGGTTTTACAAAGCATAATATTGAGATGCTTAGAAGATTCGATCTCAAGGCCCTGGTCATTGCCTGCAATACTTCGGATGCCAATGCGCGCATGGAAGTATCTCAAGCATATGATCTGCCGATCTTCGGGGTCATCGGCTCAGCCGTAAAAGAAGCGCTCAGAGTAACTGAAAATAACAGGATCGGCGTCCTCGCCACCGACCTGACCGTCAGATCCGGAGCATATGAAAAACAGATAAAAGAGCTGAACAGTGATGCTCAGGTATTCCAGGTCGCTTGTCCTTTACTGGTCCCGCTGATCGAGAAAGGTGAACTGCTCGATGATCGTGATCACCTTGAAGAAGTGCTACGTTCTTATCTGAAAGACCTTGATGGGAAAAACATCGACACGCTGATCCTTGGCTGTACACATTACGATCTGCTCATGGAGATGACATCCGGGATCATGCCTGGCGTAAAGATCGTCTCCTCATCGCGCTGTGTCGTTAATGATTTAAAGGATCAGCTGCAGGCTGAAAAAAACTGTGAAGCACCCGCAACAAGAAAATTCTATGTCAGTTCAAAACCGGAAAGATTCCGCCGGATGGCTTCACAGATAATCAAAGATATCGAAATAGAAAAAATTATCGGATGAATTCATCCGATAATTTTATTAATAATTCTCAGCGTTTACTTCGAAGTATGACTGCGGATGTGCGCAGGTCGGGCAGATCTCCGGAGCCTTGGTTCCGACTACGATATGACCGCAGTTGCGGCATTCCCAGACTTTGACTTCTGATTTCGCAAATACTTCCTGAGCTTCAACATTCTTCAGTAATGCTCTGTAGCGCTCTTCGTGATGTTTTTCGATGGCAGCGACGAGTCTGAACTTGACAGCCAGTTCCTTGAATCCTTCTTCTTCAGCTGTCTTGGCAAAGCCCTCATACATATCAGTCCACTCATAGTTTTCGCCCTCAGCCGCAGCGTTCAGGTTCTCAGCTGTAGTGCCGATACCGTCCAGTTCCTTGAACCACAGTTTGGCATGTTCTTTTTCATTGTCGGCGGTCTTAAGGAAGAGTGCAGCGATCTGCTCATATCCCTCTTTTTTTGCTTTAGATGCAAAATAAGTGTACTTATTCCTTGCCTGAGATTCACCCGCAAAAGCTGCCTGCAGATTCTTCTCTGTCTGTGTTCCAGCGTATTTGTTAGCCATTGATTTTCCTCCTGTATTATATTTTTATCAAGCTATCTTAAGTATATCATCAAAGCACGCCTTTGGCGTACTGTAATGCCTCACTTCATACCTGTCATGAACACGGTAATCATCCCTGTTCTTTTCATTCTGTTTCAGCTTAAATTCTTTAATAACCCTGAAAATAAAAAAAATGGCGGCCCCAACAGGAATCGAACCTGTAACTATCCCTTAGGAGGGGATTGTTTGATCCATTAGACTATGGGGCCACATACCCTATTATACACAAAAAAAAGAAAATAGGGCGATGCCCTATTTATCTCTTAAAAAGGATAAAAATGAAAAACTTTCTACGTGTATTAATATAATACACAATTGTGAAATATTTGTGAAATATATTTCATTTTATGAAAAATTTATACTTTTTATGAAAATACTTTCATTATTCCTGTTTTTCAGGCACTTCCAGTCTCTTGAACTGTTTCTCGTAGAGTTCCGTATAGACACCGTTCTGTTTCACCAGATCGGCATGTTTGCCTCTTTCAACGATCATACCGTCCTTGATCACGAGGATCTCATCGGCAGCCAGAACCGTTGAGAGTCTATGAGCGATCAGGATCGAAGTCCTCTCCGCGATCAATGGTTCGATCGCCTGCTGGATGAGGTCTTCCGAGATCGTATCGAGAGCTGAAGTAGCTTCATCGAAGATCATCAGTGCCGGATCCTTAAGCAGGACTCTGGCGATCGAAATACGCTGTTTCTCACCGCCTGAGAGCTTAAGTCCCCTGTTGCCTACCATCGTATCGTATCCGTCTTTCTGGGACATGATGAAATCATGAATGTTGGCCTTCTTGCATGCTTCCGTTATCTCTTCCATCGTAGCTTCAGGACGGGCATAAAGCAGATTGTCTTTTATCGTTCCAGAGAACAGATAAGTCTCCTGTGAGACCATGCCGATATTGCTTCTGAGCCATTTGAGATCGAGGTTGCGGACATCTACGCCTTCAAAACGTACCGTACCGCTCCAGACATCATAAAGACGCGGTATGAGATTGACGATCGTTGATTTGCCTGAACCTGACGGTCCGACGAACGCTATACAGCGGCCTTTAGGAAGTGAGAATGAGATGTCCGTGAGGATCTGACGGTCAGGAGAATAGCCGAAATCGACATTCTCGAAACTGACTTTTCCGGTAGCAGTGACCGGAACGATCGGATTGCGGATCTCCTGGATCTCCGGTTCCATATCGAAGTAATCAAAGATCCTGGTAAAGTTGGCCATGGAACGGATCCATTCTACGCCGATCGACAGCAGTGAATTCACCGGTCCGTACATGCGGCTGAGCAATGAGACCATGACAGTTATATCGCCGACCGTGAGCGACTGATCATAGTTCATCATGATGACACCGCCGGCCAGATAGATCAGCATCGGTCCGAACGAAGTGAAGGTGCTGATCATCATCCAGAACCATCGGCCGGCCATCGATTCCTTGATGTTGAGCTTGATCATCCTTTCATTGCTGGCACGATATTTCTCATACTCCCTGTCTTCGGCAGTGAACAGTTTGACCAGAAGCTGACCGGAAACAGACAGCGTCTCATTGAGGATTCCGTTGATCTCATCGCGGTTCTCCTGAGCTTCCTTGGTCAGAGCCCAGCGCTTCTTGCCGGCCATCCTGGTAGGAAGGCTGAACAGCGGCACGATGACCAGTGCCATCGTCGCCAGGATCCAGTTGCGTCTGTACATCGCCACCAGGGCAGCGATCAGGGTGATCACATTGGAAAGGATCGAAGCGAAGGTATTGGAGATGATATTCTGAACACCGGAGATATCATCAGTCATACGGGTGATGACATCGCCCTGATTGTTTTCTGTAAAGAAACGGGTCCCCATTTTAAGCAGATGGGCGAACATCTGATTGCGCATATCATAGGTGATGTGCTGAGCGATCCAGGAGTTCATGTAGTTCTGCAAAACGCCGACCAGATTTGAAGCGATCTTGAGAACGAACGATATGACGATCAGCTTCACCAGGGTCGGCATCGAACGTCCGATCAGGCCTTCATCGACGATCCTGCCGGTCAGGATCGAAGGATACATGTCCAGTACAGCCGACATACTGATCGCCAAAAGAGCCAGCATCAGCTGCGGGATATACGGTTTCAGATAGGAAAAGATCCTCTTGATCAAAGGCCAGGTAACTTTAACGGCATTATTCTTTTCTTCTTCAGTCAGATAGGCTCTGCCGCCCATGTGTCCAGGTCCGGGCATAAAATACCTCCTGTTTCTTAGCTAATCAACTTAAATCCATTATACAAAAAAGTTCCCTCTTCCGAGAGAACTTTTAAGATTGATTATTCAGCGGTTTAGTACATTCCGCCCATTCCGCCGGCAGGCATTGCAGGTTCCTTTTCCTTGATCGTACCGACAGCGGCTTCAGTCGTTATCAACAGACCGGCAATGGAAGCAGAATTGAGCAGAGCAGATCTCGTGACCTTGCACGGATCGACGATACCGGCTTTGTACATATCGACCCATTCACCTGTCTTGGCATCGAAGCCGATATTGACCTTCTGCGTGAGCTGCTTGTCAACGATCTGCTTGCCGTCATGACCGGCATTCTCAGCGATCTGATACAGCGGTTTAGACAGAGCTTCAAAGACGATCGCGATACCCTTCTGGACATCAGGATCACTGTCTGTGACCTTATCCTTGAGGTCTTTATAGATGCTCATGAGTGCGCATCCGCCACCGGTAACGATACCTTCTTCGATCGCAGCCTTGGTCGCGTTGAGCGCATCTTCGATACGCAGTTTCTTTTCCTTGAGTTCGCTTTCAGTCGTAGCACCGACCTTGATCACAGCTACACCGTTGGTGAGTTTGGCCAGACGTTCCTTCAGATTCTTCTTGTCATAATCGGAAGTGGTCCTTTCGATCATGTTCTGGATCTCAGCGATCCTTTCCTTGAAGGCTTTCTTTGATCCGTTGCCGTCGATGATCGTCGTATTGTCTTTTTCAACGATGATCTTCTTGGCTGAACCCAGACCCTTCATATCCAGATCCTTGAGCTGCATGCCCAGATCCTTGGAGACGAATGTCGCACCGGTCAGGATAGCGATATCCTGCAGGTTGGCCTTCTGGTTGTCACCGAAGCCCGGAGCCTTGGTCGCAACGACATTGAAGGTACCTCTGAGCTTGTTGACGATCAGAGTAGATACGACTTCGGTCTCGATATCATCAGCAATGATCAGTAACGGCTTGTTGGCAGAAACGATCTGTTCGAGTAACGGCAGTACTTCCTGGATCGTCGTAATCTTCTGATCAGTAACGAGGATTGCCGGATTCTCCATTTCAACATTCATCTTCTCTCTGTCACTTACCATGTAAGGTGAGATATAACCCTTGTCATATCTTAAACCTTCAGTGACTTCCAGAGATGTATCAAAGCCCTTGGATTCATCGACATTGATGACACCGTTCTTGCCTACTTTTTCCATAGCTTCAGAAACGATGTTGCCGATCTCCTGTGAACCTGATGAGACAGCCGCTACATTGGCGATCTCTGATGATGAATCGATCTTTCTGGCGCTATCCAGCAGTTTTTCAGAAACTTTCTTGGAGGCGATCTCGATACCTTCTCTTAACAGGACCGGATTGGATCCCTTCTCAACTGCATCAAGTCCGGAATGGATCATAGACTGAGCCAGCAGTGTGGCAGTAGTCGTACCGTCACCGGCAGAATCATTGGTGTGATTGGCTACTTCGTAGATCATCTTCGCGCCCATGTTCTCAAATGTGTCTTCCAGTTCGATCTCCTTGGCGATCGTAACACCATCGTTGACGATCAGCGGTGAACCGTAACCCTTGTCCAGAACGACATTCCTGCCCTTTGGACCAAGAGTGATCTTAACTGCATCAGCCAGTGTATCGACACCCTTCAGTACGGCATCTCTGGCATCTTTTGAATATTTAACTATCTTTGCCATAAACAGACCTCCTATTTGACAACAGCCAGAATATCTTCGGCTTTGATCAGAATGTATTCCTCATCTCCGTCTTTGACATCAGTTCCGGAATACTTCTTGAACATAACTTTATCGCCTTTCTTCAAAGGCATTTCATACACCTTGTCACCTACTTTGACTTCTTTGCATCCGCTCACTTCAGCGACGACAGCGTATTCTTCCGTCTCTTCTTTCTGCGATATGATGATACCGCTTTTGGTCTCATTTGCTGCTTCGACCTTCTTCAGTAATACATTGTTATATAATGGCTTGATCATTATATTACCTCCTTACACTACTCTATTATAACCATTTATAGCACTCAGTCAATAAGAGTGCTAAACATTGGCACTATATTATCACTCATCAAAAAAAGGCGATCGCTCGCCTCAGTTACAACCCAGGATCTTGATCAGCAGAACGTTCGTATACGTATATGCTTCGATTGGGAAATCCTTCATATCGATGGAGTTGGAATTTACCAGGATATGACCGTCAACGACCTTGGAAACGATGACCGTATGCGACAGTCCGCCGTTGCCGACGATGATGATATCGCCCGGTTGCGCATATGATATATCCACATTCACATCAGCCACGAGACCTTTACCGATGTTGTCCCTGGCATAATTGTAGAAATAACCGACATTGACCCAGGACTGGGTACGCCCTTCCGGTGTTTCCTCGTCATTTATATAAGGCTCATAGTCCGGATCTTCCACATAACACTTCCACTGTTCTTCGCCCTCGTGATCCATCCTGATGCCGCCGCTAAGCATGGCTTGCGAAGCGTAGTTCTGACAGTTTCCACCTTCATCAGAGAATTCATACCACTCCGGATTGCGGTCATGGTAATACTGATATGAATAAGCGACAGCCGCTTCACGGTCATATGTGTCTTTAACTCTCTTGTCAGTGAAATAAGCTTCTTTCTGTGCCCTGGGGATCAAAACTTCCGTATTATATGCGATCAGATCCTTCATCTGTCTGAGATAGTAATCATAAGTCTCATTCAGTTTATCCATGCTTTCGTCGTTTTCATAGAAAGTCAGATAATAACCCTGAACCTTATTCAGATCAGTAATCTTGAGATCCTTATCGATTATGAAACTGTTTTCGATATCATAAGCTGATGATTCAATACCGTTAAGAAAACGGAAACTGAAGTAGTCATCTTCCAGAAGATCGACATGATATTTACCGCCCTCTTCCTTATAATCTGTCACCTTCAGATCATAGTGTGCTTTATTCATCGAGAAATCAAAGTCATAGATCTTTCGGGTACTCACAAGCAATCCGATCGCTTTTTCGGAAACAGCTGCCATCTTTTCTTCAGCGAAGAGATCCTTAAGTTCAGCTTCTTCAAGAGTATAGATACTGCGATAATAAGCATCCATATAATCAGTGATTGTCTTCATGACTTCAGCGGGAACACCATATTCGTCACTCACACTGCCTTTAAAAGAAGCAGGTATCTTATTATCTGCCGGTATGACAGTCGACTCGTCAGGCTGCTTCTCACTGTTTCTGTCTATCAAAGTAAGACAGGCAAAAAGCGTCAGTCCCAGCATCGCCGTGAGGATCATGAACATCAGCAGTCTGTTTCTCAGTTTCATGGTTTAATTATAAGGCAAATAGATGATATTAAAAAGCTGTCCGAAGACAGCCTGACGATATCAGAACTGGCGCGTATACCCGGCCGGAATGAAGAAATAATTATCCTTCACTTCATAACAGAATTGACGGTTATGGATATGCAGTTCGAGATTATTCATGTTGAAACGGACACCAGCTTTCGCTCCGTCCGCAAACTCGAAAAAGAGCCCGTTATCATTGTCTGTGACCCAGGTGGCACTTGGCCCGATGATCGTGATCCTGCAGAAAGCTTCGACGATCTGATCGATCTTCTCTTTATCGGTGATCTTTTCCTGGCTGATGCCGGCGATCGAACCCCTGTTGATGATGACCTTCACCGGTCTGTCTTCAAGGATGTTCTTTAAGTGTTCATCATTCAGAGCCTGATACAGATATTCTCCCTTCAAAGGCAGATGGCACAATGGTGCCTCATCAGTATCTTTGATGTATTTTATTTTGATTTCGATCTTTACCGGTTCACTTTCGAATTTCTTCTGAAAACCGGAACGGTGTTCATTCTTCTCAAATAGTGCGTGATCGAAACCGTAGTATTCTTCCGGATCACTATAAAGGACGTTCCCTTCTTCATCCAGAAAATCGATCGCATAGCCGACCGTACTTATTTTCAATTCTGAACTGTTATACAGTAAGGAAACGATCGAAAAGATATGACTGTCAGTCCTTTCGTTATACTTATGAGCGATATTACATTCGACCTGAATGCCTCCTTCACTCTCACTGATGGCATGTAATTCAGGAAGTATCTTGATGAAATCAGGATTGTACATTATCTGTTGCCTTTCTGCTGAGTGCACAGTTCACTGAAAGCATCCATATTCTCTCTGTCGTATCCTAATCTTACTTCAGGATTTTTTTCCTGCAGTATGTTCATAATCTCATCGTGATTCTCGCCGGTAATGCTGCGGTTCTTCTTGCCGAAAGTCTTTCCGGTCCCGCACACTGTTCTAATTCCGTCTTTGGTGCAGATGTTGAGGAAATCATAATCGGAGATACCATTGGTCCTGTGTTTGGTCAGATAGGCCCAGAAGATATCAGCATAGTCGATGATCTTCAATGCACCGTTATAACTGATGAGATGACTGTCAGTCAGTATCACTTTCAGCTTCTCATAGACCTTCGTATCCTCACCGCTGATCTCATCGGCCAGTAACGTCGCCTCCGTATTGAGCGGATCAGCGTAGGCTTCATAGGAACTGCTCTGTGATCTGCCCTGCAGGAACATGATCAGTCCGGCCAGGAAAGCAATGATCGACAGGATCATCTCTGTTCCGGATATCTGAAACAGCATGGCCGGCAGATTCACACTGCGATGCGCTTCCAGCATCACGTCTCCCAGCATATCTTCAAAATTGCTGTAATCGACGACCTGTCCGCCATAGGTCTCATTCACACCTTCGATCGCGTAACTGACACAATCATCAGGGATGGCTTTCGTATAGCCCCAGATCCTGACTGTATCATTGTGATCGAACTGTTCGGCAAAATAATCAAAGTCCTTCTCTTTGATCGTCATGATATACATGTATTCATCATCGTAGGCGATATAGTAACCCAGGTCATCACCGTAAGAAGCAAACTGGAAAAATCCCACGGTATCCAGATAGGCGACCTTGCCGGTCTTGTTTCCTTCTTCAGACATGATCACATCATTGAGATGCACGGCATTGTTTTTGGCATTCACTGTCTTCAGAAAGCCAAACACCAGTAAAACAGCGGCCAGTCCCAGCAGGATAACACCGATGATCATGTTTCTTCTGGAACTTTTATATTCTTTGTCGATAAGACTGTTATTAAGTAACATTGTGAGACTCCTTTTTCTAAAATTCTATCACTGTTTCATTCCGACCAGCGTCCGACGGATATTGTCATATATCTTATTTCTGATCTCACGGTATCTGTCGATATCGGCTTCATCGATATCGCTGAAACACAGAGCCAGATAATCCTTCTCGGCCTTGACGAGCTCATCATCCAGTTTACCTGGTACATATTCATACAGGACCTTATCATCATCGAACAGTTTGATGTCAGCGATCTTTACATAAGGTAACGGAAGCAGTTTCGTCAGCGTCAGTGTGCAGACAGTCAGTGTCAGATTGCAGAAGGAAGCGATCTCTTCGATCGCAGCCGGTTTCTTCTTCTTGTAAAGGAAATAAAGGACTTTCATGTCATTGAGATCGATCCTGTTCTGCTGAGCGATCGGACTGAGAATCTGAAGGAACAGATTGCGCTTGACATAATCAAACAGCAGTTCACTGCCTTCCAGACTCTCATCAAAAAACAGTTTCTCTCCTCTTTCCTCACCCAGTTTTCTGGCTCCGCCGAGAAACGGTATCGCAAAAGCATCGGTACTGACGGCCAGAAGATAACCGTAGATGATCGGTTTCCTTTCCTCATAATCCTCTTCATCATTTATATTCTTATAGAAATCGGCATAGTAGCGGATGACACTCGTCTTCATCTTCACCGTATTCTCGATACTGAGGTTCTGTTCGACCAGTGAACCCTCAGTACGCACATAATAATAGACCGGAGCCTTCAGGACATATACCGTTTTGGCATGCAGAAGATACTCCAGATTGAAGATCATGTCCTCGCAATAACTGATGCCCTCATCCATGCGGATCTTACTATTTTCAATGATGCTGCGACGGTACAGTTTGTTCCACAGCACCCCATAATAGAAATCAGCTGGTCTCAGCAGCATCTTGTCCGCATATTCATTGCGTGTTATCATACCGCCTTTACTGATCGAACCTTTCCTGGATATCTTGTCACCGATGACCCGGTAGAAATCACCGATCACCATGTCAGCATCACTCTCCTCAATGGCTCTGACCATCATCTTGACAGAATCGAAAGGCAGCCAATCATCGACATCGATGAACTGGATATAATCTCCAGAAGCCAGGGAAAGACCTTTGTTTCTGGTCGAAGATACACCGCCGTTCTCTTTATGAACGGGAATGATCCTCTCATCCTTTTCTGCATATTCCTTCATGATCTTATATGAATTGTCCCTGCTTCCATCATCTACTAAGATGATCTCCAGATCACGGTGATCCTGAGCCAAGATACTGTCGATACAGCGTGACAGCGATCTTTCTCCGTTATAAACGGGAACGATGATGCTTACTTTACTCATTTGTTTTCTCCTTGAACAGTACATATTTTTCCAGCGGATAAACGACCGCGAACTGGATCAGCCCTGCCGCAAGGGCAGCGATCGTCCTTGATGCATAAGCCAAGGAAGTCTGATTGAGTGCCGAGGCGATGACGCCCTGGACCCAGGTCGTAAACAGGATCAGGATGAACATGACCGCAAAAAACAGGATCAGTCCTTTCCTCGTCCCTTTTCCTCTGAAAGTCTTCTTCATGTTGATGAAGTAACCGTAGATATTGGCCAGCAGATTTGAAAGAAAAAACGGCAGGACATAAGCCCAGGTCACGACACCGTCGATCACATACCTGCTTTCGATACCGGGGAGCTTTTCCGGATCGAAGATCAGCTGCAGGCAAGGCGACAGCTTGATCGTAAGACCGTCGAACACAAAAGGCAGCAGATTGACCAGGATCAGCTGCAGAAGTGAGATGCTTTGTCCGATAATGTTGAATTTGATGAATTGCCAGATATCGTTATCTCCGTATCTGTCATCAAGCTTTTTCCACCAGCTCATAAACATAAACTATTATATTCCTTAGCTGCATTTAAAAACAGGACTCAGTCCTGTTGTTCCTCTTCATAAGCAGCGAGCTCATTGCACAATTTCCAGAACGGACCGAAGTCCTCCAGTTCATAAAGATGAGAATTGCCGTTAATGTTGAGCTCCAGAGTAGTCAGATTGAAACTGACATAATACTCGGTCCCGTCCGCGAACGTGAATCTGACCCCGTTATAATTATCTGTGACAAACACATCAGTCTCATCACCGACCTTGACCTTTGTGAATGCTTCGACCAGTTCATTGATCGTCTCTTCATCCGTAACATCAGCTGTTTCTGCAGCTCCCATATGATCGATATGGATATAGATATTGACCGGTTTCTCATCCTTTATCATGTTCATATGCTCACTGTTGAGCGCTTCATAAAGATATTCACCTTTCTGCGGTACATGAACAGTCGGTATATCCGTCACATCCTTCAGTTCCAGAACATCAACTTCGATCTTTGAAGCTTTTTCTTCATGCTGGAAAGATACCTCATAAGTGGCTTTTTCGCCCTTCTTCAGGGAAACATCCTCACCTTCCCAGGCCGGAGTGAACGTGAACAGTTCGTTGCCTTCCTTATCCAGGAAATGGATACAGAACTTGACATACATTATCTCTCTGTCGGAACTGTTCAGAATATCCGAAACGACAGAATAAACAGTGTTGCCGGCTTTATTCTTTTCAGTAGTGACATTTGTATTGACACTTACTCCGTCTAAAGGAGCGCTCTCACACGTCAGCTTTGAAGAACAGCCAAACAATGACAGGATCATGATCACGATTATTCCTTTCCAGATATATTTATTCATTAGTATTTACCTCATCAATATCATAGCAGAAGCCGATAGCATAAAAAAGCGGATGTCCTTAGACACCCGCTTTACTGATACTTCAGTTATTCTGATCTTAACCTAATTCAGCGAAGTACTTGATCGTTCTTACCATCTGTGATGTGTAAGAGTTCTCATTGTCGTACCAAGAAACTACCTGTACCAGGTAAGTGTTGTCGCCCATATCAGATACCATTGTCTGGTTAGCATCGAACAGAGAACCGAATCTCATACCGATGATATCAGAAGAAACCAGTTTTTCAGTTGTGTAACCGAATGACTCGTTTGCATGAGCCTTCATAGCTTCGTTGATACCCTCAACAGTAACGCCTTCCTTCTTGACTACAGCGTGAAGGATGGTTGTAGAACCGGTAACAGTCGGAACTCTCTGAGCTGCGCCGATGAGCTTGCCGTTGAGTTCAGGGATTACCAGACCGATAGCCTTTGCAGCACCGGTTGAGTTAGGAACGATATTGGCAGCACCTGCTCTTGCTCTCTGGAGGTCACCTTTTCTGTGAGGTCCATCAAGGATCATCTGGTCGCCTGTGTAAGCATGAACAGTTGTCATGATACCTGACTGAATCGGAGCATAATCATTTAATGCCTGAGTCATAGGTGCCAGACAGTTTGTCGTACAAGAAGCTGCAGAAATGATCGTATCATCCTTTGTCAGAGTCTTGTGGTTGACATTGTAAACGATTGTAGGCAGATCGTTTCCAGCCGGAGCAGAAATAACGACTTTCTTAGCACCTGCATCGATATGAGCCTGTGCCTTTGCCTTTGAAGTATAGAAGCCTGTGCATTCCAGAACTACATCAACATCTAATTCACCCCAAGGTAAATCAGCTGCGTTAGGTTTTGCATAAATAGTGATTTCCTTGCCATCAACAGTGATGGAACCAGGAACTTTTACTGTCTTGCCGTCTTCTTCCAGTTCAGGTTCTTTTGAAGATACAGTATGAAGATTCTCGCCAAAAACGCCACAGTATCCACCCTGAGCAGAGTCGTACTTTAACAGATTGGCTAACATTTTAGGGCTTGTCAGGTCGTTGATCGCAACAACTTCATAACCCTCGGCACCGAACATCTGACGGAAAGCTAATCTACCGATACGTCCGAAGCCATTGATTGCAACTTTTACTGCCATAACTATTTTTCCTCCTAATTATTATGACTACATCTATATTATAAGGTTTTCCATCTGTTTTGGATATGAAAATAATACAAAAACCATCAAAAAAGGAAGAACTTTCGTCCTTCCTTAATCTCTTATTTTACTGTCAGCGAAACGACATGCGGCTGAGCACCGTTGTACCAGTACAGGAATCCTTCGATATCGACTGTCTGACCTACTTCCAGAGCTTCAACAGCCTCATAGGCAGGTGAACCGTCAAAGCACAGATATGATTCGACAACGAATGAATAGACCAGTCCGTCTTTCTCGCAGTTGAAATACAGATCATCGCCTGGTGTTCCGGAACCGTCCCAGCTGTATGAGAAAGCATCTCCGGCATCATTGTACGCAGCAACAGTCAGATCAGTGAATTTAACACGCTGATTCATATAATTGACTGTCGCATCAGTAGCCATGTAATTCGTTACATCGACAGCTTCAGCGATCCACTTGTCACCATCATCGACCAGTGTTACGACGCCGTCAACGATCTCTTCTTCACCGGACCATTCGCTCTTGGTTCCTTCGACACGGACCTTCATGCCGTTGGCCAGACCTACCCAGCCCTCAGAGAAATCGTTTGAAACGATCTTGGTATAGTCTTCTTCCACTATCTTGGCAGCATAAGCCAGATAACCGCCGTCCTTGTCCTGCAGATAGAACGTAGCACCGCCATCCCAGTACGACTGAACGCCCTGGACATAGGCTTCGATCGTCACTACAGCTGAACCGTCAGTCGGTAAAGCCTTGTATTCTTCATAAGTCACGACATCAGCAGTTGGCTCTGGTTCTGGCTCAGGTTCTACGACCGGCTCAGGTTCGGCCTGCTTTTTGCAGCCTGCCAGGCTCAGGATTATCATGATCCCCAGTAATAAAGTTAATATTTTTTTCATAAACTCTCCTTTCCAGGGTACTTACCCAGAACAATTTTATGATAGCACAGTCAGAAACTCCCCTATCTGTTATTTATTTCTTTTTGTCATCACAAGATAGATGATGATGCCTGTCCAGGCTAAGCCGATCGTTCCTAAGAGGATCCTGGATGTTAAAGGCAGAGGACCGAGATCGGAACCGGTCATGACTGCTCTAGTCTGATCCAGATGATACAGAGATGATGTCTTGTCATATAGATCTTCGATAAAGACATCATCGATCGTCTCTTTTCTTCTTACGGCCTTGCAGGTACTTTCGATCAGATTTCCTGCCGCATCACGAAGCGATGCCGATCCATTGAAGACAGAGGTCACGAAGGTGTTCTTCACACTCTCCATCAGCAGTCTGCAGGCATCGATCTTGATACTGTAATACGTATCATTGTCCTCTCCACTTCGAGAAAGGTAATCTTTGTATTCTTCAGAATCCTGAGCTTTCTGGGTGACCGGAACATAGCCTTCAGTCTTACTGTAGCCGATCTGCGTATCATTGCTCAGAAGATACTGAACAAAGAACCAGGAAGCCAGCACTTCGTTGCTGTCTTTCTTGTTGAAGATACACAGTGAAGGTCCCTGAGACATCATCCACACGTTATCCTCATCGTACTGCGGTATCGGTCTCACGACTGTTTCGAATCTCACGATCTTGTCTTCCGGGATATCCAGTAGTGGCGCATCAGAACCCATCCAGGTCGCTCCGGCTGTCGAATCGATCGCAAAGATACACTGACCGGCATTCAGGAAATTGGCCGGATACGATGAGATCTTGAACGTGGAGAAGGCTCCACTTTCCACATGTTCAGCTATCTGCTTCAGGATCTGACTGGTCGTATCATTGAAGATCAGGATATCGCCATAATCATCGGAATATGGTGCATCCAGCTGTTTCAGCATTGAGATCATCATATTGTCGGTCGACTTATAGATGAACGGGATCATGACTTTCTGACCATTCAGGATAAAATTGCCTTCTTCATCCTTCGCCATCGCTTTTTCTGACACTTCCCAGACGAAATCCCAGGTCGGCTGATCCGGGATCTGATATCCCAGTTTCTCCACATAGGTCTTATTTATATACAGTGCTTCCGTCGAACGCATGAAAGGTACGGCATAATAATTTCCGCTGATCTTGCATTCATCCAGGAATTCTTCGACCATCTCATCTCTTGAAGGACTGTCGAATCTCACTTCACTGCCACCCAGACCGTACTTTTCATCTTCCATGAGCTCATCCAGCTGTACGATCGTATTGTTTCCGGTCATATACGTAGCGATGTGATCCGGATATGAGATACAGACATCAGGTGTCGTATCCGTTGCGATATTGGTTATGACGTCATTGTAGATACGGGAATAATCGGTATACAGCTTCAGATTGACCTTGATATTGGGATAAAGCTCTTCAAAGTCACTGATCGCCTTCTTGTAGACATTGACCTGTCTGATATTGGTATCGTTCTTAGCCCAGAAACTGATCTCATAATTTCTGGACAGATCAAAAGATTCAGGGACCGTGAATTCCCTGTTTTCCTTTGAACCGTGACAGCCGCAGAGCATCAGCAGGATGAATAATAAACAGAATATCTTCTTCATCCTTTGGTACCTCCTCTCGAGACACCTTCCATGATCTTTTTATGGAAGATCAGAAACAGCACGATCAATGGGATCGAAATGATGACGACTGCCGCCATCATCGCCGGGATATTCTCCCGTCCGAAACCGGATTCCCTGATCGTCTGGATACCGTTGGAGACCAGGAAATAGTTCTCGTCATCAGTGATCAGTCTTGGCCAGACATAGGAATTCCAACACTCAATTATTTTGAGGATGAGTACGGTCACGATCGTCGGACGGCAGATCGGTATCATCACCTTCCACAGATATTTGAAATCACTTGTGCCGTCGACCTTGGCAGCTTTGTAGAGTTCATCAGGGATCTGTTCGAAATTCTCTTTAAGCAGATAGATATAGAAAACGCTGGTTATGCTTGGAAGGATCAGGCCCAGATAACTGTTACGCAGACCGGCATCGGTGATCGTTACAAAATTGGTGATGATGACAAGTTCGTTCGGGATCATCATCAGTGACAAAAACAGCGTGAAGACCAGATCTTTGCCTTTGAAATCCAGACGCGAGAACGAAAAAGCCGCCAGCACTGCCACGATCATCATCAGGATCGTCGTAATCAGTGTAAAGATCACCGTATTGTTTATGTAACGGGTCAATGGTACAGCCGTGAAAGCCTGGATATAGTTGGCGATCGTCGGGTGCAGCGTAAAGAAACGCGGAATGTACTCGCTGTTATAGGAAGCATATGATTTGAAGGAAGTCAATACCATCCAATAGAACGGAAACAGGACGATGATCGACCAGATGGTCAGTAAGACAAAGACAAAAACCGTCCAGATCACATTGGACCGCGTGCTTTTCCTTTTCAGTTCCTTTATTTTTTTCAGATCATTGGTATTGGACATTTTCTTTAGACACCAGAAGATTTATGACAGTGATCGTCAGAACGATCACAAAAAGGATCAGGGCTGCAGCTGAAGCAAAAGAAGGATAGCCTCCGGAATTGCCGTACAGCATGTCATAGATATAGCCGACGATCGTGTTCATCCCTGCAGCATTGAGATCAGTTCCAAACAGTGCTACCACATCAGAGTAAGCCTTGAAAGCACCGATGAAACCGGTGATGACCAGATAGAACAATGACGGAGATATCATCGGCAAGGTGATGCGATAGAAGATCCGCCATCTGCTCGTACCGTCGACTCTAGCGACATTGTAGTAATCCTGATTGACTGAAGCCAGAGCACTGGTCAGGATCAGGATCTTGAAAGGCAGAACGATCCAGATCGTATAGAAACACAGTACGAACATCTTGGCCCAGTAAGGACCTTCGATGAAATCGATCGAAGAAATACCCATTGAATTCAGAAGCAGATTGACCAGACCGTCCGTATAGGCCGTCTTCTTGAACAGGATCATGAAGACCAGACCTACAGCCAGCGTATTGGTCACATAGGGCAGGAAAAAGATCGTCTGGAACAGATCTTTGAACTTCTTCAAAGAATTAAGAGCCAGCGATATAAGTAAAGCGATACCGGTCGAAAACGGTACAGTGATGATGACCAGGATAAAAGTATTCTTCAGCGCCTGCAGGAAATAAGGATCATGCAGGACATAGGAATAGTTGAACAGGCCGATCCCGTTATAAGTCTGCGATGCAAAGTTGTATCCTTCTTCAAAGGAATAGACCAGTACATCAAAAAGAGGATAGACCATGAAAACACCGGTAAAGATCAAAGCCGGCAGAAGATAGATCCATCCTTTAAGATTGTTTTTATTGAACATTAAAGAGCCTTTTCATCCTTCTTTGAGAACGCATAAGTCTTATGCGGTTTCAGTGAGAAACGGATGATACCGTCTTTATTGTTCAGCTGTGCATCCGCATCGACGATCGCTCTGACATCTTCATCCGAGATACACTGTTCATTATGACAGACGATGCTGGTATCTCTTCCGGTCGTTTCGACACGATCAAAACGGCATCTGAAAGATCCTTTCTTATCAGGAATGAACGCTTCCGGTCTGATGCCGACATAGACATCCTGATCATCACAGTCTCTTTCGCCGATCAGATCCTCACCGATATATAATCCCTTGTCTTTTATCTTTCCCTCAAAGACATTGATAGCCGGCGTACCCAGAAACTTCGCCACGAACAGGTTTACTGGATCATTGTACACTTTCTGAGGCTCGCCCATCTGCTGCAGCGCCCCGTCTTTCATGACGATGATCATATCCGAGATCGACATCGCCTCTTCCTGGTCGTGAGTAACAAAGATCGTCGTGATCCCGGTCTCTTTCTGGATCCGGCGGATCTGTTCCCTGGTCTGAAGTCTGAGTCTGGCATCGAGATTGCTCAAAGGCTCATCCAGAAGCAGGACGCCCGGGGTCTTGACCAGTGCTCGGGCGATCGCCACACGCTGCTGCTGACCGCCGGAAAGCTCGTTCGGTTTCCTGTCCATCAGCTCATCGATCTGGACCAGTCTGGCTGCTTCCATGACCTTTTCATTCATCTCTTCCCTGCTCAGACGCTTGTCGCCTTTCAGGTTCTCCAATGGGAAAACGATGTTCTGTCTGACTGTCAGATGAGGATATAATGCATAGTTCTGAAAGACCATTCCGACGCCTCTGGCCTCAGGCGGAAGTTCCGTAACATCCAGATCATCAAAATAGATCTTCCCTTTCGTCGGCACTTCAAGTCCGCAGATCAGATTCAGGGTCGTAGACTTGCCGCATCCCGAGGGACCGAGCAGTCCGATCAGCTTTCCGTCAGGGATAGTAAAATCAAAATCATCAACAGCGGTCACTATACCCTTTCCTTGTCTTGCGATAAACTGTTTTGTCAGATGTTCTAGAACTATTTTCATTATTGTTTCCCTCTGTATTTACATAAACTATTATAAATTAAAAAACTGCCGAAGCAGTTCATCATATTCATTAATCCATTATTTGTTCAGCAGTTCATGATAAGTCATGGCTGCTCCGATCAGATTGGCATCATTGCCAAAGCGGCAGGGAACGATATCGACTGATACGTCGACTCTCGGCCTGCCTGCCATGGTCTTCTGTTTCACTTCAGCGAATTTCTCTCTGATCTTATCAGTAACGACAGGCTGTGCACTGATACCTCCGCCGATCACGACCTTCTCCAGATCCAGTAGCCAGAAAAGATTGCAGATCTGAAGAGCAATGTTTTCACACATCTCATCCAGGATCTCTTCAGCGATCTTATCATCCGGAAGTCTTGAAAAGAACTCGTATCCGTCGATCATTTCAGCCGATCCCGTTCTTTCTTTGTAATTTCTCAGCAGAAAAGACGTCGAGCATCTGTTGCCCAGGATGTTGGCAGGATCTTCATAGTTATCGGCTTTCGTATTGATGAAACTGAATTCCCCGCTGGCAAATCTAGTTCCTCTAAGCAGTTCACCGTTGATGATCAGTCCTCCGCCGATACCGGTCCCGATCAGAAAAACAGCGGCATTGCTGCATCCCTTGAGTGCTCCGTAGCTGTGCTCGGCTTTTGCGGCTGCCTTGCCGTCATTTTCCAGCGTGACTTGGCATCCGCATTTCTCCAAAAGGATCTTCGCCAGTTCTTTATCGAATCTGTATCTCATGACACTGCTGCCGTAACAGTATCCTTTTTCGATATCGATAAAACCCGGCATGGCGATAGCTATGCCTTCCACGTCATCCTTATATTGATCATAAAGATCACTGATGGTCTTCAGAAAGTCCTCAAAACTGTTCATCGAAACCACAGTACTGCCTTTTCTGCTGATCTGCAGAATATCCTCTGAAAGACCGTATTTGATCCCTGATCCACCGATATCTATCGTCAGCAGTTTCATACCTTTTTATACTCCACATCGAAATAGAATCTGGTATATTCCTGATATTCTGACTCTACTCCGTACTTAAGGCCATGTGCTTCAAGCAGTTCTTTTGCCAGAGAAAGACCGATCCCGGAACCGATATGATGACGTTTATGTTCCTTGTCGACCTTGTAATATCTATCCCAGATCTTGTCCAGATCCTCTGTCTTTATGCCTTCACCGTTGTCATAGACATAGATCCGGCACAGCCCGTTATGATCTTCGCTGCCGATGATGATCTTCTGCTTTTCTTTATTGTTGTAGTTGAGTGAATTATTGACGAAATTATACAGGATCTGTTTGATCCTTTTGACATCGACTTCGATCTCACCTTCTGCTTCCGCTTTCATTTCCAGATCGATATCCTGGACTTCGCAGTATTTATCGTACTGATGATAGACTTCCGTAAGCAGCTGGCTGACATTTATCTTTTCCTTGTGCAGTTCCAGTCCTGCCGTATCGATCTTGGAGATATCGATCAGGTCATCGACAAGACATGAAAGACGCTTCGCTTCATCGATGATGACATTGATATTTTCTTCATTGTTTTCTTCCGGAAGATCTCTGATCATCTCTCCGTATCCGACGATCATCGTCAGCGGAGTACGCAGGTCATGAGAGACATTGCCCAGCAGTTCTTTCTTGGCCTTGTCCGCCTTCTGGATATCTTCATTGGCAACCACGAGCGTATCGTTGAGCTGAGCAAATTCCAGTGACCCGGTCCTGATCCTTTCACCGTCATAGGCGCCGTGAGAAAGATTCTTGGATTCGTTGTTTATATCCTTGATCGGTCTGATGATGAAATACGACAGGATCAGTGCCAGGAAGATCGTTGCCACGATGATGATCGCCGTGATCAGCAGATACTGTGATTTCAGGGTCGAGATCGTCGCATTCAGCGGTGTGATGCCCGAAGAGACCATGATCATGATCTTCTCGTTGTTGTAAGTGACCATCTTGGCAAAGATGTAGACATCTTCCGCCTTCTCATCAAAACGTCTCTGATAATGAAAATCATCGAACAGTTTTTCCTGATTCTCTGTCGCTATCACTTCTCCGGCTATCCTGTTGATCGTATTGAGGTCCAGACCTCTCAGTGTACAGGCACCGGTATAGCAGTATTCCTCGTTGTTGGAAACGATCCTGACACAGACTTCATTGGTCATGGAGATGTGTTCGATCTCTTCATCGATATCTTCATCGCCGATGAACTGCGTTACACTGTTGGCGACGTTCTGAATAGCTTTCTGCTTCTGGGTCTTATAGAAATCATCAAGAAAATTGGTCTGTACAAAGTAGACCAGACCAATGACTGTCAGAACGAATGCCAGCATGATCAGCACCAGCTGTAATCTTAAACTATACTTCTTTTTCAAAACGATAACCTACGCCTCTGATCGTCGTGATGTATTCTCCATATTTCCCGAGATCTTTTCTCAGAAGTTTCATATGCGTATCCAGTGTCCTGTCGTCAGAATCGTATTCGTAACCCCAGACCTTGGAGATGATCTGTTGCCTGGTCAGGGCATTGCCCATATTCTTCATCAGATAAAGCAGCAGTTCATATTCCTTGTTTGCAAGGTCGACTCTTTTTCCATCGACCGTGATCGCATGCGCATCCTTATCCAGTACAAGACCGTCGACCGTGATCCTGTTCGATGATTTTCCGTCTCTTTTCAGGATCACCTTGACCCTCATCATGAGTTCCTTGAGTGAGAACGGTTTGGTCACGTAATCTTCAGCACCGACATCAAATCCATAAATGCGGTCATATTCCTGTCCCAGAGCCGTCAGAAAGATACACGGAACGTCTCTGATCTCCTTCATGCGTTTCAGTGTCTCATAACCGTCCATCTCGGGCATCATGATATCAAGAATGACCAGATCGAATTCATCTTTCCTGAATTCGTCCAGAGCCTGCTTGCCGTCACATGCCAGGACCGTTTCATATCCTTCGTGTGAAGCATATTTGCCGATCATCTCACGTATCTTTTCTTCATCATCAACAATCAAAAGTTTTGCCATAACTAAATCCTATTACATCAATGTGAACTTAAGATGAATTTTATTGTTCAAAAATTACAAATATATTATATAATAGTTATTGTCCTTGCGGATTAGCCAAGCGGTAAGGCAGTGGACTCTGAATCCACCATTTCGAAGGTTCGAATCCTTCATCCGCAGCCATTGATCTCTAAAAGCCTTTAAATAAAGGCTTTTTTTGATTTTTCAATGGCGAAAAACCGATTTTTAGCAAGATTTTGGCAAGATTTTGGCAAGATTGCCTATTTGACCAGTGCCTGAAACTCGGAGATTGAAGCCGTCAGAAACCGGCAGTACCTTTCACTGATTTCGACGATCTTCCTCTCCTCTTCGCTGGATCTGTGGGTGTACAGTTCGTTGACGCTGATGCCGGTAGAATGTCCCATGTACAGCTTCCGGTCGTATTCCTCGACGTGGTTGTTCTTCATCATCGTATTGAATGCGTGTCTAGCCAGATGGTTTCTGACCTTATCGGCATTGCCCTCTTCGTCCACTATGCCCAAGGCCTTGTATGCATACCTCAGGTTGTTGTCAAACGACTTCAGGCTGTACGGATCAAGAATCATGTCTTCGCTTCTTGCCAGACCCAATCTTGAAAAGATGTACATCCTGTCCGAATAGAATGACAGCTGCTTCAGTCTTTCTATGAAGGCATTCAGGTATGCCGCAAGCGAATCAGGCAGAAGGATCGTTCTTTCCGCATCTGTCTTTGTCGAAGTCTCCACATAGGATTTTTTCGTCTTCTTCTTGTCTGGATGCCAAGAAATGCTCCGATCGATCAGAAGTGTTCTGTTTCTGTAGTCGAACTTCTCCGGTTTCAGAGCGACCACCTCGTCAATCCTCATCCCAGTGCAGCTGATCATAAGCTGTATGCCGAATGCTGGATGATAGATTCCGTAGTCGAGTCTTGATAGCTCTTCGAGAATAAGCTTCGTATTGTTTTCGTACTCCCCGCTGATCTTCAGACCGACTTCCTTGCTGTACTGTCTTCTGGATTTGGTTAGTCTGGGCATCTCGACTTCCCTGTCGATGTCGACAGCTGTCTCGATGTCGAACCATCTCACAGTTTCCTTGTAGAGCATCTTGAAATACATCAGAACTTCATGCTGCATTGCAACGGAGAGCTGACGCTTCTTGCCGTCTTTGTCCGTTTTGGCTGACATCTCCTCTGCCTTTACATGATAGACAAAGCGAGCGATATCTCCTTTTGTGATTTCGGCAACCGGCTTATCATCAAAATACGGCAGGATATGGATCCTGATCGTGGAAAGTTAACCTGTTTCAGGTTAACTTTCGTTCAGTATCTTCATTATGGATTCTGCCGCATCTTCATCTATCCGATCAAAGCATCTTTCAAATGCAACAGCAAGATCTCTTTTATAAAGTGGAGCACCTTTTAAATCTATCTTTATCCGGATCTTGGAAGCTTCAGCTGCATCGATCAGCAGTTGCCTGGGATATGGCTTTAGATGATAATAATCGGTTAAGATATCGATCCACTTCTCCGGTATTGCTTTCTTCCCTTTCTCTACCATTGATAGAAAGTTCTTAGTCACACCCAAAACATCAGCCATCTCCTGCTGGTTCTGATGTCTCCTGGTCCTTAATACTCTTAGTTCTTCGCCGAATCTTGTATAGTCTTTTCTCATTGTTTAATAGTGCATACTTCCACAATGTGATTCTATCACATTTTATCGTGCATAAGTGCACCATGTGGAAAGATTCACCCTAATCTACAATGAAGTTATGATCAGCTATGAACCGTTATGGAAAACAATGAAAGAGAAGAATATTAGTCAGTACTATCTGCTTCAACATGGCATCGACAACAAAATGCTGGACTACCTTAGAAACAATAAAAACATCACCATGGCATCGCTGGAGAGACTGTGCAAGATTATCGGCTGCACCCCCAACGATATCGTCGAATTCATTGATGAAGAAAAGAAATAGAGCTTCCATTTGTGATGATCAGGAAGCTCATTTTGTTTTTATTATCCCGAAATCGGAATTGTCTTATTCTTACTGATTGTCCAAAGTATAGACGATACATCCAATTCCGGAAATCATTGAAAACAAGATCGCTCCTCCAAAGCTGTTATCCAAGGCTGAGCCGACGAAGAAGCCAATGATCCCGACGAGGATCATAATTATGACAGAAACGATGGTTCTTTCCTTTTTCATTTTAATATACCTCCACAAATGGCGATTTGCCAGTTTACTATATCTCCATATATGCTTCCAAAAGATGATGCGCTTCCTCAATAACATCAGCTTCGTTATCGGAAATCATTGCCTCCTGAAGCAATCCCTTTAATGGTTCGTGCAGTTCCGTCAGATCGTTCTGATAATACGGATCGAGATACTGATCCAGATAAAAGAGCAGCCGGCGTTTTGCGTTGCTGTCTTTTCCGTGCAAAACCGACCGGATTGCTTCAATACCCTGCTGAACAAGTTCCTTTTCCGCTGTTCCGTAGAGATAATCCTTATCCAGTTTCCAGATCATCATCGAAAACTGATTAAGCCAAGGATAGACGATCCTGAGGTCCGGACGATAGTCAAGCTTTTCTGCAGTTTCCACTGTCTTTGCCTTCTTGATGATCTGCATCATAAATACGATATCTTCAGACAGTGTGTCTTTATCCCAGGGCATTTCATCTACATCAAAAGAAGCAGTTCCGGGAGCTGCCAGGTTTTCCTCCCTGCGATCTTTCAAAAAACCGATCAGTTTCCTTTGACTGTCCGTCATCTCTTCTTCAGCTGCAGCCATTTCCAACAATTCCAGGAAACAGTCAGTCCCTTGATTTGACATGGAGATTTTTTCATTTCCGAAAGCAGCTTTACTGAAACCGATAATATTGCTCATGATCCTTATTCCTCAAAAACCGACTGCTTTACTCTTTTATTTTACAAAAAAGACTCCGAATTATGAATTCAGAGCCTTCAAAGATTGGGTTGTGTTCATAATTCTACACGATTATGAACCAAAATAATACGTCACATCAGCATTTAGTAAACCCACCTCATTCGAGTATAATCAGTTCTTCTTTGTCTCTGACCAGGATGGTTCAAATGTCCACAATGGTTTTTCCGTATATTCCTTGACCGGATAGAACATTAAATGTCCAATAGCATTGATAAAATAGCCGTTATCGGGATTTTTGCCATACACAGACATCAAATAGCCGTCTCCATCGTTCATGTCACCCATGGTCCAATGAATTGCCGATCCAGACGGAACATGATCGAACCAGCTTGTTTCTACGCCTGCTTCGTCAGAAGATGTGACTGTTATATCGATCGGTGAACCGGGTTTGGCCTGACAATAGATTATTCCTTTAGGATTCTCTCCATATACGATCGCGCCTTTAACACTTAATTTGTAAGTAACTTTGTTCCTTACAATCACGATCTCGCACTGTTCTCCGCCTGTCTGCATTGACATTTCATCGGATTCGATTCCCATGATCTTGTTGTCACCTTCAAGGAAGAACTCGTTGAGTGTAGCTTTTACATTCAGTTCTGTGCTCATATCATCGTCATCATAAAGTTCTGATTTGTTCATTTCCAGAACCTTGCCGAAGTATTCCTTAGGAATCTCTTTTTCTATCGTCTTGCCCTTGCCTGTCACGATCTTGAGGATATAACCGTCCGCGACCCCGTCAGCCGCCACAGGTTCCGGCTTCGGAAGAACGATCTGCAGCTTGTCGTCTTTCACGTTCAGTCTTACTGATGGGGTCCTGTCTAAGACATAGATGGTATAGCCGGCATTGCCTGAAGGATCATTGCTGCCGGCATATCCCTGTACTTCCAGAACCGGCAGATAGCAGTTTTCCGAGGCGTTGGAATACAGAAGGAACCTGTCGATGTATTGTCCGGCTGTGATGTTCCTGTGTTCAAGACCGGTACCGAAATTCGCCGATGGGAAAACATCAAGAAGATTCTGATCCGGAACAAGGATCATTTTAAGATCCTTTTCATATTTGGATATCTCAAATGTGCGGATATTCAGGAAATATGAAGCACTGTGGATAAAGTCTTTATGATACTTTCCGCCCTTTTTCATGATCGTTGATTGTTCCAGACCGTACATATTATTAATGACATATCCCATCGCTTCTTTGGCAATTTCACTGCGGTTGGAGATGATCCAGTTGCGGAAATACATGTCGAAAGCCTGCTCATCGATCTCAAAGACTTCACGCAGTGGTTTGGATATGCCGGTGGCAAAGTATGAACGGGCTTTCATGATCGTGTGACACGATGGCCTCTTTCCTTCTTTTTTACACAGATAACGCAGGAATGATCCCAGATTGTATCCGCAGTTGATAACCTCATCCTGTCTGGTTTCTTTGTCTTCTATATTGTTGTCTTCTTCGCCGTTGATCGGCAAGCGAAGATTGCCCCAGTAATCGGTCCTGGTCAGTTCGATCCTAGCACTTTCCGGGATGACGTCTTTGCGGATGAAGTAGGCTAAAGCATCCTCCTCCATGAACTGAGCGACCATCTCATCGTAGCGGGTATTGTCACTGACGGCATCGATCGGGAAACGGTAGCGGATCTGACAGATGTGCAAGAGTTCATGAGCCAGCGTCAGCTGCAGGTTGTACATCGTGTTGGCATCATTGAAGTTTACCTTATTGAGATTGATGTCAATATAAGAAGATGACAATGCACGATTGTTGGCTAGTCCCAGATAATCCTTCTTGCTGTCGCGGATGAGTTTGAATGGTACTCTGTGTAACGGCATGCGCATCTTTTCTTCCTGATAAAGATATCTGAAGGCATTGTCAATATAACTGTTGATCTTTTTTATCTCATCAGGCATACTGATCTGTTCACGCAATTTCTTGTGCTCTTCATCCGCTTCGATCTTATTAATGGTGTAATCGAAGATCTGCTTGTTAAGATACATGACGTTGTTGGCGGCATAGATGTCGTCAGAGTAGTATTTCTCGGCTTCCTTCTTATAGCCGTATTCGATCTGAGTCATCCTTTTCAGTTTCTGTAAAAGATTCGGATCAATGTCGGAACTCAGCCACTCGATCCGCCATTTGCCGAAGATATTTTTGTCTTCATGGACAAGAACATCCCGGCCGCTGCCGATATAATAGACATTGCGCTCGTTGTATTCATCATCCACGGCCTTTATAATACGACCGGCCAGAAAGATCGAACCGCCGACGACGATTATAGAATTCTGATTGCAGCTGAAGGATAGGATATTTCCTTCAAGTTCAGAGTTAAGTTCATAGTAGGAACTATCATCGCCGATCCGATAGACTTTGAGAAATTCATAGAAAGCCGGATCGATGTCGGTGCTCTTCAGATCATATTCGACATCATACTGTCCGGGGATGAATTCATCATCCTTCAAGCCGGCATCGACTTCAAAAGCGGAAAAGATCAGAACACCTTCATTTTCATAAAGCAATTCATTGATATCCTTTATTGTTTCTGTGTTTTCTTTGATCGGCTTAAAATCAACAGTCGTATCATTCCAGAAAGCATTGGCTTCGGCCTTGACTTGGATCCCTTCGCAGGGTGAATAATCCAGAGGCTTGCTGCTGCCGCTGTTTTCAGGAATATTGTCCACAAAGTCTGCAAACTCTGTCTGATCATTGCCGGTGTTACCGGTGTTGTTGCTGACCGGAGGATTGTAATTTACCGGTGGTTTCTCCTGTCCACATCCGGTCAGCAGAAAAAGAAAAACAAAAATCAATAATATCGCTTTTTGTAAATAGAATGTTTTTTTCACGATTATTCCTTTCTGCAACAATACAGATATGGCTGATTCTTCAATGTTGCCTTATAGTTCAATTTTACATGAATCGCTGTTTTCTATAAAGAACCACTTGATAAAGATCGGTCAGTCATATTTTCCGATCCTTTATTGAATCATGTTCATAAACCTACACTTTTATGGACAATAAACTATAGGGTAAGATTCTTTTCCTTGCAGAACACATCTACCAGTTCTTTCAACAATTCGTAATCTTCCTTACCTCTTTTGACATCAAGAGCTTTTCTAAATACCTCCAGAATCTGCTGATTACTGAGGTATCTGAATAGACCGGTTCCCCATTGTTCTTTATCGGAATTCTTGTTTGAATAGAAATCCCAGATACTCATCTGTCTTGACTCTTCTTTCGTAAACTCGTTCCTGTACTTCGGACGAGCTTCCAAATATCCTTCCTTGTTTTCATCTCCTTCAAAGTATTTAGCTATTTTGAATAAGCCAAATATGTATCAGTCATCATCACCATTAGAAACCGTTGCCAGCGACGCTATCTCTGAAGAACACAGTTGGTTAAGGACTGTGATGTAATGCCCTGAGAGAATGCCCCGTCGCGCTGGTTACAAGATACAGCTTTTTCATGGTTTCATTCTTCATTTAGTCTTTTTCCGGAGACCATGATTTTACTGAGTGGGCGGGTTTCAAGGCGTTCTTTATTACGATCAATATCAGCCTTCAGGATTTTCATTTCCTCGCTTGCTGTTTGTTCGTCATAAAACATTTCGATCAGGGCATCCTGGCATCGGATGATATCATTTTTGATGAGAGTCGCAGGCTCCAGCCTGTCTGCCACCTGCTCCCTACGCTCTTCAATCCGTTGTTCTGCTTCCTTGCGCAGGCGATCCGTTTCTGCTTTCACCTCGGCGATTCTTGCGTTGATGCGTTCAGTTCGGTAGATCACATCAGGATAGGCGTCAGCAAAACGTTTGTGGAAAACAGATTTGTCGGAGAGGAGCAGATAAACCTCTTTGCTGATTTCCTCCGTATTATCGGCTTCACTGCTCTCGACACCGATCTTGACCAGCTTCAGCACAAAATGGGTCAGGATGAAATCTGCCGAGCATATTGCAACTAGGATGCAAGCAACATACGTTTTTGCAGAAAGGGAAAATACATTCAGTGCGCGATAGATTAACGGGTTAATGATATGGATAATCGCGACTCCGCCAAGTCCGAAGAGCACCAGGTTTCCGATCCATACCCGTCCGTGCAGATTCATCGGTTTTTGACTGTAATCCCACCAGCGCGCATGGAAACGCTTTTCCATATAGTAACTTGTCAAATACTCAACGGCCCCACAAATCAGTAAAGACAAGACAAATGTCGTACCGTACCCGGATTCAACTCGGGAAAGGCTCCCCACGATCAGCGTGATCAGTGCAGCTCCGCTTCCGTAAATAGGGCATATTGGCCCTGTCAGAAAGCCCCGGTTGATAAAGCGGTGAAACTGTATGTATTTGAGCGTGACCTCAATACACCAGCCAAGCAGTGAGTAGGCAAAGAACAGAAGAATCAGATTAATAATATACTTCAAGGTTTTTCCTCCATGGCGCAGTCAGGGACTTGTGATGAAAAGCTCGCTCAATGATCAAAATGAGCGAAAACTTTCTTCATCAGCTCGATGATCGGCAGAACTTGAGTTCGTTTTATTATATGTAAAAACTGGTTTTTTTTCAACTTGATGTGTGTCTATAAAATAATACGGGAATATAAAAAACGTTATTCTTTTTTTGAATAACGTTCGTCAATCTACACTTTTTCGGATACTTATTTAAAGTACGTAAAATTAAAAAGTCTTATTCGATAATGAACAAGACTTACTATAAACCCGATGCTAATCCTTCTCCTGATAATTCAATTCGTTCAATACATGCTCGGTCTCGGATTCGGACAGATTTGACACTTTTACGATGCAAAGATCCTCATTCGAATCGATTCCAATATACAGGTTTCCATTTTTATAGTATTGAACTGCCTTTTTATCAGACAGCCTGATTTCGACACCGTCCGAATAAATTATAGTGAATAATGTGTCTGTTGAATTCTTATCAGGAACATCCATTGTAATTGTTCCTTCAATATACGAATCGGGTAGAGTCATCATCTCGGCACGTTTTTCGTATTTTTTGCAGAGGATAAGTTTCATACGATAAAACGCTTTATTGGTTCTGTTCACAGTAAATTCGAGGAGACTCTTGCTATCACAACCATATTCACAGTAACTGATATTATCGACATAATCATTCACTGAAACGATTACCGGAAAATAATCTTCGGTCACAAATTCCGTATAAGATTTCTCTTTACAATTGATTGATATCATGCATTTCCTCCTCCTATTTTAATCCAGAAAACTTCGCGTGCTTTACTACCGGATTATCGCCGTTTTTTCTTGGCTTGCTGAAGATGAACTCCCAGTTTCCGATAGTAATCTTCGTATCATATTTTATCCCTTTTTTCACTGCCTTATTCAGCGATTTATGATAATCATACAGAATAAACTGGGAATAGAGATTTGGATTACTGTTTTTAATCTCCGGATAAAATCTGCTAGACGACACTGCCTCATACATGTGTTCAGTAGCATTTCCGTGAGTCCACATCATGCCTGCGGCAGTTTCGATATTGAATGATCTTAACGGTTCCCGGATAGTTATCAGCTGTAGGTTTGATATGTTTCCATACCGATGATGTATTCTCATCTATCAATGCCTTTTTTATGGAATCGCCTACAGAGTAACCTTTTGTTCCGGTAAAAAATCCACTACTTGCTTTCATTCCCATGTCTAGTTTTCTCCATCGCTTTAGCGGTATCAGAACTGAAAGCAATATATCTCTGTTCGTATTTTTCCAAAAGTTCTTTAGTTGATTCTTTAACCGTCCCGTAGAAGATGATTGCCGATGGTTTGATCTCTTTTATCATCTTTTCTAGCCCGGCATTGAATAGAACCATATCAACCTTGTTCTTTGAACAGCCATAACTTCCGACAGACACTATCGATCCTTTTTCAATGCCATTAAAACAGAACTTATAACTGTTTTCGTCTGTCCATCGGACATTGATGATTACCTTGTATCCCAGCTGCTGCAAGGCATAGGCAACTACTCTGGATCTGTAGATGTTCCATATCTGCATGGCAACCGGCATATCCAGGTACAATGAGAAATCAGGAACAATAATATAGTCAAATCCCTGTAGCTTCTGCAGGTTGAACCCGCGTTTGAACTCAGTGCCGCGAATCAATGAATTCCATATACCATATTCCCCGTCAAACAGATAATCATAAACATAGAAATGAAGTGCTGTGCCAGGCGGTATTGCTAATTGACCCTTTCCGACTCGCGAATATGATATCAGTTGCTTTGGAAGATCATCGATATTCGACTTAACAACAGGCATATCATACATGCCTTTAGAAAACTGTGAACCTTCAAGAAGGAAAGCACCGAAAACATCTTTGATATCAGATGGTTTTCTTAAAATAGACTTTTCCACAATTCTAACCTCCTTAAGACTAACTTGATAGTCTTAAAAAGCCAATCGACAGAAAGCTATCTGATATCTGTTAACGCAATTGTTTTTAGCATAGCGGCCTCCTTTCCTCCACCAATAAAGATGGATATTTATGTGTCGCCATGCTAAAATATCAATAGAACGTGTTGATCAAACAACATGACGAGCCGGTATTACTGCAATAATACCGGCGTTTTTTGTCCAAAACCTCCTACAAAAGAAGTTTCAAATATGCTTCAAAATAATAAGATGTATTCCTAATCTTCTGATCGGGATACAGTATCCCAAGCTCCTCCAAAGACTTCAAGTATCTTACTGCCTGAGTTCTTGATACTTTCAACTCCTCCGCAAGTTTTTTTGCTGTAAGCTGAGGATAATTAAACAGAGTATCGATCAATTCCATATTCTTTTGAGATGGGATATTCTTTTTTATCAGTTCTGACACTTCTTTATGAATCTTCTCCAGATCTTGGAAATATTTGATATGCTTTTTTGCCTGATCAATACACTTTTGAAGAAAATAGTTGATCCACATGTTCATGTCTGATGACCTGCTGTTTGTAAGATTGCGATAATACTGTATCTTATCCTTTTCGATAGCTTCGCTGATATAGAACATTGGCGCATTTATGACATCTGTTTTGTACATATACAGAGGTATGAGTATTCTTCCGACACGTCCGTTTCCATCATCAAAGGGATGAATTGATTCGAATTGAGCATGCATCAGTGCTGCGTTTACAAGAGGATGGAAAACATAATTGCCAGAATTCATAAAGTCAATCAGATCGTTCATGTATTCAGGTACCTCATACGCGTGAGGAGGGTAGTAGACAACCGCCTTGGTTTCGCTGACGATTCTGTTGTCTTCGGTTTTATACTCTCCCAGGTTGATGTTCTTGTTCTTGTGTCTGATCCCGGTTAACATAGTCCTGTGCAGATCCTTGATACCTTCGTTGGTAAAACCGCCATCAAGCATGACGGATCTGGACCCTCTGATCAAGGCGTTGTTGTGATTATAGACTTCCAACAGATCGGAATTCTTTGGATCCGGGAATACATCACTGGCAATTACATCATTCATCGTCGTCTGTGTACCCTCAATTCTCATAGAAGATAGCGCTTCTATCTGTTCCAGCCTTGGAAGATAGAATCTCTCTATGCTTGAATCCCTTATTTTCGTATCATAAACAGCAAGCTGTTTTACAGCTTCGAGTAAATTAGTCGATATCTTTGTAATATCAACCTTCTTTACCTGATCGCCCATTCTTTCAAGTTTTTCCTCCATGTTCAGTCTCCTTACATCGATATTATATGACTCTAAAAATAGAAATTCAACTTTTTATAAACTTTTTCTTATGCTTTATGTTCGTTGTTTCTCTATTTTTGTGTTTTAAGATTGTATTCAGGGGTTAATATGTTCTTTACATCGCTAAGAAAATCGGAAAGATGAATCTAATAAACATAGATGTATACAAATTAGACATTTAATCTTCGTTGAAAAACAAGCGTTGTTTTGCTATATTATAAGTGAAGGTAAGGTCTACGGACTAAAACGGAAAAGAGGATGCTGCTAACATCCTCTTTTCTTTAGCCTGTCCGTATAACCGAGTACTAACTACTCAAGATCAGATACACGTAATAGATGATTGCTACCACGTAGTATACAATTTCGATCTTTTTCATAAAGGTAAGATCTACGGACAGGCTTCAGGAGTTTATGCATCAACATAACACATCCCTCCGCCTAGATTATACCTGTAAAATATTGTTTAAGAAACCTAGCCGGAGCAATTCTGTTAACAATTTCTGAAATATGTTCGTAAATCTACACAATTACGAACAGTGGTTTGTTTTCTCTAGAAGCCATTTTCCCAGTAATGCAAATACTGGTTATAATCCTCATCGCTCTTCGTGATCGTAAAAACTGTTCTTTCCGTCTTCTTGCTGTCGATGTCGAAATCGTATCTGATTACTGATAAATCATCTTTGTTTTTCCTTTTTGTAATCAGATACTTCAGCTTGTTATTAATTACATATTCTCTCTGGGTCTTTAATATCGTCTTATTCTTTACTCTGTTTGATGGAGAAAGCTGTTTATAGTGAGGGTCTTCTTTGCTTAGTTTATTTCTTTCTATCATTATCCTTACCTTTTATTTGACCTTCTAAAAAAGTCTTTCTTCCATCAGTTTATCAATATCCTTTTTATTTACTATTTCGTTCCACATAATTCTTACCTTTTTATATGCTCATTAGGGCATAGATTAATGAACACAAATCAAAAGAATCAGATCATACCCATTTTTCTTTAAACAGAAACCGGCTATCAGCTATTCACGCAAACAGAATTAACATAAATCATTACAGAATGTCATGTCTGGTTGGTGGAATCGGACATGTTTTCTTTTTACAATTCTGTTAACAACAGTTGCAAAGGTGAGAATTGTATGAGAAAACATTATTTAGACAACATCCGCTGGATCGTGGGAGTGCTGGTCGTCATATATCATGTGTTCTACATGTACAATGCACAGGGGATCTTAGGCGGTCTTGGTCCGATAGCGGATCTGAAAACGCAGTATTTTGATCTGTTCATGTATATCGTGTATCCCTGGCTGATGCCGATCCTGTTCATTGTTTCGGGAATCAGTTCAAGATATTATCTGGAGAATCACGACGATAAAGAGTTTATCAGAAACAGGACAAGGAAGCTTTTGGTCCCTTCTACGATCGGACTGCTTGTCTTTCAGTTTATACAGGGGTATGTCTCTATGAGACTGACGAATGGATGGCAGGATATTCAAAGTCTGCCTCTTTCAATAAAGTATCTGATCATGGTTCTAAGCGGTACCGGTGTCTTATGGTACATGCAGATGCTGTGGCTGTTCTGTATCATATTGGTTTGGGTCAGGAAGATCGAGAAAGACAGGGCGTGGTCTTTCGGAAAAAGGATGAACCTGCCGACCCTGATCCTGCTGAGTGCGGCGGTCTGGCTTTCAGCTCAAATCGGCAATACGCCTGTCATAGTCGTATATCGTTTCGGGCTGTACAGTGCTATGTTCTTTCTGGGATATTTCGTTTTCTCGCATGAGGAAGTCATCGAGCGGCTGAAAAAGATGTGGTTCATCTTTGCGACCACAGCAGTAGTTCTATGTGTCTTCTTCTGCGTAATATATTTCGGCAAAAACATCGCTGACGCGCCGATCAACCGCTCGTTCCTGTTTACTGCTTACTGCTGGTTTGGTTCTTTGGCGATACTTGGTACATCTGCCAGATATCTTGATTTTGAAAACCGTTTGACCCGATGGATGAACAGACACAGTTTTGGATTGTACGTGTTCCATTATCTGGGGATTTCCTCTGTTGCGCTGTTATTGGGCAAACAGAGATCGTTACCTGCAGGATGGATATATCTGATCAGTCTTATCGCAGGCTTTGTGTCGGGGTTTTTACTAGATGCTGTAATATCCCGCATCCCGTTCATAAGATGGGCAGTATTGGGAAAAAGTGGAGGTGACAGAAATGTTTAAAGACAATCTTGTTCAGTTAAGAAAAATGAAATCGATGACCCAGGAAGACATCGCTGAAAAGGTCGGTGTTTCCAGACAGTCGGTAGCTAAATGGGAGTCCGGAGAAAGCATCCCGGATCTGGAAAAGAGCCGTCTTCTGGCGAAGGCGCTGAATGTATCTTTGGATGAACTTGTCAATCATGAGACAGGCGATGATATGGGCTTTGGTGTTCCGCCAAAGGGAAAATATCTTTTCGGGATCGTGACGGTGGGTGATAAAGGTCAGATCGTCATTCCGGCAAAGGCCAGAAAAGTATTCGATATCAAAACAGGAGACCAGTTGGTTATACTGGGAGATGAAGCCCAAGGCATGGCTATAATCAAGGCGGAAAACTTTCTGAATATGGCGGATGCGATCAGAAAAAGTATGGAAAACAAGCAAGGATAAAGATCCTGATTCATGCTTGTTCCAAATAGTATACTTTTATAAACTATCATTTCATACGTTTCTCAAAGCGAAACCATCAAATGAACTGATGTATGAAGAAAGCGATGATAATTCCCACAAGAGTACCGATCAGAAGGAAGATAACTCTCTGATAGTTTCTCTTGTTCTTATACTTGAAATGCTGTATGCACTCAATCGTCATTATTCAGGAATAACCCTGAAATTCACACATTCGTCATCAAGAGAATCTATAACCATTTCTCCCGCATCTAACTTATCTAGCACATCTGATCCATTAGGAATCATAGATACAACCATACCGTCATAGCCTGTGGGGATACGTATGTATATAGTGTGTTGACTGATACATACCGTGCCTTCCGCATTCCATCCGTCGGTATATTCACCCCAAAGAAATATGCATTCGGGATAGTCCTTTACGTTCCAATTAAGCGTAAAACGGTCCACGGTTTCAAGATCGGTCTTTCCGGGTTCAAACATGGTGCCAAGATCTGAATTCCCGACATTATATGTATCATAGTAATCCATTCCCGCATTGAAGACTCCGGTAAATCCATTTTTTCTAACGTTTTCATCATCATATCTGCAGATCAGGTCGAATATGAGCCATTCGTATCCCTGAGCCGCTTCCAGTCCCAAAGCATCATCAGAGTCTGCTCTTCTGAGATTTGAAAACTTATACTTACCATTTGTGGTTTTGCTTTCATCGTTATAACAAGGCGTAGTAATGGTAAATTCTTTATCCCATTCCGTTTCTACTGGAAGTCCCTTTTTGGCAAATTCTGCTTCCAAAGGATCTCCCTGCGTTTCATTACAGCGTGAGCAGGTCTTTGCCTGCTGATAGTTTGGCGTATTCTCTAACCAATCATGTCCCAGAGCTGTGCCCTCTGTAGCGCCACATACTGAACAGGTCTTCGGTTCTGTACAGGTCGCTTCAACCCATGTATGTCCGGCGTTGCAGGGATCTTTTGTACAAGCTGTTAAAGTCGCTATCATGCTGACAGAAATTATCGTTATCCAAATAAGTCTTTTCATACTGCAATACCCTCCGTTTCTTTTCGAATATGACGAATCAATGCTTCGTACATTCAAAATCAATTTATAGATCTTTTTGAAAGGAATTAATACGATTTTTTTAAAACCATTCGTAAACCTAAACATTTATGAACTGTCTCGATTAACTGGAATTATCAGTACACCACTTCAAATTCTTCGCAAACTACTTTTGTGTTCCCGTTAAAAACTTTGTTCACTGAAGCGAGTTCATTCTTCAGAAAGCTTTCATGAACCTTACGCCAATACGACAGAGTCCGATCGCCTTCTCCTTCTTTAAAAGCATGATCTCCAGAAACATTTTTGAATTCTGTTACATATACTCTGGTCGTTTTAATGATGCATACTGCCTCTTCTTTTGAATCCAGGATAATACTGAAATCCTCTACCTTTGGAAGAGGCTCATGATTGATCAGATACAAGTCATATGCAGAACAGGTTGCGGTTTTGATCTTTTGCTTGACCAGATCAGCAAGTTTGTCCTGTGCTTCTGCAAACGACCACGCTTCGTAAGTCCCGGTGAGCCCTGATTTTTCCCATAACTCTTCCGCTGTCATATCTTATTGGTTCTCCCTCACAAACTCCGATTTGTCACCTTCTGCTATTCTCAATTTCCGCCTGCATAGCATCACACCAGGTATCCCATTTTTCTCTGTAGTCTTCTTCGGGTATAATCCATGCCAGCAGATCCGCGGGTGATAAGATGTTCCTCTTCAGACATGCTTGCACACATGCATGGTACATATCCCAATCCAGGTCATCTTCATCCCAGACCAGCGGCACCGCTGTCAGTCCGGCTCTTAAGGCGGCAACAGCGCGGGTGTGACCATCCGTCATGACAGGTTTGCCATCCAGCAGCTTCACGGGGATGGGCTGAAAACCGGACAGATTCTCCGGATCAAGCCAGCATTCAACAGCTTTCAGTTTCGATTCTGATATATAAAACTGTGAAGGCTGCAGGTCTTTCAGCTTTAACTTTGCTATCTCCAAAACGATCCAACCCCTTTCATATACCGATTTATTGAGCTCTTTATTTGAACTCTATGACCAGATTCTTTCCCAGACCTTCCGCGATCCTCTGCAGCGTTCTTATGGAAGGATTGGCTGTACCGTTCTCCAGCTTGGAGATATCTCCCTGGGTGATGCCGGTGATGGAAGAAAGCTCCTTCTGGGTGATGCCCTTCTCGTTCCTGGCATCGATCATCGCTTTGATGATCTGGAATTCCGGTTCCATAGACTCCCATTCTTTTCTGAAATCAGGATCCTTCATCAGTTCGTTCAATGTATCTTTTGCATATCTAGGCATTTCATTTTCCTCCTCTTTTCAGAAAATTCTCTCTTCGATCCTTTGCCAGCTTGAGTTCTCCAGATGGAGTCTTCTGGCTTTTCTTTACGAAGCCGTTTGTGAGAATTATCCTTTTATCCTTGTAGAAGAAATACAGGACTCTGGTGATATCCGAACTCTGTTTGATCCTGAGCTCGAAGATATCATCTTCCAGATGCTCGGAATAAGGAAGCCTGAGCTTTGTTCCGTAATCTTCCAGAAGTGAAATCGTCCATAGGACTTTGGCCTTCATTTTGTTGTCCAGGGAAAGAATGAACTCCTCCACCGGATATGTGCCATCGTCCTTCTGGTAATATTCAGCTATAAACATAGAACTCCTTTCATCCAAATAATATATGTTTTATCATATATTGTCAATCAACTGCCGATTTGACTTTCTGCAATTGTGTACATAAAAAATAGCAAGATTTCAGCAAGATCGGTCTTCATAAAGTAAGATAAAGTCCAATATCTGATGACAATGTCAAACAAACTGAAGATACGAAACTAAAAGAAAAACCTTTAAAAAAAGGTTTTGAAGAATAGATCAAATAAGTCGTTACAAGGTCACGTATGGTGGGCGTTTCAAGGGAAACCTCCTTCATCCGCAGCCAATAGTTATTTGAGCCCTTAAAATGGGGCTTTTTTTATCGATTAGATGGGTATATGTTTTTGACTATATGAAACATTAATAAAAATGCCCATTTGGGTGTCCCCTATTGAAACATTGCCTATTAATAATCAGGATGTTTTCTTGCTGTTTTGAGCAGATCCGGCGTGTATGCAGCATGTATGCAAAAAGGAACAGACAGTAGCAGTTTGCTTCCTGATCTGTCCCTTATGTTATTTAATGCTTTTTGAATTTTCTCGGTGTTTATTCAATGCCCGTTACTGATATTACAAGAGAAGGTCTGTCTTTTCAACGATCTCAAATATTATGCCAACTTCCTTTGTTCTGCTGTTTTCCTAAATGATTGCCGCGAATGTATGTTGATAGGCCGATAAAGATTTTTGATACAAAGACTCCAATTCTGTGATCCAAGAACCTGCTTTGCCTTGCGATCAAACAGATTCTGCTTGCAACAACTATATATTATTTCAGATATTTGTTTCTGAAAGCTTCGATTTCTTCAAAACTGAGACCCGTTGATTCCTGAAGAAATGAATCATCCGAGGGATAATTACAATCAATGTAATAAAATCCCGCATACAGCACTTCAGGAATGACGCCGATACTCATCTGCAGACCGGTTTTCAAAGATTCGTCTTCATATGCCATGACGCCAAGATCGGCCTTGACATTCTCAGCCAGTGACATGAAAGTCACAGCTGAGGCGTTGTAATCACGGATGATATCCTGCCTGCTGCAGCCTAAAACATACAGGATCAGTGCGGCAATGATGCCGGTCCTGTCCTTGCCGCTGGTACAGTGAAAAAGAACAGCACCTTTGGCAGCGGTAAGAAGTTTGAATATCTCTCTTACCGCTTCTTTGGAAGCCTTGTTTACGGATATGCTGCGATACATCCTGGCTACTTCATCGATGTGGGCATATTCAGCCGCAAAACGGGCTTTATCTGCTCTGTCCTTGCTTTCAAAATAAAGTTTTGTCAGATAGTCCATCTTTCTGGTATCAAGCTCCATTGCCAATGGGATGCTTCTGTGCTCAACACCCGCTATCTCTATGTCCGGGGCCTTCTGTATTTCTTTAGGAGTCCTGAGATCGATCACCAGGGACAGCTGATAATCGTTTTTCAGAAGGTCTGCTTCTTCTTTTGAAAGATTGGAAAGGTTTCCGCTTCTGATAAGCAGCCGGTCTTTTACTGTTCTTCCGTCATTGGCTCTGAAGCCCTTGAGTCTTCTGGCATTCTTGACGGTTTTAAATCTGATCCCGTTTTGCCGGATCGTTTCCAGCGCCTCATCAAACTCCTCATCCGAGAGGATATCGCTTTCCTTTGGCGCCTTAGCGCAGGCTGACTCTTTGTTTATGTATCTTTCTATTCTTTCTGTAAGATCGCTCTTATTCATTTATTCTATTGATCAAGACCCTGACCCCTGTTATATCTGATCTTTTCTGAAGGAGTATAGGTGTCTACTATTTCATCGTAATCAAGTTCCGGTATATCAAGCGGCAGTCTTCCGGAATATACACCGTCTTCAAACAGATGAATGAATCCTGACAGAAGATTAGGCGCATAGGTTTTGACATCCTGGCTGAAGTCTGTGGGGATCTCACTTAGACCTGAACCATAGAAAACGGCCAGTTTGGCATCGGCTTCAAATCTTGAAAGATCATATGGCAATTGTGAAGAGATCAATATACTCTTTTTGCCCTTTTCCTTACATATATTCAATACTTTATCAATGATCTTTGAATAGTCATCACATATATCTTCAAAACCGTACATGGCACTGATCGTTACGATATTGTCATAGTCATCGATCATTTCATAATCAAAGTCATCGGCTGTGTTATCGCCAAACATGTAATAATCAAGGCTTTCTTCATTGATCAGACCTTCTTCAAGCAATATCTGCTTTGCGTATTCTGCACTTCTTCCCTGGGAAGCATATGGAACCAGGATAAGGGTTTTGTCATCTTTCTTCAAAGGGAAGTCAACATCATTATTTTCCACAAGCGTTATACACTTCTTGGCTATTTCCAGTTCCTTATCATGATTTTCCTTTGAACCGATCAGAGCTGTATAATCCTTGTTTGTATCATCCTGAACTTTGAGCTTTTCCTTGACCGTCAGTATTCTTTTTACAGAGGCATCGATCAGCTTCTCATCTATCTCGCCATCTTCAACAAGAGAAACCACCATATCGACATACTCCTTGAGCTGTTGGATATAAGTATCTTCGCTCTGCTTGTAGTCTACAGGCATCAATAAGATATCAACTCCGGCATTTATCGCCAGTTTTGCGACATCTTTCTGATCAAAAAAGTTCTTGATCGCATCCATGGAGAGTGAATCGGTATAGATCAGACCATCATAGGAAAGATCATCTCTCAGGATCGATATGATCTTTTTGGACAGTGTCGCAGGAAGATATACTTCGCTTCCATCTAAGGCTTTATATTTTGTGTCATCGATATTCGGGAACTGGATATGGGCACTCATGATCATATCGGCTCCCGCACTGATGCCATATTCAAAAGCTTTCATTTCTTTGTTTCTTATTTCATCATAAGTCTTTTCAACCAAAGGCAGACCTGTATGAGAATCGGTTGAAGTGTCCCCATGGCCCGGGAAATGCTTCAGCGATACAAGGATATCCTCGTCGTGATAGCCGGCAATACTGCTTTCGATATAGGCTTTTGCATAATCAGGATCATCAGAAAAAGAACGGACACCGATCACCGGATTAGCCGGATTGGAATTTACATCAACTACCGGAGCAAAGTTCACATTGATGCCCATCAGCTTCAGTTCATTTCCGATCAAGCGGCTTGACTCATAGGCATTTAAAGGATCGTTGCTGGCACAAAGAGCCATATTGCCGGGCATGGTAGTACCGAAATCAAGTCTTCTGACCACTCCCCCTTCCTGATCAGCAGCAATAAATAAAGGTATCTCATCATTGCCATTGGCTTCATTGAGCTGTCTGATAAACTCGTGAGCTTTCTTGGAAGAGTGCAGATTCTGCGTAAACAGGATCACTCCGGCAAAATTATACTCTTCAAGCACAGAAAGCCACTTGTCATTCAGCACTTCCAGATCTTCAGAAACTAAAACCTCATTTCCGTTTTCATCTGTTGTTGTCTCATATGATACATAGCGGAAGCTCGGCATGATCATCTGTGTAACTTTTTCTTTTATGGTCATCTCAGAGATCTTCTTATCTATCTGTGATCTATCCTTGTCAGAATCTGATACTTGCCGGCAGCCGCTGATCAAAGCGATCATCGATACAAGCAAAACAATGAATATCTTTCTCATAGAATCTCCTTATTTTGTCACCTAAATATATTTATATCCTACCCTTATTCTGAATCAACGATGCGATCGTTACACTCTTATTCATCCTGCTGTCCAAAGTGCGCGAAACTCAAAGCATCTCCGCCATCTGTTTGACCATCATACCGCTGACAATCAGCGATGATCTGCATCAATACCTGCAGCTGGTACATCGGCAAAGAAAAAAAGAGAAAGCATCTGAAAACCTGCAAAATGCCGGTTTTTGTCTCATCCGCTTTTGATCTGTTTACTGTTTCTACTCTACATCCAAGCCGGCATCTTTATGTTGCCTGTAGCGGACCAGATATCCTGATACGACCGCAAGGACCATATTGAATTCATTCGCATAGACCGGATATTTGCCCGGGTAGAAATCAAGGAAACATCTGAAAAATAGAAGTACAAGAGCTGCTATCAGGAATTTTTTGTTTTCTTCCACTCTGCCTAGTCTTCCCGCAACATAAGACAGGATCATTACAGTGAAGAATATGATGGCAAAATTGATCACGTTCGCATACGGTGTATCAAACAGAGGTCTTATATTTTCAGGCAGATTAGGCTCGCTGAATACAGGACCATCAGGTACTTCAGCAGCATCCGGCAGCATACCGTTCATCTTCTGACCTTTCAGTACAGGATTCGTGCAGGCTACAAGGATCAGGATCGCAGCAACAAACAGCATGGCATATTTAAGCGAATTGCCATGCGGCTTCTTATATCCGATAAAAACATAATAAAAGATCCCCAGATATCCGATTATGACCATGATGCTCTTGACAATAACAGAAACATCAAGACGATTGGTAAACATCTGGATCAGTGTGAGGACCAAACCGAATGCGCAGCATACAAGATTGATCACAGAAATGATTTTCTCTGTTTTGTTTAAAGATTTCATGAAAGCCTCCTTATTGATTTAATAATCATATGAAAAAATGATTGAATCTAAGTATCCCCGAAAAAAGTGTTTTTCCATCCTCAAAGCCGCCTTTCAAAGAGAGTATAGCGCAAATCCCCGTTCATATAATTTTATATTTTACCTTAATTCCCGTCAAAATCCGCATATTTGCTGCAGTCTTGATCACCCATTTCCTCTTTCTTTAGCTGCTTCTGTTTTTAATGCGGATCTGTTCTTATCGTTCCTGCCTTTGTACTTCTAAAACCGTACGATTATAACTGACCGAAAGAGTATGAACGCGCCTGGTCGTACATGTTTCCAACAGATTGACCAGTGTATAGACCCGCAGTGAACTTACAGCAAGATCCGTATCTACCAGATCTATTATCTGTCC
>JAFRKA010000019.1 GCA_017432005.1 Erysipelotrichaceae bacterium
GACATATCCATCAACGATACCTTCAACTTTGATCATCAGATCCGCATTGGCATATATTGGTTGTATTCCAATCGCCAGGAAAAACATAATCATTAGACTCATTATCTTTTTCATGTATTAAATCTCCTTAGCTTTTCCTTCATTATGAAGAAATAATCAGTGAATAAATCTCGATTGATAGAGATGTTTTTTAATATTCTTTTTGTATACTGATTAGTTGAATTCTCAAGCCTTCTACTCCTGACTATGTGATGCCTAAGACAGGTCTTGAATAATTCCATTCATAAAAAACCAGCAAAACCCGGATGATCTGCAGAACTATCTGACAGGTCATCCGGGTTTTTTATATGTCATGGTTTATGAAATATATTAACGTTGATTGCTTCGTCTGTCTCTTTTGGAATCTTTATAATAGTTCGCTTTTTCTTCGTACATCTTTTCATCTGATTCCTGAAGCAGGTCATCGATCGAATCTGCGCCATCGCTGATATGGCTGCAACCTATTGAACAGCTGTATCCTGTTTCGGAAACATTTTTCCTGATGGTTTCGACAAGCTGAGTCATTTCTTCTTTTGAAGTCTTGCGGCAGATAATAACAAATTCATCTCCACCGACTCTGTAACACATCTGTTTGTTTTTAAGTGCACGAATGATGCAGACCGCCAGTGTAGCAAGCCCTTCATCACCTGCAGCATGACCGAAGCTGTCATTAAGGATTTTTAGACCGTTCATATCAATGGAAATCAGAGCGGTTATATTTTCTGGACTGTTTTCGATATCAGCATAATATGCCTGTCGGTTCAGCATTCCTGTCAATGAATCTTTTTTGGCAAGCTGCAGAATCGAGAAAACATAATACACATAAAGTGCAATAGCGATGGTCGGACAGAAGATACGTGAATAATCTTTACCATATATAAACGGAAGAAAAAGTCCGGAACCAAAAGCAAAGCCCAGAAAGGCGATCGGAATCATTTCTATGACTTTTTTATTGCTGCGTCTGATCAGAATATAGATCAGAAAGACGGAATATAAACCAACCACGGCATAAGGAAGATAACCCAATGGTCCGCGGCGGAATTCATCATTGTTTCCGATGCTGAAAACTAAACCATTGAAAACAGAAGCAAGATTGATCAAACTAAGGATTATCGCCGGAACGAAAATGAACCAGCGTTGTTTCTTTACCAGAGCATAAATGACCATGGCAATAATAAAAGGTGTTGCACTGTATCTGATTACCGTCAGAATCAGTCGTATAAACCTGTTACCGCCAAGATCAGTCAGGTAAAATTCCTCATAAACAACCACGGAAAGAAGAAAGATGGCAATGATCAAAGCATAGTAGCGCCTGATCGTGGTTTTATCCAGAAAAACAGTTTCTTTCAGGGAGACTGCAAAACCGAGAAGTACCAGTATCAGGGACCAGTTAAATATAACGTACTCTTTAATCATTCTGCCTCCTTCATTAAAATATCTGTTCTTAATCCCACATATGAAATTATAAATTCACAACCGGATAAACTTCAAATCTCTTTAGAAATCAAAACCGTGATAGAATATGTTGAATTTAAGAGCAGATATACATAAAAACAATATGATACAACAGATATATTAAAAAATGAGAATTAATGAGAAACAATGAAAAAAAAGAATATTGCAAAAAGTGCCTTAAATACTAGGTTTTTTGAACATTGAGAAATAATGAGAAATATTGGAAAAATAGATGTTGCTCACGTACTGGTCACCATATAAAATTCACTCTTTTGTCTGAATGATAAAAGAGTTTTTATTTATATAGAGGTTATTAACATAACTACTTGATATAATTATTAATAGAAAAAGTTTATTTTAGAAGTAATCTATACCGAACAGCCTAAATATACGATATATGAAATACTTAATGAAAAAAACCTGGGTCATTATAGTCAATGTGTTCATAATGATAGCTATGCTGACTTTTGTTGTGCTTTATTCAAATTACGAATACAGAAATATTACCCAAAGACAGATAGAACACTTTGAAAATACAACGATCACCATGGAACATGTCACCGAGAATTATCTTGAAGGTGAACAGCGTATCTGTGATGTTTGGGCCCGTTATATCGATAGTAAGGATATGACAATTGATGAGGCGATCTCCTTTATCCGTATTTCTCATGTATTACCAAATGCTTCGGCACATATTGTTTATCTTGATACACTCAATGGTCTGACAACCAGAGCCAGGAAAGATGATCCTGAGAATTTTGATGTATCTTATGAACGCCTTAATCTCCTTAATGATGTCAGCTGGATTAACGAAATAGGAAAAGCCATCAATATTACCCGTGCCTATACCAATCCGGTAAATGGGGAACAGTCCCTGGCTTTCTGTAATCGGATCAGTCTTCATGATTCTCAATCCGGCGAATCACAACAGGCAATACTGCTCAGAGTTCTTCCGATCTCTGAACTTGAACAGAAATGGGTCTTCCCGCAGGAAGAATATGAAAATGCCGAACTATCATTGATTGATGCGGATGGTGATTATATCATCAAGGGTCATTCTTTTAAAAACTCCAGTTTCTTTGAGTTCTACAGGTCCTATAACGTAATTGATTCAGTTGCTTCCAAAGATCTTTTTGGAAAAATCACTTCTACGACCGGATCTATTCAGATGCTTAATTCTAAAAGCGAAGAATGTATTTTGGCTTATACTCCTGTTTCATCGACAGAAGGATGGACACTGCTCAACTTCATGCCGATGAAGGATCTTAGTGTCAACACTCAGAACTGGTTATTGATCGGCTTTGTTTCAGTCGGTCTTTTGGTTCTGTTCGTATTTGACCTTATAGTCATGCTTTATTTCAATAAGCAGCTTCAGGCAACAGCTAAAGAAGCAGCTGCTGCCAATAAAGCAAAAACGGATTTCCTTTCTGCTATGTCTCATGATATCCGTACTCCGATGAATGCGATCATTGGTCTTACAACGATCGCGGAAAAGAATCTTGGTGATCCGGAATCGGTAGGAGAAAACCTGAAGAAGATTACTTTGGCCAGCAATCATCTGCTTACATTGATCAATGATATTCTGGATATTTCTAAAGTCGAGAGTGGAAAACTGAACCTCAGTCCTCAGTCTTTCTCTATCGTTGAAACCGTTGAGAACCTCGTTAATCTGTCTCAGCCGATGATCAAGGAAAAGAATATTGAGTTCAATTTACGCATCTCTCAGATAGAAAGAGAATATCTCTATGCCGATAGACTTAGATTAAACCAGATATATATTAATATTCTTTCTAACGCCATAAAATACACTGAACCGGGCGGACGTGTCAGCGTAGATCTTTCTGAAGAAGACAGTCCTAAACCTGATTGTGTACGTTTGACTTATATAGTATCCGATACAGGCATTGGCATGAGCCCTGAATATATGGCCAACATGTATCAGCCATTCTCACGGCAGACAGACAGCCGTGTTAACAGTATACAAGGAACCGGCCTTGGGCTTGCCATTACCAAACAGATGGTCGATCTGATGGGCGGTACGATCGACTGCCAGAGTGAGCAGGGAAAAGGTACTACATTTACTGTTGTTCTGGATCTTCCAGTTGCCGAAAGGCAAAGGGAAGATATGATGCTTGATCCGATGGATGTTCTTATCGTTGATAATGATGAAATTACTCTGGAAACTGCAGTTGATACCTTGAAATCTCTAGGCGTTACAGCCGATCATGCCGGAAATGCGCTGGAAGCATTGGATATGATCAAAAATCGCCATGAAACCGGAAATGATTACAGTGTTGTTATCCTTGACTGGAAGATGCCTGAAATCGATGGTGTTGAAACGGTTGAACGCATACGCAGAGAAGTCGGTACTGATACACCTATTTTACTGATCTCTGCTTATGACTGGTCGGATATCGAGGACAAAGCAAAAGAAGCCGGCGTAAACGGTTTTATAAGCAAGCCTTTGTTCCGTTCTAAACTTTACGATAAAATCAACGAAATTCTTGGTACCGCATCCAAATCTACTGAACTGGAGAATGACTATTCAGATCTGCAGGGAATGAATATTCTGGTTGCGGAAGATAATGATATCAACTGGGAGATCATCTCCGCTATCCTTGGTATGTTTGGAATTACTTCAGAGAGAGCTGAAAATGGTCGCATCTGTGTTGATAAAATGAAAGAAGCAACTGAAGGTTCTTATGATCTGATCTTTATGGATATTCAGATGCCGGAGATGAATGGACTTGATGCAACAAGAAATATCCGAGCTTTGGATGATCCATGGGCATCTTCTATTCCGATTATCGCTATGACTGCAGATGCTTTCTCGGAAAACGTTACTGAATGTCTTAATGCTGGTATGAATGGACATATCGCTAAACCAGTAGATATAAAACTCGTCATTAAAGAGATTCGCAGAATCAAGGAGGAAAAGAGATTATGAAAAAGATTCTTGGTATCATTTTAGTCTTATTTACTGCTGTATCATTGAGTGCTTGCAACGGCAATAAACCGGAAGAAACGGTGACTGGTTTTCAACCTACTCTTGATACAGAAACTAACTGTAGTATCACTGTAGCCGGAAGCTATGATAACTTTGAAGCTTTAGAAGCGGAATTCGATCGATTCAATGAGTTTTATCCTAATGTTAAATTCAGTTATGTAAAACTGGACGATTACAATAATACTTTAGCTACTGTGCTGGAAGGTAATGACAGGCCTAACATCTTCTTCTCTTTTACATGGATGATGGGAAATGAAAAGTACGATCAGGTAATTTCTCATATGGAAGATCTTTCTGATGCTGAGTTAAAGCTTGATCTTGATTGTATCCGTCAGGGTCTGATCAACCATGATGCTGATGGCCGTGTTCTTATGGTCCCAGTTTTCTCCAGGACCTATGGTATGCTGGTTAACAATGATCTTTTTGAAAAGGAAGGTCTCAGCGTTCCTGTTACATGGACAGAGCTTTTGAATGTATGTGATGAATTCCGTAATAAAGGTTTTGCAAGCCCTATGATGGGATACAGCGCTAAATCTTCAAGCTGTTTCATGAATACGATTGCTTATCCGCTCTTTGTCGCTACACTTGCTGATAATCCTGATGCTCTTGCTCTAGCCAATAATCTTGATCCAAAAGCGGGAGAATATATGCGTCCGGCTTTGGAAGCTGTTCAAAAAGTAATTCAATCGAACTGTATTGATATTGTTGAATGCGACAAGATCGAAGATAACTATACACAGGTTATTCTGCGTTTCTTTGAAGGTGATGTACCTATGATGATCTGCGCTGGTGATACCGTTTCCGGAACCAAGAAAAGGGAAAGCCAGTCTGAAGCATTCACAAAATCTCCATTCAGTTATTCATTTACGCCAATCCCATCAACAGATGAAGGTGTTTATTTTATTGACAGTCCTTCCGTACAATTCTCTGTAAATAAGGATTGCGATAATCTTGATGTGACAAATGAATTCATGCGTTTCCTGATTACTAATGAAGAACTGAATCAGATGGCTTCTGTAAAACGTCTTGTTGCACCGACAAATGATCTATCTTTTGATACTGTTTATGCTCCATTTGCTCAGGTATCAGCTGATAAAACTCTATCTCCGGAAACCCTTGGAATAAAGGATCCGCTCACTGTTCAGATCCGTGTTGCTTCATTCCAGGTTGGTAAAGGCGAACTCAGTATTGATGATGCAATAAAAATGTACGGACAATTTGAATAAATAATTAATCCAAAACTAGAATGAAAAATGGAAGTCAGATGACTTCCATTTCTTTTATCATGAATTCGTTTCCCTGTATCAGGTAGGTATTCTCACTGTTGCAGTGGGGACAGGTTTTGCCATAAATAATCGTATTGTAATTCTGATTACAGTTTTCACAATGAGTGATGGCTTCGATCTTTTCGATTTTCAGTTTACATTCAGTCATATTTCCATGTTTGGATACTGCCCAGTTCCAGCAATCTTCCAGATAAACCGGTACGATTCCGGTGACGGTACCAATCTGCAGAGTCACCGAATTAATGTGTTTTACCTTGTTTTCTTCTGCGAGTTCCTGTAGCTGATCAATGACATAAAACACAACACCGAGCTCATGCATGTTTTTTAGCTTCTTTCTGGGCCTTTTTCCATTCCTTGTGTTTCTGAGCGGTAAAAAGTTCTACATTCACTACGACCTTTACGCAAAGACAAAGCCTAAATCAATTTAACAACAAATCATTTTCACTTGGGGCGGGAGAATAGACCACCGCACAAAGATAATTTGTATTTGCATGATTGCATCCTGAAATATAGCCCCCATTAAGAACAAGCATAGAAGCAAGGAAACACAAGAAAAGACGAATTACGACGGGACGGATGCCGTCAAGCTCGTCCCCACCGTTATTTGAACCGTAATTATAAGGAGGATTTTTATTGAAAGAACAAGACGATTTAAGAAAAAGATGCCGTTTCCTGAAATGAGAGAAAGGCATAGATTGCCAAGAGATGTTATCATTAATAAGAGTTATGAAATGTACAAACAGATCACATAAGAGACTTTTAAATAAGACAGTGCTTCTTTCTGTGGTGACGATTTTTATGCTGTGCGGCTGTGCCAAGAAAGAGATCGTTGAAGTCCATGATGTCAATGATCTGAACGGTCTGAAAGTCGGAGTCAATCTCGCATGGGAGTGTGATTATGCACTCACTGGTCGAAGCGATATGGAGATATACCGCTATGACATGACAGCTGATATGCTGATGGCATTAAACTACAACAATGTCGATCTGATCGCCGTCGATGATGTCACCTGGAGGATCCTGAGTGCCAATTCCACGGGACTTGAAAAAATAGAGCCGGAATTCAGTGAATGCGGATATATTATGTATTTCGCAGGGGACGAAGGAGAGCTTGCGGAAGAGTATAATGCTTTCCTGGCAGAATTCAAGAAGACTGACAGCTATAAAGAACTGACCGATAGAGTGAAAGCGTTTGACGGAAACGAATATGAGATGCCGGATATCCCTGTTAATGAAGATGGCAAAACTGTACGGATAGGTTTTGATGTAGCAGGATATCCGCGGGCTTTTTTGGAAACAGACGGAAGTCTTGCAGGCTTTGATATAGAAATGGCTCTGTGGTTCGGCGCCATATGCGGATATAAGATAGAAATCATACCGAGCGAATTCAACGAAGTAGTCATCGGTTTAAAGAACGGAAACTATGATGCGGCTCTGGGATACATTTCCGAAGTATATGCGGAAGAAGCAAAGATCTGCGGTTTTATTCCTTCGGATGCCTATGGCGAGACGCCGCTGTACTTTGTAAAGAAAGGTACTACCGGAAATATTACGATCAATTCTGAAGTACTGGGATAGAAAGGATCTGGATTATGGCAGGTTTCTTTAAAGATATCTTAAGCAGAATATATGCGACCTTCATTTTTGAAGACCGTTATAAGTTTTTTCTGCAGGGTTTAGGCAATACGCTGCTGCTGACTGTTGCCAGTTTTATTCTGGGGACCGTATTTGGTATCATACTGTGCGCCATGCGCAGAAGTTCACGTAAGTTTATTAATCAGATCGCTAAAGCTATCACGATGCTGTTTGTGGAAACACCGACGATGGTCTTACTGATGATCCTGGTCTATATCGTCTTCGGCAGTTCGATCATACCGGTACTGCCGGTCGTTGCACTGGGCCTTTCCTTAAAAGCCGGAGCCTATCTGTCAGAGATCTTTTCCACAGCACTTTCAACAGTAGCGGATGGTGAGATCGAAGCCGCCAGAACGCTGGGCATGAACTGCTGGAAAGCCTTCCGTTATGTTACACTTCCTCAGACTGTTCAAAGAGCCCTTCCTCTGTATATGAATGAGTTCATCGTAACTCTGCAGGAAACATCGGTCGTCGGTTATCTGGCGATCATCGATCTGACCAGAGCTTCATCGATCGTCGCTTCAAGGACCATGGACAGTTTCTTCGGTATCATCGCCGTAACGATCATCTATTTCGGGATCGGTTATTTAGCCAAGAAAATCTTTGGAATCTTCATGAAGAAAACGGAGGTGAGCGCATGATCAGTATCCGAAATCTCACTAAGGGCTATAATAACGGTCCGATCCTGGAGAATGTTTCTTTAGAGATAAACAAAGGAGAAGCTTTGGTCATCATCGGCGGTTCAGGCTGTGGTAAAAGTACATTGCTTCGCTGTATGAACAGACTGATCGTTCCGGAAAAAGGAGAGATCTACGTCGATGGAGAAAACATCCTTGATCCGAATATCGATATCGACAAAGTCCGCCGCAAGATGGGCATGGTCTATCAGCACTTCAATCTCTTCTCGCATCTCAATATCCTGGAAAATATCATCCTGGCTCCGATGAAAGTCAATGGCGTATCAAGAGAAGAAGCAGAAGCTGAAGCTAAGGAACTCTTACATCGTGTCGGTCTTGACGGCAGAGAATACCACATGCCTTCACAGCTTTCGGGTGGTCAGAAGCAGCGTGTAGCAATTGCCAGAACGCTGGCTATGCATCCGGAGCTGATCCTTTTTGATGAACCGACCAGTGCTCTTGATCCAACAATGGTCGATGAAGTTGAAAAAGTCATCAGAGACCTGATAAATGATGGCATGACCAGCGTCATCGTTACTCATGAAATGAATTTTGCCCGCAAGATCGCCGACCGCGTCATCTTCCTGGCTGATAAACGCATCTATGAAGAAGGTACGGCTGAAGAAGTCTTCGATCATCCAAGCAAACCGTTAACTCAGCAGTTCCTTTACCGTTCACGCATGTTTGAAAAAGAGCTCAATAAGAAAGAGCTCGATCTGTATTCTCTTGCAAGCGAGATGAAGAAGTTCCTGCTCAACTATCAGAGTAATGACAGTCAGCAGAAACTTATCTCGGTGCTTTGTGATGAACTGCTGTATCCGTTATTCGAACATATCAGCAATGCGACGATAAGAATGCTGTGTTCCGATGGTTCAGACCGTCATATGATCCATATCTATTCTAAAGACTTTGAATCAGATCCTCTGACTGAACCGTATATCGATGAACTGAATATGCGCATCCTTGAACACTATGCCCAGTTCATTTTCAGTAAACAGACCAAACACGGTTGGAATATCAGCATTCAGATGTTGTCAAAATAATATCGCCTTCTGCAACAGTAGAAAAAAGTTGAATATATTACAATTCAACTTTTTTTTCATTTATTTCACTGTGATTCTTCCCTGAAGTTTTCTGTATTCATCCGGCATCGTTTCAAGATGCAGGAGATATTCTTTCATCGCATCAGTATCGACATATTTGTTTATTTCGATCATCGTAGCATCTTTAAATGCGGTATTACCGTCCCCGCTGTTGTACAGGACGTAGTCGGTTGCGGCTACCGTATATTCCTTCTGAGGATCGATTTCAACATACTCCCCATCTTCCAGCACATAGACATCTTTAACTCTGCGCTTGTCTGAGCTGAAGCCTGTCAGCATGTCATTCTCGTCGACGATCACCGGTGTTTCGATCGAAGTATCGATCGTATACTTCAGACCGGAGACTGACAGGAAACCTCCGCTTTCGCCTACAGCGTTACCGTCAAACTTATAGATGGCTTCCGTATTGCGGGCTCCGAATTCCAGAGCATCCAGGATCATCTGCCCCGTAGCCTTACATGAACCGATGGTATTGCGGAATGGTGAGACATTCATCAGCTTGCCATAGGTGATCTCACCGCCTTCGATGTTGCTACGGACACCGCCACCATTGGCCATACCGATCTGTGTTTCCATGACGTAACGGTAAGCGTCAGCCACAAAATCACCAACGGTCGTCTCTCTGTCCCGGCTCATCCTGATACCTTCATCATCATCAATCCGCATATCAAATTCAGAGCTGCCTACCACTTCGTTCAGAATGTGTTCAAGCTGCTTATCAAAATCGGCGATGGTAGCTGCGATCGCTTCATCTTTCCGGTCATATTTATTGATATGCATCGTCTTTATCTCGCCTTCCTTGGAGATGATAAGCTCCCCGGCTGCTTCCAGCTTGGTTCCGACGGATGAGATGATCACATCTTCACCGTCTTTATTCGGATACTTATCCTCAACGATTATTGAATGAGAGTGGCCATCAAGGACCACATCGATACCATTGGTATTATGAATCAGCGAGATCGCATCATAAGGCTCCGTACCGGTCGAACCCAGGTGGGTCATAGCTACAACATATTTCGCTCCCTGCTTGCGTACCTCGTCGACGACACTCTGGACTTTGTCCTGCAAAAGCTTGCCGTTTTCACCTGTATAGAAGTCATAGACATATTTATCACCTTCCATGAAGAACTTAGGCGTTGAAGATGTAAGTGAATCCGGAGTCAGCACACCGATAAAACCAACTTTAACTCCATCGAATTCCCTGATCGTATATTCGGCGATCCCGTCAAAGATGTTTTCTTTGTTTCCTGTATAGATGACGTTGGAAGCCAGTGTTTCAAATTCCATCATCCCCATGAGTTCATGCAGGCGATCGATACCGTAGTCAAACTCATGGTTGCCATAAGTGACGATATCATAACCCATCTCATTCATGATCTGAACGACCATTTCACCGCCAGAAAGAGCTCCGTAATAACCACCCTGAATAAAATCACCCAGATCTACCAGCAGTACATTCTTGTGTTCTGCTCTGGTATCATCGATCACAGCCTTCAAAGAAGGATAGGTCAGATTGTCATTCAGACCGCAGTGGACATCACTCGTAAAGAAGATGTAGATATCGTCTTTGAGTTTTTTCTGACAGCCGTTCAGACATATGCACATTGAAATAGTGACTAAAATACTTATAAATCGTTTCATTACTGAGTTCTCCATTTAAACTGATAATTATATTATAGGCCATACAGATGTATTCCGCTTTTTTTGAGATAATAGAGATGGGAAAAATGATTGAAATAAGACAGATAACAGATCAGGATCTTGAAGATATCAGGCTGATAAATCAGCTTAATTCTTCCAACCCCAATAAACCGCAGAATGAAAAAGAGTTCTGTTTATATTTTTATACTGAATACTATGTGAAATTTGAAAAGGATAACTGTTTCGTAGCGATCGATGCCGATAAGAAAGAAACGGTCGGTTATATACTGGCTTCAAAAGATTATAAACAGTATATTTCCAATATTGTAAGTGATTTTAAAGAAAGAGCCAGAGAATTAGGCTTTGAAGAAAGATTCTTTCTGGAAACTCATTGTTTCGAATTATACGGAAAAGATTATCCGGCGCATTTCCATATCGATGTCAAACCTGCTTATCAGCACGAAGGTATCGGGACGATGCTGCTGGATGCCGAAATCAGACATATGAAAAATAACGGAGTAAAAGGACTGATGCTGATAGTCGGCAAAAACAAAATATCCGGAAATAAGTTTTATGAGAAACACGGATTTAAAGTAATTGATTCAAATGATTTCTGTTATGTAAGAGGAATCACGCTGATATAATAAACAGTATTATTTCTGAGAATCTGAATTAAAAGTCACATGGATATTGACGACTTCACTTTCGGCCGGAAACTTATAATGGAAACCCCAGGCAGATACTCCGGAAGAAGTTATCGCACTCATTTCGTTATATTTCTTTAAACCATAGTAGCTGTCTGAAAGTAATGGAAGTGTCAGATAGAACGGGATATTGAAACCGTGGGTATGACCTGCCATGACCAGATCAGCACCCAATTCAGAAAGCATCTGATAGTGTTTCGGACGATGCTGAAGAACGATGATCGGATAATCATAATAAAGATTCAACTTAGGAAACAATGTTTCAGGATCTTCGGCTTTAAGCTTAGGATCAAGAAGACCGATCAGCTGAATATCATCTGAGATCGTTATCATCTCATCCTGCAAAACAGTAACGCCCATTTCTTCCATCTTCTTTGCTGCCCAGTCATCATTTTTATTGTCGTGGTTGCCATAGACATAATACATCCCGTATTTCGGTTTATCCATGGTTTCAAAAACCCAGGCTAACTGTTCGATATCGCTTTCGGATGTCGTTTCATCAAAGACATCACCGGCAATCGGCAGGACATCACTGTTACACTCGTTTATCAGATCAAGAAGTTTATCATAAGTATATTCCCAGGTTCCCGATCCTGCATGAATATCGGATATAAGACAGATATTCAATTCATCTTCTGATGCTTTTTATTTATATTCACTTCATAGGAATTAAGATGCAGGACATCGATATTGAAATAACCGATCGTACAAATGATATAGGAAAACGCAAGGAACAGGATCGCATGCAGACGTTTGTCCATGATCATATCCAGTTTTCTTTTACTTACCTTTCGGCCGGTTTTCTCATTAACGTAAAAATATGCACGCGAAGAAAACAGTCTTATCATATACATCAATGAAAGCAGATAGATTATGACGTAATAATATGTTCCAATACGGGAGATCTTCAGCTTATGAAGATTCACTTGTTCAATTACATTCAGATCAAATAGATTTGCCATTATATAACTATTTATGTGTTAAATCTGCAGTTTATAATCTGCATCTAGTACAAGAGAGTACAGCTGATGCTGTACTCTCATTGATTTCTGTTCCTTTTTCGATATATAAACCTGTTTTAATTTACACGCCCTGTCCGCCTATGAACATTATGATCGCTAAAATCGCACCCACAACATAGACAAGGATCTCAATGATGCCAAGTGTGAGATATTTTGACGCTTTTGCTATGCCTTCCTTTTTTGCCTTTGCTGCAGACACCGTTCCGATAATAGACATCACCAGACATGGTAACGGTGAAATAAATATACTCATCAGGCCAGCGAATGCAAATATCGAATACAACCCACCTTTGTTTGTAGGACCTTCAAGCAGAAACGAAAGTACCATACAGATCACTGTGACCACCAGAACAACGAGCGGAATCAGTGTCAGGGTCTTTGCCTTTGAATAATTGCTGTTCTTCACATCAGTTCTCCGGAACATCCTCATTGAGCGGTCTTGGCTTGATCTTCACTTTAAAGGTTCTTGTTCCACTGTAACTACCGATACCCTGTATCGTTACAGTCATGTTGCCCTTTTTCACGTTGTTCTTATATGAGACGATCTTGAAATCCTTACCATATACAAGATCATTAATAACAATCTCGTCTGGGCCAAAATCATCCTCATCAAGTTCAATAGGTTCGCCAGTGTAGTACTTACAGAAATTCCTGCTTACTTTGAACGCACCCTTAATCTTTGCTATGTCACTGCCAACGTTAACAACAATAGCCACGCCATTACTGTCGGTGATTACATCTCCGGATGCTTTTATTATCACTCTGATTTCTCCGTCGAGAGCATCACTTTTACCAAGTGTATTTCCTTCTGCATTCTGTATTTCAACCGAGTACTTTTTCTTATTAATTAAATTGCCCATATTGTCATTTACTGTAACCTTGACGTCTTTAGCCTTCTTACCTGCCAATGCCTTCACAACGACGTTCTTTTCAGTAATCTTAAGCGGATTCACCTTGTATGTTATATCTGAATGTTTACCCTTGAAGTTACCTTTGCCGCTGATCTTTGCGGTTCCTGCAGTATCACCTGCTGTTTTTGCCTTAAGACTCACCTTGAAGTCCTGACCAGCAACAAGTTCCATGCCGTTGAAAGTTGCGGTAATCTCTGGTGTTTCGGTCTTTACTCCCCACGTTACTTCATCAATCTTAAACTCAGCTCCTGCAATTTCAGCTGCTTTGATCTTGTAAGTTTTCTTCTTAACCTTGCCATCAAGTCCAACAGCAGATACAACTGCGGAACCTTTGTTGACATTGTTGGAGAATATCAGAACAACCTTCTTATCGCTTGTGGTCGAGTAGTTTCCTTCTTTATCAACGGTATATTCTATATCCCCGACATCGGTCTTTACGGTTACTGTTGATGGATATTGTGCCTTACCATTGTAGACAAGGCCATCATTGGATGCTCTGACACTCTTGACTCTACCTGCAAGTTCTTCTTTTTCAGCCATTAGTAAAGGATCTACAATAGTGAACTTAGCTGTTGCGCTCGTCCCGGCGTAGTTACCCTTTCCCTTTACTTCAACTGTGTTGATCGCTCCGATCTTATTCTTTCCTTTGTAAGATACGGTGTATTCGGTGCTCAGTGCCAGTACTTTGTCGCCATCCATAACAACCACAACCGGCTTGATCCTAGTTCCAGTGAACGGATAGGTCTCTTCTACGCCATAGATCATGATACTGCTATTGCCCGCCACGATAGCTGCTACACCGTCCAGCAGTTCACCGGTATTATTGTCGATATACTTCGTGCTGGTCCATTTTTTGCCGCTAGGATCTTCAGTGCTTGCAGTATATTGCTTGGTATTACGCACTTCTTTCGAAGTCAGTTCCACTTCCAGTGTCTTCTGTTCCTTGCCTATGGAGCAGATCGCAACAGCAGTTACGCTTTTGACTTCTCTGTTAGTCTTGTCATAATCCCAGTTAAACTCAACAGTCCAGTTGTGCTCATTATGATCAAGAACTAATTCTTCCGTGCCTTCTACCTTCTGACCATCGCTGGTCTTTCCGACATATTTGTAGATCTTGGATTTCTCTGTTTCTGAAACTAAGGTGATGTTTTCCTCGTCACTCACATTGACGATCTCAGTGTGGCTGGAATCGTTCTCGCAGACAAGATGAAGCTGAGCCTTGGTTGGAGCGGTGTTGTAGTCTCCATTGGAGGTGACATATTTCACCTTCCACTTGTGCAGAACCAGTTCCCCTATCACCTCTTTCTTGAATACAAGAGGTTCGATTATATCACGATCTACACTGCTGTCAAAAACAGCAGTATAAACGATCTTATTGTATTCTCCGCATTTCGCAACGATCCTGGTGACGGTCACAGGAACTTCCAACGTAATCTTCTTCTTGCCGTCGACATCAGTGTCGTGCTTATCATTCTTACACTCCTTGATGATGCTTGCAGCTGTATATCCTTCAGTATCGCTTCCGATCCATACGACCTTGTCCGCATCTTTTTCAAATTCCCATTCATGCTCATCAAGGTCGTCATCGAATGTACCCTTCTTAACATTCTTATAGGTAATATCGCCATAGGTAGCAGTAGCGATCCAGCCTTTCTGAAGAGATCTGGTGCAAGTTTCCTTCTTCAAAACAGTCTCTGTAACAGTTGCTTTGACTGTCTGTTTGCTGCCATCATGATCTGGACAGTTAGAATCTGTGCAATAAAGAGCAACCTCTGCGGAATAGCCATTCTTCTCATCGCCGGTCCAGGTCCATTCAACCTGTCCTTCTACCTCCTCTTCAGTACTGCTGTGGTAGGTATGTGTGTGTTTATCCTCAAAGTTAAAGGTTAGAGTATTGTAATATAAAGATAATTGTCCACTTGTATCATATTCATATGGATCAAGCTCATAGCTATCTTTTGTTACGGTACAATCGTCATGCTGACTGACAGTTGCGTATTCTATATCACCTGAACTATTAGCTCTATAAAATTTGACAATAACATCAGGTTTTCCGGCAGTATCGCCATCAACATTGATATTGAATTCGGTCGGTGTGCTAGGATCTACTGCTGTGATCCTAGGGTCGATATTTTCAATATTAGTCAACGTATTCAGAAGCCGGTCCGCACAATCTCTAGAGAGAAAGATCGTCTTACGATTAGCTTTCACAGGAGAAGAAAACTTAATACTTTTCATCGAGTCGCTCTTTACTGCTTCAACATTCATATCAACATAAAGAGTAAACGATGTTTTATAGATGTCTTCATCCCCTTGTGGGATTGTTGCCGGTGCTACAGGAGTCACAGTGATAGCCTGGCGATATCTCTTCCCTGCTTGTATTTCGCTATCATTATTCATCACTTTCATATTCGGTATGATGTAGAAAGCATATTCTTTCGAACTATCATCAAGTTCTAGTGTCCACGAGACAGTATACCCGCCGGAATCTTGCTCCCATCCAATTCCCGCCGGACTGCCATTACTGCCAACCAGCTCAAACATAGCTTTGCCGTTTTTAGGATCTTCGTACAGATGATTGCTTTCGTTATATGTCCAATACTTTCCCAGCTTCAGTTTCACATTTTTTATTTTTTCGCTGGAAACAGTCACATTGGCTCTTTCGATCCGGAGTGGTGGTGTTAAGCCAGAAGCGTCTTCAAGAGGCTTGCTTACAGGACCGAAGTTGACACAGACGGTCCATGGATCCGTTTCACTACCTGTAGTCAACAATTCTCCACCGTCCAGACCTTTCGCAGACAAAGCTGTCTCATCTGCGTAAGTTGTGAAACCGGCGTTTACGAAAAGACCGAACAGTACTAATACAGCAAGAACTGTGCTTAGCCATTTTTGACCTTGTTTCCTCATATCATTCCCCTATCCGAATTATATGCATTATCGTACTAATATCGGTTAAATTATAGCACTTTTACAGTAGTGATTTATTTAAAATTTTAATAACTTTTCATATAAAAAGATCGGTATGAACCAATCCTCACATACTTTATGTTTGCTATGGAAGTCTTCTTATCTTGAATATCTCTCTCCATGATGTTTTTTGTTCTAAAAACCGAAATAACCAGCATCATCCAGCTTAAAGACAATAAAAAAGAAAATACCGATAAGAATCAGACTTATTACCGAAAGAATAAGACCGATCTTTTTACCTTTCTTTAATGAAATCAGACCTAATGGGATCCCAATCAAAGATGATATAAGTGATAAAAGAAGCAGTATAGGGCTGTCCACTACAAAAGTCAGTATCAGCGAAATTAAGGCTAATGCTCCAATAATTGTACTTGCTGTTGTCATTCTTTTTCTCCTTCCACATCCGGTTTCAGATCATGTTGCCCGGATGATGTTCAAACATCAACGTTCTTAAATTATTGTCTTATATGATAAACAGTTCTTCTGTTAATAGATCAGGATATACTCTCCCATAAGTTTATCGATCCTGCCACTTGCTTTTTCATCTTCCAGAAACTTGTTCACATAATCCAGCAGATCTTCTGATCCTTTAGGCATAAGTACACCTATCTGTCCGTTAGTGAACGGATCAAGATATAACGGCGCAGCCAGGCGTCCGTCTTTTCTGACATAATAACCTGCTTCGGCGACTTCCGTGATCATGATATCAGCTTCACCTTCAGCAATAAGACCCGGGATCTCCTGATTGACATCATGGATGATTAGCGTGACATCGGGCAGATTTTCGCGGGCAAATTTTTCATTAAGTCCGCCAGGATTGACCATGACTCGCACTTCAGGCCTGTTCATCGCTTCAAGGGAAGTAAACTTATCCGCATCTTCTTCCCGGCACAGTATCGTCTTGCCATTTATCAGATACCCTTCCGACATAAGTGCTTCTTCCTTACGTGCATCTGTTATCGTGATGCCACAGATCGCAACATCGAACTTGCCGGATAATGTATCTTCCATCAGAGTGGGCCATGTTGTCGGAACATATTCTATTTCAACGCCAAGCGAATCTGCAAGATCTCTTGCCAGCGCATCATCGAAACCTTCATACTCGCCAGTCTGAGGATCCAAATAGGACATCGGCTGGTAGTCACCTGTCGTTCCGACTCTCAGAACCTTTCGTTCACGGATAACGTCAAGTACGGAAATATCTGTTACATCATCGGTTTTCTTTTTAGCAGATTCATATAAGAAACCTGCAAGCAGTAAAGCTAATAATGCAATGATGACAAATAATAATGTTTTATTCTTTTTCATATTCAAAACCTTTTCTAAATGCTTTTATAAGTATAGTAAAATTATAACCCAACTATCCTGTTGAAAGATGTGTAGGTTATAATTTATACATATAGATATTTACTAAAAGGAATCCTGTCATATGAATAATAACCAATCAAAATCAAATCGTTTCCTGATATTCTGTATCGTTCTTTCCATTCTTATTACTGCGATCACAACAATGATCGAACGTGATAAGAAGCAGGTCGAACCGCAACCGGAACCTGAGCCGGTTGTCGACACTGTTCCTGCTCCTGCTCCGGAGCCTGAACCGGTACAAGAACCAGAGCCAGAGCCCGAACCAGAACCTGCTGGTGAACCTGCAGAGACCGTCGAAGAAACTGAATATGTATTCCCGGCTCAGGTGCACTATATCGCCGGATGGGACAAGACTCTGGATCAGCTCAACATCGACTGTGATGTAGTTTTTATGGGAGACAGCATCACTTATAAGAGCTCTTTTGAGGTCGAATTCCCTGACCTGGATATCTGCAACCTGTCAGTATGTTCTGACACCATAAAAGGTCTAAGTTATCGTGTAGGTACTTTAGAAACGGTCAAGCCTGAAAAAGTATTCCTGATGATCGGTATTAATTCCTTGCATAATAACAATCTGGACGTGTGTGTTGAAGACTATAAGAATTTAGTCAATGATATCAGATCCAAAGGAGATTTTGAGCTTTATCTCATGAGTATTACACCGATGGCCAAAAACGAATCGGGAACAGATGACCCGTCACCGGAGATCACAGTATCCTTTAACAGTAAGATCGCTGAAATAGCAGCTGAATACAATGCGACCTATGTGGATCTGTATTCAAAGCTGGTAGATTCAGGATATATCAAACCGGAATACACAACTGACGGCCTCCACCTTTCCAGTGATGCTTATGATGTCTGGGCCGACTGCATAAGATCATATGTCGAATAAAAAACTGATCAAAAGATCAGTCAGATAACAAATCAAATCAATCGATCAGGCCGGTCAATACCGGCCTTTCTAAACGGATCTCAAAAAAACAGCGCGATCATATAAACTGATCTGAAAACAAATAATTCCTCAGAATTGCGTTGAAGACATCATGAAAAACACTATTATGATGCCATAGTTTTCTTTGATTATCCTCATCAGATCAAGATCTGATCTGCAGTTTGTTTATTTGCAGTTTAATAATCTGATTTTTTAATACTTATTCAGACTTACTGTTTTCCTGCCCTCTTCCATATCCGAGCATGAAAGCATCGATGATGATAGTAGCGATCTCATTTAAAGAGATCAGTACAGTCTCATCATTCTGTGCTGTCATATGATCTTTGTGTGCTGAGATCACATCGACGGCATCCTGAATTGTCAGGTCTCCTAATAAACTCTCATCTCTTTCAGTAAGCGGCTTGTTTAGCAAATCTTTTTCATTTTCAGTTAACATTTTTTTATAAACCTCTCTTAATGTTATACTATTTCATTTAAACGACTGTTTTTGCAGATAGTCTGCAAAGTCGTTCTAATGAACATAACTATGATATCTCTATTAGTAGTGATATTAAAGTAGTTTTCATAAAAAATAATCATTTCTTAAATAATTATCCGGCGGAAGCTATTTTCAGGAACTTCTTATCATTCATCTGTTCATTGCTTATATATTCACCTTTATGGAACAGCGCATAGGTCGTGACCGGTGTAGGTGCGCTCTGGGCTTCCTTTCGGCTTTGAAGCCTGATAGCTTTGAAAGGTATCCCGTTTTCTCTGGCTGTCTTTTCCAATATCGGCACATATTTTGCATTGAATGGACACTGATATGTGTAGTACAGTACATAACCCTTTTCATCGATATGCGGATGTCTGGCACATTCTTTGAACAACGGGATCTCTTTTTCTTTTTTAAATGGCAGATACCACAGCTGAATACCGTTGTCTGCCTCATCCGCAACTTCAAATCCCTTGTATTTCAGATATTTGGGATCGGCCAGAAACGGTCTCTTCTTGGCTGAAGAAAGGATACATAGACCTTTCTTGCCTTTGTTCTTGCTGTCATTAATACAGGCTTGCAGAAGATCGTTGGAATAACCTTTACCTTTTAAAGAACCCGAGACCCAGAGACAGTCGATATACATATAGCCCTTCGCTTCGATTGGATTCCAGGCTTTTTCAGCTGGAAGATATTCGATAAAACACTTGCCTCGCTCTTTGCTCTTGAGGAACACCAGTCCTTCAGCGAATCTTTCTGACAGCCATGATTTCTTTGACGAGACCTGGATATCGTTGTTGTTTGAAATAGCACAGCAGATGTGTTCATTCTCCAGATTTTCTCTTGTTACACTGATATACTCCATATTCATCTCCCTTCATCAGATATCGAACAGACTTGTCTGTTCACTTGTTTCAGGCATCTTCTGCATATACCCGAAACAGTCCTCAGGCCTGTACATGATATCGTTTTCTATACAGGTCTTGCGAAACAGTTCCATGAGTCTTTTTGAATGTGGACTTGGTACTTCATAAGCGTTACCGTAGGTATTGATATAACGCTGTTTCAGTCCCGGAAAATGCTTATCCAAGGCAGCATAGAAATACTCTCTGTCTCCCTCTCTTAGCGTCAGTCCCATATCGAAACAGACGATCCCTTTAACTTTGGCTTTTATACACGCATCCAGAATGGCGCTTATATTCTCTTGCGTATCATTGATGAAAGGAAGAATTGGTGTCAGCCAGACGATCGTCGGGATGCCTCTTCCTTTCATTTGTTCAAGCACTTCGATCCTTCTTCTGGTATTGCAGACATTAGGTTCAAGGATGCTGCACAGTTCATCATCATATGTAGTCAGAGTCATCTCAACGACACACTTCGTTTTCCGGTTTATCGCCTCAAGAAGATCGATATCCTGCAGGATGCGGTCAGATTTGGTCAGAACAGCTGCACCGAACCCATATTTCAGAATGATCTCCAGACATCTTCTGGTCAGACGCAGTTTCTCTTCACAGTGCATGTACGGATCAGACATCGATCCGGTCGAGATCATACAGCGCTGTCTTTTCGATCTTAAAGCCTTCTCCAGAAGTTCCGGAGCATTCTGTTTGACTTCTATGTCTTCAAAAGGATGTTTAAAACCGTAACAGAGGCTCCTGCTGTCACAGTAGATGCAGCCGTGTGAACATCCCCGATAGATGTTCATTCCGGATGAATATCCGTTGGCTGTCAGTATTCCTTTTGCTTCCACAAAATGCATATCGTTTTTAGTGTATGACTCTGTATCTCAGTCTCAGATATGAATCTTCCAGAACGCTGGAGCTTTCCAGTTCCAGAACACCGAGCTCAGACAGTTCTTCTCTTTTACTCAGGGATGGGCCATCGATCAGTGTAGAGGTATCCTTGCCGCCGATCAGTACTGGAGCTACGACGATATCGACATGATCGATCAGCTTTTCACGCAACAGGATACTGTTCACGGTTCCGCCTGACTGCAGCGTCAGCCTTTCGCATCCGTAATCCTTCTTCAGACAGGCAAAAGCTTCACTCAGTGATGGTTCTTTCTGATAAATGATATGAAGGTTATCTTCCTTTACGGAAAAAGCCGGATGTTCAATATTCGATGTGATCAGAACGAATCTGTCCGATCTGGCACAGAAATACCTTACACCGTGTTCGTTCAGATGATTGTTATCAAGGATAACGAACGAGACTGGTGTTTTCTCAGGATAATCTTTCTCATTTACACCCATCTTTTCCTGTACTCTTCCGGTATTGAAAGACCACAGATCGGTTGTCTGTTCGATCTCATAATACTGATGCAGCCCTTCTTTTACACCGTCTATCAGCGGAAAATCCAGATCGACATCAAAATCATCGGTCGCACCGGTAGATATCTTGCCGTCAAGCGACATCAGCATAAACAGTGTTGTCTCAGGTCTTTCCATATCATGCTCCTTTTCCTTGAAAATAAATCATCTTCTATCATTATAGCACAGGATTCGTTATTGCTTAACAGACATATTAAATCATCTGTCTTCACTCCTGGGATATTCTATTGTCATTATAAAAGGGTCATTACTGACCCTTGTAGCTTTCACACATGCTTTCGGCGATATTCATGATATGATCGCCGATCCTTTCGATATCGATCAGCAGTTCTGAATAAATGATTCCCGGATGTGCATCATCCTCTCCGTTCTTCATCCTCAGGATCTCCGCATCACGATTGCTCAAACACAGTTCGTCGATCTTCTCTTCGTTCTTGATGATCGTCTGCAGCAGCTCAGAATCTCCGGAAGTGATGATATCATCAATGACAGACAGCGACTGCATGAGGATAGCTGAGAGCTCATCGATCTCATCATAGGCTTTCAGTGACAGAGTCGAATCGTTTTTGATAAGCTCTTCGATCGCTTCAGCGATATTGATCGCATGGTCATGCATCCTCTCCAGATCCACATTGATGGAGAACAGCTGAGCAGCCTGTTTTGATTCCTGCAGGTTCGTGTCCGATGCCATCAGCAGCATCAGGTTCTTGGAGATACCTCTGTTGATGAGGTTGACCTGTGTCTCATTCTCTTCGATCATATCGATGACTGAATGATGTTCAAGCAGACCGTTGAAATCGATATAGACACTGTTCCTGACGATCTCAAACATATTGTCGATCTCGATATGGATACCGAAGATATTGAATGTAGCGATGTTTTCCGTATAGGCTGACTGTTCGATCTCAGGCTGCAGCGTCTTAACTGTGCCATGATCAGGAATGATCAGGTATGCGACCTTGGACAGTAACGGAGCAATCGGGAAGCATAACAGTGATGTAACAACGTTGGTGAATGTGTGCATCAGCGCGATCTGTTCCACTACTCTACCCGGTGCCAGCATCTCATACATCCTGTCAAACGGGAACAGCGAATAAAGGATAGTGAACAGTACAGCATTCACAAGGTTGAAGGTCAGGTTGATTATTGAAACTCTCTTGGCATCTCTGTTGAATGAAAGTGATGCCAGCATGGCTGTCGTACATGAACCGAGGTTCTGACCAAGGTTGAAGAACATGACGTCCTTGATGGTCACGATACCGCTTTTAGCCAGAGACTGGATGATGCCCAGAGATGCAGAGGAAGACTGAACGATCGAAGTCAGAACGAAACCGACAAGGATACCGAACAGCGGACTCTGCATATGAGAGAGGATATTCAAGAAGAATTCAGACCTTCCTAATGGTGCCAGACCGCCGGACATCGTATCCATACCTAAGAAGACGAAACCAAGACCCATCAGGATCTCACCGATGGCATTGAGCTTGTCGTTTTTGACGAACATGATCAGACAGACACCGATAAAGGCCATGAACGGAGCTACCAGTCCGACATCAAGAGCCATAAGATGTCCGGTGATCGTCGTACCGATATTGCTGCCGAGGATGACATAGACTGTCTGTGATACTTTCATGATCCCGGCATTGACAAAACTTACAAGCATACTTGTAGTAGCACCGGATGATTGTATGAGCGCAGTTACCAGTATACCCGCCAGCATGGCAACGATCGGTTTCTTAGTCAGCTTCTCCAGAAAATCCTGGAGTTTTCCTCCAGCCATATGCTTGAAACCATTTCCCATGACTTCCATGCCATAGAGGAAGATGGCCAGGCCACTGAATACCGATAAGACATCAGCAAATTTCATATGTAATTATATGATAACAAATAATCAGCTGAATTTGGAGATAAAAAAGCCATACGGATCTCACCGTATGGCCTCTTCTTCTCAGTTTTCAGTATGACTTACTGGATCTCTTTGCCGCAGTATGCGCAGAATTTAGCACCTGGAACGGCTAAAGGTTTGCCGCAGAACGGGCAGTATCCGTAAGGAGCATCGCCTGTTGCAGCTGTATTGCCGGTGTTCTGGATCAGACCGGAAGCGGTATTCTGAGCCATATTGACGTTCATGAAGCCTGTAGCAGCACCATTTTCGTTGTTGGCAGCATCTCTGATCGCATCAGCAGTGGCTGTAACGATCGTAGCGTTGGCCATTTCCTTGTCCTTGTTGACAGCAGCCATCTGCAGATCACTGATCTTTTTGGCATATTCATCAGGGATCGTAACAGAGTTGACAGCGATGTTGAGGAAGACGATACCTCTTTCCTGTTCCCACTTGGTGTTGAGACCCTTAGCGAGCTTTTCAGCCAGTTCAGCAGTGTGATCAGGCAGTTCTGAATATCTGATACCGCTCTGAGCGATAGCTGCAAAAGCAGGATTCAGCTCATGGAGCATTTCAGCCTTCATGACGGAAGCAAGTTCTTCCTTGTCATATCTGTCAGCCTTGTTGCCGGCGACCTTCTGATAGAAAGTGACCGGATTGACGATCTTGAAAGTATATTCGCCGTTGCATCTTACCGGAACATCCATGTCAAGATTGATGTTTTTATCTATGACTCTGAAAGGAATAGGTGTAGCTGTTCCGTACATATTGCCCATGATCTCTTTGGTGTTGACATAGTAAACACGCTGTGACTTGTTTACGACACCACCGTAAGTGAATCTGCCTAAGGCATCCTTGAACGCATTCTTGATACCTTCCATGCCGCCATCAAATACACTTGGAGACAGTGAAGAATCAAAAGTATAGTTGCCAGGTTCAGCCGCAACTTCCAGGATATTGCCCTCTTCTACTACCAGAGCGCACTGTCCTTCGTTGACGACGATGCCGGAACCGTTGGTGATGACTTCACCTGAGCCGCCGTTTCCTCTCTTGGTCCCTTTGACCATAAGCGTATCATTGTCCATTGAATCGCAGACAAAATAATCCTTCCACGTATCAAGTGCTGTGCCTATGACGGAACCTGCCAAAGCTTTAATTAAACCCATTTTTATTCCTCCTTTGATTTAATTATCTATTCTAGAAGTGACTGCCATGACCGCCATGACTTGTGCCACTAGAAGATGTATGAATGTGGGATCCTCCCCCACTTGGAACTCCGGAGCCTCGCATATCATTGCTGCTCCTGCGCGGTGATCTGGAAACATGTCTGTTTACCAGCATATCCGAGAAACCTGTCAGTACGAAACTGTTGTCGACGATATAATTGCGGGCGAACCGCTGACGGGTCGTATTCTTGAGCTGACCCTTGAGTATCGAACCGGTGACCAGTGAAGACAGTGCTCCGATGATGGTGGAGATCATCACATTCAGCCCGCCGAAACTCTTCTTCTGGCTCTGCGTATTGGTATCGATGACATTGCCGCTTTGGGCATTCTTCAGCAGTGAATCAGTGTCGTCTGCGAATTTCTCAAAAGCGTTGTAATATCTACCGGCCTGCAGATCATTCATCATATCATCGAAGATGAGATCGATACCGTAATCGGTTATATCCCGCTTGCAGCTGCCACTGGTCGAGATATAGATCTCGCTGTTGCCCATGTCCAAGACAAACAGAACTCCGTTTTTGCCATAACCGTTATAATCGTAGAAATCATCGGCATAGTCAGCGATCTTCATGCCGTTGGTGGACTTGGTAGTCACTACAGCAGCATCGATGCCGTACTTATCCGAAAGCTTCTTGAGTTTTGAAGCCAGTTTTTCTTCTTCCTTGTCGGAAAGCAGATCCGCAAAGTCATTGACCAGCGGATTGCCTGCCACGTTCGGCGCATTGCCGTTATAGACCTTATCATCGATGATCCTCAGTGTTGCCTGATAGAAATCGACGATACCATCAGCGAAAGCATCAGGGCTCTGACTCTCTGAAGCCGTCTTGTAGAACAGGTTCCAGAGTCTGGTCTCTTCATTCAGGACCGCATCAGCAGCCGTTCCTTTCGCCGAAAGCTTGTAGTAATGCTGACCGACGACCAGAACGACGTTATTGGAGCAGCTGGAATGTGAGGCCAGGAACTTCTCCGCATATTCGATGATCGCATTCTCGCTGTCTTCGATACCGGTATCATAGATGAAATAGATATTGGCATCATAATCATCAGCGATATGTTTCAGGTCTTCATTCAGTGAAGCCAGCTTCTGGTTGCTGATCATCTCGTCATCCGTTCTGATGATGACATGATCATCTGCCGCAAAGACCGTATTCACACACAATGACAGCAGGATAAGGGCAAGAACTGTTTTAAGTAATCTCTTCATCTTTCTACCCCGCATACATGAGATACTGCAGCAGCAGTATCAGCAATGTCACACCCACAAAGACGCCGATCCTGATGCCGTTGAGCTTGCCGATATCGGCCGGCAGTTCACCGACGAATTTACCGGTCTGGCCGTTCATCGCAAACGTATACATCTTGCCCCTGTATTTGATATTGAGCAGCCACATCGGATACATCACATATTCCTGTCTTCCCTGATTGATCATGATACTTGATGATGAAGGAACGCAGGTGTCGTACATCGACGTCGTCGAAGCAAACAGTGAAGTGGTGGAATTGGCGATACGGCTGTTGGCCTTATCTCTTGATTCCTCCACGTTGATATCATATTTATCAGCCAGAAAACCGGCCAGATAATTATCAGTGAATTCTCTGGCAGCCGAGATATCGAACGGTTCGACCGATTCGGTCAGTTCATCCGAGATCTTGCTGGAAGCATCGACCGGAACATCCGCAAAATTCACTGAACCGGAGCGGAACAGTTTGTAATAGCTGGTCTCGACATAGTTGTAGTTGGCATCGGACCAGTAACGGTTTCTGGTCGCATCGAACCACATCCTGGCGTTGGCTTTACCGCCGAAGATCCAGAAAGGCACATAGATGCCCTTGATCTCATCGATAACAGCTTCACTCGTAAATTCTCTGGGCAGCAGTGTCTTGCCTCTTAAAAATTCACGGTATTTCTCCTTGGCCTGTTTCTTGTCAAATTTGAAAGGAATGACCCTTTTCGGTTTATAGATCCCGGAGACATTGCTGGTCATGACGACCGGATTGCCGCAGTATGGGCAGCTCGTTGCTGCCGTATTTCTGTCAGCCATGATCGTTCCGCCGCATGATTTGCAGGTATAGACCAGGACATTCTCATCATCCCAGGTCTCACCGTCGACGACGTAATGATCGTCTTCGTCAAAAATCTCAGGATCAAAAGTTCCGTCACAATAAGGACATTTCAGTTTCTGACTCTTAGTGTCAAATTCTAAACGGCCTCCACAGTTAGGACACTTGAAATCTTTTAATTCACTCATACAAACTACCTTCAGGTATAATTATACACTTTTTTCATTTCTGAAAATATAAAAACAGTACCTGTAAAGTACTGTCAGTGATGGTGATCTCCGCCTCCCGAAGACTGTCCTGGAGGCATCTGTCCCTCACCCGGAGACTGGCCTTCAGGCGGCTCAGAGCCGCCTGGAAAGCCATTATCGTTATTGCCGTTGTCACCGCCCGGGAAACCGCCTCCCGGACCGCCGCCGCCAAACTGGTTGCTGATCTCATCTACCTCTTCACCGTTGACGGTGACTGTACCGCCGCTGAGCTCTGCACCCGAATCATAATCGAACGGGAATTGCGCTGTAATAGCGACCGTACCGCCTTTTATGTAGATATATCCGTTGGAATCGATACCGTCCGTATCGCCCTGTCCCATGTTGATGGTGAGCTTTCCGCCGGTGATCTCTACCGTCGGTGTATAGGCACTGCTCTTGGCACCCGCATTGATGCCGTCATCGGAAGCATTGATCGTGATATCGCCTCCGCTGATCAGCACATATGTAGCTTCGATGCCTTCGGCTGCCGTTATATCGAGTTTGCCATCAGAGATCTCCACCTTCTGATCCGCATGGATGGCGTCATCTCCGGATTCGATCTCAAATGTACCTCCGCCGATCAGTACATCGCTGTCGCAATGGATCGCATCGTCAACGGTATCGATCTTAAACGTACCGTTTGAGATATCGATCATCCCGGCTGATTTGATCGCTTTATATGAATCAGCAGAATTTGATTTTGCACAGCTGATCACGAAATCACCGCCTGTTATATTGACCAGTGAGTAACCGTAGATCGCATCCGCATAAGTCTCGATCACAAAATCACCACCGGTGATATAGACATATCCGCGGTATTCATCACTGCTGTTGTCCGACTTCAGGGCATCCTTGTATGTAACGAGATTGAATGTTCCATCGCGGATCTTCAGACAGTCTTTTCCTCTTAAACCTTGTCCGGCCGTTTCGATATTGTAGGTACCACCGGTTATGATCAGGTCGTCCTTGGAGACGATACCGTGATTGTAGGATGACTTCAGATTAAGTGTTCCATTGCCGTTGATGATCAGATCGGCTTTGGAATAGATCAGGGCATCGACGGAATTGTCGTCGATCTGCTCATAATCCCCTGAATCAGTGATCGTGTTATTGCTTCCTTCAGCCAGCGTGATCGTGATCTCATCGCCGTTGATGATGTAGATGCCGGCAAAGTCCTCAGCGTTGATCGTCACATTGTTGAGTACCAGTCTGACGTCGTCATTGTCCGCAACATCGACGATCACACTTGCGCCGTTCATCTGCCCTTCAAGGATGTAGGTTCCGCCTTTGGTGATCTTTACATCTTCATCTCCCAAAGAGATATATGTCGAACCGCTGATCGCATATTCACTGTCTATATCAGCTTCCCTGAAACTCAGATCATATGCGGTCGCCGGACCGTCGTTATCGTTATCGCCTTTCCCGGTGTTATCGGATATTACCGTATTGCAGCCGCTCAGCAGCAATAAAGCTAGCACCGTGATAAGCGCTGTTATCTTTTTCATGATTGTGACCTCCGATAAGGTTTCTATAATTCATCCCTGTTGGTCGCCGGTCTGCTGCACATGATCTCGAGGTTGCCGTTTCTGGTCCTGAGTTCATCGATCATCTTTCTGACCTTGTCAGGATCTTTCATGGTGATGTGATAATCAAGTCTGAACAGCGATCCTAAAGTAAGTGTCTTGATCGAATCCAGTTCATAGGAATCAGTATACTTTTTAAGGATATCTTCAAAGACTTCATCGTAATTCAGAGATTCCGGGATCGTGATCTTCAGCGTCCTTTCATTGTCGGATACTGAACCGAAGCCAGTGATCGTCAGCAGGAACATGACCGCTGAAAGAAGGAGCGTAAAGATACCGGCAATGGCTATATAGCCTGTTCCGCAGATGATACCGATCGTCATATCAATGAAGACTGCCACCAGTTCCTTGGCATTGCCCTTGACGGAACGAAATCTGATCAAGGCAAACGATCCGGCCACAGATAAGCCCATGCCCAGATTGTCGTTTACCAGCATGATGACGACCGTCTCTACGGCCGGGATCAGGACTAATGCCGTGATGAATGACTTGGTATATGTGTTTTTGTACATGAAGACCAGTGACAGTATCAGTCCGAATACCATGCTGCAGATGATCGCCAGCAGGAACTGTCCCAGTGTCAGTGATCCTGTAAAAATACTGCTTAAAATGTTAGTCATAGATTTATTCTCCTTACTTCTGATAGAAATGCTGTTCCAACTTTTGAAAAACTGTGCGGATATACTTTGAGCTCATCAAGGATCTGTGTGAGCCACAGCGGCATCGCCTCCGGGATCTTCAGTTCCATGACCGTCATCTCGGTCACCGCCTTGTCATTTTTGTCTGACCTGAGCGAGAGATCTTTCATCCGATAGGCGATATCCCGATCGAATGTGATACGAAGTCTCTTGTCTTGTTTCCCCACATAGGATGTCCTGGTACAGCCGATATAGACGGCCGGCTTTACCTTTCCATAGTAGTTCAGCGCATACTTTATCTCATTGCCGATCTGTTCATCGACAAAATCGGCTGTATATATATCGTCGATAACATCTGCACATCTGGCTTTGGTCCTTCTCTTGTAGACGATGCCGTCAAGTTTCTTCTTGAATTCGACGAAGACCATATCATCATCGGCAGCTTCATCGTAAGACCTGATCCTGAGCTTTTCCTTGTACTCAGGTTTCTCGATGGATCTTCTGATCATTTCGAATCTTTCGTTATCGTAATAGATCGATCTGATCTTCGATTCATAGAACATGTCAGGTTCGACATAGTCTTTGAGTTTTTCCAGAAGCATCTGATACTGCTGTTCAGTGAGCAGATATTTCTTTTCGAATCTTCTGAATGTTTCCTTCATAAGGCTCTCCTTATGCCATTATATTAATTTTTCCGTGTGAATTCTATCTGAACCATATGTTAAAACTTCCTGAAATCAAAAAAATCCTGCCATCTGCAGGATCTTGAGCTCAGAACATCTTTTTATGTTTGAAATACTGATAGACACACATCGAGGCGATAGCAGCGACCACGATGACGATGATGAAGGCATAAGGTGAATTCTCAAACGGAACACCGTCGATATTCATGCCGTAGGCATCAAAGATCAGACTCGGGATCGTGATGACGATAGCCGCGATCGCAATGAACTTCTGAACGACGTTCATATTGTTGGAAATGACTGACGAATAAGCATCCATCGTACCGTTGATGACTCCAGAGTAGGTATCCGCCATCTCGGTCGCCTGTCTGTTTTCGATGATGACATCCTCCAGCAGATCCTCATCTTCCTCGTTTCTGGTGACAGATGCCGTTTTGGTCAGCTTCTCCAAAACCGCACTGTTTCCTTTAAGCGAAGTCGTGAAGTACAGCAGGCTTCTGCCCAGTTCCATCATCTCCAGCAGAGCCTGATTCTCGATGGAACGGTGCAGGACGACTTCCAGCTGTTCCGACTGTTTGTTTATCTGACGCAGATTCTTGAGATACATCTTGGAATTCTCCAGCAGGATCTGCAGTAACAGTCTGTTCTTTTTTCTGGTATCGACGCTCTTTCTCGCCCTGGCGCCGAAATTCAGGATCGGTGTCGATTCCAGACAGATCGTAATAAAAGCGTCCCTGGTGATGATCATACCTAACGGTATCGTGATGAAACGGTCTTTACCGCCTTTTTCAGCTACAGAAGGAATATCGACCAGAATCAGCGTATAATTGTCTTCCTTGGTGATATATGATGTCTCTTCTTCATCCAGCGGAGCTCTCAGGTCATCAGCGTCGATATCATATCTTTCGCCGATCTCCTGCAGTTCTTTTTCCGTCGGATGGATCAGAGAGATCCAGCAGTCCTTCTGCGGTTCATCGATCTGTTCAAGAACGCCTTTTTTAGTAAGATATATTTTTATCATTCGTTTCCCCTTTCCCCTGACCGGTGGCGGTCAGCGTAAAAAGGAACCGTCACTTGTCATATTACGTTTCGTTAGTGTCATATTGATCGTGATACGGACCAGCGTCCATTTCTTCACCCCCTCTTACACTAATATTCTAGTTTCAGAAAAAAGGAAAAACAACAGGATATCACACAAATTCAGTATCGATATTGACCTGGATCTCCTTATCCGGATAATACTTCTTCATGTATTCCCTGAAACCGCCTATCACTTCTGCAGGTTCAGCATCATAATCCAGGACGAGATCACAATAGATCCTGTTGGTATCAGGATCATGATATACGGCATGATAGCTCTTCACATGTTCTTCATTTCTGACATAGGCAGCGATCGTTCTGATCAGTTCATCTGCCTTCTCACCATTCGGATCGACAGCGTAGAAACCGAAGACCATCACGACATTATACTTCTCATGGATGCGGATCTGCAGCTGTCTGAGGATCGGATACATCTCACCGATCGACTTTGAATGATCCAGTTCGACATTGACTGATCCCGTATAGGCATCAGGACCGTAATCATGAAGGACCATGTCTACGGCATTGATAATGCCTTTCGTATTCCTGATCTCGCTGTACAGCTCATTTACCAGCTGCTTCTCAGCCGGCTGGCCGAGCAGTTTGGAGATCGTCGATCTGAGGATATCGACACCGGCTTTGACGATCATGCAGGAAGTGAAAAGACCGACATAGGCATCGATCGATACCGAAGCAAGCAGATAGATCAGAGCTGAAGCGATCGTCAGCACGGAACCGTATGAATCATTGCGGCATTCGACACCGACTGCTTCAAGAGTGTCCGATTCAGCCTTGCGTCCCATGGAGACCGTATAGTTTCCCAGCATGAATTTGATGATGGCAGTTACTGCAACGACGACCAGGGAAACATAGGATATCTTGACCTCCTCGGGATTGAACATCAGTCTGATGGATTCACTGATCATCTGGATACCGCCATAGATGATCAATATCGATATGACAAGCCCGGTAAGATATTCGATCCTTCCGTAGCCGAAAGGATGATCGGCATTCGGCTTCTTCTGAGCCAGTTTCGTACCGATCAGAGTAAGCAGACTCGAAAGCACATCAGCGGCGTTGTTAACACCTTCTGAAACGATCGCGATCGATGACGAAAGAAGACCGACAACGATCTTTGAAAGGGCGATCAGCACATTGACGATGATGTTGAGTATCGAAGTGGCCGAGATGATACCTTCCCGGCTGTTTTTGTCCAATTTAAAAATTCTGTATATGAGTTCCATATCATCTATTATAATGCTCTGCGTTATTGCAGGGCATCATATTTGATCAATTCTTTTAAGCTTTCCAGAGTGAATGCAGATTGCAATATGCATATACTGCTTCTACTTCATCACCTTCACACAAAGCGAAGCAGGCCTTCGGTTCATCACCAGGTTTCAGAGCCTTGCGCTGATTGCCCTGTTTCGTCTGAACAGCGATCCATTCGATGTAGTGCTCTTCCAGCATCGGGTGAGCTACACTGCCTACCGTCACGGTGACGATATTGCCGTTGACTTCATAGACCGGGATGTGCTTTTCAGTTGATGCTTCTGTAGTGCCGGCTACGATCTCTTCCATCGGTTCGCCACAGCACATGATCGGACAGCCTTTTTTCTTGACGATTGCGATCATCTGTCCGCATTTCTTACAGCGGTAAAACTTCATTTCCATCTTTTTTTCTCCTTTATCTGTTTATCCTACTTTATTGCCGCATTTAGGGCAGAATACTGTACCTGGATCAGTGATCTTCTCACCGCATTTCGAGCAGAAGAACTCCGTGAAAGACGCCGGTCTGGCCGTACCGCATTTCACACAGAAATTGCCGGTATTCTTCGCACCGCACTTCGGACAGTACCATTCACTGTCGCTTGTACCTGAATCATAGTTGAATTTGAACGCAGAGCGGTCATCATTGAAGACCTTGCCGCAGATGATCCGGCAGATATCCTTGGCCATCTGCAGATAATCCTGATAGACCGGACCGTTTGGATCCTCTGGTTTATCAGAAGTCAGTTCAAAATCGATATCATCAAAGAAAGGGTTGTTCACATCGAAATGAACTTTGTAGGTATATTCGTAATCGTATTTCGGAGGATCATAACTGATCTCTTTTCCTTCCGCATCTTTGTATAAGATCTCATCTCTGTCTTCTTCGATCTTCACATCGACGCCTTTGACATCATCGAAACTGATGATATCCGGATTGACATTGCGCCAATTTGAAGCGCTCGTGACCACGAACTGCTTTCTGTTCTCATCGATATAGACTTTGCAGCGCTTGCCTATAATCTTGGTCGGATTGAACAGTTTCAGTGCTTCAGCGTTCTTTTCCCGGTAATCAAGCTGTTCCTTGATCGCCGCTACACTGGTGTGCCGGCGTCCGGAGAACCACGGTGAAAGCTTCGAAGCGCAATCCTTGCACATATTGCCGTCATCAAGTTTCCTGTTGCCCAAGAGTTTTATCTCCTTGCCGCAGATATCACAATACTTCTTGTCAAACAATCCCATCAGATTATCCTCCTTATATGAATGATGTGTAATCCTTTTACGTCTTCATTATACATTAAATAACAAGTCATTGCTTCTTCTGCAGCTGATCACAACAGCACGATCAAAAAGATTTTTATTACAGGTATTGACAGTCACGTGAACCTCTGATATAATCAAATTACCATGAAGGTAATAGTGTAAATCATGGCTGTTATCATAAGGAGGTAAAATCATGAACTTTACTATTAATGAAGTCGATCAGGTCATCGAAAGAACCGGATGCAGCTACGAGGAAGCCAAGGAAGCTCTCTTACAGACAGATGGTGATGTCGTTGATGCGATCATCCTGCTGGAAGGCGAAGCCGAAAAAGATATCGGCTCACGCATCAGAGATTTTATGGAAGATTCAGAAAAGTCAGCTGAATCAGTTATTGAGAAGATCAAGGAAGCTATCAGAAAAGGCAGCGTTTCCAAGATCGTCGTCAGAAACAGCGAAGGTAAGGACGTTACTTCCGTATCCGTCAATACCGGTGTAGCCATCGGCGGCTTTGCCCTGATGATCAATGCTTTACCACTGGCGATTATCTCAGGACTCGTTGCCAAATACGGCCTCAAATATCAGTTCGTGGTCGTAGATGAAGACGGTTCAGAAAAAATCTTCTAAATGACAAAGCCCGGTTAATTAACACCGGGCATTTTTTTGTTTTATCTTCTTACTTGCGGTAAGAAATGAATTTGAACGACAGTTCGGTAATATCATCGAACTGCGGAGCACCTTCATAGAACGTATCGACATCTTTCTTGACACAGGAACACATCTCCCTGACATCCTTGCCGATATTGTCATTGAGACATCTGATCAGTCTGTCTTCGCCATAGAGCTGCTTATCGACGTCTGTTGCTTCCACGACGCCGTCTGTATACAAGAACAGTTCATCACCAGGCTCAAGGATGATCTTGTTCTCTTTGAACCTGATACCTTCCATACCAGCCAGAACGAAACCAGGAACCATCTTCAGATACTCGAACTCACCGTCTTTCCTTCTTAACAGCGGCGGATTGTGTCCTGCATTGGCAAATGTCAGTTCACCGTTATTCAGATCGAGGAAGGCCATCCACGCCGTTACGAACATTCCGGCATCATTTCCTTCACAAAGTTTCTCATTGGCTTTCGTCATGATCTCAGCCGGAGTATCGCCCGCATCGGCAAAGTTTCTGATCGTTGTCTTGGCTCTCATCATGAACAGTGATCCCGGTATGCCCTTTCCTGAAACATCAGCGACCAGGAATGCGACTGTATGATCATTGATCATGTAGAAGTCGTAGAAGTCTCCGCCGACTTCCTTGGCCGGATCCATGATCGCATACAGATCGAACTGATCATAATCAGGGAAAGCCGGGAAACTGCTCGGCAGAGCTGACATCTGGATGGCTCTGGCGGTCCTGAGTTCCGCATCGATCCTTTCATTGGCTTCTTTGATAAATTGCTTCAAAGAATCGACGGTCATATTGATACCGTTTGACAGCGAAAGGAACTCCTCGTTGGATTCGACATCCACGACTGTTTCCAGATCCCCTCCCGTGATCTTCTCCAGAGAATCATTGACCCTGTCGAGATTGTTGACGATGAGACGCTTGGTCACGTAATAGATGGCGATGAACTGCAGACCTGAAACGAGGATCAGCGTGAAGACGCTCAGATAGACTGACAGCGTCTTGGAGAAATTCAGTTCACTTTCAGGGATCAGGGCACAGAAATAATAATCATCGTTATTGGTACAGGTATAGTAATATGTGGTACCGTCGATCGTGACCGTATAGTCATTGTATGAAAGATAGTTACTGACATGGACATCGATATTCAGATCTTCCAGTTTCTTTCCTTCGAGACCAAAACCGTCCGCAATGACCACACCGTTCTTGTCGGCAATCAGCAGACTTCCTGATTCACCGATCCTGCGGTTATCAGCGCTCTTTCTGATCTCCTCATCGAGCATCTCGTTGTATTTGATGACATCGTTACTGACAACGATATAACTGTCATTGTATTTGTAGCCGACACTCTTGCGCTTGACGTTATTGCCGTTGATCGTCATATAGACCGGTCCAACTGATGCGCTTCTTTGACTGGAAAGCTTTTTAAAAAGCTCCGAAGTGACAAGGTCTTTATTCAGATCGGCACCGAAATACGCAGGCTCACTGGAATCGATGACGATTCCCTCATCATTAACGACCATTGCCTCCGTGACTCCGTAGTAGGATGCCAGCCACGACAGATCCTTGCCTTTGAGATCGACATAGTAATCCTCGGCGATCTCTCTGGCCGTCCTGATCATCGAATAATTGATATTGGACTGAACTTCACCATAGACATCACCCGCATTGAGAGCTACCAGATCGAAGAAATCTCTGTTGGCCAGATGACGCTGAACGTTCCTGGTCATTATGTAAGTGAGCAGAAGCCCGACAATGACGACGAGGATCAGGTTGTTCTGATACTGTGAGGAGATGGTCGGGATCGGTTTGATCTCCGTCACATCATTCTCGATCCGCTGCAGAAGAAAAGCCGTCAGTCCGACCGTGACCGAGTTGACGATGATCATCGGCTGGGAACAGGCCTCAACGTAATTGAAAACGAATCTTATATCATAGACATTGGTCATGATGATCATGACCATGTGCAGTGTCTCACAGAAGATGCCCGTATACAGTGCCAATAACCAGTGCGGGATCTTGTCTTCAAAGATGTATTTTCTCAGATAGGCAGCGATGAAACCGGCCAGGACTGTCGAGATGGAACAGGCCAGTCTCGTGATATGACCTCCGCCCCAGTAGACACAGAACCATCTTTCGACGCCACCGATGATACCGGCGATGATACCGGCCCATGGACCGAAAAACAGTCCCGCACAGATCGGTGAAGCATCTCTTACGTTGATGATCGAACCGGCCACCGGTACGCCATATTCAGTCGCGATGATAGCCAGACAGCCGAAAACGATACCGGCTATCAGCTGCTTGCGCGTATAGCTTATATGATTGTATTTTTCTTTCCGTAACTGAAAATAAAGAAAAATACATACCAGGAAAGGTATCGATGATATGACGATCAGACTCTTGAGTGTGTCCAGTTTATCGTAAATCATACATATCTAATAATATCATTAATATATTCAGGAAATACTGTTTGTTCATTCCTGAGGCATTATATGCACATATTCGAACTGACTACGGGATTCATTGCGGAAAGGCATGCCCCAGCCGCCGATGCCAGGAGAGACATATAGATCAGTATTTCCGATCCTGTATTCCCCTACGACATTTAGTCTTGCCAGCATATACACGAATCTGAGCGGGAAATACTGCCCGGCATGAGTGTGTCCGGACAGCTGCAGATCCGCATCTGTCTTCAGAATATCATCGTTCAGATACGGATTATGTTCGATCGAGATGACATAGCTCTCTTTCGGCCAAGGTTTCAGCTTGGATACTTCAAGTCTGCTTTCGCAGCTTGGATCCTCTCTTCCCAGAAGCACGAGATCTTCACTGATCATGACATATTCATCCTGCAGGATAAAGATGCCGTTATCCGTGATTGTCTGAGCCAGTTCTTCTTCAGTGTAATTGGATCCGCCGAAATAATAACATCTTCCCTGACGGTCATGGTTCCCGTAGATATAGTAGACCGGTATCTCCAGAAGCGCCAGTCTGTCATAGATCCATTTCATCTCTTCCTTGGTGGTATATTCGTCAGTGATATCACCGCCCAGGACGATGAAATCCGGATCCAGATCCTTAATGTCCTTCAAAGCTTTTTCGACTGTCTTCTGACTCTGAGGTTTTCCATAATGCAGGTCAGAAAGAAAGACGAAAGAATGTTCATACTTTACTTTATCTGAACGATAGACGAGCTCATGAGCTCTCACCATACTCATATTCAAGGTACCGTAAACAAACACGATAAGAGTTACAGCAGCTGTAAGACAATACCGGAAATATGCAGGTCTTTCTTTCCAGAAGAAAGAAATGATCGATCTGATCAGATCAGCTATGCAGTCTGAAAGAAGAGCGATATAAAGGCCGCTCATGATATAGTTGTGTTTCCAGACAAAAGCGCTTGAGGTCGAGATGAGCTCATAAGCCAGGAACATTCCGGCAAAAGCCTTGATGATAAAAATGATGGCCAGCTGCCACTTTTTGTTTAATCTGTCTGTTAACTTGTCCACCAGCAGCATCACTGCCAGACCACATACTGCTGATAATATCCATCTGATGTATCTTTCAGTTGTCATAATATTCTCCCAATATTTATTATATTATCTGCTTACTCTCATATAAAGAAAAAGCCCTGAGGGCTTTCCGTTTTATCAGAATGTGACTTCACCGTCATGACTCAGCAGATTGGCTGACGTCACGCCGTCGATCTCGATGATCTTCCTGACCAGTTCTTTCCCTTCACTGGTACGCAGTTCGATCGTGAGATCCAGATAATCACCGGTCATGTTTCTGGACTTGACGACAGGATGCTTTGCATATCTGTTTGCTTCTTCCATGATCTGATCTTCAGCATCCAGGTTCTTTGAATTGACTACCAGGATCATCGGAGCCTTGGCGACCGGGATCATGCTTAAGATCACGATGCCGACCGTCAGGATCAGTGATAATACTACACCTATCTCAGCCAGACCGGCTCCGCAGGTGATACCGACACAGATCGACCAGAACAGGAACATCAGATCGACAGGATCCTTGACAGCTGTTCTGAATCTGACGATGGACAGTGCACCGACCATACCCAGCGAAACGACGATACTGGACTGGATCGTCAGAATGATCGCAGCGGTGATGACACTCACACCTGCCAGGGAGATATTGAAACTCTTGGAATAAAAAGTCTTTCTTGTTACGACACGGTAGACAAAGAAGATATACAGAGCCAGGACACTGGTGATCATCAGCGACGTGATGACGACATATATGGTTATCTCTGTATTGGCAAAACCTTCCAGAAATGATTTCTTGAAAATATCCGCAAACGACATATTAGCCTCCCATCTCAAATTTCCTGCACAGATAATACTTGGAATAAGCCGTGCTGTTCAGGTCTTCTACCTGTAGATTATTATAAATGTTATCAGGTATAAATTCATCATATTTCACTTCCAGCAGCTGCATCCCGACAGGCATCACCGGCCTCTTAGGCATATCGAGATCAAAGAACCTGTCGATACATTTTGATGACGATACTTCCGTATCGAAAGTGACGCGCACATTGCCGCTTCTATAGATATACGGCTTTCTTACATAATCGACGATCACAGCCGGACGGAACCGGTCAGCCATCATCTTGACGGTAAAGACTCTTAACAGCGGATCCATATCTTCCATCTCACGCAGAGCTATGCCCTTCATGAGACTTTCGCACTGCTCCAGCGTCAGCGGACAGATCTTCTTGAACGTCTTGCCGCTCTCTTTCCTTTTACATTCCAGCGTTATCCTGTCTTTGGAACAGTTATAGATCCTGATCCTGTACTTTTCTCTCAGATCAGTGCCGTCTTCATTCTGATAGAAACAGCTGTTGTACTGATCGTCAAAATAAAGACTGCGGATGCCGTACTTCCCATCGATCGCATGTTCGTCCATCTGCATGTAATTCCTGATCCTGTTCTCCAGGATCCTGATCTGTGCATCACTGACGATGTATTTAAGCTCATGGCGGTATTTGTCGTTGATCATCTCTGCTTCCACCTTGATATATCAATTAATATGAAAACGATCAGAAAAATGATCAGTAAAATGACCAGTCCGATACAGAAAGGTATATACACATTACCGCTCAATCTGCTGATTATATCTTCCATTATTCGCTTTCCTCATTTGCCCAGATACTGTCCAGATATCCTTCTCTGCCCCTGATCCAGCCTTTGAGATATTCTTTTGCCTCGTCAAGACCGGACAGATACTGTACCGCAAGACCGTCAAAATAACCGGGATCGTTCTCTGTGATGTATCTCCAGCGGGCTTCATTCATCCTGTAGCTCTCTTTGATCTCCTTAGCCCATTCATCGATCAGTGATTCACTAAGTTTCTCAAAACAAGGTCTGACCGTATCAGTATAGTATTCCTCGATCAGTTTTCTGGCTTCAGGATTCTCATAGATCCTTTCATACCAGTATGTTATCGGATCGATATGTAGTTTGGCCAGTGATAGTCCGTTATAATCCTCCCAGACATGATAATTGCCGAAAGACTTGTCAAAATCCCACATCGGTCCGGCATACAGTCTGTCATCACCCTTTTTCTTGTAATAGTAACTGCTCGTAACACCGGCACCGGAATTCTTGCTGGCTTCATCGACCAAAAACTTCTTCGCAAAACTGTCCAGATCAGCCAGTTCCCAGATACCTGCAGAAGTTTCCGGATCTATGTATCCCTCATCGAACAGCGCATCTTCAACTTTCTGAACGACCGATCTGATATAGATGAGTTCTTCCTCATTTACTACCGAAGGATATCTGACGACGAACGGTTCATCCCTGTCCGTTGAGAAAAGATGTTCCTTCTCTTTAAGTTTATAACCATAGTTCCTTTCAATGATATAACCGCCACTGATATCCTCAGGACTCACGATATTCATTGAATAGGACCAGACCGGAAGTCCGTCATCACCATATTCCGTATACCTCTCGATCGTTTCGGTATCCATAATGAACCTGTTGGCCAAAAGATTCTCCATATCCATATCACCGATATCGAGTTTGTTTTCCTTCTGTTCGATCTTCTCCACGAGCTGATATGTTCCGTAATACAGAGAATTGATATACAGATCCACGAAACGCTGCTCAGAAACAAATTCCATATCCAGCTCAGCAGCCAGGTAATGGGCAGCCACATTCCTCAGACCGTCCGTATCATCACAGACATTGGCGATCAGATTCCATTTGTCTGAACTCCTCATGCCCAGCAACGACATCTCTCTAGGCAAGCGGATCGCCCAGCCCTTCTTGTCAAACGACCACGACTGATTGCCTCTTCCGGAAATGGATTCCAGTTCACCCGAATACTCGACATTGCCGTCTTCATCGATAATTGAGATCTCACCTTCATCGTACAGTTCCTTATCATATGAAAGCAGAGAAAGATCTCTCTTGCTGGTAGTGATGAAAAGTGAAGCGATCTTGTCGCTGTGCATGAAGATGACCGTTCCGATCTGTTCATCTTTGACACGCAGTACATACTCGTGATCGAACACGATGTTCTCCATATTCATGCCTTCGCTCATCTTCATCTCATCTATATAGACCGGTGAAGTCGTCAGAAGTCTTATCCTGGCATTGCTGTCATCGGCATAGGAAGGTAAGAACATATAGTAACAGTCTTCGATATCGTTGCGGTAAAGCTCGATCAGCTGATTGTTCTTGCTGGTCTTGACCAGTACTGCAAACGGGTTGTCTTCATAGTTATAACTTGATCTGATACCGAAAAATGCCACTGCCGCAAGGATCAGCGTCAGCAATACGATTATCAGATATTTACCCGCAAACTGGCCGTTTCTTTTCACGTTTAAATTTTCTCTTATCTGCCCTTTCAATTCAATAGGATGCAAAAGAAAAAGCCCTTCAGCGGACTAGTTCTTAAATGGTGCCGACACCGTGAATTGAACACGGGATTCATCCTTACCATGGATGCGTATTACCACTATACTATGTCGGCTTGCATATCAATTTTAACAGAAAGAACGGCAAATACAAATATCCAGACGAAAAATTACAGATATTTTTTCAGCCGGTGATACAGTTCGGCGATCGGAAGACCGACGATCGCATAGAAATCACCGTTGATCGATCTGATAAAACGGGCTGCATCACCCTGGATCGCATAAGCACCGGCCTTGTCCATCGGCTCGTTGCTGGCGATGTATTCATCGATCTCTTCATCACTAAGCGGATAGAAAGTGACTTCTGCTACGCTTGAGAATGTTTCGACATTGTCGTCACAGATGATCGTAACTCCCGTAACTACTTCATGAGTATTGTCGGAGAGTTCCTTAAGCATCCTTCTTGCCTCATCGTGATCCTTCGGTTTGCCCAGAACGTCATTGCCGATCTTGACGATCGTATCTGAACCGATCACGAGCGCATCCCTGTGATCTTTGTAGACTGCATCGGCTTTCTGGTATGAAAGCTTCTCGATCTCTTTTACCAGATCATTGTCATAGTCGATCTGTTCATCGATATCGGAAACGATCACTTCAAACGGAAGCTTGAGCATCTCCATCAGTTCTCTGCGCCTTGGAGACTTTGAAGCGAGGATGATCCTTCTCATCACTGATACCTCTGACAGATATAGTTCAGACCCTTGGTGACAAAATCCGGATCATATTCATTGAAGCATCTGAGGTAAGGAACGACCATCTTGCCGAAACCGCCGCAGCCGATGATATAAAGATCTTCACCGATCTCTCTTCTCATTCCGTCGATCAGTGATTTCAGCATGCCAAGATATCCGTTATAGATACCGACATTCATGGCATCGATCGTATTGTCTGCCAGATAGGTGTTGACATGTTTAAGTTCGAATTCCGGCAACTGGGCTGCATTTTTCCATAAAGTCTCAGCGATCTTGGAGAAACCCGGAGCGATGATGCAGTGTCTGAATTCACCTTTTCTGTTCACGTGGCAGAGTACAGTAGCTGTTCCCATGGAGACGATCAGCAGTTCTCGGCGATAGAGGTTATACGCATAGGAACACATGACGATCAGATCATCACCGGTCTCCTGCGGATTGGGCATCGCCAGTTTGATACCGTAGTTGCGGGAAGGATTTATATCGACGATATTTTTTTCCCCGACAATACTGGCCAGTGCATCATAGACGTCGTTATAGACGCGTGGTACGACACAGGAGAGGATAGCTTTTTCGATCTGATCCTCTCTGAGATTTGATTTGTAAAGGAAGGAAAGGATCAGACTTCTGAAATTGTCTGACACACCGTCAGCACATAAAAAAGCGATCTGATTGTCACCTTCGAATAAACCTAATTTGGTACTGGTATTACCTAAGTCGACTGTTAATAGCATACTCCTTATTATACTTTCTCTTAATTGCTTTTTCTAGTTATTTATTATAAGATGATAAGGCATTCCGGGATTGGCGGAACTGGTAGACGCGCTAGACTTAGAATCTAGTGGGCGACCGTGGGGGTTCGAGTCCCTTATCCCGGACCATATGCATGAGAAAAACCGCTTTATTATTTGAAAAGCGGTTTTCTTTATTCTTATATATTATCTTCAGTTACTTCCTGATATATTCATATTCTAGGGTCTCTTATGCCTAAAATGCTAATATGGGAATATATAAAAAATTGAGCATAAATCATAAACTGCAGGAGGAATGAACAGATGTTACATTTCTTAAAGACAAAATGGCTACTCTGTCTGATGCCCTTTGCCGTGATCCTGGCACACATCGTTGTCATGTAACATGTGACAGATGAACAGTTTCAGCTGTTCATCGATGATACGAAAGCTATACAATAAATAAAGGAAATGAGGAATCGATTATGAGAAGAAAGACAATTGCACTACTGATATTATGTATCCTTATGATATTTGGGCTTGCTTCATGCAAGACAGCTGAACAGCCTGAAAAAACGGTCGAGACTCTTCCTGCTGCACCGGAAGAGACGGTAGACAAGAGTGGAAAAAGGGTCTATTTCGCTGCCCCGCTGTTTTCCCAGGCTGAAAAGGACTTCAATCTGAAGATCACGCAGATCCTTGAAGAAAACGGCTATGAAGTCTTCCTGCCACAGCGTGACGGTTTTCTGGCTGTAGAACTTGAAGGACTGAGTGAAGAAGAAATGACCAAAAAGATCTTCGAAAAAGATCTGAGCGAAGTCCTGAAAGCCGATATCATCTTCATGATACTGGACGGCAGGATACCTGATGAAGGTGCCTGTGTAGAGCTGGGCATCGCCTATGCAAATAATAAGAGATGCTACGGATTTAAGAACGATGCCAGAGTGGTCGAAACTGCTCTTGAACTCAATCCGATGATCAGCGGCTGTTTCACCAAACTGTTCTGCAATTATGATTATGAAAAACTGGTCGAAGAACTGAAACAGTATCTGGCAGAAAACGAATTATAGATCTATCAGATAGCCAAAAATGTACATATTATATGTACATTTTTTTATGAATAAATATTGCAGCGAACGATCTGCCGTACCTGTGCTTTCTGCTATAATTATTTAGTATTGAAACGATCATATATGTGAGGTGAATATGGAAAACAAAACAAATAAATATCTCATTCCAGTCTTATGTCTGCTTCTCGCCTGCCTGGTCGGTTATTTTGCCTACAACGCCGGTAAAGCTTCAAGTGAGAGCGCTTTGAATGAGAAAGATGAACTGATCAGTGAACTTTCAGAAAAACAGGAGTTTCTCAACCAGCTGAACAGATACAGCGTCGAAAGGATCGGAGTCGAAGAAGGAAAGACCATCTATGTGATCGGCCACATGAACCCTGATACCGATACGGTCTGCAGCGCTATCGCTTATGCACGTCTGCTGAATATGCTGGGATTTAAGGCTGAAGCCAGGATCAGCGGACCACTGAATAAAGAAACGACACTGGCTTTAAAAGAGGCGGGTGTAGAGACACCTGAAGAACTGGTCGATGCTTCAGGAGAGAACATCTTCCTCGTCGATCACAGTGAATATGCTCAGGCTGTCGCAGGCATGGAAGACGCCCATATCGTCGGTGTTCTCGACCATCACGGCATAGGCACTGTTACGACCGGCCATCAGGTTGTCTATGAAGCAAGACCGATCGGTGCTACCGCCACGATCGTCTGGCTCGATTATCTGAATTACGGTCTGGAACTCGACCAGGTAACTGCTCATCTTCTGCTGTCAGCGGTCCTGTCCGATACGCTGAACCTGCAGGGAACCACTACGACTGAAGCTGACCGACTTGCCATCCCGGCTTTAGCGCAGATCGCTGAAGTAAGTGATGTCGAAGGTCTGTATAAAAGACTGCGGACTGAAGCACTGTCCTATGAAGGCATGAGCGATGAGGAGATCCTCTACTATGACTACAAGAACTATGAAGCGTCCGGAGTAACATATGGTATCGGCCTGGTCAATTCCATCGATGAAGATACTTCAAAAAAACTGGCCGCAAGGATGAAGGAAGCCATGGCTGAAAGCTTCGATACCAAGGGTGTCGATCTCATGTATGCATCAGTCGGTATCAGAGAGAATGGTGAAAAGATCGACTATATCGTTCCGGCCAATGAACGTTCTGAATCAGTCCTGAAGAATGCCTTCCCTGATTACGATGAATATGACGGTACATCTTATATCTTCAGATCAGGATTAGGCCGTAAGACTAAGTTCGTTCCGGGTCTCAATGATTATCTGGCGGCTCACCCGCACGAATAGTACAGTTTATTATTCAATCTATAAACAGACAAAACCCCTTGGATCACAAATCACAAGGGGTTTCTTTACTGTTATTGTTTTACTGTATTATTACTCCAGAAGATCAGAAACACCGCTGCCTACTCCATCACAGATGACAGAGGAGACTTTGAGATCTCTGATTGCCGCTTCGGCATCAAGATCATCACTGTATTCGATCTTGCCGTCAAATTTCACTTTATAAGTGAACCAGCCGTATTCCATACCGAATTCCATCTGATCCAGATCGTAGTATGTTATGCTCCATCCGCCGTCAAGCAGATCACCACCGGTCTTGCCGACATATCTGTCCAGTTCTTTCTGTGTCGGCATGGCTTCCGTTACATTATCGATCAGACCGATCTCAAGCGGAGCGACTATTTCATTGAACTTCTCATCATCACCGAATGCTTCTTTTAAGGAAGCTGAAACCTCCGGTGTCAGATCGACGATGGCTCTGTATACGGTACCTTCAAGTTCAAAGACATAGACCAGTGCATCATCATAGACGCCACAGCTGTAGACCGGAAGTCCCAGGACATCACCCATCGTTTTGACTTCATCGATCGCCGAAGCAGAAGGTCCGTCCCAACCTGTTGATAATCCGAAGACGGCAATAAAATCAGTCGGAGCCTCGATAGTCACAGTTATCTCCTGATCAGTTGAATAATCCTTTCCGTCTTTCGTCCATCTGACAAACTTATAATCATCAACTGAATCCTTGGCGCCTATCTTCAGCACCGTACCGGCAGGAACGTTCATGTATGCAGAAGAACTGGTCATCTGTTCATCGAATTCCAGAGCTTCACCTTCTTTGGCCGCTGCGACCAGTCCAATGCCTTCAGTCTCGACCTTGACCAGGAAAAGCTGGCCGGCATCTCCGGGGATCTCTACTGTTTCTTCCTTTTTTTCTTCTTTTTCTTCCTTTTTTGTACAGCCTGTCATCATCAGCATCAGTACGATACCGAGCAATAGCAGTTTTTTCATCTTATCTCCTCCTTATCAGACATTTTTTATACGAGCAGCATGATTGTTACGTCAATCATCTTTATTATGCATATTATACATATATTTTTCCATGTTCAGATTGGTATAATTATTTATAGCAGATAAAAGGATATAAAGATATGAAAGTAGAAAAACAATTCTGGGACGATCTGGTCATCATCAGACCATACGGAAAGATCGATACGCTCAGTGCCGATGAATTCAGGAAAGAGCTTTTTTCTGTCCTGGATGAAGATCACAATGTCATCATCGATCTGAA
>JAFRKA010000020.1 GCA_017432005.1 Erysipelotrichaceae bacterium
CATGACGATGCTTAAGTTCGCCGGGATCGGTGTAGCCATGGGCAATGCCGGTGAGGCCTTAAAGAAAGAGGCTGACTATGTGACAGAGCATATCGATGATGATGGCATAGCCAAAGCACTGATACATTTCGGATTGATCGATGATATCTTAACGAAGGAGTAACGATACATGAGCGATGAGCGATACAAAAAGCTGATCCTTCTGCATTCCAATGACATGCACGGCGATTTTCTGGCCGAGAACGTTTCCGATGAACTGGTCGGAGGTGTTTCGATGCTTTCGGGCTATATCTCGAAAGTAAAGGCGGAAGAAAAGAACGTTTTGTACTGCGTAGCCGGAGATATGTTCAGAGGCTCGGTCATCGATTCCGAATACCTCGGTATTTCAACGATCGAGATCATGAACATGCTGGCACCGGATGTCGTGACCATCGGCAATCATGAAACAGACTACGGTCTGCCTCATCTGCTCTTCCTTGAGAAATGTGCCAAGTTCCCGATCATCAATGCCAACATGTACATAAAGATCAACGGCATGAGACTTTTCAAGCCATATCATATCGTGGAGATTGATGGAATGAAGATCCTTTTCATCGGTATCCTGACTGAAGAAGTCATCAGTTCCACAAAGAATGAAAAAGTGATCGGTTCCATAATCGACGTCAAGGATGCCGTCAAGGAAGTTGGGAAGATCTGTAATGCCTTCAACGGCATCGATATCGATTTCACTGTCCTTTTGACCCATATCGGTTTTGATAAAGACAAAGAGCTGGCAGCGTCCCTGGATCCGGCACTGGGTGTCGATGTGATCATCGGCGGTCATTCCCATACTTTCATGGATGAACCATGCAAAGTCAACGATATCCTGATCGTTCAGGCCGGGACCGGCACTGATCAGATCGGCCGTTTCGATATCATCGTCGATACCGATACCAATTCCGTAGCCTCATACAAATGGGAAGCTGTACCGATCAATGCCTCTACCTGTCCTGATGATCCGAAGATGACAGAACTGGTCGGTCTGCTCAATGATCTGACAGACTTCAAATACAGCCGGACGATCAGAAGACTGAACTGTGAGCTCAGACATGACGACCGGTTCAAACAGACGGATCTAGGTCATTTCCTGGCTGATATCTTTGCCAGAGCGAGCGGTAACGACCTGGTATTACTCACTTCCGGTTCGATAAGGACCAACAGTCTTGGCCCGGTAATTTCCTTTAACGATATCATGCGTACCTTCCCGTTTGACGGTGCTTTCTACGGGATCAGGGTCAGCGGAAAACAGCTGAAAAAGATGATCGAATTCATCTGCCGTGAAGGCGTATGGACCGGTGATGTTCATGAATTCTATCAGGTATCAGCAGGCTGGGATATCGTCTATGACCGCAAATCGGGAAAGATCCAGAAGATCGAATTCAAAGGAAAAGAGATCACTGATGATCAGACATTCAGTGTCGGTCTGCGCGACTATGATTTCAGCAATCTGAAGACACACTTCGGGATCGGCCTGAAAGAAACGATCGGAAAAGCCCGTACCATTGCCACTTCAGCCAAGGAACTGCTCTATGAGTATCTGGAGAACAGTAACGAGATACCTTCCTATCCGGAATCGGGAAGACTCACCATCCTGCAATAGAAAACAAAGACTGATCACACGATCAGTCTTTTTGATCAACTAATATTTTGAACCGAATCTCTCCAGCAGACGCTTCATGGCCTCTTCTTCAGAGATCTCTTTTTCTTCTTTGTGATACGGCTTGTTCTTGGCCTTCTTCAGAGAACGGAAATCCTTCTTCTGCGCATCACGTTTTGCGAGATCTTCCAATGAAAGCAGTGAAAGCTGGACACGCTGTTTGACCTCATCGACATCATAGACATATACTTTGACGATATCCGAAACTGAAACTACTTCACTCGGATGTTTGATCCTTTTCATGGACATCCTGGAGATATGGACCAGTCCGTCATCATGCAGTCCGATATCGACGAAGGCACCGAAATCCACGACGTTCCTGACCGTGCCTGAAAGTTCATCGCCCTTCTTGAGGTCCTTGAGTTCCAGGATATCGGATTTCAGGATCGCTCCGTCAAACTGATCGCGGTAATCACGCAAAGGTGCCTTGATGCATTCCTTGATATCATTGAGTGTGTATTCATCGATACCCAGTTCAGCGATCTTCTCATCATTGAAAGTGATATCCGGATCACCGAGCTTCGTGATATTCGATACTTCCATGATCTTCCTTGCGGCTTCATATGATTCCGGGTGGATGTTGGTCGCATCCAGCGGTTCATCACCGTCGATGATCCTCAAGAAACCGGCACACTGTTCAAAAGCTTTCTCACCGAGCTTCTTGACCTTGAGCAGCTGTTTGCGGTCCGTGAATCTTCCGTTCTCATTGCGGTAGTTGACGATCTCGGCAGCTATGCCTTTATTGAGACCGGAGATATGTTCCAGAAGCTGAGCTGAAGCGGTATTGACATCAGCACCGACACGGTTGACGACCTTCATGATCGCTTCATCTAATCTCTCATTGAGAGCTTTCTCCGGCAGGTCGTGCTGATACTGACCGACACCGATGGATTTCGGATCGATCTTGATGAGTTCAGCCAGCGGATCGAGCAGTCTGCGTCCGATGGATACAGCCGATCTTTCTTCAACAGCCAGATCAGGGAATTCCTTTCGGGCTTCTTCCTGAGCCGACCAGACGGAAGCACCGGCTTCCGATACGATGGCATATGATACATCAAGACCATTCTCCCTGATCAGTTCAGCGACCAGTTTCTCTGATTCTCTGGAGGCTGTACCGTTACCGATGGCGATAATCTTAACTTCGTATTTTCTGATCAGATCGAGCAGTTTCTTCTTGCTCTTTTCGATTTCACCGTCTTTTCTGAACGGGAAGATCTTATCTACCGCCAGCATCTTGCCTGTCGCATCCAGGACTGCCAGCTTGCAGCCGTTATAGAATCCGGGGTCAAAGCCCAGAACGACACGTCCCTTGAGCGGAGCCTGCGACAGCAGTTTCTCCAGGTTCAATGAGAAGACTTCGATGGATGTCTCATGAGCCTTCTGGGAAAGATCACTGCGGATCTCGTTTTCGATCGATGGCATCAGCAGTCGGTCGATACCGTCATCGATGGCTTCCGTGACGATCTCGATCAGATCGGAGCGGCTGTCTTTCAGATAGAACTGATGAGCCAGATCCTTGATATGTTCAAGATCATAGGCCATGGAGACAGTGATGACTTTCTCCTTTTCAGCTCTGTCGATCGCCATGACTCGATGATCGGCGATATTGCTGATCCTCTCCGAATACTCGTAATACATCTCATATACTTTCTTCTCGTCAGTGGCATCTTTCTTTAAAGCCGTCACGATCGAACCGGTCTTGACGATCAGATCCTTGAACTGCCATCTGAGTTTGGCATTATCAGAGACATTCTCGGCAATGATATCCTTGGCTCCCTGAATGGCCTCTTCAACAGTTTTGACATTCTCATTGAGATATTTTTCCGCTTCACTGTTTAGATCGCTTTTCTCCGGCAGTGAAAGCATATAGATGCTCAAAGGTTCCAGACCGTTCTTGATCGCGATACCGGCTCTGGTCTTCTTTTTCTGCTTGTACGGCTTATACAGGTCTTCGACCTGTGAAAGCTTTGTACAGTCATTTATCTGTTTGCGCAGTTCATCAGTCAGCTTGCCCTGTACTTCGATCAGGTTGATGACGCTCTCTTTTCTTTCCGCCAGATTCAGTTCATAGCGGTACTGTTTCTCGATAAACAGGATCTTTTCTTCATCGAGAGCTCCGGTCATCTCCTTGCGGTAACGGGCGATAAAAGGAACAGTATCGCCGCTTCCCAGCATTTCCAGGACTGTATTCACCTGCTTCTCAGTGATCTTTAGTTCTGCAGCTATCGTTTTGATTATTTGTTCGTTCATAAAAATATACCTCTTTACAATGCAAGATTGTATCATTTTGTTCGTGCAATTCCAAATGCGCTAAAATATACTCAGGAGGAACTTCCTATGGTAATAATCGCAACTGATTCCGCAGCTGATTTTGAAATGCATGAACTGGAAAAGATGAACGTTACTTATCTGCCTATGTCCGTCAACTTCGGAGGTGATTCTTATCTTGAAAATATCTCCATCTCCAAAGAAGAGTTCTTTGAAAGACTGAAGACAGATGAAAACTTCCCCAAAACCTCACAGCCGGCTCCTGCCTTATTTGAAGATCTCTTCAATAAAGCCAAGGAAGATCATGATGAGGTGATCTATATCCCGCTTTCCAAAGCTCTTTCCGGTGACTATCAGACGGCCATGTCCATCAGAAATACAATCGACTATGACGGCATCTACGTCATCGACAGTTTCACCTGCACCGGTGGCCAGCGTCTGCTGGTGGAAAAAGCGGTGAAGATGCGCGATGAAGGTGCTGATGGCAAGACTATTGCCGATACCATAAACGAGGTCAGGAAAAAGACTGAGATCTATACGGCCATGGATACGCTGGAATATCTCTACAAGAACGGACGTCTGTCCAATACCGCCTACTATATCGCCCAGCTAGGTCACATCAAACCGATCATGCACTGTTCATATGAAGGCGAAGGCAAAGCCGAGATCGTATCCAAACACATCGGTCTCAACAAGGCCATCAATTATATCGCTGAGCGTCTGGACATTGAAAAACCGGATCCTGAATATCCGATCTACGTAATGTATACCTATGACAAGAAAAACGCCTACAAGCTTGCGGATAAGCTTAAAGAAAAAGGCTATGATATCAAAGAAGAAGATCTGATCCCGGTCGGTGCGACAGTCGGTGCCCATATCGGACCGTATGCCTGCGCTATAGCCTACGTCAAACTGTAAAGAAAAATGCCCATTCGGGCATTTTCATTTTTTCAGATCGTTTTCCAGGATCGCTACCGTATTCAGGATCTTTTTCCAGCTTATCTGTGCTTTCTCTTTCTCCATCTGTTCACGGTACTTTGATTCATCCGGATACATCTTGGCCATCATATAGGCATGATAGAACCTGCCAAAAGCCTCATACTGGCTAACATCAACATACGGTTCTTCACTCACATATTCATTCTTGAGTGAACACAGATAGATCTCATAGTAATTGCCGCTGTTGAAGTAATCATCCATGACGGTCAGACCGTAACTGCGGTTTTTATAGGAGACATCTTTTCTGATAGTCAGGACAGCCATCATCGAGTTGAAGAACAGGATGATCATGAAGATGACGATCAGGATCTTCAGAAGTACAGAACCCTTACTCTTCATCGTTCAGCCTCCCGGCGGTCATGATGACCAGCTCACTGTTGCTTTTATCATTTATCTGGGCGATATCATCATCCGTGAAATTCAGATAGGTCTTCAACAGCAGTTCAAATTCAGCGTTGATCTTATTCAGATGCTTTTTGGTGAAATCCGAGAGTTCCCGGCGATCCCACATCTTGTAGTTACTGACAAAATCCTTCATATCCTGACACAGCCTTACCAGCGGATCAGAATAATTATCTGTTCCGTAAAGGAATTCACTCAGGTGTTTGCATAATTCGGAATAATCAGATGACAGATAAGCGATCTGATTATATTCCGGGAAGACGTCATAGCGAAGATCAAAGCGGTCATAGTAAAGATAGAATTCCGCATATTCGCCCTTTTCCAGCAGCTCATCCATCTTGGCCTTCACTTCTTCTTTAGAGAACTTCGAGGCATTGATGCGATCGGCGATTTCATAGCTCATGCCGTAGACCGGTATCAGCAGGAAGTTTGCCAGCATCAGCATGATCAGGATTATCAAGAGCTTATAGCCCTTACTGGTCTTCTTTACTTCCGACTCTACTTCATAGCGGGTCTTGCGATACTGCCTGTCGAGCTGCGCCAGTTTCTTCAGATGCTCTGCAGCTTCCGGATTGGGGGTGCCGCAATGCGGACAGACCGGAGTATCAAGATTTAAAGGAGCACCGCAGTTCTTACAGTTAACCATCTGTTTCCTCCTTCATCATCTCTTCGATCTTTCCGTAATCCAGATATCCGTAATCATCGGAAGCCTCTTTATATATCTCTTTCAGCTCGACTTCTGTATAATCCTTCTCTTTCATCATCTGCAGCAGTTCTTCCCTGTCCGCCAGATATTCATCATATTCTTCCTTGGACATCTTGTTGGTATTCGCATAATAATCAGGATAAAAAAGGAAATACAGTATTTTAGCCAGTATATATTTTGAAAAATATGGTTCTTCCTTCAACTCCGAGAATTCTTCCTTCAGACAGTAGGATGCGTAATGTTCCCAGTTATAGATGACCGAGGAATTCTCGTAGTAGAGTTTCTTGATCGTATCATAATCTTCATTGCGGTAAGCTTCTTCCAGTTTCTCCAGATTTTCATCTTCCCAGACGATATTGTCGTAGGTCTTCTGATCGTATTCTTTGTCATTATAGTAGTTGACGTTCTGGAAATAACCGGCTGTAAAGCCTAAAGCCATACATATCAGCACGAGGATCAGTCCCCTTAAGACAGAGGAAACGATCATCCGGCTAACGGACTTCTGTGCCTCATCCTTCATTCCCAGCATCGAATCGATCATGCCGGAGATCTTCTTGCGGAAATCGGCATAGGCGCCTTTCTTGTTCATGGTACCGCAGTACGGACACTTGCTCAGAGAGCTGTCAAACTGTCCGCCGCAGTTCTTGCAGATGATCTTTTTCATACAACTCCTATCTTATCATTCATCTGTTGACTTGACCAACAAAAAAACGGGCAAGCCCGTTATTTCATCCAGACGATCACCGGTATCTGCAGTTCATCATCACTCATCCCGGCATGCTGACCTTTGAAACGATGTTTCTCTCTTTCGTGGTATTCAAAGGAAAGATCAGATTTGCCGATCGCCAGATAATCACCGATGAATTCCTCGAAACGCGGATGATTGCCGTGATCTCCAAACAGCTTCGATCTTAAGACCTGTTCATGGCTCAACAGGATATAGTCGTCCTGGAACACTTCCTTGAATCTCTTCTCGAATTCCTTCTCCATGCCCTTGCGGATGAAGAAAGCCTGAGCTCTTGATTCCAGGGACGGTCTTCGGTAAAAGAATCTGTCGAACTCTGAACCGTAGAGATTATAGTAACGGTTGATATCGACCTGACCGTGATCGGCGATCACCACCAGCATCGTATCATCACTCAGATTGAGAGCCAGATTCTCGATCTCATAGTTGATATGTTCAAGATATGAATCACAGATCTTTGAAGAAGGCCCATATTCGTGCATATAAGTGTCATATCTGTCCCAGTAGGCATAGATATAACGGTATTCATCCGAGTGTGAAAGAGCGATCAGCCTCTGACACATCTCGTCAAAGTCATCGCAGCCATCTTCCGCAAAAGACGGGAACAGGATCCTGGAGCCGATGCCTTTCTTTTTCAAATCATTTTCGGTCGTTGAGACCGGAATGTGTTTAAACATGATGTGGTCTTCATATCTGACATCATTGTAGTAACCGATCGAAAGGAACGGAATGATGATGTCATCAGCTTCTTTCAGATACTGACACCAGCCCAGCCAGGCATTCTCACTGGGAGCTTTGCCGTTTTGGATCGAGGTCGTAGCCGAGGTCGTCGTTGATGGAAAGACAGTCGATGTGCGATACAGCATATGTTTCTTAAGAAAAGCATCTTCCGGCAGTTTCCTGTCGATCAGTCTGGCGCCCATACCGTCGATAAGCAGAATAAAGACCTTTTCAGGTCTTCGTCTGTCGAGTAAATCCATGAATCTTTTTTCCGGCTCATATTCTGAAGAAAGAGAGAAATATCTTCTTATCGCCGAAATATAAGCCAGTATCGATTCTTCGTAGTTTACGATCATCAGTTCATTTCCTTAAGGAAAGCCAGATAAGCCCGGTAGGCTTCATAGATGTCAGCCTTGGAGACGGCCTCAAACGGTGCATGCATATTCTGGACCGGAATACCGGCATCGATGACATCCATGTTCTTGTCAGCGAGGATGTAGGCGATCGTTCCGCCTCCGCCCTGATCGACCTTGCCCAGTTCCGAGAACTGAAACATGATCCCGTTGCGGTCCATGATGTTCCTGATCCTGGCGATGTATTCAGCCGGAGCATCGTTGGCAGAGAATTTGCCGCCGCTGCCGGTAAACTTGTTGAAGGAGATGCCTTTACCGAAGAAAGCTGTATTCTTGGTCTCGCTGACTGACGGATAGTTCGGATCAAAGGCGATCGATACATCCGATGACAGCATCTTTGAATTCTCTAAAGCGTGCCTCAGTTTCAGATCATTGTAATTGCCTTCCAAAGCAAGCAGTTCCGCAACACTGTTCTCGAAGAAAGAAGACATGGCACCGGTCGAGCCGATCGAACCGATCTCTTCCTTGTCGGTCAGGATGCATACAGCTGTTCTTTGAGGTTCTTTCATTTCCAGCAGAGCTTTCAGAGAAGTATAGGCACAGACACGATCATCATGACCATAGCCCAGGATCATACTGCGATCGAGTCCAAGATCCCTGACCTTACCTGCCGGGACCAGTTCCAGTTCGGCAGACAGGAAATCATCTTCTTCCATTCCGTATTCTTTTTTCAGGATCGCTAAAAGATTCTTCTTGACCGGATCTTTTTCATCCTTCTTTACCTTGGCCGGTATCGATCCTGCCAGAGCGTTGAGATCTTCGCCCTCGACTACTTTCCCGCCACTCTTCTTCATCTGTTCAGTAGCCAGATGGATCAGCAGATCAGATATACCCAGGACTGGTTCATCATCCTTTTCACCGATCTTCACTTCGGTCTTTGTTCCGTCCTTATGGCAGACGACACCGTGAAGAGCCAGAGGGATGGCTACCCACTGATAATTCTTGATACCGCCGTAATAATGGGTATCAAAAAGCACGAGACCATTGTCTTCATAGACCGGATTCTGTTTAAGATCGATACGCGGTGAATCGATATGAGCACCCAGGATATTCATGCCTTTGTCGATATCGTCCTTACCGATCACGAATAGAGCCAGTGATTTACCGCGGTTATTGAAATAGATCCTGTCACCGGCCTTTATTTTCTTTACTTTGGAGAAAGGCTTGAAACCGACCTTCTCAGCCAGCAGGATGCTCTCACTTACAGCTTCCCTTTCGGTCTTGGCTTCACTCAGGAAGCTCTTGTATCCTTCAGCGAAAGACATCAGTTTCTTCATCTGTTTATCATCAAGCTTTTCCCATACTGTACTCATCAGTTGTTCTCCTCCCCATATGACTTATACGCATCTTTGATCAGTTTCGCAAAACGCGGCTGATCGAGATCAAGGAAGACCTGACAGTGGCGGTCTTCGTATTTGAAATCCGTCCACAGATCCGTCACGGTCTTGCCTGTGGATATTTTACCCTGAGTCTCGACATAGATACCACACTTATGACCCTCGAACCAGTCCGGATGGGCGGTATAGACGATCGGACAGCTGTCATGTTCACAAAGACCCTGTTTTTTACGTTGCTGGCGGATCCTGTAGACCAGACCTGTCGAATCTCTGAACAGATCAGAAGCTTTATTCCCGTACGAGGAGATCTCCGCAATATCTTCATCAAAAAGATAAGCTTTCATCGTGACATCCAGTCCGAACATATTGACCGGGATACCGGATTTGAAGACGTTCTCGGCCGCATGCGGATCGGCATAGATATTGAATTCAGCACAAGGCGTGACATTGCCTCCATCGGCAGCTCCGCCCATGATATTGAGTTCCTTGATGTAATCGACGATATCCGGATGAAGAGCGATCGCAATGGCGATATTGGTCAACGGTCCGACCGGACATACGACCAGTTCACCTTTGAGCTCCCTGGCTTTCTCATAGAGAGCGTCCCAGGCTTTCTTCTCTTCGATCGGGGCATCAGAGTGTTCGATCTCAGCATTGCCCAGACCGTTTCTTCCGTGAACGTGTTCAGCATATTCAAGCGTTCTGAGCAGTGGTTTCTCTGCTCCCGGATAGACTCTGATATCTTTTCTTCCTGCCAGTGCCAGTACGTCTCTGGCATTGCGGAAAGCATTCTCTTGCGAAGTGTTGCCGGCGACAGCCGAAACACCGACGATCTCCAGTTCCTCCATTTTTACAGCCGTCAGGATGGCTACGGCATCATCGACACCGGTATCGGTATCGATCCAGATCGGGATCTTTCTCATAAGTTCACCTCCCATCCTTCAAATTTTGCGCAGGCTTGTATCAGATAATCGACGAATTTCTCACGGTCGAGATCGACGACACAGTGGCAGTTCGCTTCCTTGCCCAAGATGCCGTTATAATCAGCGATGGTCGCTCCGCGCATGTATTTACCGTTCAGTTCGACATCGACATAGTAGTCTCTGATATCGAAGATCTCCGGATGCAGAAGCGACATGACTGCACAAGGATCATGAGTCGTCGCTCCGGACCAGCCCAGTGATTTCACATGGATGAAGAAGAAATCGAACCATTCAGCCACGATCCTGGCGACCGGATTGTTCAGTGCTCTGATCCTCTCCCAGTCTTCAGGATAGACCAGTGCTTTTTCCGTCACATCCAGACCGCACATCTGCAGTTTAACTCCGCTGTGGATCAGCGTATAAGCCGCTTCCGGATCGACCAGGATATTGAATTCCGCACCGGAAGTCCAGTTGCCGTTTCTAAGTCCTCCGCCCATCGTCGAAACCATCTCGATCATTTCTTTAAGTTCCGGATGAGACAGCAGCAAAGCCGCAACATTAGTCTGTGCACCGGTCGAAATGATCGTCATCTTCTCTTCAGATTCCTGCAGGACTTTCGCCATCATTTCCGGAGCCGAAAGGCTGCTGAGTTCATGATCAGGTTCCGGTAAAGCCGGACCGTCCAGTCCTGTCTCGCCATGGAAATTGGGGGCGATGATCAGATCGGAACACAGTGGCCTGTTTCTTCCCCTGGCTACCTCGATATCCAGTTTCAGTAAGGCTGCGATCCTTCTGGCATTGTATGTCACCTTCTCCAGCGTCTGGTTTCCGGCAACAGTCGTGATCGCCCTGATATCGAACTCGTCAGCGGTTGCCGCAAGCACCCAGGCGATCGCATCATCGTGACCAGGATCCCCGTCCAGGATGACCGGTCTCTTCCTGATTTTTTCGTTCATAAATTATCCGTCCTTGATTACTCTTTTATTCTAACATACTGCAAGTTCCGCTATAATTAGGATATAAGGATGGTAAAGATAATATGAAATACACTTTTCCGAAAGTAGACCTCCATCTGCATCTGGATGGTTCTTTCAGACCGGAGACCATCTGGGATCTGGTCCAGAAACAGGGAGCTCCTGCTCCGGCCGATACGCTGGAAGGTTATAAGGCTTTTATTGAAAAATGCGTCATGTCCGGCAGTGTCAATGAATATCTGAAAGCTTTCGATGCACCGCTCATGGTCATGCAGGACAGAGAATCACTGGCCAGAGTCACCAGAGAACTGATCGAAGATCTTGCCAATCAGGGTCTGGCCTATGCCGAGATCAGATTCGCTCCGCAGCTTCATGTCCAGAAAGGCATGAGTCAGGAAGATGCGATCGAAGCCGTACTGGAAGGACGCCGTCAGGGCATGGAAGCCAATCCGGGCATCAAGATCGGCATCATCTGCTGTATGATGTGTCAGGGCGATGAGACCGTCAACTGGGATGCCAATATGAAGACGGCCCAGATCGTTCATAAATACCTCGACAAAGGTGTCGTCTGTATCGACTTTGCGGGTGCTGAAGGTTTCGTTCCTTTGAGCAATTTCGCCGAACAGTTCAAAACAGCCAGAGAGCTGGGAACACCGATCATCTGCCATGCCGGCGATTCACAAGACTGGCGCACCGTCAAGGATGCCATCGATATGGGTGCCGTCAGGATCGGACACGGTCATCACATCTATGAGAATCCGGCCCTGAGCCGCTATGCTGCTGAACACAATATCGCGCTGGAGATCTGCCCGACTTCCAACATCCAGTGTCAGACCAGAGAATCATATGAGATGCATCCGGCCTGGAACCTCTACAGTATAGGTATCCCGGTGACCATCAATACCGACAATATGACGATGTCACGTGTCACCCTTGATGATGAATATGATCACTGTCTCAATGAAATGGGTTTTGAATACGAAGATCTGATCCTGATGAATATCAACTCCGTCCGCTATTCCTTCATGAAGGAGGATGAAAAAGCGGAACTGATCGCCAGACTGGAAAAGTGTCTTGATGAGGTGACTCAATGAAACAGCCTCATATCCAGCTGGATGAATCGGTAAAAGCGACATGTGCGCTGATGCCGGGCGATCCCAAAAGAGTCGATGTGATAGCTGAATGCCTTGAGAACGTCGAAGAACTTACTTTCAACAGAGAATACCGTTCGATCGCCGGTACCTACAAAGGCATGCGCGTCATCGGCATCTCGACCGGCATGGGTGGTTCGTCAGTAGCGATCGCTGTAGAAGAATTAAAGAATATCGGTGTCCATACGATGATGAGGATCGGTTCAGCCGGTGCCATGCAGAATAATATCGGCCTCGGTGATCTGATCATCGCCGAAGGTGCCATCCGTGAAGACGGCGCCTCAAGGACTTATATAAGCGAGAACTATCCTGCCGTTCCTGATTACCGGCTGATCAGACATTGCGCTGAAGTAGCTGAAGAAAACGGCTATGAACACCATGAGGGCATCGTCCTCTCCCATGAATCTTTCTATTATGATGAGGACGCTGAAAACTGTGCCAGATGGTCAAAGAAAGGCGTCCTGGGCAGTGACTTTGAAACGGCAGCCCTGTTTGTCGTAGGTAGACTCAGAAACGTCCATACTGCTTCCATCCTGAACAATGTCGTCCTCTGGGGCGAGAACACTGAAGAATCCATCGGCTCCTACCAGAGCGGTGAAGATCGGACCGCCATCGGCGAGAAAAGAGAGATCCTGGTCGCCCTGGAAGCGATGTACAGACTGGAAAAACAGTTATATTAAAATGAAAAGCCCGCAAGGGCTTTTTACTTGAATACTTCTTTATAGACGCGCAAGACGTTCTCATAGAAGATCTTGCGTATCTCCTCTTCCGTAAAATACGGTTTCAGTGCTTCATACAGCAGATTCATTCCTGAAGCATCTTTGATCTCCAGTCTGTTTTCGATGCCGTCAAAATCAGAACCGAGTCCCACACAGTCGATCCCGCCGATCTTCACGATATGTCTGATGTGTGCGACCATATCCGAAATCTTCGTGAATTCCTCGTTATGATCCTCAATGAAAGAGGAACAGTAATTCAGACCGACGACTCCGCCTCTTTGAGACAGTTTTTCGATCATGTCATCGCTCAGGTTCCTGGCCACACCGCATAATGCCCGGGCACAGGAATGGGAAGCGACAAACGGCTTTGTGGTATATTTCAGCACGTCATAGAAACCGCGGTCGGAAAGATGAGACACATCGACGATGATACCGAGTTCTTCCATCCTTCTTACATATTCGATCCCGAAAGGTGTCAGACCGTCTTTCTCATTGATGTGATACAAAAGATCTTCGTAATCACCGTCTTGCATAGAGAAGTTTGGAAAGCCGATCCCGTTGGGATAATTCCAGGTCAAAGTGATCATGCGTACACCTTCATCGTAGAAATGATCGAGCTTATGCAGATCATTGTCGATGACACTGCCCTCTTCCAGGGTCAGTAAGGCACTGATACATCCGTCTTTCTCGTTCTTTTCGATATCATCATAACGGTATACCGGTCTGATCAGTTCAGGATACTTCTCAAGCTGTTCATAGTAATACCTGATCGAAGCTTCAGTGAAGGAAGAATCCTTCTCAGCGATATCGGTAAAAACGGCGAAGTTCTGCAAGAGACATTCGCCTTTTTTCATTTTATTCAGATCATTATGCAGTTCATTGCGAAGCAGATCACCGTTATTCTGATAAAGAACAGTGATCGTGTCACAATGCATATCAACATATTTCATAGCTGGTCGATACTTGGAATAGACTGAGCGGCACCATGGCCCTGAACAGTGATGCTCGAAGCCTTGGCTGCCAGTTTCAGAGCTGCCTTCATATCGCCGTCTTTAAGCAGTGAAGCCAGGAAGAAACCGGTAAACGTATCACCGGCAGCTGTCGTATCGACAGCCTCGACCATAAAAGCATCCTGATGGATCATTTCGTCTTTGTATAGATAGTAGGATCCCTTTTCACCGACCGTCAGAACGATCTGCTTGTCCGGGTAAGCCTTTCTCAGTCCGGCAATGATCTCATCGATATCCGAACTGCTGATACCAGCCAGTCCGGCACCTTCGATCTCGTTCACGACGAAGATATCGATCATATCCAGCGGATAAGTAAATACCTTCTCGTTCATCGGAGCGGTATTGAAGACGATCTTCATCCCCAGTTCATGAGCCTTTCTGATGAGATAGGCCGTTGAGGAGATCTCGTTCTGGATCAGCAGGACATCGCCTTTCTCAAAATGGCTGAGGACCTCGTCGACCTGTTTCTCGTCGATCGCCTGATTGGCTCCGCCGTGCAGGATGATGCAGTTCTGCCCTTTGCATACTTCAATGATCGCATGACCTGTTGCCTGCTCATCATCCTTGAGCAGATAATCAGTCTTGACGTTGTATTTATTGAGATAATCGATGAAATCCTGTCCGTCACTTCCCACTCTTCCGGCATGGTATACATCCAGTCCGGCTTTAGCTAAAGCGATCGACTGGTTCAGACCCTTACCGCCGAAATTGCGGGTATAGGAAAGAGATGACTGCGTTTCCTTGGGTTCCACAAAATGATCCATCTCATAGACATGGTCATAGTTCAATGAACCGAAACACAATACTTTCATCTTAGTCTTCCTTGACTGCTTCCAGAGCGATCCTGATCATATCCAGAAGCTTTGACTGTCTCTCTTCAGATGTCGTTTCGACATGGGTAGCGATGTTGTCAGATACTGTCAGCATGCAGGCAGCTTTCTTGCCCAGGACCTTGGCTGTAGCGAACAGACCGAATGATTCCATTTCAGCACAGCACAGTTCCTTTTCCATGGCAGTCTTGGTGACCTGATCCATGACGTTGCTTTCATAGTAGAAGACATCACTTGACCAGACATTGCCTTCGATGACTGGAATGCCCAGCTTTTCAGCTGCTGCTCTGAGCTTGTCGTTGAGCTCCGGTGACGGATACTGGAATTCATCCTCATCACCGCATTTGCATTTGGCATATGATGAATCAGAATAAGCCTTCTTTACCAGGATCGTATCATAGATATTGATGTCAGGTGTAAAAGCACCGGTCGAACCGACTCTGATGATCTCTTCAACACCATAGAACTTGTAGAGCTCATGTGCATAAAGACTGATCGAAGGAATGCCCATTCCTGATCCCATGACCGAGATCCTCTTGCCATTGTATGTTCCGGTATAACCGAACATGTTTCTGATCTTGTTGAAAAGAACAGGATTCTCCAAGAAAGTATCTGCAATGAACTTAGCCCTTAACGGATCTCCGGGCATCAGTACGATCTTGGCGATATCGCCCATTTCAGCGCCAATATGAGGTGTAGCCATAGTTTTCTCTCCTTATATTATCTATATATTTTCTTTATAAATTATAACATAGAAAAAGGAACTCACTGTTCCTTCTTTCTGTCGATCAGGTACTGATAACGGTCCAGGACCGTATCGATGATCTCATCCCAGGCGACCGGTATCGTATCCTTGGCCTGCAGACCGATCCTGGCGGTCTTCTCTCTGTCAGCCAAAGCTGTCCTGATGACTTCACAGATGCTTTCGGCACTGTCTTCACACAGGAAACCGTTGACCCCGTCATCGACCGTCTCAGCCGAACTTGAACCCCTGGTCACGATCGACGGCGTCCCGGCATTGGCTGCTTCACGGACGACCATCGGTGCATTGTCATAGAGGGACGGGAAGACGAAGATGTCTGCCAGCATATACAGTCCGGTCAGCAATTCTTCCTTCAGGATATGGCCGACCATATAGGTATCTTCTTCAATACCCAATTCGTGAACCTTCTTCCTTATCTCTTCCTCATGCGGTCCCTTGCCGGCCATGATCAGATTGAACTTCACACCGTCTTTCTTGAGCATGCTGGCGGCAAGCAGGATCTTTTCGATATTCTTCTTCCAGTTCATCTGTCCCACATAAAGCAGACACGGATCGTCATCGATATCAAAATGCGTACGGGCCAGATCTTTCCATTCAGGATTGAGCTCCTTGATCATCATTCCGTTAGGCATGATCTCCAAATGACCTTCATAGCCGTATGATCTTAAAGTCTCGGCAGAATTCTCCGATACCGCCCAGACTTCATCACAGTGGTTGTAGAAACTGACGATGATATCCGTACCCAGTCCGGCCATGTGTCTTGAACCGGTTATCTGCAGGAAATCATCATAGTATTTGGAGTGGAAAGTACCGACGATCGGAACATTCCTCTCTCTGGCATATTTGATGCCTTCATATCCGGCAATGAACGGTGTATGGACATGTACGATATCGAAATCCGTCATTTTGATCCTGGCATTGTAATGCAGATCGAAAGCCGGCATTCCGGCATCATACTGTTTCATCAGCGGCAGTGAACGTGAATAATAATCAATGATCTCAAACGGGAATCTGCCCCGGTAACCGAACTTGTCCAGCGGAACGACTGCCGTGACCTCATAGCCTTTTTTGGCTATGGTCTCACAGTAGTTGTATACGACTCTTCCGACACCGTCAACAATCGGCAAGAAAGAATCAGAGAATTCACCAATCTTCATAATGTGATCCAATACCTTTCCAAAATCTCATCTTTAGGCGGATAGACGATATCACTTTCGTATACGCCGCCGTTATTCATTATAACTCTGCGCGAAGCCTCATTGTCCTTGAGGCAGGTGATCAGCACTCTTTTGAGTCTGAATTCATCCCTGCACAGTTTCAGTGTATCTGCCAGCATCTTCGTAGCAATGCCCTGTCTGCGTCTGGAAGGCTTAACTTCATAGCCGATATGGCCGCCATACTGTTTGAGCAGGAAGTGTGTTTCCGCTTCCGGACGGACATTGATCATGCCTACCACTTCATCCTCATCGAGATAGACATACTGAAAACCCAGGGAGTAGCCGGGCGGAATTGTATCAGGCTTTTCGAACAGCTGACAGTTGAGATCCCACTTCTCGATATCCTCATACTGATCGAGCTGCTGACAGCCGTCAAAATTACCGTCATCATCCAGGATCTCCTGACGGAATTCAGCGATCGATCCGTACATTTCAGGTTTTACCTTGCTGAGCAGATACCTCTTCATACTTTAAGTATACACCTTGCGCAATCACTCACTTTAAGATAAAATATATTAGCACATAGGGGAGTAGTATAGCGGTAGTATACCGGTCTCCAAAACCGTTGGTGTGGGTTCAACCCCTACCTCCCCTGCCATTAAAAACAAAGCACCATAACGGTGCTTTTCTATTTATACAGGTGGAATTCTTCTGCAGTCAGACCTTCATCGAGAGCTCTGTAGAGATAGCGTGCCGCCAGAGACGAATATGGTCTCCACTTCCGGCATTTCTTCTTCACAGCATCTCTGGATACATCATCAGTCTTATACAGCCATTTATAACTCTGCAGGAAGGCAACATCTTCATACGGCAGGACATCTTCTCTGTTCAATACGAAGATGAGATACATCTTGGCTGTCCAGGTCCCGATCCCTTTGACAGCAGTCAGACTTTTAAGAGCTTCATCATCCGACATTGATTGATAAGTATTCAGATCGATCGAATCTGAATCCACAGCTTCAGTCAGGTTCATGATATACTGAGCCTTCGCTGCGGATATTCCGATACTTTTCAGATCAGCGATACTTAACTTCTTTATTTTTTCAGGATCGATATCACCTTCACACAGAACATGAAGTCTTCCGCACAGGACCTCCGCAACTTTGTTTGAAAGCATCTGTCCGACTATCCCTTCCACCAGAAAAGAATAGCCGTCAGTTTCCTGATAGATCTTCAGATCACCGATCATATCAATAACTTTAGCCAGACGTTTGTCTTTTCTTTTCAGATATACTGCTTCAGGATCATCTGTTCTGATTGTTTTTCTCATATTTATTCATACCCGAAGAATTCTTTAAGTCCCTCTTTCTTCTTCAGGATCTCGGCCGTGAATCCGTAATGCGCAGCAGCAGAAAGACACACGACATTTTCCAGAAATTCATCATAAGAAAGTTCAAACCACTCTTCCGGTATCGGATTGCGGATCGTTCCTCCGTCATTGTGGCCTCCGCCCCACCACCAGGCTTCATCGAGCTCTGCTTCATATGTTCCGTCATCCATTTTGTTGAATGCATACCATGAAGCCCATTCACGCATGTCTTTCGGTGTATGGGGGCCCTCATAATGCGGAGCGTCATGATGAAGCGGAGAGTAATCCGGTTCACCTTCCTCAGCTGAACGTCTGTATACCGAATAACGTTCACCGCTCGCCTGTGGCTCACGTTCCAGACTAAGATGATCCTTTTTATATATGATCTTCTTTCTTCCCTGTACACGGTTGGAATCATCGATCAGTTCAGAAAGCGGTTTGATGGATCGCTTATCTGTCAGGTCTTTATCAAGCTTCAATCCCTCCAGCTGTTTTTTCAGATCCTTTGGACATCCATAATACGTATAATATGTCACTTTTCCGTTTTCATAGACATAATAAGAACCGATCCGCTGATCATCATAGAATACATCGTATTTATCAAGGATATATGACATCTTGTCTTTGACTCCCGGACTGTTCAGTCTTTCTTCAGTTCAATGACGCCGCCGCAGAAGGAGATATCATTATACTTCAGTTTTGGATACCTGTTTCTGAATTCTTCGATGACAAAATATGTCTCTTCATCATCCCATTCATCTTTGGCTTCTGCTTTGCATTTATCCATCTCTGAACGTGTCGCAAAACTGATATCGCCGATCAGGATCTTTCCGTCTTCCTTGAGCAGATCAAACAGTTTATCAATAAAGACGACTTTCTGTTCATCATCAAGATGATGAAGCGAATAGGTAGCAATGATGAAATCATATTTATGTTCAAGCAGTTCCTGTACAAGTCCTGCTGAAAAATCACCCTGATAAAGATGTGCTTTAGGCATTTTCCCCGAAGCTATCTTCAGCATCCCGGTCGAATAATCCTGACCGTATATCTCACAGCCCTGATCATACAGTCTTGAAGTCAAAACAGCTGTACCGAATCCCAGATCGAGCACGGTCGTTTTTTCCTTCTTCATGATCTCTTTATAAATATGATCCAGTACTTTTGAATAACCGGCGAAAGGATAAGCATCCGCAAGTTCAGACCGTTTTGTCATATCATCATATTCATAGACCCAGACATCAAACTCTTCATTATTGAACATATCTCTACCTTCTCCATTCTTCTTTGGTCAGGATCCTCATCTCATGATCCTCGATCGCTCCGTAGCTTGTTTCAAACTTATCATAATTATAATGATTGAAACCACATTTTTCATTCACTCTCAACGACTGTGTGTTTCTGAGAAGATGACCGCAGAAGATCACATCAAGTCCGACATCTTCAAAGAGGTATCTGATCGCTTCATGGACGGCTTCCGGCATCAGACCGTTGCCCCAGTATTCTTTAGACAGAACATATCCGATCGAACGGCATTTCTTATCACTGAATTCAGGATACTTCTCTTCGTCGTATTCTTCGATGCCCAGTGAACCGATCACTTTCCCTTCATATTCCAGGGCAAATGTCTTTTTATTTCTAATGAAGCGGTCCAGGATCCGTTGAGATTCTTCCTTATCCTTATGCGGCAGCCATCCGGCCATCTGTCCTACTCCCTCAACACTGGCGTATGTGAAAAAGTCGTCCAGATCTGACTGTTTCCAGGGACGAAGGATCAGTCTTTCAGTGTGCAATACGGTATTGCTTATATCGATAGGTGCATTCATTCAATTCACAAAAGTTGCGATGCCGTCTTTCCCGTATCCGTAAACGTTTCTGTTGGCATAGACGAAATATGACGACAGCAGGAAAGCCATGAACTCCGTCGTCAGGAAGACGAACCAGACGCCGTTGATGCCGAAGATCCGCGGCAGCAGCAGACAGAACGCATTCTGGAAGACGACGTTCTCCATCACAGACAGGAAAGTTGAGACCTTGTGTCGGCCTACGACATTAGAATAATCCTGGACCAGGATATTCGGTCCCAGGAACAATAAAGACAGCGGATAGATACTAAGACCGGTCGTAGCCAGTGTCCTGACATACGGATCACTGCTTTCGGTCAGGTAAAGATCAAGGATGAGACCTCTTCCCGCAAAGATGATCATTACGATGATCAGATCAAGAGTTCCGACAAGGATCATCGACTGCCGGCAGACCTTGGCGAACTTCGACGCATTCTTCTCACCGTAAGCATAGGCCGCCAGCGGTGAAAGCGAACCGATCAGCCCGAACAGCGAATTCATGAACAGGAAAGTAACATTGCTGGCGATGGTATAAGCTGCCACGACTCTTTCTCCACCGATGGACAGCTGAACGGCATTGTTTATATATGTACTGACAGAGATCGCGATGGAAGTGATGAACTGGACTCTGCCGTAGATGAACACTTTCTTGAGCAGCGGCAAGAGTTTACTCTGCGGTCTTACAAAATGAATCTCTCTGTTTCTGTTGCTGAAAAAGAAAAGAGCCATCAGGGTCGTTAGAGAAGTACCGATGAGGTTGCCGTAAGCGGCACCGACGATACCGGTATTCATCTTCACGATGAACAGCCAGTCAAAGAAGAATTGACATAAGGTATTAAGCAAAGAGGCATACATGGCCCACTTAGGTTTTCCGGCTATCACATAGAAACTGCCGAAGATATATCCTGTAAGCATCATCGGTATATAGAACCTGGAGACGCTCATGTAGCTCTTGGCATAAGGCATCAGGATCTCAGTCTCACCCAGGATCATCAGCAGCTGATCGAGGAAGAACAATAGAAGAACCGTAAAGAACAGGCCCAGAACAAACGTGAAGATGCACATGGTCGTAAAGTCGCTCATTGCCTCATCGTTCTTCTTCTCGCCCATCTTGATGGAACAGATCGTCGATGTAGCTCCAGCCAGCATGCCTATCGCATCGATCAGCATGAACCAAGGCAAAGCGATCGAGAAAGCTGCCAGAGCATTCTGACCGCAGTATCTGGAGACGAACAGCGAATCATCGAGCGTACTTAAAAGCGATACCAGCAGTCTGGTGATTACCGGTGCAGCTACAAATCTTATCAGTTCACTCATCGTGAAATCACGACCGATCGTGTTCGTCCTGTTTTCACTCATCACTGATTGATTATATATGAACGGATGTATGAGGTCAAAAAAGAAGCTTTATGAAGTGAACCCCTAAAGTTGGACCGACGAAAGGAGGTTCACTTTTCATTTGTGAAGTACAGTAAGGAATTCAAGCTTGAATGTGTAAAGAAGTATAAGAACGGAGAATATATAGAAGATCCGCCAGGTGTCGTACACAAG